>CAZYVE010000006.1:3094-65720 GCA_964651035.1 uncultured Bacteroides sp.
TTTTATTATAGCAATATCATTAAATATCGTTACCCGCTCAAATCAATATAGACCAGAAGGTTTTCCAATTCTGAACAAATCAATACAAAAGTAATATTTAGAATTGGGAATGTAATATCAATTTCCAAAAGTAATACTACGCCAATATACTATAATACACTAATATAAGCAGTATAAGAAATGTAATATATGCATCTTATTTTAATATTAACATCTACGCATTAGTGATTAATATGCACGTAATCAATATAATACAATATGCTTCTAAAGTAATGATTAAGGTATTCACTAGTAATATGAAGCCATTTCTTAATCCTTTTAGTTGTAATTTGACATAAATTACATGAATAATATACTGATAATAAGTAGAATATACTCTTTCGATAAAGTTATTTATAGGTTATATTATAGTTGTATAGTACATCTCCATATTACAGAAGAAATATTCTATAACCAATGTAATTTAATCACATTTGATTACATTTGGAATATAATCAAATAATTAATATCTTTGTGAACAATACAGTTATTTAAAAACAGATCAAATATGAGTGATATAAAAGACAGGTTCAAAATGATTATGGAGCGAGAAAAACTGACCGCTGTCGCTTTTGCTGAAAGTATAGGAGTGGCACAGGCTACAATATCACATATATTAGGTTCCCGTAATAAATATCCAAGTATGGAAGTTATATTGAAATTACATAAACGGTATTCTGACATTAATTTGGAATGGCTGCTTACCGGTACTGGTAATATGAGCAATCTTCCTGATAATCTCTCAAATAATAATTTGGAATATCCGTTGTTTTCCAGACATGCTGAAACTCAGCATGCCAATATCCGTAATGAAATTGGAAACCGTAGAGAAATCAAAAAGGAAAATCTGCATGACAAGCCCGGTGGTGCTGTAAATAAAGAAGTTATATATGAGAAGAGACCTGTTAGGAAGATTGTTGAAATTAGGATTTTCTTTGATGACAACACGTATGAAATCTTCAGACCGGAAAATAAGGAATAACAAAAATTCTGTCTAATCAATTTTCTTGTATCTTTGTGCTGTAAATTTATATTGAGATGAAGAAGTGCATATTAGACTTAATTGTGACTGAAAATATACGATTAGGCGAGAATTATGTTTTACTGAAAATGGCTGCATCGGATAAACTTCCGGATATACATCCGGGACAGTTTGCAGAAATAAGAGTAGATAATTCACCCACAACTTTTCTGCGCCGCCCTATTTCAATCAATTACGTAGATTATAACAAAAATGAGATTTGGTTTTTAATCCAACTCGTGGGAAATGGAACACGGCACTTGGGGAAAGCCGACGTAGGAGATATTATCAATGCTATACTGCCTCTGGGAAAAGGATTTACTATCCCACAAAACAGAAAAGGCAAACTGTTATTGGCTGGAGGCGGTGCAGGTGTGGCTCCATTACTGTATTTAGGTGAACAGTTGGTCAAAAATGGCAATGTGCCGATATTTTTATTGGGAGCCAGAAGCCGTGCATACTTGTTGCAAATAGAGCAGTTGTCAGCTTACGGGGAAGTATATGCCACAACTGAAGACGGAAGTTTTGGTGAAAAAGGATATATAACACAACATTCTGTACTCAATAATATTGATATTGAACAAATTTACGCATGCGGTCCTAAACCCATGATGATGGCCTTGGCAAAATATGCCAAAGAGAAGTCTATAAGTTGTGAAGTATCTTTGGAAAACATGATGGCATGTGGTATAGGTGCCTGCCTCTGCTGTGTAGAAAATACTGTGGATGGACATATGTGTGTATGCAAAGACGGTCCTGTTTTTAATATAAATAAACTGTTATGGCAGATTTAAGCGTAAACATCGGAAAACTTGAAATGAGCAATCCTGTAATGACTGCATCGGGAACATTCGGGTACGGTGAAGAATTTGCGGACTTCATTGATTTGGCACAGATTGGGGGCATCATTACAAAAGGGATTACGTTGCACCGGCGTGAAGGCAACCTTTACCCACGGATGACAGAAACCCCATCCGGCATGCTGAATGCCGTGGGATTACAGAATAAGGGAGTACATCATTTTGTGGAGCATATTTATCCACGTATTAAAGATATACAAACCAATATCATTGTAAATGTTTCCGGCTCACAAATTGAAGATTATGTAGAAACAGCAGCCATTATCAATGAGCTTACAAATATTCCGGCAATTGAACTGAACATTTCTTGTCCTAACGTGAAACAAGGAGGAATGGCTTTCGGTATTAATCCCAAAGTAGCTGAAGAGGTAGTGAAAGCTGTCCGTTCCGTTTATGGAAAGACACTTATTGTGAAACTTTCTCCAAACGTAACGGATATCACAGAAATAGCCCTTGCTGCAGAATACGGTGGCGCGGATGCCGTATCTCTGATAAATACTTTACTGGGAATGGCCATTGACGCAGAAAGCCGCAAGCCGCTATTATCTACCATAACGGGCGGACTGTCCGGTGCTGCCGTAAAACCTATTGCCCTACGCATGGTATGGCAAGTAGCAAACAAGGTGAAGATACCGGTAATAGGTTTGGGCGGAATCATGAATTGGAAAGATGCTGTGGAATTCTTATTGGCTGGAGCTTCTGCAGTAGAGATAGGTACAGCAAACTTTATTGATCCTACAGTCACAGTCAAAGTTATTGCTGGCGTAAATGATTATTTAGAAAGGCACGGGTATAAGTCGGTGACAGAAATCATAGGGCTTCTCGAAGCGTGATTGTCAATCAACACTGTCAAATAAGGTGCTATCAACTTGGGATTAGCATAGCATTACACGCTTATACGCTTTGACAAGTAAGTCTCTGCTTCTCTTAGCGTTTCCGGTTTGCCTATGTCAAACCAGCAATCACTGTCGATATTGTATGTCTGAATGTTTGCAGCGTGGCAAATGCTTGTATAAAATGGAATTATGGAGAATTTGTCGCTCACAGGTAATGCGTCCATATAGTGAAATATGGAAGGGGACATCACATGTATGCCCCCGAAAGCTTCTTCATGATATTTGTCGTTAGGATAAACAAGCCCTTTCGGCAATGTTTCTTTTGTCACCTTGTTTATCCAACCTTGTATGCGCTTTTTGTCGTCCACCAGCATGTATCGCGATGTATCGCGGTGATTGGTCAGCAACGTGGCATCTGCTTTTGCTTTCAGGTGGTGATGGTAAAATGCAAGCAGATCTATATCACACAGTATGTCCACATTGTGCACCAGAAAAGGTTCGTTTCCGTCCAGGAATGCTCTTGCTTTCTTGATTCCTCCTCCTGTATCCAACAGCCGCATGCTTTCATCACTGATGTGTATTGTAATTCCGAAGTTTTCTTTGGCCTGCAAAAAATCCATTATCTGCATTCCAAGATAGTGTACATTTATGGTTATATCTTCAAATCCTGCAGTTTTGAGGCGCAGAATAACGCGTTCTAACATCGGTATTCCTGCAACCGGGACAAGAGCTTTGGGCATCATGTCAGTCAGCGGGCGAAGCCTGCTTCCCATTCCTGCCGCGAATATCATAGCTTTCATTTCAATTGCGGGCTTTGAGGTTTTGCTCAATATTCTGTTCGCGGTGCAATAAATTTACTTGTACACCGAATTTCCGATTGAGGTGTTCAGCCATGTGTTGTGCGGAATATACAGAACGATGCTGTCCTCCGGTGCAACCGAAGCATACCGAAAGATTTGTGAACCCTCGTTCCATATACCTCTTTACGGAAGCATCGACCAATGCATAAGCATGTTCGAGGAATGTTGTTATCTCGCCATCTTCTTCCAGAAACCGTATGACAGGCTCGTCAAGTCCTGTGAAAGGTTTGTAGCGCTCATATTTGCCCGGATTGTTTACGGCACGGCAATCAAATACAAAACCTCCTCCATTACCGGAAGGGTCATCCGGAATGCCTTTCTTGTATGCAAAGCTTACAACTTTTACTACCAGGCGTCTTTTTTGCAAGTCGTCCGTAAACTGTTTAAGCTCCGTTAGCCTTTGCAGAGTCCGGCTCAGATAAGGATATTCTGCATAAGGTTCTTGTAAAAGTTTGCGGAGATTCTCTATGGCAAATGGCACACTTTGGATAAAATGCGGTTTCTTTTCGAAATACCCTCTAAAACCATACGCACCGAGTACTTGCATAGTCCTGAACAGGACGAAATGCCGCAACTGGGCATAAAAATAGGTCTCATCCATCGGTTGGTATTTGCACAAAGCTTCTATGTATTCTTGCAACAGTTCAATCCGCAGGCTGTCGGGATAATTGGCCTTTGCCTGCCATAGGAAAGATGCGACATCGTAATATACAGGTCCTTTACGCCCACCCTGGAAATCGATGAACCACGGTTCGCCATCGCGTATCATGACATTGCGACTTTGGAAATCACGGTACATGAATGTGGCAGAACTGCTTCTCAGCAACACATCTGACATTTTTTGGAAGTCATCTTCAAGCAGATCTTCCTGGAAGTCTAAGCCTGTGGCTTTCAAAAAACAATATTTAAAGTAGTTCAGATCCCACATGATGGAGCGCTTATTAAACTCTGCCTGCGGGTAGCAATATGAAAAGTCCATGCCGTCAGCTCCAGCAAATTGTATGGCAGGCAAAGTACGTATGGTTTTACGCAATAGTTGCTTCTCTTCTTCACCGAAGACTCCGGTCTTACGTCCTTTTTCAACGGCATCAAACAAGAGCGTGTTGCCAAGGTCTTCCTGCAGGTAATACAAGCCATCCTCCGAGCGGGTAAAGACTTTGGGGATTGGCAACCCTTTTTGTCTAAAATGATCTGCCATATATAGGAATGCACGGTTTTCTTCTACTGACTCTCCGCTTACTCCGATGAGTGTTACAGCTCCCTTCAACCTAAAATAGCGGCGGTTTGAACCTGATGAAGGCAATTCTTCTATCTGCTCTGGTACTTGTCCTGTATGTTTGCTATAAAGCAGTTTCAGTTCTTCAGTCATTTTGATTTGTTTTTGATATTCAAAGACACCAAGGCATTGTACAAGTTCAATTACACCGAATATAACAGTCTGTAAACTGAGTATATCCGTTGTGTACAACGAGGCAAAGTTATAGAAAATTCATGAGATTATTGTTGGGGAAGCATGTATCTGTACAAATAAATAAAAGGAACCGGTCGTCAGAAGAATAATTACCGAACTGGGAAAGAATAGTTAATGAATTTCTCACAGGGTACATAAGGGTATCAAGAATCTGTCTGGTGTTACCTGTGATACTTTTATTAAAAAGAAGAGGCCATCTCAAATCTTATTTTGAGACAGCCTCACTGGATAGGATTTCAGATTATTATCATCCGCACCGTGATGCCCCGCAGGTTTTACATATCAGGCATCCTTCCTGATACAATAATGTTTCATTGCCGCAATTAGGACATCTCGTGCCTTTGGCTTCAGTGCCGTCCTGCACATACTTCTTTAAAGCTCGTTCCACGCCGTTCTTCCATGTATTTATACTCTCGCTGTCTAACTGCAGGGAACTTACCAGCTTTATGACCTGTTCTATGGGCATGCGGTAACGCAACACGCCGGAAATGAGCTTGGCGTAATTCCAGTATTCCTTATTGAATTTCTCCGAAAGCCCTTCTATTGTCACCTTGTAACCGCGTTTATTCTCAAATTGGAAGTCATAATGTTTCCGCCCGTTTTCATCCACATTTTTAATGATGAATCCAGATGTTACACTCTTTGGCAGCACTATGCCTTCATCATCATCCAATACTCCTGTGAATATTTCGTAAGGAGACTTATCTAACAGTCCGACGAACGCCACCCATCTTTCTTTGTTGTTTTGGAAACGTACCACATCAGCTTCAAGTACTTTAGGGCGGGTTTCTACCACCGTAGGCGGTTTGCATGGCGGCAGCTCTTCTTTTTTGTCTTTTTGAGCAGATATGAGCACGCCGGAGCGTGAACCCTCCCTATATACGGTGCAACCTTTGCATCCGGATTTCCATGCTTCAATATACAGGCGATTCACCAAATCCTCATTTACGTCAGAAGGCAAGTTTATGGTCACACTTATGGAATGATCCACCCACTTCTGGATACGTCCCTGCATTTTGACTTTCATCAACCAGTCTACATCATTGGAAGTCGCTTTATAATAAGGCGATTGCCTTACCATTGTATCTATTTCCTCTTGAGTATAACGCTTGGTAGAGTCGTAACCTTTCGTTTCCATCCATGTGACAAACTTCGGGTGGAACACGGTATATTCTTCAAAAGCGTCTCCGGTTTCGTCTACAAAATCTATATGTACGTTGGTATCATTGGGATTAACCTTGCGTCGACGTTTGTATACAGGCAGGAATACGGGCTCTATTCCGGAGGTCGTTTGTGTCATAAGACTTGTTGTGCCGGTAGGAGCTATAGTGAGACAAGCGATGTTACGTCTGCCGTATTGTTTCATGTCCTCATATAACTTCGGATCAGCTTCACGCAAGCGATTGATGAATGGATTGTCTTTTTCGCGTTCAGAGTCATATATTTCAAAAGCCCCACGTTCTTTAGCCATATCTACTGATGAACGGTATGCTGCTATTGCGATTGTACTGTGTACTTTCTCTGAGAAATCTGTGGCTTCTTCCGTCCCGTAGCGCAATCCCAATGCTGCCAGCATGTCACCTTCAGCTGTAATGCCCACGCCGGTGCGGCGTCCCTGTCCGCTTTTTCTGTAAATCTTTTGCCATAATACGCGCTCCGTGTGTTTCACTTCTTCATCCTCAGGATCAGAATCTATTTTCTCAAGAATGCGTTCAATCTTCTCTAGTTCCAAATCGATAATATCGTCCATGATGCGTTGTGCCAATGCCACATGCTTTTTGAACAGGTCGAAATCGAAATATGCATCCTCCTTGAATGGGTTCACCACATACGAATACAGGTTAATAGCAAGAAGCCGGCATGAGTCGTACGGGCACAAAGGTATTTCTCCGCAAGGGTTGGTAGCAACTGTGCGATAGCCTAAATCTGCATAACAGTCCGGTACGGATTCTCTCAAGATAGTATCCCAGAAAAGTACTCCCGGTTCAGCAGACTTCCATGCATTATGTACAATCTTTTTCCACAGGGTGGCAGCATTGATTTCTTTCTCATATGCCGGTTTTTCCGCATCGATAGGATACTGTTGGATGTACGGCTTGTTGTCGATGGCAGCCTGCATAAAAGCATCGTCCAATTTTACAGATACATTGGCACCTGTAACCTTCCCTTCCACCATTTTGGCATCGATGAATGCTTCAGAATCGGGGTGTTTAATAGATACTGTGAGCATCAAAGCCCCACGACGTCCATCCTGTGCCACCTCACGTGTAGAGTTGGAATAACGTTCCATAAAAGGAACAAGACCGGTGGATGTCAATGCGGAGTTTTTTACAGGAGAACCTTTCGGGCGGATGTGTGAGAGGTCATGGCCTACACCACCGCGCCGTTTCATAAGCTGTACCTGTTCCTCGTCTATCTTGAATATGGCACCGTATGAATCAGCCTCCCCGTCTACGCCTATTACAAAGCAGTTGGACAAGGATGCTACCTGCTGGCTGTTGCCTATTCCTGTCATCGGGCTGCCTTGCGGGATAATATATTTAAAGTGATCCATCAGGCCGAAAAGTTCCTCCGCACTGATAGCATTAGGGTATCTGGCTTCAATACGAGCCACTTCGTTGGCTATTCGCCAATGCATATCTTCGGGGGATTTTTCATATATCTTCCCGAATGAGTCTTTAACTGCGTATTTGTTAACCCAAACTCTGGCAGCCAGTTCATCGCCTTTGAAGTATTGCAATGATGCGTTGAAGGCTTCTTCATAAGAGTAAGTCTTATTTTCCACGATTTTCTATTGATAAATTTATTTTGACGGCAAAGTTATAGATGTTTTTTCTACATCACAAATAAACCAAGATATTTTTTTATTCGGATATCAAGTTTTCTATTTACATTCCATATTATTCTGTGTATCTTATATTTAAGAATCAATCAATAAAAGAAAGTTTCCCAAAACGGATAATTTTATACTATCATTTTAAGATGATATTTTATTAAATTACAACATATAGGGGAGATCTGTCCATAAAAATGTCATAAGAATAATGTTTGTCTACACCCCTGCAGTTTACATACTGAATATGCAAAGCTTGTTTTTTCGATACAATGAAATGATTAGAATACGGAGATTTTTCCGTAAGTTTGCGGAAACAAACAATACTTATATTATATGGAAAGCCTGAAACAAAGAAGAACAATAAGAAAATATACTCAGAAGGATATTTCCGACGAAATGTTGAACGAACTGCTTGAAGTTTCCTGTCGTGCTTCCACGGTAGGCAATATGCAGCTGTATAGTGTCGTAGCCACACGGACGGCCGAGGGTAAAGCGAAGCTGGCGCCTGCACATTACAATCAGTCAATGGTACTGGAGGCACCGCTTGTATTGACTTTCTGCATAGACCTGCACCGTTTCAGCAGATGGTGTGAACTGAGTGATGCCAAGCCTGGTTATGACAACTTCGAATGGTTTGTCAATGGCGCAATAGATGCCCTGTTGGTAGCACAGACTTTCTGCGTAGCAGCTGAAAGCCAGGGCTTGGGAATATGCTATCTGGGTACTACCACATATAACCCTCAAATGATTATTGAGGCGTTGGATCTGCCTAAACTGGTATTTCCCATCACTACTGTCACCGTGGGATGGCCGGCAGAACAACCCATGCAGACCGACCGTCTTCCACTGGAAGCCGTACTGCATGCTGAGGTCTACTCTGACTATGCAGATGCAGACATAAAGCGTTTGTATGCTTATAAAGAGAGTCTTCCCGAGAATAAGCAGTTTGTGATTGAAAATGGCAAACAAAATCTGGCACAAGTCTTTACCGACGTCCGTTATACGAAGCAAGATGCAGAAGTTATGTCGGAGGCCATGCTGGCGGCCATGAGGCGGCAAGGATTCATGTAGTGAGATAGAATATGCCGCCTAAGGCTTGTGCAGATATTAATGCGTAATGGAGTTGGCAGTATATTTTTCCCTGTATTCTTTTGGCAACATGCCGAATTGGGCTTTGAAACATTTCGTCAGGTAGGAGTTTGAGCTGAATCCAATCTGCTGAGCCACTTCCGACACACGCTCCCCTTTACGCAATAGCATAGCAGCCCTCTCAAGGCGCGTCAGTTTGAGGTAGTCGTTTGGGGTGAGTCCTGTCAGTACTTTTATTTTGCGGTAGAAGTTACTGTTGCTCATCCCTATGGTGTCTGCTGTATCTTTTATAGAGTATGTTTCGGACGACATATTCTCCTCAAACAGCCTTTTCACCTTTGCGAGAAATTCACGGTCGCGCTCCGACAGCCCGCTTTCATCCTGCTCTATGTCGGACATGTCTCCTCCATTTTGTACAAGTCTCTGGTGGAAAGCCTGGCGAAGACGGAGCAGATTGTCTATCTGGGCTTTGAGTTGCCTTATCGAAAAAGGTTTCTCCAGATATGCGTCGGCTCCGCAAGCCAGTCCTTCAACCTTTGAGTCGAGAGTAGTTTTTGCAGTCAACAATATGAATGGTATGTGCGAAGTGTTGATGTCCTGTTTCACTCTGCTGCACAGCTCTATTCCGTCCATTCCGGGCATCATGATGTCACTCACCACCACATCGATATTGCAATCCTTTTCTTGCAGCAGTCCGAACGCCTTCTGCCCATCGGTGGCCTTCTTGACGATGAACCATTTGGACAAGGATGCAGCCGTCAGTTTCAGCAGGTCTGCATTGTCTTCAGCCAGCAGTATAGTGAAGACCCGTCTCTGTGTTCCCGACTGTGCGTCATCATACGGGCGCAGTTCATCTCCGGCATCATTTGCCACGTTCTCTTGTGTGTTTGGCAGCGACAGGATAAATCGTGCTCCTCCTTGCGGACTTTCACCTACTGTTATGTTTCCGCCATGCTGCATCGCCAGAGAATGTGCGTATGGCAGACCAATCCCTGTCCCGATTGCATCTGTTTTCCTACCTTCTATACGATAGAATGTTTCAAATATCTTATTGCGTTCTTCGGGTGGTATCCCCGGGCCGTCATCATCCACAATCCATTGCAGTATCTGTTTTTCGTCTTCTTCCAACGTTATTTCTATGTATGTGTTGGCGTACTTCAAAGCATTGCCTGCAAGGTTTACCAGTATATTGTAGATTTTATCCCGATCTATACGTGCCGTTATTATGCGTTTGGGCAGCGTTGTTATAAAATCAATATTCTTCAGTCTTGCAGTCTCACTGAACTGCGCTTTTAATTCTGTTGTCAGCTCGTTGGCATTGCATTCTACAATATTCAATGACATGTTCCCACCATTTTCAAACCTCTGCAGGTCGAGGAACTGGTTGCTGATATTGAGCAGGTAGTTGACATTGGTATCTACTACAGACAACAGACGCGCGTTCTCTTCTTTTTGTCCGCCGGATTCAATAATCTGTTCCAAAGGCAAGCGTATAAGGCTGAGCGGCGTACGTATCTCGTGTACGAAATTGACAAAGAAGTTTATTTTCTGCCGATATGTTTCTTCTTGCCGTCTGGCTTCGTTTATCCTCATGCGTCTGCGATATTTGCGCCTGACGTACGAATTCCATACAAATGCAATGTAAGATATGATGGCTGCGAGCATAATGGAATATACGATTTTCGCCGCCGTCCCCATCCACCATGGCGGATTTATGGTGATGGCTATGCTGGCAGGTTGTTCGCTCCATTTGCCGTTTCCGTTTGACCCTTGTACACAGAAATGGTAAGTGCCGGGTGCAAGGTTTGTGAATGATGCCGTATTGGACGTAGTGGCCTGTGTCCATTCTTTGTCATTCTTATCCAGCTTGTATCGGTATATGTTACTGTTTGGCGTCTCATAACTCATGGCGGCAAACTCGAGGTTGAAACTGTTATGATCATATGGCAATTCTATTTTTGAGGGTAGCAGCGTAGTATACCTGTAATTCAGTCTTTTATCCTCATCGGGATGTTCGTACAGGAAAGTCATTCCTGTAATGCGTACATGCAGAGTGGAGCGGGTAGACTCCAATGTACGTGGGTCAAATGTCATTATCCCGTTTTTACCTCCGAAAGCTAAATCTCCTTTGTGCAGTCTCAATGCAGCATGTTTCCCTAATTCACTTATTGGCAAACCATTGTCAGGAGTGAGTATACACAGTATTGTGTCTCCGCCTGCAGAATATTGTATGAGTCCTTGTTCGTTTACTATCCACAGGTTGCCATCTGCATCCTCTTCAATAGCATGTATCACCCGGGCTGCAATTCCGTTTCCATAACTTTCCTTGTGTACGAATATATCTTTTTGTGCATCGTATATTCCCATTCCATCACCATTGGTACCTACCAGCAATCTGCCTTTGCTGTCTATTTTCAATGTATTTATATTGTTTGAAAATGTATCCTCCTCATATCCATAGTGTTTCCAATGTCTGTTCTCAGGGTTGTAACGATATATCCCGTTTTGCGAAGTAGCTATCCAAAGCTGGTGACTGTTATCTTCGCATATTTTTTCCACGGTAATCATAGCTCCTACGGCAGTTTCCTGTTCGAAGGAGCCTGTTTCTACGTTCAGATTGCACAATCCATTATCCGTACCTATATACAATTTCCCGTTATATCCTTTCCACAATTCAAATATATTGTTACTCAACAGAGTTCCGGTTTCCCCTTCGTGTTGTATATATGTTTTTATCTCTTTCGTGCGGGTGTTCAAGCGTATCAATCCGTTGCCATACGTTCCTATCCACAGGTAATGGCCGTCTGCCAATAATACACGTATGGCGTATGGTTTTATGCCCGTATATTTTTGAATCTTTCCGGAATTCGGCTGTTGCATGAAGAGTCCCCTGTTTGTACCAATATAAAGCATACCGTCATCCATTTCACATAGGACATAGGCTTTTTGCTCATTCCAGTCATGTTCTTCCGGTGATTCTTGCAGATAATAATAATTGAATGACATTGCCAACCTGCCCATATAATTGACACCCTCCCCAAGCGTTCCGCACCAGATACCTCCTTCATTGTCCTTAAGCAAAGCAGTGACCAATGTGTTGCTCAACTTATGCATTTCTGGATTTCTACTGACAGTTTTTCCCTGTTCATTCCCCAGCTGCAGGTGATATAACCCGGTATCTGTTCCTACAATTAGATTTCCATTCTGCTCTGTCAGCATATACCTGACAATATTGGGCTGTGGCCCTGGGACTGAGTATGTGATTTTTTCTCCATCCTGCCCGATACAATTTATCAGCCCCCCTCTCATTCCCACATATAATACCTTTTGATGATGGAACAAACAGTATGGGGCATCAGACAGTGGAATATTTCTTAAAACTTGTCCGTTAGAATCGTATATCAATAGTTCGTTGGTTAGCGAGGCAGCATATAGATTCCCGTCTGTATCGGTGGCCAGAGCCGTAAAAAAAGAACTTTCCGATATAAACTGTTCTATCTCTTGCCGTCCGTCATACCGGAACAATCCTTGTCCAAACGTAGCTATCCAGATATTATTGTCCTTTCCGGAAATAATACTGCTCACTTCGCTGCTAATGGTCACTCCATATTTGCTCTTGATACTGAATGGGGATATAGTACCTTTAGAGCGTTCGTATATGCAAATACCAAGATTTGTGCCAATCAGTAATGTGTCAGGTGATGCATCATATAAAGCCGTAACCCGGTTATTGGGCAATATTATATTATTGTCAACATTATTGCGGAATATCTTGTTGTTGTGCCCGTAATAACAGTTTAGTCCGTTGGATGTGCCAATCCAGATAAATCCATATCTGTCTTGCAAGAGGCATTGTATATAGTCATGGCTGAGACCGTCTTTCATACGGATTGTTCTGAAAGGTATTGCCGTGACATTTTCCACATAGAATAAGGCGGCCAGTGTTATAAGTATAATTGATATAAAGGTAGCGTTACGCATATATGGTATTTGGTGGATGAAAATGTCTTTTCTGTTTTGTGTTTAAGGTATTCTCAACAAAGTATCCAGTCTGTACGGAATTCCCAGTACAGGCTCATTGTTTGCATCAAGGCTGATGGGTTGCAGGCGTGGGGAACGTGAATCTACAGAGCCGGGCTGGTCATTATATACGCTGCGGGCATGGTATAACATCCACCATTCATTTTCTTGTCTGCCGGGTAAGATGCACGACACTCCGGGGCCGTAGACTTGCGTCTCTGCATTTTGCATGAACACCGGCTCCGGATATTTATGCCACGATTCAGGATTCAGCAAATCACTGTTTATATCAGCTTCTATTTTGCCTGTGCAGTAATATGGAGTCCACGAACCGCTTGCCCCGTAGAATATTATTATTTTAGTCGGAGTGACAAATACTTGGGGATTTTCATTCACGTAGATTGGATAGGCCGAGCGATTGCCGTCCGGAGAAATCCACTGGCGCTCCCATGCATATTGCGGTTTACTGATAAGAACGCGTTTCCCGCTTATAGTATATGGATTGCTCATAGGGGCTATGTATATGCATTGCGTTTCGCTGTATATGCGTTGTGATTCCCAACCGGACCACAATAAATATTGTTTGCCATGCACACTGAAAGTAGTGGGATGGATAGCCCAATTGTTATCAGGGTCGGTAGACAAGTGGGAGAGATAGGAGAACGAACCTTCCATCGGATCTTCATTGCTGTTTTCGGCTACATATAGCTGGTGATGGTCGGTATAACCGTCATCGGCAGTATAATAAATATACCATTTGCCGTCTATGCGATGCAGTTCCGGTGCCCACATGTGGAAACGTGCACTAATGTTGTCTGGCCGGTAAACTGTCTTGCATTCTGCTTCGCGGAGTTTGGTCAGGTCCCTGGTTTTCCATAATTCGATATAATCTTCACCGCCTTGTGTATAGTAATAGTAACCGTCATGCCATACTGTGTATGGATTGGCACCATAGTCAAGTATTGGATTCTGAAAATAATAAATACTGTCGAACTTTGAAGCAGACTCTTGTTTATTCTCCCCAGAAAAGCATGCTATACATAAGCCAGCCGCCAATACAAACATTGAAAACTCTGCTTTCATGGTCTTCATATAATTATTTGTCGGTTACAAATAAACGTTATTTTTGCGAATAATCCTATACCGGATAATAGTAATTTTTTCTCATACCCGTTTATCCGGAATGCTTTTGGTTGATAATTGCCATTAATTGATTGATAATTGCAATCAAGGTTTGTTTTTTTTTGTCATCTTTGCCTGCTATAGAAACATATTTAAGTAAACATTATGGGGAAAAAATCATTAATCATCACGTTGCTCACGATGGCTTTCTGCGTGGAGACTCAGGCACAAGAACAGAGTATAACAATCTGCACACGACCTACATCGGATATCCATACCGGACTCTATCCTATGGGACGCGAGCCTTTGCAGGCTTGCCCTTTGCTGAAATTGCCTGTGGGCAGCATTGAACCGCATGGCTGGCTGCGCAAATATCTGGAGTTGCAACGTGACGGGTTGACGGGACATTTGGGAGAGATAAGTGCCTGGCTGGATAAGGACAATAATGCCTGGCTGACTGATGGCGGAGACCACGGATGGGAGGAAGTGCCTTATTGGCTGAAAGGATATGGCGACCTTGCCTATATTCTCGGAGATGAGAAAATGATAGACGAGGCGAAAGTATGGATTGAAGGAGTTTTCCGTAGCAGGCAGCCCGACGGATATTTCGGCCCGGTGAACATGCGCAACGGCAAACGCGAGCTGTGGGCGCAAATGATAATGCTGTGGTGCCTTCAGTCTTATTATGAATACACGGGAGATGAACGGGTCATAGATTTGATGACGAATTACTTTCATTGGCAGCTGACCGTGGCCGATGAAGATTTTCTGAAAGACTATTGGGAGAACAGCCGTGGCGGGGATAATATGTGGAGTGTAATATGGCTGTACAACCGCACCGGGGATGCCAGACTGATAGAACTGATAGAAAAGTTGCACCGCAATACGGCCGACTGGATGCAGCCAACCTCATTGCCCAACTGGCATAATGTGAACATAGCACAGGGATTACGCGAGCCTGCCACTTATTATCTGCTTACGGCTGACTCAATCCATTTGCGGGCATCATACAATGTGCACGAACTGATTCGCCGCACGTTCGGGCAAGTACCGGGCGGGATGTTCGGCGCCGATGAAAACGCACGTCTGGGATATATAGACCCGAGGCAGGGGGTAGAGACCTGCGGGATGGTGGAGCAGATGGCTTCTGATGAAATAATGCTCGGTATAACGGGGGATATTTTCTGGGCAGACCATTGTGAAGAAGTGGCTTTCAATACATATCCGGCTGCCGTGATGCCTGATTTCCGTGCGTTGCGCTACATAACGGCTCCAAACCATGTGGTGAGCGATTCCAGGAACCACCATCCGAGTATTGACAATTCGGGGCCTTTCCTTTCCATGAACCCTTTCAGCAGCCGTTGCTGCCAACACAACCATGCCCAGGGCTGGCCATACTATGCGGAGCATCTTGTCATGGCTACTGCAGATGGCGGACTGGCGGCTGTGTTATATGCTGCAAGCACGACCAAGGCACGTGTGGCAGACGGCACGGAAGTGATATTGGAGCAAGATACCCGGTATCCATTCGAAGAGGAAGTCCGTTTCAGGTTGTCCGTTTCAGACGATGTATCGTTCCCTTTATATCTGCGCATCCCTGCGTGGAGCGAAGACGCTTACGTCAGCATCAATGGCAAGCGTGTAAAGACAACTCCTCAGCCCGGGCAATATGTACGCATAGAACGCACATGGAGCGACGGCGATGAAGTCTCCCTCAAGCTGCCGATGACATTGCGCATGCAGACATGGCAGGTCAACCGCAACAGCGCCGGCATCAGCTATGGCCCGCTTGGCCTTTCGCTGAAAATAGAAGAACGCACCGTGACGAGGGACAGCCGTGAGACGGCAATAGGAGACTCGCGCTGGCAGGAAGAGGCCGACGCATCTGCATGGCCCACAACCGAGTTGTACCCCGGTTCTCCCTGGAACTATGCCATAGTATTGCCGGAGGAGAATCCTCTAGAGGGGCTGGAGATAGTATGGAAAGATTGGCCGGAAGACAATTTCCCGTTTACGGCGGACAGTGTTCCGCTGGAGGTCAAGGCCATAGGCCGCCGCGTACCTGAATGGCAACTTGACGAGACCGGGATGTGCAGCGTCTTGCCGCCTGAAAATGCCCGCCTTGGAGAGGCAGAGCCAATCACGCTCATACCCATGGGGGCAGCCCGCCTGCGCATAAGCGCTTTCCCGCGTGCTACCCGCTGATTTACTGCATTAAATGTTAAGTAGGTCTATATTCTATATTGGGGAACTCTATATTATGTATCGGGGAAGTCTATATTATGTATTGACATAGACGTGTTTTTTTAGTGCACAAACCCTGCTGGGGGAGACGATAAAAGAAGATATTAACCAATCTAATCTAAAAACAAAATATGGGCTACAGAAACTTACTGCCACTGTGCGGGCTTCACATCATTTTGATGTCGGCGGGCGGAGACGTATCCGCACAAGAATACGGTTACACGAACAATGATGTCTGGGCTGCGTATGACAGCTTCAACAGCCACCTGCTCGATTCCGCCAAATACATTTACAAGACAAACACCTCGTTCGAACATGCCGTAGACCGTTTTAACGGAGCGGCTGCCATCTGGTGCCAACCTATGTACTTGGATATGGCAATGAATGCCTGTCGCCTGGCAGAGGAACTGGGTGATACGGAGCGTGCCGAAACCTATAAAAAACTCTCCAGAAAGATATTCGAAGGCAATAAAGAGCAATACGAACGTTTTGACTTCCATAATAATAACGAAAACACCGGCTGGTTCATTTACGACGATATACAATGGTGGACCATCACACTGGCCCGTGCATACCGGATGTTTGGCGACGATGAATACCTGGACTTATCCGAAGCGGCCTTCAGCCGCGTGTGGTACGGCTCCGACCGTGTAGGCGATACCGGTTCTTATGATGAAAAACGGGGAGGCATGTTCTGGCAATGGCAGCCTATACGGAATCCGAAGCCAAACAACAGTGAGAGAGACGGCAAGATGGCATGTATCAACTTCCCGACTGTCGTGGCTGCAATGACGCTTTATGACTGCGTACCTGACCATCGGGAAGCAGACAAAGGCAGGAAACCTGTCCGTCATACCAGGGAGGAATACCTGGAAAAGGCAAAAGAAATATACGATTGGGGAACAAGCAATTTGTTTGATTCACTCACAGGCCGTATTGCCGACAGCCGCCATGGCAATGGCAAACCGGCATGGAAAACCCATGTTTACAATCAGGCTACCTTTATAGGAAGTTCGGTCCTGCTGTATAAGGCTACCGGAGAAAAGCATTATCTGGACAATGCCATCCTTGCCGCCGACTATACCGTGGGCACTATGTCGGAGAAAGACGGTGTGCTGCCGTTCGAGAATGGCATAGAACAAGGCATATACACAGCTATCTTTGCACAATACATGGCTATGCTGGTATACGACTGCGGACAAACGCAGTACTTACCCTTCTTGAGGCATACCATAAAATGTGGCTGGAACAATAGGGACCGCATCCGCTTATTATGTGGCGGTGACTATGCCGTAGCTTTGAAAGTGGGGGAGGAGATAGACAGCTATTCGGCTTCTGGTATCCCGGCACTGATGTTATTGTTTCCGGCAGACAGATAAATTGCATGCAAGAGCATATCATAATATTGCGATAAGTAAACTAATAACCATATAAACACCACACATCAAACATGAAACGTATTGTTTTTTTAGACTATCTGCGCGTATTTGCGTGTTTCCTCGTCATGCTGGTCCATGCGAGTGAAAATTACTATGGAGCTACCGGTTCGGTAGCCGGGCCGCAATCTTTTCTGGCAACTGAAGCCGACCGGCTGTGGGTCTCTCTTTACGATGGTTTTTCACGTATGTCGGTGCCGCTCTTTATTATCGTTTCGGCTTATTTGCTGGTGCCTATGAGAGAATACCAAAATATGTGGCAATTTTACCGTCGGCGTTTCAGGCGCATATTGCCGCCGTTTATCGTCTTCATGCTGCTGTATAGCACCCTCCCGGTACTGTGGGGACAGATAGACGGCAGTACATCGGTTAAAGATTTGTCAAGGTTATTGCTCAACTTTCCTACACTGGCCGGACACCTGTGGTTCATGTATCCTCTGATATGCCTCTATCTATTCATTCCTATGATATCTGCATGGTTGCGCAAGGCTTCCGCCGGCGAAGAACGCTTCTTTGTTCTGCTGTTCCTGATATCGACCTGCATGCCCTATCTGCACCGCTGCTTTGGAGAGATATGGGGAGAATGTTTCTGGAATGAGTTCCATGTGTTATGGTATTTCTCCGGGTATTTGGGATATTTGGTTCTGGCACATTATATACGCGTCCATCTTACGTGGAGCCGTCACAAACGTTTCACTGTCGGACTTGCCATGGTGCTGGTTGGCGCAGCATGGACTATATATTCTTTCTATGTACAGGCAGTGCCG
Source organism: uncultured Bacteroides sp. (assembly GCA_964651035.1). Lineage (GTDB taxonomy): Bacteria > Bacteroidota > Bacteroidia > Bacteroidales > Bacteroidaceae > Bacteroides. The sequence continues at coordinate 21,696 of CAZYVE010000006.1, forward strand.
GGACAGCTACACTCTACACCGGTTATTGAACTCGGTTGGAACATGTGCTCCATAAACTGCGTGATTCTTACGGCCGGTACATTCCTTATATTCACTTGTATTGAAAAACTGAAAGCACCGGATTTCATTACAGAAATGTCAAAACTCAGCTATGGAGTTTATCTGATGCATATATTCTGGCTTGGCGTATGGGTAACGATATTCAAGGAAATCTGTCCTTTGCCTACTGTTGCCGGTATTCCCTGCATTGCAATTGCCACTTTTGCCAGTTGTTTTGCCACGGCGAAGATAATTTCGTTTGTGCCGGGCAGCAAATGGGTCATCGGATAATTTGTGCGGCTTAGCGCTGCAAGTATGCCATGGCTTTCTCCGCGTGATAAGATGAGCGCACCAATGGTGCGCTCTCTACTTGTGTGAATCCTTTTTTCATGCCGATATCCTTGTATAGTGCAAACTGAGCCGGTGTCACATACTCTGCTACAGGATAATGTCTCTTTGTAGGTTGCAGATATTGTCCTATGGTCAATATACGGCAACCGGCATTTATAAGGTCATCCATCAGTCCTTCCACCTCTTCTTGCGTTTCACCAAGTCCGACCATGATTCCCGATTTGCAGATGATGCCGCTTTCTGCTATCTGTCGCAATACGGCAAGACTCGTTTCATAACGCGCAGAGTTGCGAACCAAAGGAGTTAAGCGTGATACGGTCTCCATATTGTGACCGATAATATCCGGACATGCAGCTATTATTTGTGCAATCAGTTCCCTACGCCCTTGGAAGTCGGGTATCAGAACTTCAATGGTAGTATCCGGATTCTGTCTTCTTATTTCAAGTATAGTATGCACCCAATGTGACGCGCCAAGGTCAGGTAGGTCATCGCGGTCAACAGAGGTAATCACGGCATGCGTAAGCCTCATTAATGCAACCGAACGTGCCGTGTTAACCGGTTCTTCAGGGTCAAGAGGCAAAGGTTTACCAGTCCGCGTATTGCAGAATTTGCAATTGCGTGTACAGATGTCTCCCCCTATCATGAAAGTTGCAGTTCCACGCCCCCAGCATTCTCCACGATTGGGACAGCGTCCGCTGCTGCATATAGTGTGGAGGCAATGGTTTTCTACTATACTTTTTGTTTTGCCATACCGCTCGTTGGCACTGATATCAGTTTTGAGCCATTCCGGCTTGCGCATGTTCTCTTTCATAAAGAAAAATGTCCGCGTTATTATTTCAGATGTTCGTTGAAGAAGTTTGTTAATCTGGTATATAAATGCATCCTCGTATTCCCACCGTAAATTCCGTGGTTACGGTTGGTATAGATTTGCATGTCGAACTGTTTACCCAGTTGCACAAGCCGTTCGGCATATTCGGCGCAGTTCTGATAGTGCACATTGTCATCTGCCGTGCCATGCACCAGTAAGAGATGTCCATGTAGTTGTGCGGCACGTGTGAAAGCTGATGCCATTTTGTAACCATCTGCATTTTCCTGCGGTGTACGCATGAAGCGTTCTCCGTAAACTGTATCATAATACTCCCAGTCAGTCACTGCAGCTACTGCTACTCCGGCTTTGAATACAGGCCTGCCTTCGCTCATACTCATCAGTGTCATATAGCCTCCATAGCTCCATCCCCAGATGCCTATCCGGTCCTTGTCCACATAAGGCAGGCTGCCCATATAAACAGCTGTTTCCACTTGATCTTCTGCCTCCTTTACTCCAAGATTCAGGTAGGTGCACTTTTCGAATGCCGTTCCTCTGCCGCCCGTACCGCGTCCGTCCACACATACTACAATGTACCCCTGCGAGGCCATATATGTTTCCCATGAGATTTCAAAACGGTCGAGAACCTGTTGCGAACCCGGACCACTATATTGATACATCAGCACCGGATATTTTTTTGATTCAGAAAAGTCAGTCGGCTTCATCATCCAACCATTCAGTATGCTTCCATCTGTTGTTCGGAATGTAAAGAACTCTTTTTGAGGAATATCATATTGTTCAAGTTTACTTTTTAATGCAGCGTTATCAACCAAAGTAACCAGTTGCTTTCCTGTATTGTCATTCAGTGTTATAACAACAGGGGTGGATAGATCTGTATACCGGTTAATGAAGTACTTCATGTCTGTGCTAAAAATAGGCGTATTGAATCCCGATTGTGCAGAGAGTTTTGTTTTCTTCCCTTTGCGGTCTATTTTGTACACAGCCTGGCGCAAAAGGCTTTCTTCATTACTTGTGTAATAAAACGAAGCGCTTGAAACATCATAACCTAAGAATTTCTTCACCTCATAATCGCCTTCGGTGACTTGTTGTGCCAAAGTCCCGTTTATGTTGTACCAATATAAATGGCTGTATCCGCTCCGTTCACTTACGAGGCTGAAGTGGTCTGCATAGAATTGTATATTGTCGAATACAGACTCATTGATATATGTATCAGTTTCTTCACGTACAGCCAGTTTGCATACGGTGCTACGTGGGTCTGCCATATAAATGTCCAAACGGTTCTGATGTCTGTTAAGTGTCATTATGGCCAATTTGTTTGGATCTTGTGTGAATCGTATGCGAGGTATATATCCGTCTTCCTCCATTGGCACATCTATTTTACGAGTCACTTTTGTTCTAATGTCAAAAGTGTGTACTGAAACTTTGGCGTTAGTTTCTCCTGTTTTGGGATATTTGTAAGTGTAGTTATCCGGATATTTCATGTTGCCTGCCATTTGTGGAGCTTCACCTGCATATATAGGAAAAGAATATGAGGGTACTTCACTTTCATCCCAACGGATGAAAGCCAACATTTTGCTGTCAGCACTGAACTCCAATGCGCGGTTGAAGGAAAACTCCTCTTCATATACCCAGTCCGGTATGCCGTTCAACACATTGTTCCGCTTACCGTCTGTTGTCACCTGGCTTTCACTGTTGCCATATAGCAGTTTTACCAGAAAAATATTGTTCTCCCGCACGAAAGCCACCATGTTACCATCCGGAGAAAAAACCGGAACCTGTTGCGGTCCACCGTCAGAGAGACATTCTACAACGTTGTTTATACGTCCTTGCAAGTCACGTTTCAGACTATATAAATAATGTATGGCTGTGTATGAATGGCGGTAAATAGGAGTTCTCTGGGTTGCAATAAGCAATTTGCTCCCGTCTGGAGAAAAGCTGTAACTGTCGAAATGTTTGAATGTACACTCTCTCGCAGTAGCGACATCAAACAGGATTTCAACCTGTTTACCTGTCTTGAAAGAGTATTTGATGATTTGCGTCCCATCGGCATTCATCTGTGAATAATGTTCGCCGTCTCCGGGGATAGGTATTATACCATATATATTATCTTCCCTGAATGTCCCTGATACGACATCCTTGAGTTGAAGCGTTTTTTTACCTTGACTTTGGGCAAAGCCTGCCAACGCGCATAAGCAGCAGAAGAGGAATGTAATGCTAAACTTTTTCATACGATTCTGTTTAATGTTGCCCCACAAAGGTACAGCAAAAAAATGATATTTGAAATGATAGCTCCCGCAACAAGAAGACAAAGTATATTGTTGCTATACTTAAAAAAATGATAAAGAGTTTTGTGTAATGAATTATTTCCGTATCTTTGATTTTAAAACCAGTTACATAGTATCTGTCTGTACTATATGAGTATAATAACTGCCTTATATATAGCTTATTTCTCAATTTCAACATAACAATTTTATTATGAAAAGAAAATATCTATTGAATGGTATCCTGCTTTCTACCATCCTGCTGTGGACGGGGAATAATGTGCGAGCTACGGAATCTGCCGATGGCAAGCCTTACTGGCAGGATGTACAAGTGGTGGCCGTAAACAAAGAGTTACCACGGTCATCATTTATGACCTACGACCAACGTGAAGATGCTCTGAGCGGCCATTATGAAAACAGTCCATACTACCAACTGCTGAACGGTACATGGAAATTTTATTTTGTAGATAGTTATAAACAACTACCCGACAACATCACAGACGCTGATGTAGATACCTCTGGCTGGCACGACATAACAGTGCCGAGCAATTGGGAAATACAAGGTTTTGGTACCCCTATCTATACCAACCATGGCTATGAATTCAAACCACGCAACCCGCAGCCACCACAGTTGCCAGAAGATAACCCTGTAGGAGTTTACCGCCGCGACATAGAGATTCCAGACGAATGGATGGACCGTGACATTTACCTGCACATTGCAGGAGCCAAGTCTGGAGTGTATGTTTATATAAACGGTCGTGAGGTTGGCTACAGTGAAGATTCCAAAAACCCGGCTGAGTTTCTCATAAACCAATACGTACAACCTGGAGAAAATGTACTGACACTTAAAATCTTCCGCTGGAGCACCGGCTCGTATCTGGAATGTCAAGACATGTGGCGCATTAGCGGCATTGAACGTGACGTGTTCATATACTCACAACCAAAGGCTGCTGTACGCGACTTCCGTATTAAATCCACTTTGGATGACACCTACAAAGACGGAATCTTTGCTTTGGAGGCTGATTTGCGTAACCATCGGGAAAGTGATGTCAACCTTACCATTGCATACGAGTTGCTGGACAAACAGAGTAATGTGGTAGCCGGAGAAGAAAAGACAATCGACATAACTGCCGGACAACAGACTACGGTATGCTTCAACCAGCAACTTAACAATGTACTGACTTGGACTTCGGAGATGCCTAACCTTTACAAACTACTGATGACGCTGAAAGAAGATGGCAAAGTGACTGAGATTATTCCCTTCCATGTGGGGTTCCGTCGCATCGAAATCAAAGACTCCGGTCTGAAGTCGGAAACAGGCAGGCCTTACACACTTATGTATGTAAACGGACAGCCAATCAAACTGAAAGGTGTGAATATCCACGAGCATAATCCTGCCACAGGTCATTATATGACAGAAGAAATTATGCGTAAGGATTTCGAACTGATGAAAACCCACAACATCAATGCAGTGCGTCTTTCACACTATCCGCAAGACCGCCGCTTCTACGAGCTGTGCGATGAATACGGACTATATGTGTACGACGAAGCCAATATAGAGAGTCATGGTATGTATTACGACCTGCGGCGTGGTGGAACCTTGGGAAATAATCCGGAATGGCTGAAGCCACATATGGACCGCACCATAAACATGTTCGAGCGCAATAAGAATTATCCTTCGGTGGTAATATGGTCGCTTGGCAACGAAGCCGGAAACGGATACAACTTCTACCAGACATACTTGTGGCTGAAAGAAGCAGACAAGAACTGGATGGCACGCCCTGTGAACTACGAACGCGCACAGTGGGAGTGGAATTCAGATATGTATGTTCCTCAGTATCCTGGTGCACAATGGCTTGAGGCAATTGGCAAGCAGGGGAGCGACCGTCCGGTTGTGCCTTCCGAATATTCTCATGCCATGGGAAACTCAAACGGCAATTTATGGGATCAGTGGAAAGCTATCTATAAGTATCCCAACCTGCAAGGTGGCTTCATCTGGGAATGGGTTGACCATGGTATAGATGTCACAGACAAGGACGGACGTCATTATTGGGCTTACGGGGGAGATTTTGGCGTGAATACTCCGAGTGACGGTAATTTTGTGTGTGACGGACTTGTCAGTGCAGACCGTACTCCGCATCCAGCCATGGCAGAGGTAAAATATGCCTACCAGAACATGGGGGTGGAAGCCGTCGATTTGCAGGCCGGCAGATTTCGTGTGCAGAACAGATTCTACTTTACTAACCTCAAGGAATTCATGCTTGCTTACGAAATAAAAGCCAACGGAAAAATTGTCCGCAGCGGTAAAGAGTCGCTTGACATAGCTCCTCAGGAAAATCGTGAGTTTGCCGTTCCGGTCAACGGGCTGAATCCTAAAGCAGGTACCGAATATTTTGTCAATTTCCGTCTCATCTCAGTCTCGCCCAAACTTGGTATACCTGCCGGTTATGAAATAGCACACGAACAGTTCCGTTTGCCTATCGATCCGTTGCCCATGAAAACAGATACCGACGGCAGCCCGTTTGACATCCAGGAAGAAGGCGATAACCTGTCAGCCATTTCCAAGAAGGTAGAGTTTGTATTCAACAAGAATACGGGCATAGTGATATCGTACAAAGTGGACGGACGAGAGTTTTTTAAAGACGGATTTGGCATTCAACCCAACTTCTGGCGTGCTCCTACGGACAATGATTACGGTAATGGAGCACCTAAACGGGAGCAGGTATGGAAACAATCCAGCAAAGATTTTAACGTGGTTGAAGCCCGGATGGTAATGGACGGAAAGGATGCCGTTCTCTATGCCGACTATCTACTACCTGCCGGCAACCTATACCGTATGACCTACCGCATTCACCCGTCGGGTACAGTAAAGGTTGATGCTATATTCACATCGACTGATATGGACCCGGCCGGAACCGAAGTATCAGAAGCCACACGCATGGCTACCTTCACACCTGGCAACGACGCTGCCCGCCAGGCCGCCAGTAAGCTCACCGTGCCGCGTATAGGCGTGCGTTTCCGTTTGCCTGCTTTGATGGAAAATGTGACTTATTTCGGGCGCGGACCTGAAGAAAACTATGTAGACCGCAATAGCGGTACCATGGTGGATGAATACAGCACCACCGCCATGGAGTTATATTATCCATACGCCCGTCCGCAAGAGAATGGGCATCATACCGACACACGCTGGCTCACGCTGTCGGGCAAAGGACAAAAACTGACAGTGCTTGCCGATAACCTTATGGGGTTCAACGCACTGCGCAACAGCGTAGAAGATTTTGATTCGGAGGAGGCCTGCCAATATCCTTACCAATGGAGCAATTTTTCACCAGAAGAAGTAGCTAATCACGATGAGGCGGCAGCCAAAGACGTGTTGCGACGTATGCACCACAAAAATGACATTATACCACGCGACTATGTGGAAGTATGCCTGGACATGATGCAGGAAGGAGTGGCTGGCTATAACAGCTGGGGGGCACGTCCTGAGCCGGGCTACAACCTGCCTGCCAACCGTGAATACCGCTGGGGATTCACACTGGTGCCACGCTAAACAGCCATATTTTCATAACAATAGATTTTTTACACACAAAGTCCGGGTCTTTACAAGGCTCGGACTTTGTGTATAATGTGTTTGGTGCCGCTCTTTCATTCACGGTGGCTGCAACTTCTCAATATATTCTTTTCTATAGTCTTACAAATATCTCATCTCATATATCGGCGCTCGGTGTGAATATATTATACACTTACGGCAGGCATATTGTATTCCAGTGGTGTACACATCGCGGCCACGGTTCGTTTATATTGCGCATATCAGTCCCTAAGGCAGACAGAAAGAATGGTAATTTTGTTACGGAAACTTGTACTTTTGATGCATGTATCAATTTTACATGACAATGAAACATTTGTTACAGTTGTATAAAATACAAGTCTTTACTTTTGCCGACGGGAAAAACATCATAAAGATGGAACAACTACTTGGAGAAATCAACTTCTATATTATTAACATTAAAATTGCTTTAATATGATGGGAAACATCTATCTGAAAGTTTGCACTGTTGCGGTACCAGTGTTTGTGAGGCTTACGGCTTTCGCCCGGCAAATGCAGATGAAAGGTTCGGTCGTCGATAAGGCGACAGGCAAAACAATAATCGGAGCCTCCGTAAGGGATATTAACTTGATAAAAAGAATACCATTATGAAAAATATATATTTACTGATAATATTATTGCTTCCTATCTTGGGCGCTTGCCAAGAAGATTATGAAATAGCTGAGAATAAGTTGAATCTCATTTCAGCAAGCGATATTGTGGGTGAACTTGTCGGTGACGATTATATATGGACCTGGCCCGACCAAGGCGATTTGAAAATGCAAATTACCATATATTCAGACGACATCAAAAGCGGAAGCACCATTGTAGAAGGATATCAATATATACACAGCCGGGTAAATACAAACATTCAATTTAAATACATATTCAAACTGACCGATGGAACGAACTATTCAGAAGGAATCGTAAAAAGCTATACCCGAGAAGGCGCTACTCAAATTACGGGAGCTATCATGTCTCAAGTAGACAAGGCCGAAGGATATGATGCAAAAGTAGAATGGAGTCAAGCAACTGATGCGGAAAGTATACAACTCATTGCCACGAACGGAACACGTACAATAGAAGAAACATTGCAGGGAAATGTTACTTCCTTTTTAATAGAAGATGTGTTGGAAGACGAAACTTGGAATGTAACCTTAGTGGCCGTTAACTCATTAGGAAGTTCACTCAGCACCAGTATTTCACTTAAAATAGGAAAGACTCGCATTGCTTTTCTAAGTGCCTACACTACACCGGAAGAATTACTGGAACAAGGCGATGATGACGAAGCATCCGCGTGGTTATGGCTAACTAATGAATACCCGTCTGCCGATTATGTATATTTTGGTGATATCATCTCACAAGAACAATTAGAACCTTATCGGGTATTATTTTGGCTGCGTGATTTGGAGAATGCAACAGAAAATGATGTCTGGAATATGCCGCAAGTCGCTTTAGACGCGTTGGAGCCTATTAAGGAGTGGTACACGAACGGAGGAAATCTCTTGCTTTGGGGGCACGCTATTCCTTATATCACGAACTTAGGACGGATTGATGCTGATATTCTGCGTAGCAATGATCGCACAATTGCCACCGGAGTCGGTGAATGGAATGGAGATGTATGGTCTATGGCAGTAGCTTTGAACCCAGGAAGCACATTCAAAATAGACTTCTCCACACATCCTATATACAATGGATTAGATATAGTAGCAACTGACCGTACTAAACTGATTGCATTCAAAGGTGCAGGATGGACAGAAGACCACAACTGCGTATTTTACAACATACCAGCCCTCCTGACCGGTATCGGGAATCAGGAAGAAGCCTGTTATACACAATTGACAGAAGAGTTCGGCATCTATCCATTGGGAGTGTGGGATTCACAAATAGATTGGATTTCACAGCTGAACGTATGGGAAGCACAACAAGGTAACACCGATTTTTTGGGAACTATTCTCTGTATCGGAAATGGCGGCTGTGAATTCTCTATGAAAAACCAAGATGGAACGCCCGATGTCAGTGCTTATCCCCAGAATAATATTTACCAATATAACGTTCTAAAGCTGGCAACGAACAGCCTGGAATATTTAAAAACCCGTTAAGAATATACAGACATGAGAATTTATTCAAACCTTATTAAGATTATGGCTTTCGCATTGATGTTCGGAATTACAGCATGCGAAGACAGTAATATTGATGAACAATCTTCATTGCCTTCCATCGAAGACAATGAAGATGATAACAACGATGAAACGACGGGAAGGTATAATGAACAATACCGTCCACTAATCCACTATTCTCCTGCCCAGAATTGGATAAATGACCCTAACGGACTTGTATATGCAGACGGTATCTATCACCTTTTCTACCAATATAATCCCCTCTCCAACGACTGGGGTAACATGAGTTGGGGACATGCCACCAGCACTGATCTCATTAAATGGGAAGAACAAGAGGTGGCACTTAGCCCAGATGAATTAGGAGATATATTCTCTGGATCTGCCGTCTATGATGCCGATAATACTGCGGGCTTCGGTGCTGGAGCCATTATCGCACTTTATACTTCAAGCCTAGACTATCAACAACAAAGTCTGGCATACAGCACCGATGGATTAAACTTTACAAAATACGAAAACAATCCGGTTATACCCAACAGTACAGAATCAGATTTCCGGGATCCAAAAGTTTTTTGGTATGAGGAAGGTGAGTATTGGGTTATGGCATTGGCAATGGGATATAAATACGCCATCCAATTCTGGAAATCCACTGATTTGAAGAATTGGACAAAATTAAGTGATTTCTCTATAGATCAGGATGCCTGCAACAGAGGTCAATGGGAATGTCCTGACCTGTTAAGAATGAACTACAATGGACAGGAGAAATGGGTTCTTATAGTCAGTGTTAACCCTGGTGGACCAGTATCAGGTTCCGGTACACAATATTTCATAGGTGAGTTTGATGGTGAAACATTTATTGCTGATGACTATGACTATCCAATGTGGCTCGATTATGGCATGGATAACTATGCCGGAGTAACATGGAGTAACGAACCTAACAACCGGATTATCCTGATTGGCTGGATGAACAATTGGAACTATGCAGGGTCTGTACCTGCTTCCCCATGGAGATCTGCCATGACATTGCCAAGAGAATTGACATTGATTGAATACGAAGGAAAACCTCTTTTGGCTAATACGGTAGTCAAGGAAATCGAAACCATTGCAGGTGAATGGGAAGACGTAACCATTGGAGACCTTGGTTTGGACGGGCCTTATCAGTTGCGCATGGAAATAGATCTTACTGTAGATGGAGCATTTTCTCTGGCAAACGAAAGCGGGGAATATATAGAGTTTCTCGTCTATGCAAATACAGGGAATTTAATTACACGCCGGACAGGGACTACAGGCCAGTTTGACTTTGCCACAACCTTTTCCATCCCTTCCATCAAATCACCGTTTAATACTGAAGGCGATGTCGCTATAGTTGATTTCTTCGTTGACCAGTCATCTATTGAGATATTCACGGAGAATGGTTCAATGGCGCAAACTAATATTGTATTCCCAAAAAGTATCTATAACAGCATAGAATCTGATAATATGGACATTCGAGCAAAAGTGAGACCTTTGAACAATATCTGGAGCGAGTAAAAATATTTTTCTTAACTGATTTTGCCGACTTCTCGTTTTTGAGCAGATTCAATGTGATTCTGTTGATTAACGGGAAGTTTTGTGCTTTGTATCCGCCCTCTTCCAGTTTCAGTCTTATACGAACACTCGGAGATATTTACAATTTCGCATCCGTCTTCAAACTGTCGATTTACAGTATATTCTCTTTCAATGTCATTTGTCTGTAAGATTTTGATACGTTTACTCTGATTATTCTTTCGGAATCTATTCGTATTTGGGCGAGTTTCGCTATATTTGCCCTTCGAATCTTTAGACATGCCAGATGAAGTTTTCCGAATTAAACTTAAATGATAAAGTGCTTGATGCCCTGGATGCCATGCACTTTGAAGTGTGTACTCCCATACAAGAAAAAGCAATACCGCTCATATTGGAGGGAAGAGATCTGGTAGCCGTTGCACAAACGGGGACGGGGAAGACTGCCGCCTATCTGTTGCCTATATTGAACAAACTGTCGGAAGGTGGGCATCCTGAGGATGCTATTAATTGTGTTGTGATGGCTCCTACACGTGAACTGGCACAACAGATAGACCAACAGATGGAAGGCTTCTCTTATTTCATGCCGGTGTCAAGCGTAGCGGTATATGGCGGGAATGACGGAATACTGTTTGAGCAGCAGAAAAAAGGACTGACATTGGGAGCCGATGTTGTGATTGCTACTCCGGGACGCCTGATAGCCCATTTAAGCCTGGGATATGTTGACTTCTCGAAGGTATCATACTTCATATTGGATGAAGCGGACCGGATGCTTGACATGGGATTCTACGATGACATAATGCAGATAGTGAAACATCTTCCCAAGGAACGTCAGACCATAATGTTCTCAGCCACGATGCCTGCCAAAATACAGCAGCTGGCAAATACAATTCTGAATAATCCCGCAGAGGTGAAGCTCTCTGTCTCAAAACCGGCAGACAAAATAATACAGGCTGCATACGTGTGCTACGAGAATCAGAAACTTAGCATAATAAAAAGTCTCTTTGCCGAAGATATACCAGAACGGGTCATTATATTTGTCTCTTCTAAACTGAAAGTGAAAGAAGTGACAAAAGCCCTGAGGCTAATGAAACTCAATGTAGGAGAAATGCATTCGGATTTGGAACAGTCACAACGGGAGGAGGTGATGTATGAATTCAAGTCGGGACATATAAACATACTTGTGGCAACGGACATTGTAGCACGAGGTATAGACATAGATGACATACGTCTGGTGATAAACTATGATGTGCCGCATGACAATGAGGACTACGTGCATAGGGTAGGGCGTACGGCCAGGGCAAACAATGACGGTGTGGCTATTACGTTTGTTAATGAGAAAGAGCAGCCCAGATTCAGGCAGATAGAAAAGTTCCTAGGGAAAGAAGTCTATAAGATAGCACTACCGGAAGAGTTGGGCGAAGCCCCGTCTTACGACCAATCTGCCAATGAAAAGAAGAGCAGGAAGAACAGCAGCCCGCATCGTCGTAAGGGTGGCAAGAGAAAAGCTTCCGCTTGAATCATTGATACTGATTACATCGAGTTTACTCTGTACCCTCGGTGTTGTATAAAGGAAAAGAAAGAAAAACGCCCGCTCCTTGTAGTTTGACCTGCAAGAAGCGGGTGTAAAAGTTGTACCGGAATTTATTCATGTATACGATAATCAGCCATGTCGTCCGCGGAGAAATTCATAATGAAAGCATTGTGCTTTTCTACTTCGGCTTCAGCATAGTTAACGTAAATCATGGCAGACTTTGCGAACAAATCAGGACGGCGTGTAGCGTCTTGTACAATGAGGTGTGACATTATGCATACGGCTGCCATCTCGTACAGGCGACGTGCCATAAAATCATGCAGTTCTTGGTTCTGCGCTTCTTTTACACGGTTGGTAGATGCCTCGAACTTGCATGTCATAGCCTTTATCCGTGTCATAAGTCGCTGCATTTCCTCCGCACAAGGCACCTGTTCAAAGTCATGCAGAGTTGCCAGATACAATCCGTTTGTCACGTACCGTATGGCAGCTACTGTCTGCAGTTGGGTAGTCCCTTCATATATGCTGGTGATGCGGGCATCTCTGTAGATACGTTGACAGGTATATTCCTGCATGAATCCCGAGCCGCCATGCACCTGTATACAGTCATATGTATTCTGGTTGGCGTATTCAGAGTTCATACCCTTTGCCAGCGGAGTGAATGCATCAGCCAGTTTGGAGTATTTCTTCTGCTCTTGTCGTTCCTCGGGTGTCAGTTTCCGTTCACGTGCTATGTCTTCCAGAGCTTTGTATATGTCCACATATCTGGCTGTCTGGTAGAGTAATGCGCGCCCTGCATCCAGTTTTGCCTTGATGGTGTCGATCATGTCGTACACGGCGGGAAATTCTATTATAGCTTTGCCAAACTGTTTGCGGTCTTTGGCGTAGGCCAGTGCTTCATTATATGCAGCCTGGCTGATACCCACACTCTGTGCAGCAATACCCAGCCGTGCACCATTCATCAGTGCCATGACATATTTTATAAGGCCTAATTTGCGTGCGCCACAAAGTTCTGCACGTGCATTCTTGTACACCAGCTCACAAGTGGGTGAGCCGTGAATACCTAATTTGTTTTCGATACGCCGCACGTTTACACCGCCGTCGCGTTTGTCATATATGAACATGGAGAGGCCGCGTCCGTCACGTGTTCCCTCTTCCGAACGTGCCAATACAAGGTGTATGTCAGAGTCACCATTGGTGATGAATCTTTTTACACCGTTCAGTCTCCAGCATTTGTCTGTTTCGTCATAGGTTGCTTTCAGCATCACGCTTTGCAAGTCGGAACCTGCATCCGGCTCAGTTAAATCCATTGACATTGTTTCGCCTGCACATACCCGTGGTATGAAACGGTTGTGCTGGTCTTCATTGCCAAATTCGTACAATGTCTCTATGCAGTCTTGCAATGACCAGATGTTGCTAAAGCCTGCATCGGCAGCAGCAACTATTTCGGCACACATGGTATACGGCGTTATCGGGAAGTTTAACCCTCCGAATTTCCGCGGCATTGTCATTCCGTTCAGTCCGGCTTTTACCATGGCATCCATATTCAGCTTTGTTCCGCTAGCGTATTCCACACGTCCTCCGGCGCAATGCGGTCCCTCTGCATCCACACCTTCGGCATTAGCTGCAATTACTTCGCCGGTAATCTCACCTGTTATTTCCAGTACCTTGTCGTATGAATCCAATGCATCCGCATAATCTTGCGGTGCATAGTCAAACTCGTCCTTATCCTTGTAGTCCCTTTCTTTGAGTTCACAGATGCGTTTCATCATCGGGTTGTTGAGATGATAGCGCAACTCGGGATGTTCTGTATAGAAATTAGCCATATATATTTATTTGCTGTGAGATTTGTAGTATTTGATTATTTTCGGAATCACGTCCTCTACAGTCCCGTTTATTACATAGTCTGCGATGGCGTTGATAGGTGCATTCTCATCGTTGTTGATAGAAATTATGATTCCGCTTTCCTGCATGCCTGCAATGTGTTGTATCTGTCCGCTTATGCCACAGGCAATATAGAGTTTCGGGCGTACGGTAACTCCCGTTTGTCCTATCTGCCTGTCGTGGTCGGCAAAGCCTGCATCTACGGCTGCGCGACTGGCACCGACTTCGGCGTGCAGTTCCTTTGCCAGCTCGAACAGCATGTCAAAACCTTCTTTCGACCCCATGCCGTATCCTCCCGCCACAATGATGGAGGCTCCTTTCAGGTTGTGCTTGGCTTTCTCCACATGGCGGTCTATCACTTTCACCACATAGTCCGTATCGTGGACGTAATTGGGCACGTCATGGTTTATTATCTCGCCTTGGTAGTTTTCGTCCAATATTTCTTTTTTCATTACCCCTTCGCGGACAGTAGCCATTTGCGGCCGGTGTTCCGGGTTGACGATAGTAGCCACTATGTTACCTCCAAAAGCCGGGCGTATCTGGTAGAGCAGATTTTCATATGTGATGCCAGCTTTCTTATCCTCGTGATTACCGATCTCGAGGGATGTGCAGTCAGCAGTCAAGCCACTTGTAAGTGCTGAAGATACGCGCGGTCCGAGGTCCCTACCTATGACTGTGGCACCCATCAGACAGATTTGAGGCTTCTCTTCCTTGAATAAATTGATTAGTATGGACGAATGCGGTAGGGATGTATAGGGCGACAGTCCCGGAGAGTCAAACACATGCAGCCTGTCTACGCCATATGGTATTATTTGTTTTTCTATGCCGGAGAGGCCTGAACCTGCGGCAATGGCTTCCAATTGGCAGCCCAGTTGGTTGGCCAGCTTGCGGCCCTTGGTCAGCAACTCCAGGCTGACATCAGCAACCGTCTTGCCTTCTATTTCAAGATATACGAATACGTTGTTCATGATTTATCCTATTGTATGGTTATCTAACAGTTCAACAACCAGACTTTCCACATCTTTGTCGCTTTCTGTAAGTATCTTACTTTCTTTTGCCTGGAAAGAGATGTTCTGGATGGTCTTCACTTTTGTGGGAGAGCCGCTCAGACCGCATTGTGACAAGTCTGCATCCACATCGGCAGTACTCCATTCTACGATGTTAAGATAGGGACGTTGCGCGTACAGTCCGGCATAGGGCAGTTCTTTCCCGTCTTTCTCTATGGCGGCCTTTTCCTGCACGCCAAGTGCGCGTTTATACTTCTGCACAAGTTTGGCATTGCGGGGGCGGCAAGGGGCGGCACTTCCATTCACGGTAATCACCAGGGGAATGGGAGCTTCTACCGTTTCCACACCGCCGTCGATGTGGCGTTTTATTGTGGCTTTCTTATTGTCTTCGTCCACGTGCAGTATTTCTTCTGCGTACGTTACCTGGGGCAAACCGAGTTTCTCGGCCACTTGCGGCCCTACTTGTGCCGTATCGCCATCGATAGCCTGGCGGCCGCCGATTATCAGGTCATATCCGCCTATCTTGCGGATGGCCATTGCCAATGCATACGAGGTGGCCAATGTGTCGGCACCGGCAAAGGCACGGTCGGTCAGCAGATATCCGTCGTCGGCACCGCGGTATAGGCCTTCGCGAATGATTTCGGCTGCACGTCCGGGACCCATGGTAAGCATGGTGACGGTGGAGCCGGGGTGAGTATCTTTCAACCTGAGGGCCTGCTCCAGGGCATTGAGGTCTTCGGGATTGAAGATTGCGGGAAGAGCCGCACGGTTTATTGTGCCGTCGGCTTTCATGGCATCCTTGCCGACGTTGCGTGTGTCGGGCACTTGTTTTGCCAATACTACGATTTTAAGACTCATGTTGTTACTTTTATAAATTGGTTGGTTTTTTCGGATTTTTGTCTATTACAGACATCCGATTTACAATCAGCGTGCAAATTTACTCAAACTGTTCGTTTTAGCAAGTGTTGGAGGCAGAAAATGCACACATTTGTCAATTCTGAGCAACCACAGGAATGAATAATCAGGCATACGGGAACAAGTTTTATCCCCGGAAGCGTACTGTCGCAGGCGTGATTGCGATATGTTGCCCGTCTCCCGCAAATATATTTCCAGGAACCGTTCCTAACTATTCCCAAATGAATATTACGTGTCTGTAGGATGACGGCGGAGTTACTGCCTTATTGGTATCGCCCGTAGTACTTGCGGTAGATTGTATTGTATTCTTTGGTCTGCCTGAATGCCTCGAGCCAGGTGTCGAGTGTGTCGAGCAGAATGGGGGAGTGCTTGCCTACGGCCCATGAGTGGAGCTGCGAGAAGCCGATGGGTATGCTGTTGTCTACCTGCGGCATGTCGACGGCGAGGGTTTCGGCAAGGCTTTCGTCGCATACGGTGTAGTCGATGTCACCGTGCGCCACGAGTGCGACAAGCTGTTCGGGGCCGTACAGTTCGACTTCTTCCACGTAAATGGTGTCGCCTATTTCGCGCCCGAGATTGTGGATTCGCAGTATCGACGGTGAGCCCTTCGGCACATGGATGGTCTTCCCGGCAAGGTTGAGCTGGCTCCTGATGTAGGTTGTGTCGTTGTCTGAGGCAGGCCTGCGCTGTACCAATACCAGCCGGTTAAGGATGATTGGGGTGGTCATCAGCAGCGAGTCCTTCATTACGGTGGTGGCCGTTATGGTGTTGGCCAGCAGGTCGTATTTGCCGGACGCCAGTCCCTCCAGGCTTTTCTCGTGTGACATTTCGGGTGAAATCTCGATCCTCAGGCCGTGGTCGCGGGCAAATGCATGCAGAAGCTCATAGTTGAATCCGGCCAACGTGTCGCCATCTACGAAGAAACTGATGGAGTTGTATTCGGTGGCGGCGCGTATGATACCCCTTCCGGCAATCTCCGGATAATCCAAGCGAAGGGACATCTCCTCCGTACTCCTCCTTGGTTCGGACAAGTACATTACAAGCAATGGTATGGCGAGGATACAGAGCGCAAGGACATAGCCCCATGTTTTGCTTTTTTTTCGATATCTGTGTGGCATGGCAGATGCGGGTTTGCATTGTCAATCATAGAAGTTCCATGACACTCCGAGCTTGAGCAGACGCGAATTGAGAGGGTAGTGAGGAGCCAGAAACGAGTTACCGTTGCCGGCATTGACGTGGTACATGGCCACGAAGAATCGCGTGCGCTTGAGGTGGAGGTTGGCATACACGTTGACTACGGGATATCCCCCGATGTCTACCAGGTCGTCATCCGGCTGCAAATGGAATTGTTGTATGGCAGGCGTGTATGCAGGGGCATGGTATTTGGTGAAGTACCTCACGTCGGCACCCAACTGTATGGTAAGCACTTTGGCCAGCTTCCCCAGCAGGTAGAGGTTGTGGTAGAGCGACAGTTCAGGCAGGGGCAGTATCGTTGAGTTGCTTGTCTTCTGCCAGACGACCTCATTGTCCAGATGCAATACTCCCAATCTGAAGTTCTGTGTCAGCATGGCCGAGATTACCTGTATGCTGCCGCTGTATTGCGCAGGCAGTGCGCTTCCGTCCAGGTACGCATAGTTTTTGATGTTCTCCACGCCCGCACGCAGGTTGGTGCCCCACCGTTCGATGTTAAGCTCACCCTCCACACGTGTCCGGAATACATTCCTCAGGTCATTGTCCCAAGTGAAATGGTTGGAGTGATAGTGGCGCATGTAGAATGACGGCAGTGTGTTGCTAATATGCCCCCGCACATAAAAGTTCACGGTATCCTTGCCAAGCCCGAAGTTAAGGTCGGCATTGCCGTCTACACGGAATTGTCCGGCGGCAGTCCCTGCCAACCCTATCTCGCCGTTCACGTTGTAGTGCAGCAATGTACCTTGACGTTTCGCCAGCTCCCCTCCCACGTACAGTTCGTGCTCCTTGTATTGCACCGGGCGCGGGTTGGCAATGGTAGTGTCCATGTTCATCAGCGTATATCGGTTGAACGTGTATGACAAGTATGCCGTAAGTCCGGCCTTTGCATATTTGTTGAAGCCTTCGAGCAGGGATATGCCTATGACGTTTTTTATGCTGAGTGCCACCGTAGAGTCGTTGCTGTAGCCCTGTTGCAGGTAATACGTGTCGTAGGCTGAGCCTTCATCGTTTATGGATTCTGCATCGGATACGAAATTCCGGCGCGAACGCTCAACTTTGAATGTATGAATGAAACTTGTGACAGGGATGAATTCCTCGGTGATAATGGTGTCTATGGGAATGGCCGTACTGTCCCTTTCGGCACGGCGTCGGGCCGCTTGGTCTGTAGTTTCCTCTATCTTTATAGTCTCACGATAAAAGCCGAGCCTGTAACGATGGGAGAGGTTTACGTAGAAATTGTGGTTGCGGTTTGCAGTTTCATCAAAATTCACAGGTATGTATGTCGAACCTCCAAGGTCGTCTACTTCTTCCGGGTTGGTTATATAACGGTCATCAGTAATACCTCCGTTCTCATTCATTTTCATATAGAAATTATTGTAAACGGCTTGCAGCTGATAACGCTCTCCTATATAGCTGGCAAATAGGCCCGCATTGAAATTGGATACAGCCTGGTTTTGGTAATATCCGCGTGCATAAAGATAGTCTATGTTGAAACCGAAGGCCATTTGCTTGTTGGCATTGACGGAGAAGTATGACTTGAAGCGGTCTTCACCGTTCGTACGGCTTCCTGCTTTATAATAGGTAAGATTGGTATAAGGAATGTTGCTGTTGGTGAATTTTGCCTGATCCGGCCGGAAATAAAAACCTGATAATGGAGCCATAAACATCGTCGGTGCCTCATCATCCTCTCTGTCAAAAAATATACGTGAAATACGCGGGGAGCCAAGGTTGCCGAGGTGGTTGTAGTGCCCCGTCATGCCTTCGGACATATTGGTATTTTGGAAGTTGAGACTTACCGTATCAACCGGGATGATATTCTGTTCACCAAGGGTCTTGCCCATAGTCCACATATACAGTTTGGGCGGCAGGCTTTGTATATCAATCTTTGTGCTGTCTTCCAAATTGTCCGGTAGGCTGCTCGGGTCTATCTGGTTGCCGTACTGGTCACGCAGTGAACCATCTGCACTTGTGGTGAGTTGCGTTTGCGCGTGCAATCCGGCCAAACATGCAAAAGATAGAAGAATATATGTCAACAGTATTCGTCTCATAAGCACGCGCAAAGATACAACAAATTATGAATCTCCTCTTTAATTCAATCTTTTTTTAGAAATGAAGACGTATGCCTATGAAAGTGAGAGAATTGTGTCGGGAAATAAAAACCGCCTGCTTATTTGCTGACAGGCGGTTTTTCTCTGATGTATATATGGCTTTATGCTTCGGTTATCAGTTCCATCCCCTTTTTTATGGCCTCCTCGTTCATTGGTATCAGGTGATGATGACGTTCAGGCAAGGTCTTTCTCAGTCCTTTGATTACATTTTCGAGTGTAACCATCGGCTTGATTTTGAGCAAGCCTCCCAGAACAATCATATTGAAAGCTTTGGTATTGTTCATCTCACTGGCGGCGTCCATCGCATCAATACGATATACCTTTATATCTTTGCGTGTAGGTGGATTGATTATTCCATAACCATCGTATATAAGGATACCACCGGGTTTCACTTTGCTTTCAAATTTCTCCAGTGAAGGCTGGTTCAATATAATGGCTGCATCATATCTGCTTAAAATAGGTGATGAAATACGTTCATCGCTGATAATTACCGTAACGTTGGCTGTACCTCCTCGCTGTTCCGGCCCGTATGCCGGCATCCAACTAACTTCCTTGTTTTCCATCAGTCCGGAGTAGGCCAATATCTTACCCATGGAGAGCACACCTTGCCCTCCGAATCCGGCTATTATTATTTCTTCCGTCATTATTTGTCCGTTTTTAATAATTCGTTTCTGTGTACAAAGTTATTGGTCTTTCAGATCACCCAGCGGATAAAAAGGGAACATGTTCTCTTCCATCCATTTGTTGGCTTTTTCAGGAGACATCTTCCAACCTGAGTTGCAGGTAGAAACAATCTCCACCAGGTTACTGCCTTTGCCGGCCATAGAATTTTCAAAAGCTTTCCGGATGGCTTTCTTCGCTTTCCGGATAGCAGGAACCGATTGTACACTTTGGCGTGTCACGTAAGATGTCCCTTCCAGCTGGGCTGCTATGTCAGCTATTTTCAGTGGATATCCATGCAGATGCACGTCGCGTCCATATGGACATGTCGAAGTTTTCATACCCAATAAAGTTGTGGGAGCCATCTGACCTCCTGTCATACCGTATATGGCATTATTTATAAAAATGATGGTAATATTCTCACCACGATTCAGTGCATGTATAGTTTCAGCTGTGCCGATACATGCCAGGTCACCATCACCCTGGTAAGTAAAAACCAAACGGTCCGGCCATAAACGTTTGATGGCAGTAGCCAGAGCAGGTGCACGTCCGTGTGCAGCTTCTTGCCAGTCTATATCCAAATAATTGTATATAAAGACTGCGCAGCCCACTGGAGAGACACCTACTGACTTATCTGCCATGCCCATTTCCTCAATTACTTCAGCAATCAATTTATGTACAACGCCATGACTACATCCTGGGCAGTAGTGCATGTGGTTGTCGTTCATTAGGACCGGTTTCTTATAAACCAGATTCTCAGATTTGATGATATCTTCTGTTGTCATTATTACTAAGTCATTATCTGTTTGTAAAACGTAAGAAAAACTCTGCCAGTTTGATTACAATGGCTGCTCCACAGATATATATGAACATTTTAACGTTGTCCGCTGATACGAAGTACATGACTACAGCGACAAGTGCCAGTAGCATGAATACTATGTTTAAAATATTCCGTATATTATTGATATTCATAATTTTATTCTCACATTATATTTTTTAATGCATCAACTATTTCGTCAGGGTCAGGAACGATGCCTCCTAAACGACCGAAATGCTCCACTTTGACTTTTCCATTCACAGCAAGACGCACATCTTCTATCATTTGTCCGGCATTAAGTTCTGCAACAAGCATGGCTTTTACTTTTCCGGCCATATCCAATACTGCTTTGTATGGGAAAGGCCATAGTGTAATAGGACGCAACAAACCAACCTTTATGCCTTCTGAGCGAGCCAGTTCAATGGCTTTCTGGCCTATGCGTGACATTGAGCCGAAAGCTACAATCAGGTATTCTGCATCTTCGCAAAGTATTTCTTCGAAGCGTACTTCGTTTTCTTCTATCAGGTGGTATTTGGCCTGAAAGCGCAGGTTGTTAACTTCCATGGCCTCAGGTTTCAGTTCGAGAGAAGTTATTATGTTGGGTTTACGCCCATCTGTCCTGCCTGTGGTGGCCCAAGGGCACTGTTCTATGACTTCTGCATCCGTACGTCGGGGTTTCTGTGGAGGTAGCACGACTTTTTCCATCATCTGTCCTATGACCCCGTCTGCCAGAATTATAGCCGGATTGCGGTATTTGAAAGCCAGTTCGAAGCTGAGTCCCACAAAGTCTGCCATTTCTTGTACCGAAGCCGGAGCAAGAGCTATTAAACGGTAGTCACCATGTCCACCTCCTTTAACAGTTTGGAAGTAATCTGCCTGGCTTGGCTGTATGGTGCCTAAGCCGGGACCGCCACGCATTACGTTCACGATGAGACATGGCAGTTCAGCTCCTGCCAAATAAGATATGCCTTCCTGCATAAGGCTGACGCCGGGGCTGGACGAGGAAGTCATTACCATCTTACCACTGGCTGCACCGCCATACACCATATTGATTGCGGATACCTCGCTTTCGGCCTGCAGTACCACCATTCCTGTGGCCTCCCATGGTCTGAGTTCAGATAAAGTTTCTAATATTTCAGATTGCGGAGTTATCGGATAACCGAAATAGCCATCGGCTCCACAGCGGATGGCCGCATGGGCTATGGCTTCGTTACCTTTCATTAATACTGTTTCTTCTGCCATATTTGCATTTATACTGTTTGTTCAACTTTTACTCTATATACGGAGATACATCCGTCCGGACAGATTGTGGCACACGAGCTGCAACCGTTGCACGTATCATCCAATATCTGATGGGCATAGTTATATCCTTTCACATTAACTTCCTTGGAGAGTGCAATGACGTGAAGCGGACACGCTACGGTACAGAGATTACATCCTTTGCAACGTTCTGTGTTTACCACGATTGCTCCTTTGATTTTTGCCATAATTACGTGAGTATATTTATTATTGGTTATACATGTCTTTGTTATAAAATTCCAAAATATCCATCAACATTTGCCTGGCGTTACGTGCCGGGCTGTCGGGGTTTAAGTCGGTAGCCATGATGTAGTTGTTGAGTGCCTGTTGCCAGTTGCCCTGTTTGCGATAAGCATTGCCCCTAAGATAGTAGACCCGATCTTTGCAAGGAAAGTTATTTCCTGCTATCAGCAACTCATCAAGCTGCCGTATGGCCTGCAAGACATCTCCATGTGCAATAAGTTTTTCTATGGCTCCCAGTTCTTTCATGCGTGGCTTTTTAGAAAAAACAATTACAAAGATAGGTTTTATTTGAGACATTATGCTATTCGGGGTGTGAAAAATAACAAAAACCATTTGTTGTAACATCCAAGCTGGTGTATTGAAATATTAGGGTAGGGCCACTAATCCGATACTTAGTTCTTAACTCAAAAATTATATATTAATGCCGATATACTGATACTTTTTTGCAAAATATAGAATAAAAAGTTTATTTTTGTGGCGAATTAATTAATAAATGAGAAGATATTAATATGCCGAGATGAAAGAAAGGGTAATTGGTATTCTCAAGACGTACGTCCTGTTTGTATGTCTGTTTGTGCTGCAGAAACCATTGTTTATGTTGTTTTACAGCCAGTTTTATGACAGTTGTTCCTGGCTGGACTGGTTCCGGGTGATAGCATACGGTTTGCCATTAGACATTTCGGTTGCCGCTTATCTCACGGTTGTTCCCGCTTTATTGTATCTCGTATCCGTATGGGTACTTTCCACCACCTTACGCCGTATATGGTGTGGCTATTATATATTGGTTTCGACCCTGTTGTCTGTCTTATTCATCATTGATTTAGTATTGTATGAGTATTGGGGATTCCGTCTCGACACTACGCCATTCTTCTATTTTTTCTCTTCTCCTAAAGACACTTTGGCCAGCGCCGATGCTTATATGCTGTTTGCCGGTTTTGGAGCAATGGTGTGTTGCACTGTGTTATACTATTGCATTTTCTACATTGTATTATTGCGCAGACATCTGTTGCTGCGTATGCGCATGCCTTACCGCTGTTTGAGGGTCTCGGCTGTGCTGTTACTGTGTACAGCCCTGCTGTTTGTACCAATGCGCGGAGGCTTTACGGTATCTACCATGAATACTGGTAAGGTCTACTTCAGTACAGACATGCGGCTCAACCATGCTGCCATAAATCCCGTATTCAGCCTGTTGGAATCTGTTTTCAAACAAAATAATTTTGTGGCACAATACCGCTTTATGGATGACGATTATGCTGGGCAAATATTTACCGGAATGACTGATCCCGAAGTACATGGAAGCGTCAGTGAACCGGAACAACTACCTGATTCCATGCGGACGTTGCTCACAACTCAAAGACCGGATATACTGTTTGTTGTTTTGGAAGGGTTTTCTTCGCATCTTATGTCCGAGTTGGGTGGAGAACCCGATGTCGCCGTTCATTTGGACAGTTTGTGCCGTGAAAGTGTGCTGTTCACCAATTTTTATGCCAACAGCTTCCGTACAGACCGAGGTCTGGTGGCAATCCTGAGCGGCTACCCGGCACAGCCTACCACCAGCATAATGAAGTACCCACACAAGACACAGTCCATGCCGTCCATTGCAGGCAGTCTGAGCAAGGCCGGTTACGAGGCCACATATTATTATGGCGGGGATGCGGATTTCACTAACATGCGTTCGTATCTGAAATCTTCCGGTTTTGTGGATATTATATGCGACAAGAATTTCCCTATATCAGAGCGGCTGAGCAAGTGGGGCGTTCACGACCATATTCTGTTTGACCGCCTGATAGATGACTTACAGAAGGAGGCAGCAGATTCACTTTCAGAAGGAGAGGGGAGGATGCCACGTTTCCGCGTGGTGCAGACTTCAAGCAGTCATGAGCCTTTCGAGGTCCCATACCGCCGTCTGGCTAATGACCGCCTCAATGCTTTTGCTTATACAGACAGCTGCATTGGTGATTTCATACAACGTTTCCAACGCCTGCCGCAATGGAAAAATACGCTTGTCGTGTTGATTCCCGACCATCTCGGGGCATACCCTGAGGGGATAAGCAATCTTGATGTGGCACGTTATCATATCCCCATGTTAATGTTGGGCGGCGCGGTACTACAACCGCGACGTATCGATGTATATGGTTCGCAGCAGGATATTGCTGCTACACTGCTGGCACAAATGGGTTTGCCACATGGGGAGTTTACTTTCAGCAAAGACCTGATGAATCCGTCCTCACCGCATTTCGCCTTTTTCACCGTACCCGACGCATTTGGCCTCGTGACGTCTACCAACCGTGTAGTGTACGATTGCCAATCAGACACTCCTGTCGTGTGCGAGGGGCCGGAAGCCGAAAAGACCGTGATTTGCGGCAAGGCTTATTTGCAGAAACTCTATGATGATATTGCCAAAAGATAAAATGCCATGATGATAGCAGATATATTGCAACGTATGGTAGAAATTGACACAGACTTGTTCTTCTTGATTAACGGGGTGCACAACAACAGCTTCTTTGACTCTTTTATGAGCACATACAGCGGGAAGTGGGTATGGGTACCGATGTATGCGGCCATACTGTACGTAATGTTACAGAATTTTTCATGGAAAGTTACCCTGCTTTGTATATTGGGTGTAACGCTTACCATTACTTTTGCCGACCAGGCTTGCGCCACATGGATACGCCCATGTGTGGAACGTTTGCGTCCTTCCAACCCCAACAATCCCATATCATCCTTAGTACATATAGTAGACGGCAGGCGTGGCGGAGCCTACGGTTTCCCTTCGTGCCACGCAGCCAACACGTTTGCGCTGGCTTACTATTTATTTTTACTTTTCCGCCACACTTGGCTCACAGTTTTCATGGCTGGATGGGCGTTACTTACATGCTATTCCCGCGTTTACCTTGGCGTCCACTATCCGGGCGATTTATTGGCCGGAGCCATTGTGGGCATCATCGGTGCAAGCCTGATTTACTGCTTGTTTGCCCGTATGGCTGATTATCGCAGACCGAAACCGGTAAAACATGTCCTGGCACCGGTACTTATAGGCTGCGTCACTATTATATGTATGCTTGGCGTTTCTGCATTTTACTGACCCGAACATTCCGAAGTATATAAGTTTGGGGGACCTGTAGAGTTTTCCTCTTATTAGCTAATGTATAAGTAGAGTACCTGTTTTATGGTAATCTGCAACCCATTGAAACCTATGTTTCTACATGTTGTCACTGTGGCGGAAACGCATCCCGCCGGGATATACTGTATTTTATATGTAAGTTCGAAACGAGAAAAATGCCCTCTTTTAGTACAATATTATTGATGACTACTTTCTTTTTTTTTAATATAAATTAGTTGTGCTGCTTGATTAATTGCCGTACTTTTGAAAACTGAAAATTTATTTAGCTGCTAATTAAAATTTAAACATTAAAAATAGGAATAATTTATGGCTGAAACAATTGATATCAGGGAACTTAACGAACGGATAGAATCACAAAGTGCTTTTATTGTCAATCTGACCACAGGGATGAATCAGGTCATTGTCGGTCAGAAACACTTGATAGAATCTCTGTTAATAGGTCTTCTTTCAAATGGGCATGTGCTTCTGGAAGGTGTGCCAGGACTGGCAAAGACATTGGCCATCAGAACATTGGCTTCATTGATAGATGCAAGTTACAGCCGTATTCAGTTTACTCCCGACCTGCTCCCGGCTGACGTGGTAGGTACTATGGTATATAGCCAGAAGGATGAAATATTTCAGGTGAAAAAAGGACCTGTTTTCGCCAACTTCGTACTGGCTGATGAAATTAACCGCGCACCGGCCAAAGTGCAGAGTGCATTGTTGGAAGCAATGCAGGAGCGTCAAGTAACCATAGGTAAAGATACTTTTAAATTGCCGGAGCCGTTTTTAGTATTGGCCACGCAAAACCCGATAGAGCAAGAAGGAACCTATCCTTTGCCTGAGGCTCAAATGGACCGTTTCATGCTTAAGGTCATTATAGATTATCCGAAGCAAGAAGAAGAAAAACTTATAATCCGCCAGAACATCGGGGGAGAGAAAAAAGAAATCAGGCCGATTTTAAAGGCAAGCGAGATTGTTGAAGCTCGTAATGTGGTACGTCAGGTGTACCTGGATGAAAAGATAGAAAAATATATAGTGGATATAGTGTTTGCTACCCGCTATCCAGACAGATATGATTTGAAGGAGCTTAAAAACATGATAGGATTCGGAGGCTCTCCGCGTGCATCTATCAATCTGGCTTTGGCAGCCCGCTGTTATGCATTCATCAAACATCGTGGATACGTAATTCCGGAAGATGTGAGGGCTGTGGCTAATGACGTTCTGCGTCACCGCATTGGCCTGACATACGAAGCCGAAGCTGCAAACCTGACTACCGATGAAATAATAAGTACTGTTCTCAACAAAGTGGAAGTACCTTAATTTAAATCCTTTGATCTTGAAATATGGAGGCTGCAGAGTTACTTAAAAAAGTTAGACAGATCGAAATCAAGACGCATGGCTTATCTAACAACATATTTGCCGGACAATATCACTCTGCATTCAAAGGAAGAGGAATGGCTTTCTCGGAAGTACGTGAATATCAGTTCGGTGATGACATACGTGATATTGATTGGAATGTTACAGCCCGTTTTCACAGGCCTTATGTGAAGGTCTTCGAAGAAGAACGGGAGCTGACTGTAATGTTGCTCGTGGATGTTTCCGGAAGTCTGGAATTTGGAACGGTGAAACAGATGAAAAAAGATATGGTAACAGAAATTGCTGCCACGTTAGCTTTTTCTGCCATGCAAAACAATGACAAGATAGGAGTAATATTTTTTTCAGATTGCATTGAGAAATTCATTCCACCTCAAAAAGGAAGAAAACATATTCTATACATTATTCGCGAGTTGATTGATTTTAAAGCCAGAAGCAAGAAAACGAATATACGTATGGGATTGGAATATTTGACAAACGTTATGAAACGGCGTTGTACGGCTTTCCTGATTTCTGACTTTATTGATCAAGAGAGTTTTAAAAATGCAATGACCATAGCCAACCGTAAACATGACCTTGTGGCAATCCAAGTGTATGACCGTAGAGTGGAGGAGTTGCCGGCAGTAGGATTGATGAAAATCAAAGACGCAGAAACGGGGCATGAACAATGGATTGACACCTCATCCCGTGCTATACGCAAAGTGCATCATGACTGGTGGGTAAGTAGGCAGGCGGAATTGAATGAAATCTTTACACAGAGTAATGTCGATAATATATCGATCCGTACAGACCAGGATTACGTGAAGGCTCTGATAAACTTGTTTGCAAAACGCAATTAAGACGGAGAATGAAAAATATAGTTTTTGTACTCTTTATATTAGTATTTACAGCCCAACGAAGTGCGGCACAATCTGTGACAGTGGAAGCTAATATTGATTCGCTGCAGATTCTGGTTGGGGAACAGGCACATATTAAATTAGAGGTCGCATTAGACGCAGATAAACGTGCCATATTTCCTGTGTATGCAGATACCTTGGTACGCGGAGTAGAGATGCTGGATATAGCTAAACAAGACACACAGTTGTTGAACGATGGAAAACGGCTTCTTATAACTCAGGAATATACAATAACATCTTTTGACTCGGCTCTCTATTATATACCTCCGATGGAAGTACGAGTGGATGACAAGGTATATTCTTCCAAGTCTTTGGCACTCAAAGTATATTCCATACCGGTAGACACATTGCATCCGGATATTTTCTATGGACCGAAAACTATACGGCAGGTTCCTTTCATGTGGGAAGACTGGTATCTGGTAATTATTTGTGGGGTATTGTTTATACCACTTCTTATCCTGCTAATTTATCTGGCTATACGTATTAGAGATAACAAGCCCATTATTCGCAGGATAAAGGTTGCGCCTAAAGTTCCTCCACATAAGTTGGCCATGCAACGGTTGGAGCATATAAAAACGGAGAAAGTTTGGCAGAAAGGATTATCGAAGGAGTATTATACTCAACTTACAGATGCCATTCGCCAATATATCAAAGCTCGTTTCGGTTTTAATGCTCAAGAGATGACTTCAACAGAGATAATAAATAAATTGTTGGAAACCAATGATAAAGAAGCCTTAGCTGAATTAAGGGAATTATTTCAGACAGCAGATCTTGTGAAATTTGCTAAATATACTCCGTTGATGAACGAAAATGATATCAATCTGATAAAATCCATAGATTTCATCAACAAGACAAAAAAAGAAGATGAAGATGACGCTTCTCATGCGTCTTCTGAAATTACGATTGTAGAGAAACGTTCTCTGCGAACAAAATTATTAATGGGAGTAGGTATCGCTATTTTATGCATCATCCTGATTCTTTCATTGGTTTACATATTCTCTGAACTGTATGACTATTTCGGATGATAAATTTTAATATGATTTGTAGATTATGACGTTTGCAAATGTATTATATTTGTTTTTATTGATATTGTTAATACCATATATTATATGGTATATATTGAAAAGGAAGAAAAATGAAGCGACTCTTCAGATTTCTGATGCCCATGTATACGCCCATACTCCGAAAAGCTATAAAAATTATCTATTGCATGTGCCATTTGCATTGCGGGTCATGGCGTTGGTTTTTCTGATTTTAGTATTGGCAAGACCACAAACTACTGATAACTGGCAAAACAGTGAGATAGAAGGGATAGACATTATGATGGCTATCGATATATCTACCAGTATGTTGGCGGAAGATTTGAAGCCCAACCGTCTGGAAGCGGCAAAAGATGTGGCTGCACAATTTATAAATGGACGTCCCAATGATAATATAGGCATAACACTATTTGCCGGAGAAAGTTTCACCCAATGTCCGCTGACTATAGACCATGCAGTATTACTTAATCTAATAAAGGATGCAAAATGTGGCATCATTGAGGATGGTACAGCAGTCGGAATGGGCATAGCCAATGCTGTTACCCGTTTGAAAGACAGCAAAGCCAAATCAAAAGTTATTATACTTCTGACCGATGGAACAAATAACCGTGGAGACATATCTCCTCTTACGTCAGCAGAGATGGCAAAAGCTTTTGGCATACGTATCTATACGATAGGGGTAGGCACAAACGGAACAGCGCCTTATCCTTACCCTGTAGCAGGCACTGTGCAGTACGTGAATATTCCGGTTGAGATTGATGAGAAAACATTGACGGAAATAGCAGCGATTACCGGAGGTGATTATTTCCGTGCTACAAGTAACTCGAAATTAAAGGAAGTTTATGACGAAATTGATAAGTTAGAGAAAACGAAACTGACCGTTAAACAATTCAGCAAGCGACAAGAGAATTTCAGAATATTCGCATTATTGTCGTTTTTGTGCATCTTGTTGGAAGTTCTGTTGCGCAACTCAGTGTTAAAGAAAATACCTTAAATAGCAAGATAAAATGTTTCGATTTGAAGAACCTGCATATTTGCATATTTTGTGGTTAATACCATTGCTTTTGGCTTTTTATCTATATTCCAACTATAGAAAAAGAAAAGCAATGGAGAAATTTGGTGACCTTGAACTCTTGCAGCAATTAATGCCGGATGTGTCCCGTTACCGCCCAAATGTTAAGTTTGGATTGACATTGACAACAATAGGTTTATTTGCAGTACTATTGGCCCGTCCTCAGTTCGGCTCAAAACTTGAGACCTTGAGGCGACAAGGCATAGAGATTATTATTGCATTAGATATTTCCAATTCGATGCTTGCACAAGACGTTCAGCCAAGTCGTCTTCAGAAGGCCAAAAGATTGATATCCCAGTTAGTGGATAAAATGGAAAATGATAAAGTCGGAATGATTGTCTTTGCAGGCGATGCTTTTATACAACTGCCAATAACAAGCGATTATATCTCTGCAAAAATGTTTCTTGAATCAATTTCTCCCTCATTGATTTCCAAACAAGGAACAGCTATTGGAGCAGCCATAAACCTTGCTGTACGCAGCTTCACCCCCCAAGAAGAAATTGGCCGTACCATCATAGTTATCACAGATGGAGAGAACCATGAAGACGGAGCGCTTGAAGCTACAAAAGAAGCTAAAGACAAAGGTATTCAAGTTAACGTCTTGGGGATAGGCTCGCCCGATGGAGTCCCTATTCCCATGGAAGGCCAAAATGATTATCGTAGAGATCGTGATGGAAATGTTATAGTGACACGTCTTAACGAACAGATGTGTCAAGAAATAGCACAAGTAGGAAATGGCATTTATGCACGAGTTGATAACTCCAATAATGCTCAAAAAGTTATTAGTCAAGAAATTGATAAATTAGCCAAGGCTGATGTAGAAACACAGGTTTATACTGAATTCAACGAACAGTTCCAGACTGTAGCATGGATTATATTAGTTATATTGCTAATCGAAATGATGTTGCTCGAACGAAAGAATCCATTGTTCCGCAATATTCATTTGTTTCAGGTAAAAAAATAAGGATTAAATATGATGTCTTTACAAAGAAAGTCTTTCTGTTGCATAATATTGCTGTTTGTTACATCTTTCGTATACGCGCAAAAAGCAGAGCGGGATTTTATTCGCAAAGGTAATCGTAACTTCAGAGACAGTATTTATGAGGATGCCGAAGTAAATTATAGAAAAGCATTGGATGTCAACCCGAAATCTACGAATGCAATGTTTAATTTAGCAAACTCGTTAATGATGCAAAATAAACTGCAGGATGCCATGGAGCAATATGAAGCGGTTTCTAAAATGGAAAAAGACAAAAATAATTTAGCTCAGATTTTTCATAATGTAGGAGTTATTTTCCACTCACAAAAAGATTATGCAAAAGCAGTAGAAGCTTATAAGGAATCATTGCGTAATAATCCTAAAGATGATGAAACACGATATAACCTTGTTCTGGCGCAAAAGATGTTGAAAGACCAACAACAAAATCAGCAATCCCAATCACAAGACCAACAAGACCAGCAACAAGATAAAGAGGAGCAGAACCAGCAGCAAAATCAAAACAACAACGATACCCCTCAATCAACTCCTGAAAACAAAGAAGGAGAAATATCAAAAGAAAATGCAGAACAGCTCTTGCAATCAGTCATGCAGGATGAAAAAAATGTGCAAGATAAAGTCAAAAAACAACAGGTTATACAGGGCGGGCATTTGGAAAAAGATTGGTAAAAGGGTAAACAGAGATAAATAGATGAAGTAATGCGAATTATGAGAAAAATATTTTTTATATGGTTGGTATTGACAATAACCGGCATGCACACATCCTTTTTGTATGCCGATGATAAGATATCATTTACAACCTCAGCCCCTGATGCCGTAGTTGTAGGTGACCAGTTTCGCTTATCATATACTATAACGACACAAGAAGTAAGGGATTTTAATGCTCCTTCAATCAAAGATTTTGATGTGCTGATGGGCCCTAATCGTTCTACAAAGAGCGAAACCCAAATAATCAATGGAAATATGACTTCCACCACCAGTGTGACGTTTACCTATATTCTGATGGCAAGTAAAGAGGGGACATTTACTATACCGGGTGCCACTATTACGGCAAATGGAAATCAAATGGTTTCTAATTCTGTACAGATAAAAGTATTGCCTGCTGATAAAACCGGTAACAGCTCATCAGGCAGTGGAGGCAATCAAAAATCCTCGGCTAAAACAACCATATCAAGCGATGATTTGATTATCACAGGAACAGTAAACAAGACAAACTTATATGAACAGGAAGCTTTCATTCTGACATACAAAATATATACGTTGGTAGATCTGCGTGGTTTTGATAATATTAAATTGCCTGATTTCAAAGGATTCCATTCACAGGAGATAGAATTGCCTACTAACAGGCAATGGGGATTGGAACATTATAAAGGGAGAAATTATCAGACTACTATTTATCGACAATTTGTTTTATTTCCTCAGCAAGCCGGCCAGTTGACTATAGAGGCGGCTCGTTTTGATGCTTCTATACAAATTGCGACTCCGGCATTGGATCCTTTTGATGCATTCTTTAATGGTGGTAACAGCTTTACAGAGGTTAAGAAAACTATTTTCACTCCAAAACTGAGTATTAATGTGAAAGCTTTACCTGCCAATAAACCAGCCTCTTTTTCTGGAGGAGTGGGGGAGTTCAATTTATCTGCATCGTTGGATAAGTCGGACGTGAAGACAAATGAAGCCGTAACATTGAAACTGACCATTTCCGGTACAGGAAATTTAAAACTGATATCCAACCCAAAGATAGAGTTTCCGAGCGATTTTGAAACATATGACCCTAAAGTTGATAATGATTTTCATGTAACTAATTCCGGACTTTCCGGGACTAAAGTCATAGAGTATCTGGCTATACCTCGTCATCCGGGGGCATATAAAATCCCTTCTGTGGAATTCAGTTATTTTGATATCAAATCGAATTCATACAAGGTATTGAAAACAAAAGAATTTGAACTGAATGTTGAAAAAGGAACAGCATCGGAAGATGTCAATGCAGTGGGCTACTATACCAGTAATAAAGAAGAATTGGAAATTCTGAATGAAGATATACGCTATATAAAACAAAATGAGGTAACACTCTCAAAACGTGGAGATTTCTTTTATGGAACATTATCTTATTGGGCATTCTATCTGATACCTTCCATCATATTAATTGTCGCCTTTATTTTATACCGTAAGCAGATTGTCGCTAATGCCAATATAGCAATGATGCGTACCAAAAAAGCAAATAAGGTAGCTATCAGACGCCTGAAAAAGGCCGGCAGTTTATTGCAGAAAAACGAAAAGGATGCATTCTATGACGAGGTGTTGAAAGGGTTATGGGGATATGTCAGTGACAAGTTAAATATACCTATGTCCAAACTTTCTAAAGATAATATCACGGAAAAGCTCCATAACTACGGACTGGATGATGCTTTGATTGAAGAATTTCTTCTTATGTTAGACAATTGTGAATTTGCCCGCTTTGCTCCATCAAGTGATAATCAGGCTATGGGCAATATTTATACAGATGCCCTGAACGTGATCAGTAAAATGGAAAATAGTATAAAATAACGAAGATGAGAAAAGTATTTATAATATTAGTTGCATTATCGGTTTCTGCAGTATATTGTGAGAAATGCTTTTCATCCAATTTGCAGTTGAATGCTGACTCTATTGCAGAACAAATCCAAACGCATGGGACATCGAAAACGGATGGCGACAGTGCATATATAAAAAAAGATTATGATGCTGCAATAATGATATATGAAGATATATTGAAGCAAGGCGAATCTGCTGAAATATATTACAATTTAGGAAACAGCTATTATAAGTCAGGCAACATAGCAAAAGCTATATTGAATTATGAACGCGCTCTATTGCTTCAGCCTTCAAATCCAGATATACGTGCCAATTTGGATATTGCCCGTGCAAAAACCATTGATAAGATAACTCCAATTCCGGAAAATTTCCTTGTTGCAGGATTTAAATCTGTTGTTTACAGTGCTGACCTGAATACTTGGGCTGTTATGGCGATAGCCTGTTTTGGCTTATTCTTACTTTCCCTATGCTTATTTTTATTCTCCCGCAAAAGGAGAGTAAAAAAAACAGGTTTCATTTTTGGTATATTGTTTTTTCTATTCACAATAGCATGCAATATCTTTGCGCAGCAACAGAAGAATACGTTGTTAAATCGCGACAAGGCCATAGTAATATCTCCAAGCGTAACTGTACACAGTACTCCCAGTGAGTCTGGTACGAAGCTATTTGTCTTGCATGAGGGGCACAAAATCGAAATAAAGGATGATTCCATGCGCGATTGGAAAGAGATATGTTTGGAAGACGGAAAAGTTGGTTGGATACCTGCTTATGCGATAGAAATTATCTGAATAAAAATATTATGACTACTATAACCTTTAATGAGTTGAGAAGAATAAAAGATGCATTGCCGGACGGCAGCATGCATAGGATTGCGGACGAATTAGGGCTTAATGTCGATACGGTACGCAATTTCTTTGGAGGGCATAATTTTAAGGACGGAGAAAGCGTAGGAATCCATATTGAGTCCGGTCCGGATGGCGGTTTAGTTATGCTTGACGATATGACAGTATTAGAACATGCCTTGAATATATTGGAGGAGATAAGCGGGAAAAAATAGAATTAGCGTCTATTAAAATCAGATTATGTGATTATTGATCATACATTAAACATAATATCGATATTGTTTGCTAGGTGTTTGCAAATAAGATTTTAAGAAAAATTAATGCGCGAAAATTATGGTAAGAATCACTATTCTCAAATTATTCACTATTTTTGAAATCCTGAAAATTAATAAGTAGAAGTCACTATGAACAAAGTCTCCATATTATTAATATTATTATTTGTATTGAGTATCCTTGCTGTACGCATTGATATTTCGGCACAGACATTGTCTGAAGCACAGAAAATGTATGAACATGGAGAATACGAGAAAGCAAAACCCGTATTTGAAAATTATATAAAGAAAACGCCTTCAAATGGGAATTACAATTTGTGGTACGGTGTATGCTGTCTTAAAACCGGAGATGCCGCAACTGCTGTGAAATATCTGGAAACCGCTGTCAAGAAACGCGTACCAAGCGGGCGTCTATATTTGGGACAAGCTTACGATAAGGTTTATCGTTACGAAGATGCCATTGCCACATGGGAAGAATATATCAAAGATTTAATCAAACATAAACGTTCTACAGATGAAGCTGAAGATGCTTTGGAAAGAAGCAAAGTGAGATTGCGAATGCTGAAGGGTGTAGAACAAGTTTGCATCATTGATAGTTTCGTCACAGATAAGACGTATTTTTTGCAAACATACAAACTTAATCCTGAATCAGGAAAGCTACACACATATTCTGAATATTTTAAAGACGAAAAACACACACACGGTAATATCGTTTATGAGCCAGAGCTTGGAAACAAAATTTATTATAGTGAATTACAATCTGACAGTACATTCGCTATTTTGTATTGCAATAAATTGATAGATCAATGGACTAAAGGAAACCTTCTTCCACTCAATTTCAATGATTCTGCAAATGCAGACTATCCATACGTGATGAGTGATGGAATCACTATTTATTATGCCTCTGACGGAGATGGGTCGATAGGCGGATACGATATCATGGTAACACGTTATAATACCAATACA
Source organism: uncultured Bacteroides sp. (assembly GCA_964651035.1). GTDB lineage: Bacteria > Bacteroidota > Bacteroidia > Bacteroidales > Bacteroidaceae > Bacteroides. The sequence goes on from CAZYVE010000006.1 coordinate 57,212, forward strand.
GATACTTACCTCACTCCCGAAAATGTAGGAATGCCTTTCAATTCGCCCTACAATGACTATATGTACGTAATCGATGAATTCAATAATTTGGGTTGGTTTGCATCTGACCGATACCAACCGGAAGGTAAAGTATGTATTTACGTATTTATCCCAAACACATCGAAGCAAGTATATGATTACGAGAGTATGGATCCGGAACAATTGCGCAGACTGGCTGCTCTGTATTCCATAAAAGACACATGGAATAATACAGATGAGATAGAATCTGCCAAAAGTCGATTGCAGCAAGCTATGGAAGCACGTCCTAATGTCACAGATGTAAAATATAATTTTGAGTTCATAATCGATGATAAATTGATTTATCATAGTCAGGAAGACTTCCGTTCACCTCAAGCCAAACAACTGTACAATCAATACCAAGAACTGGGGAAAAACAGGAAGTTATTAGCCGATAAACTGGAAAACATGCGTACAAAATATGCAGAATCTGGGCCAGATGACAAGACCTTGCTATCACCGGCAATTATAGATTTAGAAAAAAGGCTTAAACAAATGTCTGCAGAATTGGCTCAGACAGCCATTCTGATACGTCAAGCCGAGAAAAACGAAATTAAATAATAGAAAGCTGTATGGATATTTTAATCATTACATTACTCATCATTGCAGCCATAGTACTGTTCCTGATAGAAGTATTTCTGATTCCTGGCATCAGTATCGCAGGGATTCTTTCTGGGGGGTGCATCATATTTGCCAATTATTACGCTTTTGTTTATATGGGGACAGAAGCCGGATTTATCACCCTGGTTATAACGATAATGGCATGCACAGGCTCGTTAATATGGTTCATGCGTTCCAAAATGCTCGACAGGGTGTCTCTTAAACAAAATATAACATCCCAGGTTGACCGCACAGTAGAGCACAAGGTACAGGTCGGCAATACAGGAATTACCACCACACGTCTGGCTTTGATAGGACGTGCCGAAATAAACGGGAACATAATTGAAGTGAAGTCGGCAGAAGGATTTATAGATGAGAAAACTCCTGTCATTGTGACACGTATAGCAGATGGGAACATCTGGGTAGAAAAGAAAAAAGAATAATCAACTTAACAGTCTGTAATATTAATAGAACAATTCATTATGGAGTCAACCACTATTTACCTTGCCGTTTTCATCATCGTATGCGGCATTATGTTTCTGATTTTGTTTTTTCACTATGTACCGTTTTTCCTTTGGCTCTCTGCCAAAGTATCCGGCGTACATATCTCGTTGGTGCAGTTGTTTCTGATGCGGATACGAAAAGTCCCGCCATATATCATAGTTCCGGGATTGATAGAGGCACACAAAGCCGGGTTGAGCAACATCACCAGGGATGAATTGGAGGCACATTACTTAGCGGGAGGACATGTAGAGAGAGTTGTGCACGCATTGGTTTCCGCCTCTAAAGCCAACATAGCACTCCCCTTCCAGATGGCTACTGCCATCGATCTGGCTGGACGTGACGTATTTGAAGCCGTACAAATGTCCGTAAATCCCAAGGTGATAGACACGCCCCCTGTGACGGCTGTTGCCAAAGACGGCATACAGCTGATAGCCAAAGCGCGCGTCACCGTACGTGCCAACATACGTCAGCTTGTGGGAGGTGCGGGCGAAGATACTGTGTTGGCACGCGTAGGCGAAGGCATAGTATCGTCGATAGGCTCAAGCGAAAACCACAAATCCGTACTCGAAAATCCGGACTCCATCTCCAAGCTCGTGCTCCGCAAGGGGCTTGATGCAGGCACAGCCTTCGAAATCTTATCCATAGACATAGCCGATATCGACATAGGCAAGAACATCGGAGCATCGCTGCAGATGGACCAAGCCAATGCCGACAAGAACATAGCACAAGCCAAGGCCGAAGAGCGCCGTGCCATGGCCGTGGCCACCGAACAAGAAATGAAAGCCAAGGCACAGGAAGCACGCGCCAAGGTCATTGAAGCCGAAGCCGAAGTCCCGCGTGCCATGGCAGAGGCTTTCCGCAATGGGAATCTCGGGATTATGGACTATTACCGCATGAAAAACATCGAAGCGGATACATCCATGCGGGAGAACATAGCAAAGCCTTTGGGCAACTCACCCGGACAAGGCATATCTAAATAACAAACAGTTACTTCTCGAGTCGCAGACTTGTGGATATTGAGTCACCGGCTTGTGGATGTCGAATTGCCGACAAGAGGATATCGAGTCGGCGACTCGGGAAAGAGCTGTTACTCACCCTGAGGTTGAATCACGAAAATTAGAAATCAAACATTAAATGGAAACAAAAAGGTATTTTGCTCCGTCGGAACTGATGATTAACGAGGACGGTTCCATATTCCATCTGCATGTAAAGCCGGAATACCTTGCAGACAAGATAATATTGGTAGGCGACCCGGGACGGGTGGCACTGGTAGCGTCACACTTCGACAGCATGGAATGCGAAGTGGAAAGTCGGGAGTTCAAAACCGTTACAGGAATATATAAAGGAAAGCGGATAACAGTAACATCGACAGGCATCGGATGCGACAATATCGACATCGTGATGAATGAGATGGACGCACTGGCCAACATTGACTTCAACACCCGTGAAGAAAAGCCATCCGCACGCCAGCTTGAGTTTGTACGCATCGGCACTTGCGGTGGCCTGCAACCATATACCCCCGTCGGTACATTCGTCTGCTCTGCCAAGTCCATCGGTTTCGACGGGTTGCTGAACTTTTATGCCGGGCGGAATGCCGTGTGCGACCTTGCATTTGAGCGCGCCTTCCTCAACCACATGGGTTGGAGCGGTAACCTGTGTGCCCCAGCCCCATACGTCATAAATGCAGACCAGGAGATGCTGGACCGCATTGCGCAGGATGACATGATACGAGGCGTAACCATTGCCACCGGAGGATTCTTCGGCCCACAAGGACGCCAGTTGCGCATACCGCTGGCAGACCCGCGGCAGAATGAGAAAATAGAAGATTTTGAATACAAGGGATTCCGCATCACCAACTTCGAGATGGAAAGTTCTGCGTTGGCTGGATTGGCTCGTCTGATGGGTCACAAAGCCGTGACTGTCTGCATGGTCATTGCAAACAGAGTTGCACAAAACGCCGATACATCCTATAAAACCTCTATCGGCACTCTCATAAAGACGGTATTGGACAGGATTTGACAAAAAAGACTATTACTACCAATCTCCCCCACCCCCTTTTAGTCAATGGTTACAGGCTTTCAAAATTTGTGCCTGTATGTATTTTGCACTATCTTTGCGCAACCGAAACTGATATGTAACCAATGAAACAAGAAAACCAAGTGATATTTGACCGCAACGTTGTAGAATTTGTCACCGTGGCAGTTGAGTTCTGCAAGTTGCTGGAACACACAGATGCAAGCACCAAACGCATCACTTTGGTAGATACATTGCTCAAGATGTTGCCGTTGCTCTATATTAAGGCATCCTTGCTGCCAAAATGTGAAGCCTTGGGTGAAGACACTCCCGAGACATATGTAACAGAGGAAATTTATGAGGTATTGTGCATGACTTTGGCAGAAATCATGGCAGAAAAAGATGATTATCTCGATGTCTTTGTGCAAGACATGAAGTACAGCGACCAACCGATTACAAGGCACATCTCAGAAGATTTGGCCGACATATATCAGGATGTCAAGGATTTCACGTTCGTTTTCAGCATTGGTCTGAATGAAACCATGCACGACTCCCTGGCCATCTGCCAAGAGAATTTCCGTCTGTATTGGGGACAGAAACTGGTGAACACGCTGCGTGCCTTACACGAAACAAAATATAATATGGATAACGAAGAAGAGAATATTACCGATAATAATGAGTAATCATCTTATAAGAAGAACCATAGACAAGGAAACATTGCAGAACATGCCAAAGGCTGTTTTCCCTGGCGAGATACATGTAGTACAGACACCGGAGGAAATCGAAAAGGCATCTGTACAGCTCGGCAACTACACAGTAGTGGGCATTGACAGCGAAACACGTCCATCTTTCTCCAAAGGACGTATGTTCAAAGTGGCTTTATTGCAAATTTCTTCAGAGTATCACTGCTACCTTTTCCGTCTCAACCTGACAGGTATTACACAGCCTATCATCTCTCTGCTGGAAAATCCATGTATCACGAAAGTTGGTCTGTCACTGAAGGATGACTTTCTGATGCTGCACAAACGTGCTCCATTCAAACAGAGAGCCTGTGTCGAACTTCAAGAATACGTACGTGCTTTCGGTATCGAAGAGAAAAGCCTTCAGAAAATATACGCAATTCTTTTCGGTGAAAAAATATCGAAATCGCAACGCCTCACAAACTGGGAAGCCCCTACCCTGACCGAATCCCAAAAGCTATATGCGGCGACTGATGCTTGGGCTTGCTTGAATATATATAACCATCTGCAGAAACTGAAGCAGACTGGCGAATTTGAGATTGAGCATGTATCTGCCGTAAATAATTAATTAAACATATACATTCATTCAAAACACAGTGCAGCAATATATGCATAAATTATACTTGAAACCCGGCAAGGAAGAATCACTCAAACGTTTTCATCCGTGGATATTCTCTGGTGCCATTGCCAGTACAGACGGCACGCCTGAAGAAGGGGAAGTCGTGGAGGTATATACATCGAAAAAAGAGTTCATAGCAAAAGGGCATTTTCAGATAGGCAGCATAGCCGTGCGTGTACTCACCTTTATACAAGAGGAGCACATTGACACGGATTTCTGGGAACGCAAATTAACGGCAGCATACAATATGCGCCGGGATATCGGTCTGGCATGCCGCAAGGATAATGACATCTACAGACTGGTACACGGTGAAGGTGATAACCTGCCTGGTCTGATACTTGATGTATATGGACGTACGGCCGTGATGCAGGCCCACTCGGCAGGCATGCACCTTAAAAGGATGGAAATAGCCGATGCATTGCACAAAGTGATGCAAGGGAAGATTGACAATATCTATTATAAGTCGGAAAATACTCTGCCTTTCAAAGCCGATCTTTATCCGGAAAACGGTTACTTAATGGGGAAAGGTGAAGACAATATTGCTACAGAATGTGGGTTGAAATTCCACATCGACTGGATAAAAGGACAAAAAACGGGCTTTTTCGTAGACCAACGCGAAAACAGGCTGCTACTTGAGCAATACGCAAAGGGGCGCAATGTATTGAATATGTTCTGTTATACCGGAGGATTTTCTGTATATGCCATGCGCGGAGGGGCAAAGCTCGTACATTCCGTGGACAGCTCGGCCAAAGCCATCAGCCTTACAGAGCAAAATATCGCATTGAACTTCCCTGACGACACGCGGCATACGGCATATTCCGAAGATGCTTTCAAATATCTCGAACAGGCAGACAATAATACATACGACCTCATTGTGCTCGACCCGCCTGCTTTTGCCAAACACCGCGATACTCTGCGCCCCGCCCTGCAAGGCTATCGTAAACTTAACGCTCTGGCATTCGGAAAAATAAAACCCGGAGGAATAGTTTTCACATTCTCTTGCTCGCAGGCGGTCAGCAAAGATAACTTCCGTACAGCAGTATTTACCGCTGCCACTTTGTCCGGGCGCAATGTACGAATATTGCACCAGCTTACCCAGCCGGCCGACCATCCGGTGAACATCTATCACCCTGAAGGAGAATATCTGAAAGGATTGGTTCTATACGTAGAATGAGAAATAACACTAAAAAGGAGCACTGTTTTAAAGTAAGTTAAAATAGTATTCTTTTCTCTTTGAATATATTGCTATATTTGAGAAAAGAGTTACCTTTGCAGTGTGTTTTTCATGGTATTAGATTTAAGGTTAATAAAGATTGGGTGTCTGGGAAGGATACCCTTCTTTTTTTGCTTTAAGCTCTCAATATTTATGAATAATAAGTCATAATTGGCGCTTATACTCTCTATAAGGATTTTGTCAATCTATTCGTGGAAACGATTATTCAGTCACGTCCGAAAAGATCTCTCGTATAGACCTTTTCTTTCACATCATCCAATGAACTGTCATAGCGATTGGCGATAATGGTATGGGCTTGGTGTTTGAAAATATCTAAGTCGTTAATCACTTTCGACCCGAAGAAAGTCGAACCATCTTCCAACGTTGGTTCATAAATTATAATACTCACCCCTTTAGCCTTCAAGCGTTTCATCACACCCTGTATGCTGCTCTGCCGGAAGTTATCGCTGTTTGATTTCATTGTCAGGCGATAAATGCCAATGACACATTCTTTTTCCTGCGCTACACTATAATCAGCTTTATTATAATAATCATAATATTGAGCCTTTTTCAGAATCCTGTCGGCTATGAAATCTTTTCGTGTACGGTTACTCTCTACGATGGCATGAATAAGGTTCTCGGGAACATCGATATAATTAGCCAACAGTTGTTTCGTATCCTTCGGAAGACAGTAACCTCCATAGCCGAAAGAAGGATTGTTATAGTGAGAACCGATACGTGGGTCCGAACATATGCCGTCTATGATGGCTCGTGTGTCCAATCCCTTCACTTCGGCATACGTATCCAGCTCATTGAAGTAAGAAATACGCAAGGCAAGGTACGTATTGGCAAACAGTTTGACTGCTTCCGCCTCCTTCAATTCCATGAATAATGTAGTGATATTTTCCTTTATTGCCCCTTCCTGTAATAATGCTGCGAACTTACGGGCTTTTTCTTCCAAATGTTTTCCAGCTATCAACCGGATTGCAGTATTTTCGTCTTCATAACCGGTTTTCAACTGGGGATATCCTACAATAATCCGGCTCGGATAGAGGTTGTCATACAAAGCCTTGCTCTCCCTCAAGAACTCCGGAGAGAACAAAAGGTTGAACTTCTTCCCCTGCATGGCTGGATTATTATTAAACTTCTCTGCATATTTCACATACAAACTGCGACAATAACCCACTGGAATGGTGCTCTTTATCACCATTATCGCATCGGGATTAACATTTAACACGAGGTCAATCACCTCCTCTACATGACTCGTATCGAAATAGTTCTTAACAGGGTCATAATTAGTAGGTGTGGCGATGACCACGAAATCAGCATCCTTATATGCCGAGGCCCCGTCTAATGTTGCAGTAAGATTCAGTCTCTTTTCTGTCAGATACTTCTCGATATACTCGTCCTGTAATGGACTGATACGGTTATTAATCTTTTCTACCTTTTCGGGAATGACATCCACAGCTGTCACCCGATGATGTTGTGCCAGGAGTATAGCGATAGACAGTCCCACATAACCCGTTCCTGCTATGGCAATGTTCATATTTTCAAGCATGTTTATAATAGGTTTTAAGTTGATTTCACATATTGTTTATTTTAAATCTCAATTGCTTCCACATATAATTAGGCATGAATATAAACAGAAAATACAAATAAGCCTTCAGAACTGAAAACTTCAGAACAGTTCGATAAACATTAATATTATATTTCACTAAACTCAATTTATTATTAGAAATAGAGTCCGTTCTTATTCGATAATAAGCCAAAGGTTCTTTAATTCCGTACGCAACCTTGCATTTAGCTAAAATATTCAACCATAGTGCCCAATCCTGCCGTTTCCGCATGGGTGGCATATACATCTTACCCACTTTTGCTGCGTCATACATAGCCGTCAGACAGCCGATGCCGCCATCCCGCTTAATGGAAGCAAAGTCTATCTTACTCATACAAACCATTATCCCCCGTTCATTTCTACTCTCATCTATCAGCAAATATGAACTGTACACTAAGGCACAGTCTTTCTTTTCCATAAAAGCCAGCTGTTTTTCCAACTTCTGGGGCGACCAAACATCGTCACTGTCACAGAAAGCGATGTAACGTCCCTGCGCCACTTCGATGGATTTATTACGGCAGACACCTGCCCCACTGTTCACTTTCAACTTTCGTAATTTAATACGGGCATCTTTCTTGACATACTCCTCAATGATTGCTACCGAGTCATCGGTTGAACAATCGTCGGTAATAAGAAGTTCCCAATGCTGATATGTCTGTGCGAGTATACCTTCTATTGCATCAGCAATGAAAATCGAAGAGTTGTAAGAAGGGGTAATAATGGATACTAAACCATAGTCTTTCATACTTTCTGTATAAACAAATAAATATCTTACTGATAATTAGGAATATAGCGATAAAAGGTATTAAATTATAGTGTTTATAACATTTAAGCGATTACCATTATCGTTTTCTCAGAGTTCAAAATTACGAAGATTTATTGTATGGTGGATGATTTCTGCAAGGAATTTGCCAAAGTTCAGGAAAAATACATGGTTGAAGACAAGAAGAAAAGACATCGCAACAAGCCCAACCGGATGAGCGATGCTGAGATTATGGTCATTCTTATCCTGTTCCACTCCGGCGGCTTCCGTTGTTTCAAGCACTATTACAAGGAATATGTCTGCAAACATCTCAAACACCTTTTCCCTCACCCTGTGTCCTATAACCGTTTCGTGGAGTTAGAGAAGGAAGTGCTGCTACCTATGG
>CAZYVE010000007.1:0-63557 GCA_964651035.1 uncultured Bacteroides sp.
TGCCCGGAATCTGCTGTTGTTAATCAGACAAATTGACGGACTTTCCTCCTTTTTCTCCTTTTATTGTTTGCATTTTGGGAAAAAGAACTAACTTTGTTGGCTGTAAAACGGTTTGTCATTTATGGAAAGCCAGAATGTAAAAGATACAGTCAGGCAGATATTCACCGAATACCTTAACCTGAACGGGCATCGTAAGACTCCCGAACGTTTTGCCATACTTGATACCATCTATTCCATAGATGGGCATTTCGACATGGAGACGCTCTATTCGTTTATGGCAGACCATGAGAAGTTCCGCGTCAGCCGTGCTACCCTGTACAATACAATAATATTGCTTATGGATGCCCGTCTGGTCATAAAGCACCAGTTCGGCAACACATCTCAATACGAAAAATGTTACAACCGCGATACTCACCACCACCAGATTTGTACACAATGCGGCAAAGTGGTGGAGTTCCAGAACGAAGATTTGCAGCATGCCATAGAGCATACCAGATTGACTCGTTTTAACCTGACGCATTACTCGCTGTACCTGTATGGTGTGTGCAGCAGGTGCAACCGCCTTAACAAGAAGAAAAAAAGAGATAATAACAATATCAACAGAAAAGAGAAATGAAAGCAGATGTTCTATTAGGATTGCAATGGGGAGACGAAGGCAAAGGCAAGGTAGTCGATGTCCTGACCCCCAGATATGATGTGGTGACCCGTTTCCAGGGTGGACCCAACGCAGGGCATACACTCGAATTCGAAGGACAGAAGTATGTACTCCGCTCCATCCCTTCGGGTATATTCCAGGGTGACAAGCTTAACATAATAGGTAACGGCGTGGTATTGGATCCGGCTCTGTTCAAGGCCGAAGCCGAGGCTCTCGAGGCCTCAGGGCATCAGTTGGTAGAACGTCTTCATATATCCAAAAAGGCGCATCTCATCATGCCCACGCACCGTCTGCTGGATGCTGCCAGCGAGGCTGCCAAAGGAGATGCCCGGGTGGGCACCACCGGCAAAGGAATAGGTCCTGCATATACAGACAAGGTGAGCCGCATGGGGTTGCGTGTGGGCGACATATTAGACGATTTTGAAAACAAATATGCAGCAGCCAAAGCACGGCACGAACTGATTCTGGAAACATTGCATTATGGCCCGTATGATTTGAGGGAGATGGAAAATGCCTGGTTTGAGGGCATAGAATATCTGAAACAATTTCACCTGGTCGACAGCGAGCATGAGATAAATGACTTGTTGACAGACGGGAAAACTGTATTGTGCGAGGGCGCGCAAGGCACAATGCTGGATATCGACTTCGGGTCTTATCCTTTTGTTACGTCTTCCAATACCGTATGTGCAGGCGCTTGCACCGGGCTTGGCATAGCTCCCAACAAGATTGGTGAAGTGTATGGCATATTCAAAGCCTACTGCACACGTGTGGGGGCTGGCCCGTTCCCTACAGAATTGTTTGACGAGACCGGCGACAAAATCTGTACTCTTGGACACGAGTTCGGCTCGGTTACCGGACGCAAACGCCGTTGCGGTTGGATTGACCTCGTGGCGCTGCGCTATGCCATAATGGTGGATGGTGTGACGAGGCTGATTATGATGAAGAGTGACGTGCTCGATTCGTTCGAGACCATCAAGGCATGTGTGGCTTACAAAATGAATGGTGAGGAGATAGACCACTTCCCGTTCGATATGGGTGCGGATGTAGAACCTGTATATGTGGAGCTGCCCGGCTGGCAGACCGACATGACGAAAATGCAGAGCGAAGACGAGTTTCCCGAAGAATTCAACGCATATCTCTCATTCCTGGAAGAGCAGCTTGGTGTTCCAATAGCGATTGTTTCCGTAGGGCCTGACCGCAGGCAGACAATCGAACGTTACGTCGAGGAGGAGTTATAGCACGGATACCAGGCGGGGGACAACAGAAATATTCATTAACTGATAAATTTAATATTTATGAAGAAGAACATTTGTCTTTTATTCTTTGCGCTGTTGTTTGTTTTACCGGCGTGTTCGCAGTCTTATCAGCCTGCTGATGAGAATCTGGAATCCCGCCAGGAGTTCCGTGACAGTAAATTTGGAATATTCTTACATTGGGGATTGTACAGCATGATGGCCAACGGTGAGTGGATAATGCATAACCGCAACATCAATTATAAAGAATATGCCAAACTGGCAGGAGGATTCTATCCCTCCAAGTTTGATGCTGCCAAATGGGTGGCGGCCATTAAGGCTTCCGGTGCCCGATATATATGTTTCACCACGCGTCATCATGACGGATTTTCCATGTTCCATACCCGGTATTCCGATTATAACGTAGTTGATGCCACACCTTTCAAACGCGATATATTGAAAGAACTGGCAGACGAATGCCAAAAGCAGGGTATCAGGCTGCACTTGTATTACTCGCATATCGACTGGGGGCGTGAGGATGCTCCCCGTGGACGTACTGGACTGGGGACAGGACGTCCGGCTCCGGGAAATGACTGGGACAGCTATTATACCTTTATGAATAACCAGTTGACAGAACTGCTGACAAATTACGGCGAGATAGGTGCCATCTGGTTTGACGGGTGGTGGGACCAGGACCAGAATCCTGGTTTTGACTGGAGATTGCCGGAGCAATATGCCATGCTGCATCGCCTGCAGCCGGCTTGCCTTATAGGAAACAATCATCATCAGACACCGTTTCCCGGAGAAGACATGCAGATATTTGAACGTGACTTGCCAGGTGAGAACAAGGCTGGATTATCCGGTCAGGACATAAGTTCATTGCCGCTGGAGACTTGCGAGACCATGAACGCGACATGGGGTTACAACATGACAGACCAGAGATACAAGTCGGCGAAAACACTGATTCATTACCTGGTGAAAGCTGCAGGGAAAGATGCTAACCTGTTGATGAATATAGGGCCGCAACCCGATGGGGAACTGCCGGAGGTAGCCTTGCAGCGCCTTGCGGAGGTAGGCGAATGGATGAGTGTCTACGGAGAAACGATTTACGGCACACGTGGAGGATGTATAGCACCGCACGCTTGGGGAGTGACGACACAGAAGGGCAACAGGCTCTTTGTCCACATCCTTGACCTGCAGGACAAGGCTCTTTTCCTGCCGTTGGAAGGCAAGAAAGTTAAAAAGGCCATGACCTTTCCTGGAGGCGAACCTCTGAAATACAGGAAAGACAGTACTGGCATAACACTCTATCTGGATAAGGTGCCTGATGACATTGATACTGTAATAGAATTGGAAATAGATTGAGTTTTTGCTAATTCTTCGTAAAAGATGGTGTGTGTGGCAGGCTGCCTGCCGGTTTCCGCTTATTTTTGGCAAATAATTTGTAGGATGACTGTGCATGCAGTATGCTGTAAATAATAAGAATAATAGCAAATCAAAAACAGAGACAGTAAGATGATAGGATTGCAATGGATTATCTTTATCGGCGTGGCCTTGGTCAGCTGGATGGTGCAGATTAATTTGCAGAACAAGTTCAAGAAATACTCTAAGATGCCTATCGGAAATGGCATGACTGGGCGTGATGTGGCACAGAAAATGTTATACGATAATGGCATATACGATGTTCAGGTGACGTGTACGCGAGGACACCTTACCGATCACTACAATCCTGCCAATAAGACAGTGAACCTCAGCGAGAGTGTTTACAACAGCAATAGTGTGATGGCGGCTGCCGTGGCCGCTCATGAATGCGGGCATGCCTTGCAGCATGCGCGTGCATACGCTCCGCTGCAGTTGCGTAGCGCGCTGGTGCCGGTGGTATCGTTTGCCTCACAGTGGGTAACCTGGGTCATATTGGCCGGCATATTGTTGCTTAACACTTTTCCTGAACTGTTGCTGGCCGGCATCGTTCTGTTTGCCCTGACCACATTGTTCAGCTTCGTTACCCTGCCGGTTGAAATCAACGCCAGTAAACGCGCTTTGGTATGGTTGAGTTCTTCGGGCATAACCAATGCCTACAATCATGACAAGGCTGAAGATGCGTTGCGTTCGGCAGCTTATACGTATGTTGTTGCTGCACTCGGTTCGTTGGCCACTCTCATATATTATATAATGATATTTATGGGACGGCGTGAGTAAAAAGTCAGGATAATTTCTTTTAATATGATATTGCGGGCTGTCAGGAATATTGTGTTCCGGACGGCCCGTATTTGTATGGAGGCATGTTTTTATGATGGGATGCTTGCCGGCAAGTGTAGGATGTTGTCTATTTTGGGGACATTGTTGTGGAAATATTCCACATTGATAAACCTGCTTTTGTCATGCTTTTTTTATATGACGGGGTTGTATGGAGCTCTCATACCGTCCCAAAAGCTGAAATGTAGCAACTTATGGCTTATTCTACGTAAAGTTTCGTGAAATGGCATTATCTTTGCCATCATATTGTCTGCTAATGATAAACTGCAAACATAACATGAAATTGTTTTTTACGGTAAAAGAGTTGAAACTGCGGAAAAAGAGAATTATTGCCATGGCTGGATGCATGTTGGCTGTGTTGGGGTTCTATTTGATACTAACATGGCCAAAGCAGTCTGTGCCCGAAGCTCCTGTAGTTGTGGTAGAACCTGTGGGAATAGATGATGTGGAGATTTACGGAGAGTATGTGGGCCGCATACGGGCACAACAATTCGTGGAAGTACGTGCCAGAGTGGAAGGCTTTCTGGAAAGCATGGAATTTGAGGAAGGCACATACGTCAGTAAGAACCAGGTGCTATTTATCATTGACCAGCGGCAATACCGTGCCAAGGCCGATAAGGCACGGGCACAGCTGCGGAAGGATTCCGCCACAGTGCTTAAGACGGAGCGTGACTTGAATCGCATAAGGCCTTTGTTCGAGCAGAATGCTGCAAGCCAGTTGGATCTTGACAATGCGATAGCCGCTTACGAGACTGCGGTAGCCAGCATGGGCATGAGTCAGGCTGACCTTGACCAGGCTGAGCAGGAGCTTGGCTATACGTGGGTACGCTCCCCTATATCGGGTTACATCAGTGAACGTTATGTCGATTTGGGCACGCTTGTCGGTACAGGCGGGAAATCGCTTTTGGCCACAGTAGTGAAAAGTGACACCGTACTGGTCGATTTCAGCATGACAGCCCTTGATTACCTGAAGAGCAAGGAACGCAATGTGGTTTTGGGGCAGAAAGACTCCTCGCGCTCGTGGCAACCTGTCGTCACAATCACATTGGCAGACAATAGCGAATATCCTTACAAAGGCATAGTGGACTTTGCCGACCCGCAAGTGGATCCGAAGACGGGTACCTTTTCTGTGCGTGCCGAAATGCCTAATCCAGACCGCGTATTGTTGCCGGGACAGTTTACCAAGGTCAAGGCTTTGCTCGATGTACGCGAAAACGCCACAGTATTGCCCCAAAAAGCTCTTATTATAGAGAAGGGTGGAGCCTACGTGTTTGTAATGCGCCGCGATTCGGTGGCAGAGCGCCGCTTCATAGAGCTTGGTCCTGAGTTTGGCAATAATGTGGTAGTGGAACGTGGCATAATCCCCGGGGAAATGATAGTTACAGAAGGCTACCATAAACTTACCCCCGGTATGAAGATGCGTGCGGCAGACAGGAAAGAAGAACTCCAACAATCAGCTACGAAAGAATGAAAGTCAGCTTTTTCATAGACAGACCGGTTTTCTCGGCTGTCATATCCATACTGATAGTTATAGTGGGGCTTATCGGTCTGACGATGCTTCCCATCGACCAGTATCCCCAGATAACTCCGCCGGTGGTTAAGATTACCGCCTCCTATCCCGGAGCCAGCGCATTGACAGTGTCGCAAGCTGTGGCTACCCCTATCGAGCAGGAACTGAACGGTACGCCAGGCATGTTGTACATGGAGTCTAATAGCTCCAATTCAGGTGGATTTTCAGCGACCATAACCTTCGATATCTCGTCTGACCCGGATCTCTCCGCTGTGGAAATACAGAACAGGGTGAAACTGGCAGAGTCGCGCCTTCCCGCCGAAGTGGTGCAGAATGGCATAGAGATAGAGAAGCAGGCATCCAGCCAGTTGATGACTATCTGCCTTACGTCGGATGACCCCAAGTTTGACGAGATATATCTGAGTAACTTTGCCACTCTCAACGTGGTCGACCTCTTGCGTCGCGTACCAGGCGTGGGCCGTGTGTCAAATATTGGTAGCCGTTATTACGCCATGCAGATATGGGTAGACCCGGCACGCCTGGCCAATTACGGATTGACAGTGCAAGATGTGCAGAATGCCTTGAAAGACCAGAACCGTGAGTCGGCAGCCGGAGTACTGGGACAACAGCCTGTGTCGGGACTCGACTTCACCATACCTATAACGGCGCAGGGACGCCTGTCCAGTGTGTCGCAATTTGAAGATATCGTGCTTAGGGCAAATGCCGACGGTTCCATGATAAGGATGCGCGATGTGGCCCGTGTTTCGCTTGAGGCGCAGTCATACAATACTGAGAGTGGAATAAACGGGGGTAATGCGGCCGTACTTGGCGTATATATGCTGCCTGGTGCCAATGCCATGGAGGTTGCAGACAATGTGAAGTCTGTGATGGAGAATATCAGTCGCACGTTCCCCGAGGGCATGCAATACGAGATACCTTTTGATATGACGACTTATATATCCGAGTCCATATACGAGGTATATAAGACGCTTTTCGAGGCTTTGTTGCTGGTCATAATAGTTGTCTACCTTTTCCTGCAGAGCTGGCGTGCCACCCTTATCCCGCTTGTGGCAGTGCCTATATCGCTGATAGGTACTTTTGGTTTCATGCTTATATTCGGTTTTTCGCTCAATATACTTACGCTGCTGGGGTTGGTGCTTGCCATAGGGCTTGTGGTAGATGATGCCATAGTAGTGGTGGAGAATGTGGAACGTATCATGGATGAAGAGCATCTCAGTCCGTACGAAGCTACCAAAAAAGCCATGAACGGTCTGACAGGCGCCCTTGTTGCTACTTCCATGGTATTGGCGGCCGTGTTCGTGCCTGTCAGTTTTCTGTCGGGTATAACTGGCCAGCTCTACCGGCAGTTCAGTGTGACTATTGCCATTTCGGTGTTGCTGTCGACGGTAGTGGCACTTACACTTAGCCCCGTGATGTGCTCGCTCATACTCAGGCCAAATGATGCGGCTAAACCAAAGAACCGCGTATTCCGTACCATCAACCGCTGGCTGGACTACGGCAATAACAAGTATCTGCATGGCATCAGCAACATCATAAAGAACCCGCGCCGTGTAGGGGTGGGATTCGGCATGGTGCTGGTAGCTATATTCATTCTTTACCGTCTGATTCCTACAAGCTTCCTGCCATCGGAAGACCAAGGGTATTTCACTGTGGAACTGGAGATGCCAGAAGGTACTACACTGGAACGCACACGTGCTGTAACCAACCGCGCCATAGCTTTCCTCATGGACGAGCCTGAGGTAGAATACGTGCAGAATGTTACAGGTACAAGTCCTCGTATTGGTACCAGCCAGGCACGCGCGCAACTCACTGTCATACTGAAAGAATGGGGTGAGCGCGGCCATACTACAATAGAAAAGACAATGGCAAACGTAGCACGCGAACTGTCGGAATACCCCGAGTGCAAATTCTATCTGTCCACACCGCCTGTGATACCAGGTCTCGGTACATCGGGAGGATTTGAATTGCAGCTTGAAGCACGCGGTGATGCCACATTCGAGAATCTGGTGCAGGCGGCGGACACACTGATGTATTATGCTTCTAAAAGCGGAGCCGTGGGCAATCTCTCGTCGTCCTTGCAGGCGGAGATACCGCAGTTATACTTCGATGTGGACAGGGACAAGGTAAAGATGCTGGGAGTACCCATGGCCGACGTATTCAACACTATGAAGGCATACACAGGCTCGGTGTACGTCAACGACTTCAACATGTTCAACCGCATATACCGTGTCTATCTGCAGGCAGAGGCGCCTTACCGTGAGCATCGCGATAATATCAACCTCTTCTTTGTGCGTGGCGCCAACGGTGACATGATACCGCTTACTGCTCTTGGCACGACGGAATATACCACGGGACCAGGTTCGGTGAAGCGTTTCAACATGTTTACATCGGCAGTGATACGTGGCACGGCGGCGCAGGGTTACAGTTCCGGACAGGCTATGGAGCTGATGGAAGATGTAGCCAATACGCATCTGCCCGACAACATTGGTGTAGAGTGGAGTGGATTGTCGTACCAGGAGAAGCAGGCCGGAGGACAGACGGGCATTATTCTGGCACTGGTATTCATCTTTGTATTTCTGTTTCTTGCTGCGCTGTACGAGAGTTGGAGTATACCCATAGCCGTGTTGCTTTCGCTGCCGGTAGCGGCGCTGGGAGCATACATCGGCATATCGGTGTGCGGTCTGGAGAACGATACTTATTTCCAGATTGGTCTTGTTACGCTGATGGGGCTGGCGGCAAAGAACGCCATACTGATAGTGGAGTTTGCCAAGAATGAGGCTGATGCCGGGCAGAACGTCTTCAAAGCAGCACTGCATGCGGCGCATCTGCGCTTCCGTCCCATATTGATGACCTCGCTTGCTTTCATACTCGGTATCTTCCCCATGGTAGTGGCAAGCGGGCCTGGTGCAGCCAGCAGGCAGTCCATAGGTACGGGGCTTTTCTTCGGCATGATAATGGCCGTGATGGTGGGCATACTGCTCATACCGTTCTTCTTTGTGACTATATATAGGGTTAAAGGTAAACTGCAAAGGAAAAAGTGAAATGAAGACATCATATTTACTATATACATTGCGTGTGGCAGTCTGCATGGTGGCAGCCGCTTTTATGATGGCGGGGTGCAAGCTCGGCAAGGCTTACACCAGGCCAGACCTTGATCTGCCTCAAGCTCTTGCTACAGACAGCATGGAGAATGACAGCATTTCGATAGCCGACTACTCATGGCAACATGTTTATACTGACACATTGCTTCAGGCTCTGATATACAAGATGTTGGACTACAACAAAGACCTCCTGATGAGTGGCGCGACCATAAAGGAACATGCTGCCGAGAAACGTATCAGTGTGGCGGCTATGTTGCCACAGATAGGTTTGAGGGTTTTTGCCGAGAGGGAACGCGAGAACCATGGAGGCGACAGCTACAAAAGTGATGACCAGTTTGACTTGAAGGCTACCGTTGCATGGGAGATAGATCTCTGGGGTAAGTTGCGCTGGACACGCGATGCCAGTTTGGCCGACTTTCTTGCCGCGGTGGAAAACCGGCGCGCACTGCAGATGAGCCTCGTGGCAGAGGTGGCCCAGGCATACTTTGAACTTGTGGCGCTGGACAACGAACTGGCCATTGTCAGGCAGACACTCGATGCCCGTCGGGAGAGCCTGCATTTGGCACGTATCCGCTACGAGGGAGGATTAACTTCGGAGGTGCCATTCAGACAGGCGCAGGTCGAGCTGTCGCGCACGGCAACGCTGGTGCCCGACCTCGAAAGGCAAATCACCCTGAAAGAGAACGAACTGTCACTGCTTACCGGCGACTACCCACACAACATACGCCGTGCTGCATTGCCACAGGAAGTTGACTTCCCCGACGTGCTGCCGGTGGGAATGCCTGCCACGCTGTTGGAGAGGCGTCCCGACGTGCGCCGTGCCGAGCAGGAACTTGTGGCGGCCAATGCAAGGGTGGGGGTGGCATTCACGTCGATGTTCCCGTCGTTGACGCTCAATGCACAGCTGGGAGCCGAGAGCGACCTCATAGACGAACTGCTCAAATCGCCTTACCACCTGCTGCAGGCTACGCTCATACAGCCCATCTTCGGCTGGGGACGCAACCATGCACGCCTCAAGGCACGGCGCGCGGCACTCGAGAGGGCAGGGTATGCTTACGAAAAAGCGGTGCTGACGGCTTTCCGCGATGCATACGATGCCATTGCTACATTCAACAAAATGAAAGAGATATACCGTACACGCCTCTCGCTGGAACGCTCATCCAGGTCGTCGCTCGAACTGGCGCAGCTACAGTACGTCAACGGCGCGATAGGCTACATGGACCTGCTCGATGCACAGCGTACCTACCTCGATGCACAGATAGGCGTAAGCAATGCCTTGCGTGACCGCCAGCTTGCCTTAGTCAAGCTCTACAAGGCGCTGGGCGGCGGATGGGAGTGTCCATAGTTTCCCTTCTGGCATCCGACCGTTGTAATCGCATTATTTCATGGATATTCACTTCTTGGTGTAATGACATATACCGGGCCTGCGTGGAACATGTTTCCACCGTCCTGCAAACGTGTTTCGCGCGGGTGGGAAGCATGATTTAGCCCGGTGTAGTCAGATGTATAGTCAAAAAGCTCACAAAAAAACGGTTTTTCGGTGCCGCTTCCAATGAAAGTGTTACCTTTACGTCCGTTCGGGACAACTTCGTCATTTAAAATGTGAATAAATTATGACAAACAGGAAAAACTTGAGTAAGAACCACAGTATGAGTGTAACGTATTTTTCTCTCGCTATATGAACGGGTTGCGCATCAGTCTTATGCAGACAGATATAGTCTGGGGAGACAAGCAGCTCAACCTCCACAGGGTGCAGGCAAGCCTTGAAACGTTGTGTGGCAAGACCGATATCGCCGTCCTGCCTGAAATGTTTTCCACAGGATTCAGCATGAATACAGCACAGCTGGCCGAACCGGACACCGGTGAGACAATGACTGTCGTGAGGAGATGGGCTGCTGGATACGGCATGGCTTTGATGGGGAGCTATATGGCCTGCGACGGGCAGAATGGCACTACTTGCTACAACAGAGGATTTTTCGCGACTCCGGAAGGGGATGTATATTATTATAATAAACGCCATCTGTTCCGCATGGGAGGTGAGCCGGAGTATTTTACCGCAGGAAACAAGCATACCATAATCCGTTACCGGGGGTGGAACATCATGCTGTTGATATGTTACGACCTGCGTTTCCCTGTGTGGAGCAGGAATAAGGGCAACGGGTACGACGTGCTGGTGTATGTAGCCAACTGGCCTCGAGCGCGCCGCAAAGTATGGGACACCCTGCTGCAGGCACGCGCCATAGAGAACATGGCATACGTGTGTGGCGTAAATAGGGTAGGAAAAGACATGGCAGGCGTCTGTTATGACGGTGGAAGCCGAGTCTATTCTCCGAAAGGTGAACTGCTTGGATGGGTGGAGGATGGAGCCGAAGACATTGCCACGGTGGTTCTGGACATGCCTGCGCTTGAAGGTTTCCGCAAAAAATTCCCCTGCTGGAAAGATGCGGATGATTTTCACGTCATCTGATGTCCGGTGAGTACCGCCATTCATTTTTTGCCTGTTTAATGAAAATACCGGACGTTTTTTGAACGAATATTTCCAGGAAGTGAGTATTTTTGTGTGTCGAAAGTAACGAAATCTTACGATTGTATAAGCAATCGCTTATTATATTCCTTAATTCCTATGTTGACACAACTTATCAATGGACTTATTCTTACCCCGCAAGGGTGGCTTAAAGACGGCTCTGTACTTATAAGAGACGGAAAAATATTAGAGGTGACCAACTGTGACCTGGCGGTGATAGGTGCCCGGCTGGTCGATGTGAAAGGCATGTATGTATTGCCCGGAGGTGTGGAAATACACTGTCATGGCGGAGGAGGCCGCGATTTCATGGAATGTACAGAAGATGCATTCCGGCAGGCAGCCTATACGCACATGAAGTATGGCACCACCAGTATCTTCCCAACATTGTCATCTTCTACCGTACCAATGATAGAACAGGCGGCCGAGACATGTACTAAACTGATGGCGGAGGAGGATACCCCTTTCCTGGGACTTCACCTGGAGGGGCACTATCTGAACATGGAAATGGCCGGTGGACAGATTCCCGAAAATATAAAGGATCCGGATCCAAATGAGTACATACCCATAGTAGAGAAGTGGGCTTGCATCAAACGCTGGGATGCTGCTCCGGAATTGCCCGGTGCCATGCAGTTCGGGAAATACATATCCGGAAAAGGTATACTTGCATCTGTGGCACATACCCAGGCTGAATTCGAAGACATCTGCACTGCCTACGAGGCAGGCTACAGGCATGCCACTCATTTTTACAATGCCATGCCGGGATTCCACAAACGGCGGGAATACAAGTACGAAGGTACGGTGGAAAGCATATATCTGCTGGAGGACATGACAGTGGAAGTGGTGGCAGACGGCATACATGTGCCTCCCACTATATTAAGGTTGGTGTACAAGATAAAAGGCGTGGAACGTACTTGCCTGATAACGGATGCACTGGCATGTGCGGCCAGCGACAGCAAGACTGCCTTTGACCCGCGTGTCATTATCGAAGATGGCGTGTGCAAGCTGGCCGACCGTTCGGCTCTTGCCGGAAGTATAGCTACAATGGACCGCCTGATACGTACCATGGTGCAGAAGGCCGAAATACCGCTGGCTGATGCAGTGCGCATGGCTTCCGAAACACCGGCACGTATAATGGGTGTGTATGACAGAAAGGGATCTCTGCAGAAAGGCAAAGATGCCGATATAATGATTATGGATAAGAACCTCCGGATAAGGGCTGTATGGGCTATGGGTAAGTTGGTACCCGGAACCGATACGTTGTCTTGACAGATAACGGAGAGACAGTGCTTCGCCTGCCCTATGGGGGATGAGTAAATACTATATAAATAAAAACCATTTCTGTTTATGAAAACAAATTTAAGTTCTCAAATCACACTGAACAGGGTTTCTACCCGATATTACAGGCCGGAGAATGCTTTCGAACGTTCTGTGCTGACACGGATGGAAAAAATTCCGACCGATATATATGAGAATCCGGAGGAGGGTGCTGACCAGATAGCTCTCGATATAGCTCAAGTCATACGTGACAAACAAAAGGCCGGACGATTCTGCGTTTTGGCACTTGCCGGCGGAAATTCTCCGCGCAATGTTTATGCAGCCCTTGCACGCATGCATGAGAAAGATGGGTTAAGCTTCCGCAATGTCGTGATATTCAATCTGTATGAATACTATCCGTTGGCTCCCGATGCCATTACAAGTAATCTCAATGTGCTGAAAGAAATGCTGTTGGATAAGGTCGATATCGACAAGCAGAACATATTCACTCCTGACGGAACTATCCCCAAAGACACAATCTCCGAATACTGCCGTCTGTACGAGCAACGTATAGAGAGCTTCGGAGGCATAGACATAGCAGTGTTGGGCATAGGACGCGTCGGTAACATAGGTTTCAACGAACCGGGGTCACGCCTGAATTCCATTACGCGTCTTATATTATTGGACAATGCCTCGCGGAACGAAGCGTCTAAGATGTTCGGCAGCTTGGAGAATACACCTATAAGTTCTATCACTATGGGAGTGTCCACTATCCTGTCTGCCAAGAAACTGTACCTGATGGCATGGGGAGAAGAAAAAGCCGACATGGTGAAGGAATGTGTGGAAGGCTCTGTAACAGATACTATCCCGGCATCATACCTCCAGACACATAACAATGCGCATATTGTCGTAGACTTGTCAGCTGCTTCCAGCCTGACGCGTATACAGCGTCCGTGGTTGGTGACTTCATGCGAATGGAATGACAAGCTCATACGTAGCGCGATAGTATGGTTGTGCCAACTAACGGGAAAACCTATACTGAAACTGACGAATAAAGACTACAATGAGAACGGTCTGAGCGAACTGCTTGCCCTATACGGTTCGGCTTATAATGTAAACATAAAGATATTCAACGATTTGCAGCATACTATAACAGGCTGGCCGGGAGGAAAACCAGACGCCGACGATACGTATCGGCCGGAACGTGCCAAGCCATACCCGAAGCGTGTCATAGTATTCTCCCCGCATCCCGATGACGATGTAATCTCCATGGGGGGGACTATTCGTCGTCTGGTAGAGCAAAAGCATGATGTGCATGTCGCTTACGAAACTTCGGGCAACATAGCTGTCGGCGATGAGGAAGTAATCCGCTTCCTGCATTTCATCAACGGCTTCAATCAGCTGTTCAACAACAGTGAAGATGCGGTCATCAACGAGAAATATGCAGAAATATGCAAATATCTGCACAATAAGAAAGACGGTGACCTTGACACGCGTGACATACTGACCATAAAAGGACTGATACGACGTGGTGAAGCACGGACGGCCTGCACGTACAACAACATCCCGCTTGATCATTGCCATTTTCTCGATTTACCTTTTTATGAAACGGGTAGGATACAGAAGAATCCTCTGGGAGAAGCCGATGTGGAGATTGTGCGTAACCTGCTGCGTGAAATACAGCCGCATCAGATATTCGTGGCTGGTGACCTTGCCGATCCGCATGGTACGCACCGTGTCTGCACAGATGCTGTTTTTGCAGCTGTCGATTTAGAGAAGGAAGAAGGGGCCGAATGGCTGAAAAATTGCCGGATATGGATGTATCGCGGAGCTTGGGCCGAATGGGAGATAGAAAATATAGAGATGGCAGTTCCCATCAGTCCCGAAGAATTGCGTGCCAAGAGAAATTCCATCTTGAAGCATCAAAGTCAGATGGAGAGTGCTCCTTTCCTGGGTAATGATGAACGTCTGTTCTGGCAACGCAGTGAAGACCGTAACAGGGGGACGGCCAATCTGTACAACAGACTGGGACTGGCTTCGTATGAGGCAATGGAGGCATTCGTGGAGTATATCCCTCTATGATAAACAGATTTCTTACATGGAATAATATCGGTATAGGCTGCACAATCACGGTGTAGCCTATATTTTCTAAGGTCAGCTTTTATTTCTGCATTAGGAAAACATTCATAAAAAGTTGGCCGGTATTAGGTGTGTTGCGTGTTTTTTCGTACATTTGCGCTCACAATAATGGTAAGGCTCCGTAGCTTAGTGAATAGAGCGTCAGATTCCGGTTCTGAAGGTCCTGGGTTTGAGTCCCAGCGGGGTCACAAGACATAAGAAAAAAGAGGAAATTCAATTTCCTCTTTTTTCTTATGTCTGTTTTTATTCACACACTACATCATTGTTAATAATATCATTTGTCCAGCCAGGATGCGTAAAAACATCGTAAGTGGATAAACGGTGGAGTAACCTACAGACGGTGCAGTGTTGCCCGAAACCTGGTTGGCGTATGCCAGTGCGGGTGGATCGGTAGTACTGCCGGCTATCAGTCCTATTAGTATGAAGTAATTAGTCTTGTAATACAGCCGTGCAAAGAAACCTACCAGCAGTAGCGGAATGATGGTGATTAGAAAACCGTAGCCTACGTACAGCAATCCATCCCCTTGTACTACGGTTTGCACGAACTGTTCACCGGCATCTATTCCCACGCTGGCAAGGAAGAGTGTTATTCCAATTTCACGCAGCATCAGGTTTGCGCTCATGGTAGTATATGTGACAAGCTTCAGCTTGTGTCCGAAGCGTCCTATCAGTATGGCAACCACCAGCGGTCCGCCGGCAAGACCCAGCTTGAGTGGGGTTGGCATGCCTGGAAAGGCGATTGGCAGGCTGCCCAGCAGTATGCCAAGGAAAATTCCGACAAAGATGGTAACAATGTTTGGAGTGTCGAGCCGCTTCAGTTGGTTACCCAACACGCCTGCTACCCTCGCCACTGCATCCTGTTGGCCTACCACCATTACGCGGTCGCCTACTTGCAGGGTGAGGTTGTTTGACGCAAAGAGGTCTGTTCCCGAACGGTTTACTCGTGTTACATTGACTCCATATATGCTGCGGAAGTGCATGCTACCCAGCTTCTTGCCATTTATTTCAGACTTGGTTATCAATATGCGTCTCGATACCATTGGCATGTCCTGGTGTTCCCAGTCTACATTCACCGTACGACCAATGAAAGCTGTTATGGCGTCAGCATCTTCTTCCGAACATACGATAAACAACTGGTCACCTAAGCGGAAAGTGGTATCGCGATCGGGGATGGAAACATGGCCTTCATGGCGTATGCGGGAGCAGACAAACGGGCGGGCCAGAAACTCTTTGACCTGCAACAGATGTTTACCGTCGATAGACTCGTTGCGTACTTCAAGACTCATCATGTGCGGCTTGTGCTTTTCATCATCCTCATTGTGTTGTAGTTGGTTTTCTTCTTCTGAGAAATCTACACGGCACATATAGCGGATGATAATCATTGACGCTATTATGCCTATGACACCAAGCGGATATGCGCAGGCGTAACCCAATGCAATGGGGTCTCCCGTATAGCTCAGCTGGTTCAAGGCTTCTTGTGCTGCACCAAGTCCTGGAGTATTGGTCACCGCTCCGTATAGCACGCCCACCATCATAGGTAAGCTGACACGTCCGTCGGCACCGCCTCCGGCGTAATAAATAATGAGTGCCACGGCGATATTGGCCACCACAATTAGCACAGCCAGCAGGTTGAGAGTCATGCCTCCCCGTTTGAAAGAAGAAAAGAATGACGGGCCTACTTGCAGACCGATGCAGAATACAAAAAGTATCAGACCAAAATCACGCAAGAAATGCAGTATGGGCGTTGTTGCAGTAAAACCGAAGTGTCCCATAAATATGCCCATGAAAAGCACAAACGTTACTCCCAGCGATACTCCGAAGATTTTTATCTTGCCCAGCAAGACGCCCGTGAAGATGACGAATGCGTAAAGGAACACTACATGGGCGACAGAGGACGGGTCCCATAACAAACTTTCTATCCAATCCATTGTCTTTTTTAGGTTTAAAATACGTTAGTCTTGATTTTTGCAGCAAAGGTATCGATTCGTGTCGAGCCAGCAAAGAATTTCAGATAGAAAAATGAAATAGAACTGCTATGTCTGTATTTATTGACAGAATTTTGTAAGCCTTTACTACAGTAATATAGAGCTGGATACCTTTTATTCCGACCGTCAGCCTGGAATTCTTTGAGAAAAAGAAGCTACCTTTTTGAGGCATTATTTAGATAGCCAGCACTTGTTTATTAATACAAATTATTACTTTTGTGCATCAATAAGCTGCATGTAATGAACAAAAATTGGACTGAAGACATCAAGAATGCCTGTAGAGTGATGCAGGAGGGCGGTGTGATACTTTATCCTACCGACACAGTCTGGGGCATAGGATGCGATGCTACCAACGAGGAGGCCATACGGCGTATTTATGATATAAAACGTCGTTCGGACAGCAAGGCCATGTTAGTTCTGGTCGACTCGGCTGTCAAGGTGGATTTCTATGTGCAGGATGTGCCCGAAGTGGCCTTTGACCTTATAGAACTATCAGACAAACCACTGACTATTATATATGACGGAGCAAGAAACCTGGCAGGATGCTTGTTGTCGGAAGATGGCAGCATAGGCATCCGGGTGACAGACGAGGAATTCTCGAAAGAGTTGTGCTTCCGTTTCCGCAAAGCCATTGTATCCACTTCTGCCAACATAAGCGGTGAACCGTCGCCACGCACATTTGCGGAAATAAGTGACGAGATAAAGGCTGCAGTGGACTATATTGTGGAGGCCCGACGTAACGAATACACGCCTGCCAAGCCCTCGGGTATTATAAAACTTGGACGTAACGGTGAGATTAAAATTATCAGGCAATGAGTATTGATACGCCTCTGCATTACCATGCTAAAGGTTGGTTGCCGCGTCTCATCCGCTGGCGCGAGAAGAATATCGGGGAGAAACAGTTCATACTGCTGCTGAGCTTCCTTGTGGGGATATGCACTGCTGTGGCGGCACTGTTGCTGAAGCAACTGATACATTGGATACAGTGGCTGTTGACAGACAACTTTGATACAACGGAGGCCAACTATCTTTATCTGCTATACCCGGTTATAGGCATCTGCCTGGCGGGTCTGCTCGTGCGTTATATAGTAAAGGACGATATCAGTCACGGCGTCACTAAAATATTGTATGCAATATCGCGAAGGCAGGGACGCATCAAGAGACACAACACATGGTCGTCCATCCTTGCAAGTTCCATCACAATAGGCTTTGGAGGTTCAGTCGGCGCAGAGGCACCTATCGTGCTTACAGGCTCTGCCATAGGCTCCAACCTGGGCAGCATGTTCAAGATGGAACATCGCACTCTGATGCTGCTCGTAGGCTGCGGTGCTGCAGGTGCTGTGGCAGGCATATTCAAGGCACCCATAGCTGGATTGGTATTTACGCTGGAAGTTCTTATGATTGATCTAACGATGACTTCTCTACTTCCGTTGCTCATATCGTCGGTCACAGCTGCTACACTCTCTTACGTGGTGACGGGACAGGAGGCTATGTTCCTTTTTCACCAGGATCAGCCATTTGAGCTGGTGCGCATACCTTATGTCATCATGCTGGGCGTGTTCTGCGGGCTGTTATCTCTGTACTTTACCCGTGCAATGAATCGTGTGGAGAGTGTATTCGGTCGCCTGGGCCGTCCGTGGCAGAAACTGCTGTTGGGCGGAGCCATGCTGAGTATATTAATATTCCTTTTTCCGCCCCTATACGGCGAAGGCTACGACACCATAGAACTGCTGCTTAACGGTGAGAGCAATGCCGACTGGGATACGGTGATGAACCATTCTTTATTCTACGGCCATAACGACCAGTTGTTGCTGTATCTCATGCTTATCATTCTCTTTAAGGTATTTGCATCAAGTGCCACTAACGGCGGTGGCGGTTGTGGCGGTATCTTCGCGCCTTCTCTTTATTTAGGCTGTATAGCAGGCTTTGTCTTTTCCCACTTCAGCAACGAGCTTGATATTACTCCACTGCTTCCCGAGAAGAACTTTGCCCTTATGGGCATGGCAGGCGTGATGAGCGGAGTGATGCATGCCCCGTTGACGGGCGTTTTTCTAATAGCCGAACTGACAGGAGGATACGACCTCTTTCTGCCGCTAATTATCGTATCTGTCAGCTCATATCTTACCATAATGATGTTTGAGCCGCACAGTATATACTCCATGCGTCTGGCCAAGAAAGGAGAGCTGCTGACACACAACAAGGACAAATCTGTATTGACACTGATGAAGATGGATGACGTGGTGGAGACGGACTTTGTAGCTGTACATCCTGACATGGATCTTGGCGGGCTTGTGAAGGCCATATCGACATCTCACCGCAATATATTCCCCGTGGTGGATGATGACGGCCGCCTGTTGGGTATAGTCCCGATTGACGATATACGCAATATCATGTTCAGGCAGGAGCTTTATCATCGCTTCACAGTGAACCGGCTGATGACTTCACCGCCGGCACGGCTGCATTATACGGACAGTATGGAACAAGTGATGAACACTTTCGATGACACGCAGGCATGGAATCTGCCCGTGGTTGATGCCACAGGACGTTATCTGGGTTTCGTATCCAAGTCGAAGATATTCAATTCTTACCGCGGAGTGCTGGTGCGTTTCTCAGACGAATAACCGCGGCATAAAACTGGTTAACCAATTATATTATAAATTACGAATTTACGAATAATTAAATTATGAAAAGAGAAGAGTTGCGAATCGTTTATATGGGGACTCCGGACTTTGCTGTGGAGCCTCTGCGTCGTCTCGTGGAGTGTGGATACAATGTTGTGGGCGTAATCACAATGCCCGATAAACCAGCCGGGCGTAGGTATAGGCTTCAGCCATCACCTGTCAAGAGGTATGCCCAGGAGCAGGGATTGCTGCTGCTTCAGCCTGAAAAACTGAAAGATGAGACCTTCCTGGAACAGCTGCGCGGGTGGAATGCCGACCTGCAGATAGTGGTAGCTTTCCGCATGTTGCCGGATGTAGTATGGAGCATGCCTCGTCTGGGCACATTTAACCTGCATGCCTCGCTGCTGCCGCAATATCGTGGTGCCGCCCCAATAAACTGGGCTATAATCAACGGAGAGACGGAGACAGGTGTCACCACTTTCTTCTTGAAACACGAAATAGATACGGGTGAGGTCATAAAGCAAGAACGTGTGCCGATAGCCGATACCGATGATGCGGGAACTATGCATGACCGTCTCATGCATCTCGGTGCAAAACTGGTGACGGAGACCGTGGATGAGATTCTGTCAGGCACAGTAAAGGTTATACCGCAAGATGAAATACTCGCCCCGATAGAACTCCGCATGGCTCCCAAGATATTCAGGGACACATGCCGCATAGACTGGAGACGTTCTGTCAAACAGGTTTATGACTCTGTACGCGGTCTGTCGCCATACCCGGCTGCATGGACGGAGCTGGTACGGCCCGGTTGCGAGCCTGTCGTGCTGAAGATATATGAGACTGAGAAGTTGCCGCAGGAACACGACCTCCCGATTGGCACTGTAATGAGCGATGGCAAGACATACCTGTGTGTGGCAGCGGCCGATGGGTTTGTGGGTATTCGTTCGTTGCAACTGCCGGGTAAGAAGCGTCTGTCGGTAGAGGAACTGTTGAGGGGCTTCAGGGTGGACGATGGTGCATATATGATATAACGGCAGGCGATTTCCTTTTGACGTGTTCTGCGCATGGGGGAAATGTGTAACCGGCATGTACAGTATATGTATTGCTCTGGCGCAGTTTATGTTCTGTGCATGCCGCCCTTTTTGTCTGACAGCTTATTATACAAATTATATATTTTAGTGTAACATGAGACCTATTATATCGCCGTCACTCCTGGCCGCAGACTTTGCCAACCTGTCAAAAGACATCGAGATGATTAACAGAAGCGAGGCAGAGTGGTTACATCTGGATATTATGGATGGGGTTTTCGTACCGAACATATCTTTTGGCTTTCCGGTATTGAAGCCGGTAGCACGCCAGTGTACCAAACTGCTTGACGTACATCTGATGATAGTGCAGCCCGAGAAGTTCATTCATAAGGTTAAGGCTCTTGGAGCGCATGTGATGAACGTCCATTACGAAGCTTGTCCACACCTGCACCGTGTGGTTCAGCAGATACGCGAAGCAGGAATGCATCCGGCAGTAACGTTAAATCCTGCTACGCCCGTATCGCTTCTGAAAGATATCGTGAAGGATTTGTATATGGTATTGCTGATGGGAGTTAACCCAGGCTTCGGCGGGCAAAAGTTCATAAGCCACACCACGGAAAAAGTGCGCGAACTGCGGCAGCTGATAACCGCCTCCGGCTCGGAGGCTCTGATTGAAGTGGACGGAGGGGTGAATCTCTCCACCGGGGCGCTTCTTGTGGAGGCTGGTGCCGATGTGCTGGTGGCCGGCAATGCCGTCTTCTCTTCTACAGACCCGGAGGAGGCTATACGGGCTTTGCACAATCTGTAACCGGTCCGTACCATGACTCCCGGCAACCGTTATCCTTTCCTTCGATTGCTGTTGCCACTGATGGCAGGTATAGTGTGCGGCGATGCTCTTGGGCTTACATTATGGCTGCTCCCGTTGCTTGTATGCATACTTGTGGGTGTTTTGTTGCTTGTGTTGTGCCACATTCTTGGCCGGCGTCAGTCATACAGCATGGTACTCTGTGCTGTAATATTTTGCGCCGGCTGTTATGCCGCTGCAGCCCGATGGGCAGAAAGCAGTTACGACTTTGCTATGCGTGAGACGGTCTGCCGTGTACGTATATGCGGACAGCCGGAGGAGAAGCCCAACAGCATTCTTTGCCCTTCGGAAGTGCTGGGTGAATATAAGGGAGATTCTCTGGTCGCCTTTTCACATCATCCTCTTTTTCTGCTGTATTTCCCGAAAGATACACTTGCTGGTACACTGCGGCGTGGTGATGAGCTGATGATTCATGCACGCCTGTCTCCTCCGCAGGCCAACGGTAATCCGGATGAATTTGATTATGCAAAGTATTTGCGTCGCAATGGTGGTAGTGGGACGGCATACGTTCCTGCCGGTCATTGGCGGATAACGGGGCATCTGTGTGGGCGGACGTTACGCCAGGCTGCGTTGGACTGCCGCGAGCGTATAGTGGAACTGTATCGTTCGTTGGGTTTTGAAGGTGATGAACTGGCTGTGTTGGCGGCTCTTACCGTAGGCGACCAGGATGATCTCAGCGAAGATATATTGGAGACTTATTCAGTATCCGGAGTCAGCCATGTGCTGTCATTGTCCGGATTGCATATAGGCTTCCTCTACATGCTGCTCATATTTTGTTGTGCGCCACTCTGGAAACGCAGGCGCCGACTGAAACCTTTCCTGTTGATACTTGTCGTGTTGCTGTTGTGGGCGTTCGCCTTTATTACGGGGCTGGCCTCTCCGGTAGTACGCTCTGTTGTCATGTTCTCGTTATTGGCACTGTCCAGCCTCCAATGTGAAAAGCCTTTGACTATGAATACGCTGGCAGCTACGGCTTTTCTTATGTTATTGGTGCACCCGTTGTGGCTGTTCGATGTCGGCTTTCAGTTGTCTTTTATTGCTGTGGCATCCATACTGCTTTTCCAGCCCCGCCTGTATGCCATGTGGCGTGTGAAGAACCGTTTCATGCGTTATGTATGGGGATTGGCGACCGTCTCTGTTGCTGCGCAGATAGGTACGGCTCCACTGGTACTTCTGTATTTTGGCCGCTTCTCTGTGCATTTTCTGTTGAGCAATTTGCTGGTAGTACCGTTATCTTCATTGGTTCTATATGTGGCAGTGGCTCTGCTTATATTTACGCCATTCCCGACGGTGCAGCAGTTTGTGGCTAATGTTCTGGAAATCTTGGTGCGTGGGCAGAATGATTTGTTGCGCGAGATAGAGGCATTGCCTGCTTCTTCTGTGGACGAGGTATGGATGGACAAATGGGAGGTGGCGCTTCTTTATATATCTTTCCTACTGTTACATAGGGCATGGGGGCGTTTTACCGGTCGCAATGTCTGTATGGCTTTGTTTGCGCTGTTGCTGTTTGTTTCTTACCGTACCGTGTCCATGAGTATGAATACCCCTGATAAATCGTTGTATTTTTATAATGTACGTAATTGTCCTGCAGTGCATTGCACAACAGGAGGACCGGACTCATGGCTGGTTACGGCAGACAGCATACCCGATGTGTCCCGTCTCTTTCGCTCACTTGCTCCCCATTGGAACCGTCTGAGGCTGGACACTCCCCGCGTAGTGACGGATAGTTATGAGTGTCCTGTGCTCTCTGTGCGTAATCTTATGCTCTTGTATGGCGGGAAGCGTGTCTGCATATTGCGCGACGACAGATGGAAAGGCAAGAGGTCTGCTTCTCCATTACCGGTGGATTATTTATATGTTTGCCGTGGATATAAGGGGACGCTTTCAGACCTTGAACCGCTGTTTAAGGTCGGTAAAGTGGTGATTGATGCCTCTCTGACTGATTTCTACCGTAATCGCATGCTGAATGAATGCAGGCAGAAAGGTATTCCTTATCATGTCGTTTCCCAGAAAGGTTATCTGCATATTTTACTGTAGTTCTTAAACTTTTTCGTACTTTTGCCGCTCAAATCATAATGACAAATTTTACGGTATGTTAAGTAAGGTGATAAAACAGACCAATATAGACCTTTTTGCAAAATGGTTTGAACGGGCCGGAAAGATGGTTATCGTATCTCATGTATCACCCGATGGTGACGCGATAGGCTCTTCGCTTGGGCTTTGGCATTTTCTCTGTTCGCAGGGTAAGGAAGTGCATGTCATTGTGCCGAATGCTTTCCCGGACTTCCTGAAATGGATGCCCGGCAGTAAAAATATCCTGTTGTATGACCGGAAAAAAGAGGTTGCCGACCGTCTTATAGCGGATGCAGATGTGATTTGTTGCCTCGACTTCAATGCCATTCACCGCATAGATGCTATGGGGGCAGCTGTCCTGGCATCTCCTGCACGCAAGATTCTGATAGACCATCATCTTGAACCGGAAGATTTCTGCAGGATAATCATATCACATCCGCAAATATCATCAACCTCGGAACTCGTGTTCCGCCTGATTTGCAGTCTGGGATATTTCGATGCCATAAATAAGGAAGCTGCAGAATGTATCTATACAGGTATGATGACTGATACCGGAGGGTTCACGTTCAATTCAAACAGCCGGGAGATTTATTTTATTATAAGTGAACTGTTGTCAAAAGGCATAGATAAGGATGATATTTACCGGAAAGTGTACAATACCTATTCAGAAAACCGTCTTCGCCTGATGGGTTACGTAATATCGCAGATGAAAGTGTATAAGGAATACAACACTGCATTGATTTCGCTTACCGAGAAGGAACAAGACCGTTTCAATTATATACGTGGCGATAGTGAAGGGTTTGTCAATATTCCACTTGGTATCAGAGACGTAGTTCTGTCGTGTTTTTTACGTGAGGATACGGAAAGGCCTATGATTAAAGTCTCGTTGCGCTCAGTCGGTACTTTCCCATGCAACAGGCTGGCTGCCGAGTTCTTCAATGGCGGAGGTCATCTCAATGCTTCCGGAGGAGAATTCTACGGCACCATGGATAAAGCCAGGGAAGTATTGGAGGAAGCATTAGAGAAGTACAAACCTTTACTCACATCCAAAGAATGAAAAACAAGTGGAGGAAAGGTTAAAAGATACGAACTTTCGCACTGTAAGTTTACGCTTTTCCGATAAATCAGATACATTTGTGCAACATTTACCATAAGTGGATATATAATGAAAAAACTGACTTTATTCTTGTTTTCCTTGTTGGCGATAGGACTGGTCATCCAAGGGTGTAGTGGTACTAAAACTTATGCAGAGATGCTTGAGGATGAGGAGAATGCCATAAAAAATTTTATTAGTAACAACAATATACGGGTGATTTCACAGTCTGAGTTTTATGCCCAGGATTCAATGACTGCCGATGATGAATATGTGCAATTGGCGAGCGGTGTCTATATGAATATAGTGAGCAAGGGCGTTGATGATCTTACAGATACAGTACGTAATAATGATGAAATATTGGTACGTTTTGTAGAGTATAATCTGTTGGATGAGGATACAACGTTAAGTAATCTCTCTGAACCACGCTATGTGGATGCATTCAGATATATTGTCACTTCTTCATCCGTTGCCGGGATATTTACCGAGGGCTATATGTATTCTTATTATGGTTCGGCAGTGCCTGCCGGCTGGTTGGTCCCATTGACGTATATAAGGAATATGGCGCATGTACGCCTCATTGTGCCATCCGATATGGGGCATTCGACAGCAATGGCATCTGTCATACCTTACTTCTATGATATACGTAAGTATCAGATTTACCGTTAGCTATTAAATATTAATATTTTTCATTTATGACACTGATCAAGTCTATTTCCGGTATTCGCGGGACTATCGGAGGAGTTGTGGGAGAGGGACTGAATCCACTTGACATTGTGAAATTTACTTCTGCATATGCTACGTTTATACGCAAGACATGTACGGTAAAAAATAATAAGATAGTTGTGGGGCGTGATGCACGACTGTCAGGAGAAATGGTGAAGGATGTTGTTGTCGGTACACTGATGGGCATGGGTTGGGACGTGACAGACATAGGCCTTGCCACTACTCCCACCACCGAACTGGCTGTGGTAATGGAAGGAGCCAGTGGAGGGATTATACTGACTGCATCCCACAATCCGAAGCAATGGAACGCATTGAAACTGCTGAACGAAAGAGGAGAATTCCTCGACAAGAAGGCCGGCAACGAAGTATTGCGCATAGCTGCAGATGAAGCTTTCGAGTATGCTGAAGTGGATAATTTGGGAACTTGCCGCATTGATTTGACATATGGGCAAAAACATATAGACAGCGTATTGGCATTGGAGCTGGTGGATGTGGATGCTATTCGTAAGGCAAATTTCCGGGTTGCTATTGATTGCGTGAATTCGGTAGGAGGCATAATTCTTCCTCAACTGCTCGGAGCTTTGGGCGTGCAGCATGTAGATAAGCTATATTGCGAGCCGACGGGCAACTTCCAGCACAATCCGGAGCCATTGGAACGTAATCTGGGTGATATTATGCAATTGATGGCACGTGGAGGAAACGATGTGGCGTTTGTCGTTGACCCTGATGTTGACCGTCTTGCCATAATATGCGAGGATGGCCGCATGTATGGAGAAGAATATACCTTGGTAAGTGTGGCTGACTATGTATTGAAGCACACGCCGGGGCCTACAGTCTCCAATCTAAGTTCCACACGTGCCTTGCGTGATGTCTCGGCTGTTTATGGCCAACCTTATTATGCTTCGGCTGTTGGTGAGGTGAATGTAACAACCAAAATGAAAGAAGTCGGAGCCGTAATAGGCGGTGAAGGCAACGGAGGAGTAATTTATCCTGCCAGTCACTACGGACGTGATGCTCTTGTAGGTATAGCCCTCTTCCTGAGTCATTTGGCACATGAGGGCAAGAAAGTAAGCGAATTGCGTGCCACATATCCCTCTTACTTTATGGCTAAAAACCGTGTGGATCTTACACCGGACACGGATGTGGATGCCATCCTTGCAAAAGTGAAGGAACTCTATAAAGATGAAAAAGTAAACGATATAGATGGTGTTAAGATAGATTTCCCGGACAAATGGGTACACCTGCGCAAGAGTAATACAGAGCCAATTATACGTGTCTACAGCGAGGCTCATACGCAGGAAGAGGCAGAAGAAATAGCATGCCGTATAATGAAAGTTATTGAGGAACTGGCTCATTGAACTTACACGGCAGTGTAGACGAGGGCGCGGATTGTGGGGACGAATATTTATTTCCCTGTAATCCGCGCTTTACTTTTTCATGTCAGGTATATGAAAACTGATGGGAATCAAGCATGAGGTATGACTTTGTCCACCTCATTCTCGAAGTTCGGGGTAAGGATTCCCTTGCCAATACTTGCCCTGATTTCGTCTACACTCCAGAATCGTCCTCCGTCCAGTTCTTCTGATGGAGAGATAGTGCCGTCATATACAGTCCTGAATGTAAATACAAGTTCCCGTTCACGGTCTGATTCGAATACATAGCGTGTTACAGGTTCTGGAATGAAGTTGGTGATACCCAACTCCTCAAATACTTCACGTTTTAAGGCTTGCTCCACATTTTCTCCCAGTGCGACATGGCCGCCTACGGCGGTGTCCCATTTTCCTGGTTGTATGTCTTTCCAGACAGGACGGCGTTGCAGATACAGTTGTCCTTCTGAGTTGAATATATGCAAATGGATAACCGGATGCAGCAGTTTGCTTCCGTTGTGGCATTCACCTCTGGTGGCCGAACCTATGATGTTTCCTTCTTCATCCACCACAGGAAATAGTTCCTTGTAATTGTCCTGGTTCATATATGTGACATTTTAAGGAATCAATAAAGATGAGTCCCCGTAGCTGAGAAAACGAAAGTCATGTGTCATGGCATAGTCATAAATCTTCTTCCAGTCTCCATGCACGAATGCAGAGACAAGCAGCAGCAATGTGCTTTGTGGCTGGTGGAAGTTTGTTATCATAGCCTTCACTATCTTGTATTCGTATCCCGGTACGATGATTATTTGGGTATTGGTATGCAGAGTATCCATGCCATGCCGGTCCATATAAGAGAGCAATGCCTGCAAGGCATCCGTAGCAGTTACTGACGCTTCTTCAGCGGTCAGCTCATAAGGTTGCCATTGACGTACGTGCAGCTGATTCTCTGTAGCGTCCGGGTGTTTTATCAGTGTCAGTCCTATGTGATACAGACTTTCCAGCGTACGGACAGATGTTGTTCCCACTGCTATGGCATTTCCATCGTGGGCTATAAGCCTGTCTATTGTTCTGCGCGATACGGATATGTATTCCGTGTGCATTTCGTGTTCTTCAATGAGTTCACTTTTCACAGGCCTGAATGTTCCTGCCCCTACGTGCAACGTCAGCTCCTCGAGTTCTATACCTTTGTTACGAAGTTTGCTCAATACACTCTCTGTGAAGTGCAGGCCTGCGGTAGGTGCGGCAACAGAACCTTTTACCTTTCCATACACCGTCTGGTAAGTCACCTTATCGCTGTCCTGTGTCTCACGGTCCAGGTATGGAGGTATCGGCAATTCTCCAAACAGTTCCAGAATATCAGCAAATGTCACGTCTGGACGGTTCCAGCTGAAGTCCACTCTATGGCTTGTGCCACGGCATTCTCCCCGCTCGGCAGTCAGTGTGAGGGGGCTTCCGTTTACAATCATTTCTCGCCGCAGACTTCCCCCCTTCCATTTTTTCAGGTTGCCTATCATGCAGAGCCATGCGCAACGGCCTGTTTGCCGGAAGTTGAGTGCATAGTCGGCTGGCAGCATCGGTTCAAGGCAAAAAACTTCTATCAATGCTCCGGTCTCCTTCCGGAAATGTATACGTGCTTGTATTACCTTAGTATTGTTGAATACCATCAGGCTTCCTGTCGGCATATATTGCGGCAGAGAAGCAAACGTATCTTCGCTCACGTCGCCTTGGCGGTAAATCAACAGTTTGGAACTGTCGCGTATCGGCAGGGGGAATTTGGCTATGCGTTCTTCCGGCAGTTGATAGTTGAAGTCACTGATGTGTATGTCTTTGGATTTTT
Source organism: uncultured Bacteroides sp. (assembly GCA_964651035.1). GTDB lineage: Bacteria > Bacteroidota > Bacteroidia > Bacteroidales > Bacteroidaceae > Bacteroides. Next base: position 28,291 of record CAZYVE010000007.1, read on the forward strand.
CTGTCATATATGCCGCTTTTGTGGCCGCAAAGTTATTAATTATTCTTTATTCTGTTACGGCCTTTTCTTCAATATATGACAGGCATGCTAAAGATGTATATGTTTTGCAGCAAAAGATGTACATCTTTTGTGGCCTCCATTTTATGGTACAGATTGTGCCTTCGTTATTGCTGAAATTACGGAGAGTTTTCCATATCTTTGTACCGCTAATAGCAGTCAGATTGATAATTTTAATAGAAAGTTCACGAAGTATTGCCTTCCGTCTGCAGGCGCGTGGATTATCAACATGTATTATGAAAATAGGAGATAAAGTCCGTTTCTTGAGCGAGGTCGGGGGAGGCATAGTGTCCGGCTTCCGTGGTAAAAACATTGTTCTGGTGCAGGATGCCGATGGCTTCGATATTCTCATGCCGGTACGGGAGTGCGTGGTGGTGGAAACCGATGATTACAATATACCAATCCCCTCTGTCAAGGCCGGAGTACGGAAGAAGAAGGAAGAGGAGCTGCCGGCACGTGCCATCCAGCCGGTGGAAGTTGAGACTGTGCCTCAGGTAGAAAAGCCGCAAATATCGGTTTACCGCCAGCCTGAAATGCGTGGTGGCAACGTGCTCAACGTCTATCTCGCCTTTGTGCCTGAAGACATCAAAGCCGTGAGTACCACCTCTTTCGAGGCATATATAGTGAACGACAGCAATTATTATCTTTATTACACTTATCTTTATGCTGAAGGAAAAGCATGGAGCGTATGCTCTCATGGCTTGGTGGAACCTAATACAAAATTGCTTCTTGAAGAGTTTGAAAAGTCTGTACTCAACGAACGCGAGCGTGTATGCGTGCAATTCGTAGCCTTCAAGGACCGTTCTTCTTTTGAATTGAAACCGGCTGTCAGTGTTGAACTACGCATAGATGTCGTGAAGTTCTACAAGCTGCATACGTTCCGTATGACAGACTTTTTTGCAACTCCTGTCCTGATATACGATGTAGTGCGCAATGACAGTCCGGCAAAACAGTTATACGTTTCTGCTGAGGACTTGCAGAAGGCACTGTTGCAGAAAAGGGCTTCCGATGCACCTCCGCCACACAATCATCCTAAACCAAAGGATAAGGGCAAGAACGAAATCCTGGAAGTAGACCTGCATATAAGTGCCCTGCTGGACGATACGCGGGGTATGAGCAACGGCGACATGCTGCGTTATCAGCTCGACAAGTTCCGCGAAGTGATGGAACAGCATAAGAACAAGCGCGGGGAGCGTATCGTCTTCATCCACGGAAAGGGTGACGGAGTGTTGCGCAAGGCTGTACTCGACGAGTTGAAACGCAAGTATCCGTCTTGTAAGGCACAAGACGCCTCATTCCAGGAGTATGGTTTCGGAGCGACACTGGTCACCATAAGGTAGCCTTCCGTTCGGTGCGTGTTCACGTATTGTATTGTTATTAGTATTGAAAATATAAAACAATACCGCTTCTGCTTGTGAAAGTGAGGTGGCGGTAATGCTGGTAGGGAGAGTCAGCACCGTATTTGGTTTCGGTGTTGACGTTAAAAAGGCGTCGGTCCCCATTACGGACGGCGCCTTTTCTTTCCTAAAATCCAAATCAGTATATCATCTGCCGGTCCGCATGATTCTTCAAAAAGATTTCTTTTTAAAACAATTTGGCTCGCGAACAAAACCTTTCTGAAGAAAAAGGCGTATCTTTGCCAACATTGATAAATGTATTTTAACCAGATAAGCAATGAAAAGAATAATGATGTACACAATGTTCATCTTTTTGAGCATTGTTTATGCCTCGGCACAAGCCAAAGCCGATATCAAATTCGATAAGACGAGACATGATTTTGGTACATTCTCTGAATTGGAACCGATTGTGACCTGTACTTTTACATTTACCAATGTGGGAGATGCTCCGCTTGTTATACATCAGGCTATGGCATCGTGCGGTTGTACGGTACCCGAATATACACAAGAACCGGTGTTGCCAGGCAAACAAGGTGTCATTACAGTGACATATAATGGGACAGGGCGTTATCCGGGACACTTCAAGAAGTCTATTACCCTGCGCACAAATGCCAAGACTGAAATGCTGAGGCTATATATCGAAGGGACTATGGAAGCAAGTCCCGGGAAAGAGTAATTGTGGTAATGAATTTCTATAGAAATAGAAACAGTGTAATGTAGGATTCATGAAGGAAAGGAATAAGAAAATTAACATGTCATGAAGCAAGAAGAACAAGCCATTAACCTTCCGGAGAATGCTTTCCGGGAATTGAAACCCGGCGAAGTTTACAATCCGCTGATGGTTCCGACAAAGCAATATCCTGAAATCAACCTCTGGTCTGTTTTATGGGGGATATGTATGGCCGTCCTGTTTTCGGCTGCGGCGGCATATCTTGGTTTAAGGGTCGGTCAGGTTTTTGAGGCGGCTATTCCGATAGCTATCATAGCCGTAGGAGTTTCCAATGCTGCTAAACGGAAAAACAGCTTGGGTGAGAATGTCATAATCCAATCCATCGGCGCAAGTTCCGGAGTTATAGTTGCAGGTGCGATATTTACCCTTCCCGCTTTATATATACTGCAAGAAAGCTATCCTGAAGAAATCAAAGTGACATTTCTACAGGTATTTATAAGTTCGCTCTTGGGAGGTATTCTGGGAATTCTTTTTTTGATCCCGTTCCGCAAATATTTCGTCAGCGACATGCATGGCAAATATCCCTTTCCTGAAGCAACGGCTACAACACAGGTGCTTATATCCGGGCAAAAAAGCGGCAGTCAGGCCAAGCCTTTGCTTATAGCTGGGCTTGTGGGCGGACTGTATGATTTTATTGTTGCCACATTCGGATGGTGGAACGAGAATTTTACTACACGTGTCTGCGAATGGGGAACGTTGTTGGCAGACAAGGCCAAATTAGTTTTTAAGGTAAATACCGGTGCAGCCATACTCGGATTGGGTTACATCGTCGGACTTAAATATGCAACTATAATATGTTTAGGCTCATTGGCTGTGTGGTGGATTATCATCCCCGGTATATCGTTAATTTGGGGCGATAGCATCCTCAACCAATGGAATCCGGGAATCACAACAGCCGTAGGAGATATGTCTCCTGAAGAGATATTCAACAATTATGCCAAGAGCATAGGAATTGGCGGCATTGCGATGGCTGGCATATTGGGAATAATAAAGTCATGGGGAATCATCAAAAGTGCTGTGAGGCTTGCTGCCAGAGAGATGCATAGCAAGTCGGATACTGCATCATCAACATTGCGTACCCAGCGTGATTTATCAATGAAGTTCATAGCTATCGGTTCCATCATAACACTGGCTCTTGTGGCATTGTTTTTCTATCTCGATATAATGCAGGGTAACTTACTCCATACAGTAGTGGCTATCATTTTGGTTGCCGGCATAGCTTTCCTGTTTACTACAGTGGCGGCAAATGCCATTGCCATAGTCGGGACGAATCCGGTTTCTGGTATGACGTTGATGACCCTTATACTTGCTTCTGTGATCATGGTAGCCGTTGGCTTGAAAGGGCCTGAAGGTATGGTTGCTTCATTGATTATGGGTGGTGTGGTATGCACGGCTCTGTCAATGGCAGGAGGATTTATTACAGACCTGAAGATTGGCTATTGGCTTGGAAGTACTCCATTAAAACAAGAGAGCTGGAAGTTTCTGGGTACATTGGTATCGGCTGCGACTGTAGGCGGGGTCATAATAATCTTGAACAAGACTTATGGCTTTACCAGCGGACAGTTGGCTGCCCCGCAAGCTAATGCAATGGCTGCCGTCATAGAACCCTTGATGAGCGGAGTGCAAGCTCCGTGGTTGCTGTATGGGGCCGGTGCCATATTGGCTGTCATACTAAACTTTTGTAAAATACCGGCATTGGCATTTGCCTTAGGTATGTTTATACCATTGGAATTAAACATTCCGCTTCTCGTTGGAGGTGCTATCAACTGGTATGTCACTACACGTAGTAAAGATAGTTCGCTCAATGCCTTAAGGGGAGAACGTGGTACGCTCCTTGCTTCTGGATTTATAGCGGGTGGAGCTCTTATGGGAGTGGTCAGTGCCGTGATGCGTTTCCAGGAAATAAATCTGCTGAATGAAGCATGGCTTGCCAGTACGTGGTCGCAGATTGTTGCACTCATTGCTTATATATTATTGATACTTTATTTTATTCGGGCATCGATGAAGGTAAAGTAACCATACGACATTCATGTAAAAGTTCAAAAAACATAGATATAGATAAATGATTAAGAAAACAGCCAAATTCATATCTGCAATGCTTTGTTGCATTATGCTGTGCGTGCCGGCCATGTCGCAAGATACTGATGACATAATGATGATAAATGCAATAAAATACATAGGTATTCCATATGTAGCTCATACATTAGAAACTGACGAGCCGGAAGAACTTGTAGTCAATTGCGATGAAGTGGATTGCCTCACACTCGTGGAGTATGTCCTTGCAGAATCGCTATGTCCTATTGTCGATGGAGATGTATCAGAAGTCGTGTTTGGCCAGAAGTTACAGATGATACGTTATCGGGACGGCAAAATTGACGGATATCCATCGAGGTTGCACTATATAGCCGAATGGGTGGAAAACGGAGTACGGCATGGATTCCTGGAAGATGTCACAGCCAAATATAGTCAAGATACAGAGACTTTATACATCAATTACATGAGTACACATCCCGAACGCTATAAACAACTGTCCGAGTCTCCGGAAAACGTAAATAAGATAAAGCAAATAGAAGAGTCTTTGTCAGGTAAGGAAATCCATTATCTGCCGGAGAACAAGCTGCCCGACGGAGGCCTGCCATGGATTAAAAATGGTGATATCATTGCCATCACTACCAATATACCGGGACTGGATGTAGCTCATATGGGCATCGCATTCCGTGTGGATGATAAGCTCACCCTCCTGCATGCTTCATCGGAAGAGGGAAAGGTTGTGGTATCAGATATTTCTCTTGCGAAGATGCTGAAAAATAACAAAGTGTGGACAGGCATACGTGTACTGCGCATGAAGAAATAATGCAGGAACTGAAGGCCTCAAGAAATAAAGGCTTACACGCATAACTCACTTATATCAGTTGTCACAAAAACTTATGGATGCATTATTAAAAGATACGCTCAACGCTGTAATCGATAGACAATACAGGGAAATGCCTCCAGAAGACAGGAAGCTGATAGCCGGTGTGCTGATACGCAAGGATGTGGAGAAGGGAGAGATACTTTTGCGTGAAGGGCAGGTCAGCCATTATTTGGTGATAGTGTGCAAAGGTATGCTCCGACAGTTCTATTATAAGAATGGTAAAGACGTGACAGAACAATTCTCGACCGAAGGTGGAATTGCAATCTGCATAGAAAGCACGTTGAAGAAAGAACCGACCAGACTTATGATTGAAGCACTTGAGGATAGCGTAATCTATCTGTTGCCTTTCGATAGGCTGATGTATCTTACCAAAATTTCGTGGGAGGTAAATATGTTCTACCGTAAGATATTGGAATTTAGCTTGATTGTTTCGCAGATTAAGGCCGATTCATTACGGTTTGAAACCGCACGCGAACGCTACCAGCACTTTATGGAGCAGGAGCCGGAGGTTATCAAAAGAGCTCCCCTGTCACACATTGCGTCTTACTTGCTGATGACGCCAGAGACATTGAGCAGGGTACGTGCAGGGATATTGTGAACCATAAAGACGACTTTGTCCTGAAAAGAAAATTATGTTGGACCGGAATGCAAAGATTTATATAGCAGCATCGGATAGAGATAGACGAAGGGATACATCGGCTGTACGAATGGTACAAGTCGGATGTTTGTGTCCTTTAGTGCGGCAGAAGTCGTTATCTGTGATATAGTCAAGGCTTTTTTATCTTTTCTTATTCCGACCTCACATTTTCATGTATTGTAACCATGCCGGCAATATGTCGCGGCCTTCCATATTACACGTCATACACTTTTCTATTATATGTTGGGCATGGAGCCGGCACCAGTATTCCTGATGGGCCGGTATTTCTCGTTCTTGCCGTCGAATTAACCCTGTACAAAGATACGTATTGAAAGATAATTCGTACTTTTGTTTTTCGATTGCAGGATGCGTTGCGTCCTCGTTGTATATGCCAATCAAAACATGTGTTTTATGAAAATATTTCCAACTGCAAGTATCAGGCAGATTGATGCTTACACCATAGAAAACGAACCTATTGCTTCCATAGACCTTATGGAGCGCGCTGCCATTGCATTGACCTGTGCCATTTCTTCACGGTGGGAGACAGGCACACGTTTTACCGTTTTCGCCGGACCTGGCAACAATGGTGGGGACGCCTTGGCCGTGGCGCGTCTGCTGCATGAGAAAGGATATCAGGTGGAAGTATTCCTGTTCAATATCGGGAAACTTTCGCCGGACTGCGCTGCCAATATGGAACGGCTGTCAGGACTGCCCGGCATAATCTTTCATGAGGTGACCTCACAGTTTTCCTTCCCAAAACTGGGAACGGACGATGTTATAATAGACGGACTTTTCGGCAGCGGGCTTAACAAGCCGTTGTCGAAAGGGTTTGCTGAGGTAGTTAAGTATATTAATGCTTCGCCTGCGCAGGTGGTTTCTATCGATATTCCTTCGGGATTGATGGGCGAAGACAATACATATAATGTGGCAGCATGCATAGTACACGCCAATCTTACACTCAGTCTGCAACTGCCCAAACTCGCGTTCCTTTTTGCAGAAAACGCTTCTTTCGTTGGAGAATGGCAATTGCTGGACATCGGGCTGGACAAGCATATCATTGAGGAGACTCCTGCCGACCATAGTCTGACCGAGCCTGCCGAAGTGGAAACTCTGCTGAAGCCACGCAGACGATTTGCCCATAAGGGCGACTTCGGGCGGGCATTGCTGATAGCCGGTTCGCAGGGTATGGCCGGTGCATCGGTACTGGCTGCGAAGGCGTGCCTGCGCTCTGGGGTGGGGCTGCTTACGGTACATGTGCCTTTTTGCAACAACTTTATAGTACAGACTGCAGTGCCCGAAGCCATGACAGAACTGGACATCAGTGAGACATGCTTTGCCTCTTCTACCGATACTGACGATTATCAGGCTGTTGGTATAGGACCGGGACTTGGAATGATGATGGAGACAGAATCTGCCTTGCTCGGACAGATAGATGACTGCAACGTGCCTATGGTGTTGGATGCAGATGCCTTGAACATCCTTGGTGACAACCGTATTTACTTGAAACGTTTGCCCAATGGCAGCATCATCACTCCTCATCCAAAGGAACTTGAACGTTTGGTGGGTACTTGCCGTAATTCTTACGAACGCTTGGAACGTGCCCGCGATTTGGCTTGCAACACGGGTGTGCATATCGTACTGAAAGGGGCTTATACTGCTGTCGTGTCGCCTGATGGTAAATGCCGTTTCAACCAGACTGGCAATCCCGGAATGGCTACTGGCGGTAGCGGAGATGTACTGACTGGAGTGCTGCTCGCATTGTTGGCGCAAGGGTATAAGGCCGGTGAAGCCGCATTGCTTGGGACGTATGTACATGGATTGGCCGGAGATATGGCTGCCATGGAGTACGGACAGATTGGGATGACTGCAGGAAATATCGCAGATTGTCTGCCCATGGCATGGCGCAAGCTGGAGAAAAAACTGTATAAATAAACATTATTATTTATATGTTTATGCACATGGTGAAACATGGCTGGACAACAACAAGAACAAAAAAGCCCGGAAAGTACCCCCATACTTTTCCGGGCAAAAGTCAAAATCGACCTTAATCAATTTATTAACTTAACACGCTGCAAAGATACAGAGAAAATCTTACCACAATTAATCTCCACAGCAAAAAAATAAAAATCTTCCTGCCTTATAGTTAAACTTCACAATAGTAAACATTCAGCAATACTCCTTTATCTCCAATTCTCCCCGCAAGGCTCCCAAAGCATTCAAGGCAAGGGCTTCCAGCTCATCTTCTCCTGGATAGATATGCAAAGGGGCGAGGAACCGTATCCGTTCCGAAAGGTGTGATATAACGTAGTCAGAATAAGCCATACCGCCCGTCAGCAATATTGCGTCTACCTTGCCGAACAGTACCGCAGCCGCAGCACAAATACTCTTAGCCGTCTGGTAAATCATGGCATTAAGTATGAGGGTCGCGTGTCTGTCACCTTGCTGTATGCGATTTATGATGGATGGTACGTCCGTAGTACCCAGGTGGGCAACCAGACCGGCATGACCAGAGATGCGTTTCTTCAGCTCATCGCGTGTAAAGCGTCCTGAAAAACATAAATCTATCAGCTGACCCGCAGGAAGGGTACCGGCACGCTCAGGTGAAAAAGGCCCTTCGCCATTGAGTGCATTGTTAACGTCGACAGTACGTCCATGTCTATGGACACCGACTGAAATGCCGCCTCCCAGATGGCACACTATCAGATCAAGCTCCTCGTAGCGGACTCCCGTTTTTGCAGCATGGCGGCGGGCTACGGCACGCTGGTTCAAAGCATGCCAAATGGTGAGGCGGGGCAACAGCGGTGAGCCTGTAACACGGGCTATGTCGTCCTGCTCGTCCACTACTACCGGATCGGCAATGAAAGCACGACAATCCGGCAGCAAAGATGCAAGTTCGGCAGCAATAAGGCAACCAAGGTTGCACGCATGTGAATGCTCTGCGTGGCGGATATCATGTATCATGGCATCGTTCACCTCATACACTCCGCCTGGTAAAGGCTTCAGCAAGCCGCCACGTCCCACCACTGCATCGAAAGCGAAAGGTACGGAATTTGATTTAAGTTCGTGTAGTACCAGTTCCTTGCGGAAGCAAAACTGGTCTATCACATGTTGGAATACAGCAAGCTCTCCTGCAGAATGTCGTATGGCACGCACCAACACTGGAGATTCATCCTCATACACCGCTATCTTGGTGGACGTGGAGCCGGGATTTACGGCTAATATCTTTTTCATGGTAAATAAATTTGTTGTATGTGCTATATATGTTTCAGCACGTGAGGCAGGCCATGGCCATGCTGTAATACTTGGAAAGGCCGGAGTCGCTGCGCGAAGGCAATACAACCGGGCACACGGGCCCCTGCAACACTCCCGCCATATCGGCGTTGGCGAAAAGCGAAACAGCCTTGTAGAAAGTATTGCCCGACTCGATGTTGGGGAATATCAGTACATCGGCTTCTCCGTTGACGGGAGAAACGATACCCTTTATATCACCGCTGTTCTTCTCGCATGCAGTCTTCACATCAAGCGGTCCGTCTATGACAACATCGCCGAACTCTCCAGCTTCGGCCAGCTCCACGATGTTGACATAATCCAGAGAATGCGGGAACTTTGCACTAACCTTCTCTGTGCAGTGAATCAGTGCGATATGTGGCCTGTCTATGCCAAAACGACGGCAAGTATGTATGGCATACCATATCATCTCTATGCGTTGCTGAAGTGTGGGACGAGGTATGACGGCTGCATCCGAGAAAAACAGAAGTTTGTGATAGGCTGGAATCTGCATCATAGCCAGATGCGTCAATACTTTCCCCTTAGGCAACAATCCGTATTCTTTGTCCAGTATGGCATGAAGCAGGTTGTCCGTATTGATGATGCCCTTCATAAGTATGTCCGCTTCTCCTTCACGTACGATTTTCACGGCCTTGCGCGCCGCCTCGTCCGAGTTCTCCACATGCAGTATCTTTACGTATTGCGGATGACGTTTCAGGGCAGGATATTTCTCCAGTATGGCTGCATCGCCAATCATAAGGAACTCAGCAATGCCTTCATCCATGGCACGTGCTATGGCGTACTCTGTATTGGGGTCGTTGGCGCATACCACGACAATGCGTTTGCGTTTATCAAGCTTCTTCAGATAAGCCGTCAGCTGCCCGAAGCTACGTATGGGTTCCATAAAGTTTGTTTTTCAGCAAATATCGGAATTTTTGCCGGATATGCAAACGTTTTTTATATGTATATTATCCCCGTTTAATATCATTTTGTCAAATCGGTCAGACAGGTTCACTACAATCCGTACCCAATAAACATTGGTCGGCATAGCGCAATATATCATTTCTTCATCTTAGCCCGCAGCACTTCAATCACGGCCGGCAACACCGATATGACGATTATCGCAAGCAGCAGTAACTTCAGGTTCTTCTGTACAAAGGGCAGGTCGCCGAAAAAGTATCCGGCAAAACAGAAAATGCTCACCCACAACGCACCGCCTATCAGGTTGTACATCATAAAATAATAGTAGTGCATCTTGCCCATGCCAGCCACAAACGGGGCAAACGTACGTACTATTGGCACAAAGCGTGCCAGTATGATGGTTTTACCTCCATATTTTTTGAAGAAGTTGTGTGTCTTGTCGAGGTAACTTTGCCTGAATATTCTGGAGTTTGGGTTGCTGAACAGTTTCTTGCCGAAAAAATGTCCTATCGTATAATTGCATGAGTCGCCGAGCACCGCAGCCGCAAAGACAATAAGTACCAGATATCCTATCTTGAGTGGCATGTCGGGCAAGGCGGTGATGGCTCCAGCCACGAACAGCAACGAATCTCCAGGCAGGAAGGGGGTTACGACAAGCCCGGTCTCACAAAAGATGATGACGAACAATATGGCATAGGTCCACAGATGGTAATCCTGCACAAGTTCTATCATGTGCCGGTCTATGTGCAAAATAAAATCGATGATAAGCTGAACAATCTCCATAAATCCAGATTTATTTCGTTAAATAAAAGTATAACCTCGCGGTGATTAAGCCTGCCTTTTTACTGGCCAGTCGCCGGTGGCGGGCAAATTTACAATAAAATTCCGAACATTACCTCCTGGCTGTGGTTTTTACCAATGCAACTTCATATTTTAACCGAATGGATGTGACAGCTTTCCCCTTTTCTTCGTACATGTACTGCACATGCGGGGATTGTATATGCGGCGGGGATAATACATGTATTATATTAAGTGCATGCAATGCATAACTTTTTTCTCTTCAAACAAAAAGTTTTACTTAAATTTGCGCCCGTGAAACAAGCCAAAAACATACGGACATGGTTGCTGCCATGCCTTTTGCTATTGTTCGTGCAGGTAAATGCCCGTGCCGTGTACACAGCAGGAGGCGAACATGACTCTTTGCGGATAAGTCTGCTGACATGTGCGCCGGGTGAAGAAATCTATACTTTGTTCGGACATACGGCTATCCGTTGTGAAAATCTCACGCGGGGTACAGACGTAATATTCAATTACGGCATTTTCGACTTTGATACACCGAACTTTGTACTGCGCTTTGCACTTGGGGAAACTGATTACCTCCTGGGAGTAAGTACGTTCCGGCATTTTGCCGCTGAATATGAATATTACGGTCGCGACATCTGGCAGCAGACACTCGACTTGAGGCAGGAGGAAAAGATACTCCTGATGTCGGCATTGGAGGAAAATTATAGGCCCGAAAATCGTGTGTACCGTTATAATTTCTTTTATGATAATTGCGCTACCCGTCCGCGTGACCGGATAGAACAGGCTGTGGACGGCTATCTGCGTTATGAGGGTGATATGGATGACAGAAGTGAGGGTATCACTTTCCGCGACATGTTGCACTTGTATAGCGAGGGGCATCCGTGGTCGCGCTTTGCAATGGATCTCTGTATGGGCGTAAAGGCTGATGAACCCATCACGAGGCGTGAGATGATGTTTGTGCCTTTCATTTTGCAGGAGGACTTTTCAAAGGCTGAAGTGGTGGATACGGCTGGACATGCCCGTCCGCTGGTGATGGCTGAAGGTAAGGTCGTGTCTGCGGTAATGACTGTGGCCGATACATCGGGCGATGATGGTTTTACCCCCCTGCATGCTGCCATACTGTTGCTTGCATTTACTGTGGGAGTTACAGTTTACGGTATCAGGAGAAACCGGAGTCTGTGGGGAGTGGACCTTGTGCTTTTTGCGGCTGTCGGAGTGTCCGGATGTGTATTGGCGTTTATGGTTCTGTTCTCCCAACATCCTGCCATATCTCCCAATTATCTGCTGTTTCTGTTCCATCCGTTGCATCTGTTTTGTTTGCCTTGGATGCTTAGGAAGGTGTGCAGACGGGAGTTCAGCTGGTACATGCTTGTCAATGCGCTTATATTAACATTGTTTATGATGTTTTGGGCGGTAATACCACAGGAGTTTCCTATTGCGGTGCTACCTTTGATACTTTGTTTGTTGGTGAGAAGTTTGAATAGCATGATGTTGTGTACAGGTTTTGTTGTAAAAAAAGCTGATGTTTTAATTTAATGCAATATTATGTATTGCATCTTGTTTTCGTATAAGGAAAGACATAGTAAAAATTCCCTCTGTATTATTGGGTTATGAAGAAAGGACTGATAACATCCATACTTGTTATGACCTTTGGCAGCCTGCAGGCACAGTTGCAGGTTACTCCGCCAAAGTTGGTGGTGACATTGACGATAGACCAGCTGCGCACGGATTATCTGGAGGCGTTTTCGTCATTGTACGGGGAAGACGGTTTCAAGCGGTTGTTGCGTGAAGGCAAGGTGTTCCGTCAGATGGAAATGCCATTCAAGCATGTCGATCGCGCCTCTGCCGTGGCTTCCATATATTCTGGCTGTACTCCGTCGGCACACGGCATCATTGCCGGTCGTTGGATGAATGCAGAGACGCTACGCCCGGTAGATTGTGTGGACGACCAGAACTTTATGGGCAATTATACGGACGAGAATACGTCACCATCCAAACTGCTGGTCTCTACGTTGGCTGACGAGCTGCGGGTTGCCACACGAAACAGGGCTATGGTTTATTCCGTCGCGCCATTCCGCGATGCTGCCGTGCTGGCTGCCGGGCATGCGGGGAATGCGGCTTTCTGGCTTAACGAAAAGACGGGAAAGTGGTGCAGCACGACTTATTATAATGACTTCCCATGGTGGATGAACAATTATAATGCCCAATATTCTCCTGACCAAAGCATCAGGAAAATGTCATGGGAACCTGCATTGCCTTTCGAACGCTATGTCTATCTGCCGGAATGGCGTACAACCCCATTCATGCACAAATTCAGCAACGAAGGTGATGCAAAGTTCCGCAGGTTGATTACCAGCCCGTTGGTCAACGATGAGGTGAACCGGTTGGCCGAAGAGCTGGTTGTAAAGAACGGGATGGGGGAGGACAGCATACCCGACTTGCTGGCACTGACATATTATGCCGGCAATTATGCCCACCGCAGCACAGCCGATTGCGGAATGGAGATACAGGACGCTTATGTGCGCATTGACCGTAGCATTGCTTCATTGCTGGATATGCTGGAGCGGCATGTCGGGCTGAACAATATTATGTTTTGTGTCGCATCAACGGGGTATTTTGATGACGACGGAGCAGACCCTGAGTTGTACCGGATACCCGGTGGGGAATTCCATCTGAACCGGTGCGCGACATTGCTCAATATGTACTTGATGGCTACTTATGGAGAAGGACAGTATGTTGAGGCTTATTATGATAGGCAGATATATCTTAACCATAAGCTGATTGAGGACAAACAGTTGGACTTGGCCGACATCCAAGAGAAAGCTGCAGAGTTTCTTGTGCAGTTCAGCGGGGTGGATGAGGTGTATTATGCCAACCGGCTGTTGCTGGGTGAGTGGTCTCCACGCAACGAACCCGTACGTAATGGCTTTCATCGTAAACGTTCGGGCGACCTGCTGATAGAAGTGTTGCCGGGGTGGACCGTGATGCAGGAGAACGGCACGGACAATCGCGTAGTGCGCACGTTAAATATTGCCACTCCACTGATATTATTGGGGCCTGATGTCAAGGCGGAAGTTGTACGCACTCCGGTATATGCAAACCGTATCGCTCCTACATTGGCATACGTGATGCGTATCAGGGCACCTAATGCCTGCCGGGAAGCTCCGCTGGAACTTTAACAAAAATATCTTTCACATAATCATACGGGAGGTACGGCTTATGTCGCGCGAAATGAGTAACTTTGCTGCGTTAATGTGTTGCAGTACCTCATGGTTTCTTTTGTTATTCAGATAATAATCATAAAAAAACAACGATACAAGAATGGGATTCAATGAATTTTTAAGCTCTATTTTCGGAAATAAGTCCACTCGAGATATGAAAGAAATCCAACCATGGGTAAACAAGGTAAAAGCTGTTTATCCGGAAGTGGAGAAACTGGATAATGATGCCCTGCGCGCCAAGACCCAGGAACTGAAGGATTATATACGCGATTCGGCAGCCGGACAGCGTGCCAAGGTTGAAGAACTGAAAGCTAAAGTTGAAGAGACCGAACTGGAGGAACGCGAGTCTCTTTTCAATCAGATAGATAAGATTGAGAAAGAAATACTGGACATTTACGAGGAGGCCTTGGATGAAGTCTTGCCCACGGCCTTTGCAATAGTAAAAGAAACGGCACGCCGTTTTGCTGAGAACGAAGAAATTATAGTTACAGCTACGGATTTTGACCGCCAGCTGGCCGCAACAAAAGACTTTGTAAGGATAGAAGACGATAAGGCTATTTACCGGAACCACTGGAATGCCGGAGGAAATGAAGTCGCATGGAACATGATACACTATGATGTACAGCTGTTCGGTGGAGTGGTACTGCACAAAGGCAAAATAGCTGAAATGGCTACCGGTGAAGGAAAAACATTGGTGGCAACGTTGCCCGTCTTTCTTAATGCGCTTACCGGCAATGGAGTACATGTAGTGACAGTTAATGATTATTTGTCGAAACGTGACTCTGAATGGATGGGACCGCTATACATGTTTCATGGCTTAAGCGTGGATTGCATAGACAAGTATCAGCCTAATTCAGACGCACGCCGTAAGGCTTATATGGCAGATATTACATTTGGTACGAACAATGAGTTCGGCTTTGATTATTTGCGCGATAATATGGCTATCAGTCCGAAAGACTTGGTTCAACGCCGGCATAATTATGCCATAGTGGACGAGGTGGATTCGGTATTGATTGACGATGCGCGTACTCCGTTGATTATCTCTGGCCCTGTGCCAAAGGGAGAAGACCAGTTGTTTGAACAACTGCGACCATTGGTAGAACGCCTCGTGGAAGCACAGAAGAAGTTGGCAACTCAGTATCTGGCAGATGCGCGGCGCCTTATATCTTCGGGAGACAAAAAGGAACAGGAAGAGGGCTTTCTGGCTTTGTACCGCAGCCATAAGGCATTGCCGAAAAATAAACCCCTTATCAAATTCCTTAGTGAGCATGGTATTAAGGCCGGCATGCTCAAAACCGAGGAAATATACATGGAGCAGAACAACAAGCGTATGCCGGAAGTGACAGACCCGCTGTATTTCGTGATAGACGAGAAACTGAACAGCGTCGATCTGACAGATAAGGGTGTGGATCTCATAAGCGGTTACTCTTCCGACCCAACATTCTTCGTGTTGCCGGATATTGCCGCACAGTTATCCGAACTGGAAAATGAGAAGGAATTGAGCGATGAGGAACGTCTGGCCAAGAAAGATGCTCTTATGACCAACTATGCCATAAAGTCGGAGCGTGTGCATACCATAAATCAGTTGCTGAAGGCATATACCATGTTTGAGAAAGATGATGAGTATGTTGTCATTGACGGACAAGTGAAAATCGTTGACGAACAGACAGGGCGTATCATGGAAGGACGGCGCTATTCCGATGGCCTGCATCAGGCAATAGAGGCAAAGGAAGGTGTAAAGGTAGAAGCTGCTACCCAGACATTCGCTACTATCACTCTGCAAAACTATTTCCGCATGTATCACAAACTGGCGGGCATGACGGGTACGGCCGAGACTGAAGCCGGAGAGTTCTGGGATATTTATAAATTAGATGTGGTAGTGATACCGACCAACCGCCCAGTGGTACGCAATGACATGAATGACCGCGTGTACAAGACAAAGCGCGAGAAGTACAAAGCTGTGATAGAAGAGATAGAGAAAATGATAGCGGCAGGACGCCCGGTTTTGGTGGGTACCACGTCTGTCGAGATATCGGAGATGTTGAGCAAAATGTTGCACTTGCGTAAGATTCCGCATAACGTGCTTAATGCCAAACAGCATCAGCGCGAAGCTGAAATCGTGGCACTGGCCGGTCAAAGCAGCACCGTGACAATAGCTACAAATATGGCAGGTCGCGGTACCGATATTAAGCTCAGCCCGGAAGTCAGGCGTGCTGGCGGTTTGGCAATCATAGGTACAGAACGTCACGAGTCACGTCGTGTGGATCGCCAGTTGCGCGGTCGTGCCGGTAGGCAGGGAGACCCGGGCTCATCGGTATTCTTTGTCTCTCTGGAAGATGACCTTATGCGCTTATTCTCTTCCGAACGCATTGCCGGTGTCATGGACAGACTTGGCTTCAAGGAAGGGGAGATGATAGAACATAATATGATATCCAAGTCGATAGAACGTGCGCAAAAGAAGGTGGAAGAGAACAACTTCGGCATACGTAAAAGACTGTTGGAATATGACGATGTAATGAACAAGCAGCGTACCGTGGTTTATACCAAACGGCGGCATGCCTTGATGGGCGAACGCATCGGTATTGATATTGTGAATATGATATGGGACCGTTGCAACAGCGCTGTCACTGCTCCCGATTATGAAAATTGTAAGATAGACATGCTGCAGACGCTGGCCATGGAGGTGCCGTTCACCGAAGAAGAATTCAAAAGCACGAAGAAAGAAGACTTGGCGGAAAAGAGTTTCAGCTCGGCCATGGAACTCTTCAAACGCAAGACCGAACGCATGGCACAAATTGCAAACCCGGTAATAAAGCAGGTATATGAAAACCAAGGAAACGTTTATGAGAATATACTGATACCGATTACTGACGGCAAACGCCTTTACAATATATCCTGCAATTTGAAGGCTGCCTACGACAGCGAGTGTAAGGAGGTGGTGAAGTCTTTCGAAAAAGCAATATTGTTGCACGTGATAGACGAAGCCTGGAAAGAGAATCTTCGCGAGCTGGACGACCTGAGGCATTCGGTACAAAATGCCAGCTATGAGCATAAAGACCCGTTGCTTATATACAAACTGGAATCTGTAAATCTGTTTGATGCCATGGTGGAGAAAATCAACAGCCAGACTATATCCATACTGATGCGCGGACAGATACCGGTGCAGCAACCGCAACAAGTGCGTCAGGCGGCTCCGGAACAACGCCAGGACATGAGTAAATATCGTGAGCAAAAGCAAGACCTGAGTGACCCAAACCAGCAGGCTGCCGCAGCAAGAGATACCCGTGAGAATCAAAAACGTGAACCCATCCGGGTGCAGAAAACTGTGGGACGCAATGACCCATGCCCCTGCGGAAGTGGGAAGAAATATAAGAATTGTCACGGCAGAAATTAATTCGTGACAGTGGATATATGTTAGAAGTGAAAGCCGGGAAGCTTCACCCATTATATAAGGTGTGGTTCCCGGCTTATTTTGTGCAGTAGTGGAATACTTCGTCAGTTCTTCTTCTGTTTTCGGCAATCGGGGCAAATACCTTTCAGCACGTAGTTTATATCTGTCAGGGTGAAGCCTTCCGGCAGGTTGACCACCGGGGTCGGTATGTTGGTGAAGCAGAAAGTACGGTTGCAGTGCATGCAGTGGAAGTGCGTGTGCAAATCTCCTACCTCGCATGAGCAATCATCCGAACATATTGCATACTTAAACGAGCCAGTGCCGTCGTCTATGCTGTGTATGAGGTGATGGGCCAGGAAAAGCGTCAGTGTGCGGAAGATGGTAGACCTGTCCACTGTGTCGAGCATATTGTCCAAGTCCATCAGCGAAACCGAACGGCCGGAGTGCTTCATGGCATCCAGCACCAACAACCGTATGGCTGTGGGCTGAATCCCCCTGTGTGCCAGCATATCGAGATATATCTTTTCTTCTTTCATCTTTATTTTATAATTTTCTGCAGACGTATGGCGTTCAGTATGGCAAGCATCGCCACTCCAACATCGGCAAAGACAGCTTCCCACAGGCTGGCCATACCGCATGCGCCGAGTATGAGTATCGCCACTTTGACCCCAATGGCCATCAGTATGTTCTGCCGGATTATGCACCGGGTGTGCCTGCCGGCACGTATGGCTGTGGCAATCTTCGAGGGTTGGTCTGTCTGTATCACCACATCGGCAGTCTCAATAGCTACATCGCTGCCAAGCCCTCCCATTGCTATGCCCACATGGCTTATTGCCAGCGATGGGGCGTCGTTTATGCCGTCTCCCACGAAAGCCACTCGCAATGCAGGGTCACGTCTCATTTCTCTTATATGTTTTACTTTGTCTTCCGGCAGTAAGTCCCCGTAGGCCTGGCTTATACCCAACTTCCCGGCAAAGTTAGTGACTATGCTTTGTTTGTCGCCCGAGAGAATCTGAATATTTCGTATATTTAAGGCTTTCAGCCCGTCTATGGCCTTGCCGGCATCTTCCTTCAGGGTGTCTGACAGCGTTAGGCATCCCACATAGCTGCCATCCACTGCGCACAGTACATCCGTTCCGTTACCGGCAGGTACATAGGCCTTCTCCAAGTTAATCCCATGCCTTTCCATGAGCATTCTGTTACCGGCCAGCACCTGATGTCTGTCTATATATTTTTCCAGTCCCAATCCGGCCATTTCGCGTACCTCTCCCTGATGGCCGTCTTGTGGAACAATGCCTTGAGCCGCAGCATACTGCCTTATGGCCTGAGCTATGGGATGCGTGCTGTGCAGTTCGATGTCTGCGACAAGCCGGAGCAGCTCCGTAGTATCCATGCCTTCTGCAGGCACGATGCCGCTCACCTCGAAAGTGCCATTGGTCAACGTTCCGGTCTTGTCGAATACTATGGCATTGACATGTGTCATGGCATCCAGGTAGTTACCGCCTTTGAAGAGTATGCCGAGCCGTGAAGCTGCCCCTATGCCCCCGAAATACCCCAACGGTATGCTGATTACCAGTGCGCATGGGCATGATATGACGAGAAACACCAGTCCGCGGTACAGCCATTCGTTGAAATTGTATTCAAAGTCCGGGTTTGCTGCAGACCACACGTATGGCATGCAGACGATGAGTACTGCCAATAACATTACGCAAGGTGTATAAATGCGTGCAAAACGCCGGATGAAAAGCTCGGTGGGAGCTTTGTGTGCCGATGCTTTCTGTACTATTTCCAGGATGCGTGACAATGCGCTTTTTTCAAACGGTCGTGTCACCGATATGCGTACTGCCCTGTCTGTGGCTATCATGCCGGCCAATACTTCTTCTCCCCGGCTAATGGTACGTGGCAGACTTTCTCCAGTCAGTGCGGAGGTGTTGAATGAAGCTGAACCGCCGTCTTGCAGCATGCCATCCAGCGGCACGCGTTCTCCGGTTTTTACCTCTATTGTCTCTCCGGGTTGCACCTCACGTGGATGTACCACCGTGCTGTTGCCACTGCGTATGACGGTGGCTCGTTCTGGCCGCACGTCAAGCAATGCGCTGATGTTGTTGCGTGCCCGGCGTACAGCCTTTTCCTGAAACATCTCTCCCAAAGAATAAAACAGCATCACTGCTACACCTTCCGGATATTGTCCGGTGTAGAATGCCCCGAATGTGGCGATACTCATCAGCAGGAATTCATTGAAGAAATCCTTGTGCATGATTTCCTGCCAGGCCTCCTTGAGTACCGGCAATGCCACGGGTATATATGCCGCCGCATACCATGCGATACGTATGCTGTCAGATTGCAAGAATGTGACGCCGGCGGTTTCCATAGCCAGGGCAGATATGAGCATGAATGAAGAAAATGCGATTCGAGTATAGGTTGCTAAATCTTCATGTCTTTCGCAATCGTTTTTTGAATGTTTGCCTTCGCGTTGCAGGCAGTGGCAGTGTCCCATAGTTTCCCGTTTTTTGTTTTTAGTACTGCAAAGTTACACGCTGCCACCTGCAACTTGGTTGCAAACACTTAGGGGAAGCCCATGACTGACTGTATGAGCGTTCCTGTCCGTACCAATGTAGGCATGTGTACGACATGTTGCACCGCCAGCTACAACATGCTTTGAAGACGCCGGTAATATGTTTCAGGAATTGTTTCTCTTTGACCGAATCCCGGCCGGTATTTGGGTATTTATTCGTAGCCTATCTTCTTCTCGTTATAATCCGAAGCTATGTAGGCAGGCCGTCCTTTGGTCTCTTTGAAGATGCGTCCCACGTATTCGCCAATCACACCGAGCGAGAACAACTGTATGCCTCCTAAGAAGAGTATCACTACGATAAGGGTGGGAAAACCTGCAGGCTGGTCGCCGAATATAAGAGTCTTGAGCAGAAAGTAAATGGCATACAGGAAGCTGGACAGTGAGAACAGCAATCCGCATACGGTCGCTATGCGCAGCGGTGCCGTCGAAGAAGAAGTTATGCCTTCTATGGCTAAGTTCAGCAGTTTGAGGAAGTTCCATGAAGAATGTCCGGCAAGACGGTCGCCGCGGTCGAATTCTATGCCTTTTTTCCTGTATCCTATCCAGCAGAACAGGCCTTTGGTGTAGCGCTCGTGTTCGCGCAACTGCCGTAAGGTGAGTACACAGCGGCGGTCAAGCAGGCGGAAGTCTCCTACATTGGGCAATATGTCTATACGGCTCATCTTCTGCAGCAGCGAGTAGAATGCCATCGACAAACGCCGCCGCAGCCAGCTTTCCTCTCCTCTGGTACGCCTTTTGGCATATATGTCGTCGTAACCTTCTTCCCAGTAGCGTAGCATGCTGTCCACCAGTTCAGGCGGGTCTTGCAGGTCGGCATCCATCACCACGCAGCAGTCTCCTGTGGAGTAGTCAAATCCGGCCAGCATGGCTATTTCCTTACCGAAATTGCGTGACAGGTTCACGTAGTTTACCTGCCGGTCTTGCCGGCGCATCTGTCGCAGTATCTCCAGAGTCTTGTCGTTGCTACCGTCGTTTACAAACAATATCTCCCATTCGTAACCGTCATTCCGGGACATGAGCTCCAAAAGCCGGCGGTAGAGAGCCGGCAGTACAGACTCCTCGTTATATACCGGGATTAGCAGTGTTACTTTCTTCATTGTCGCAGAAAAGAGGATAATACATTTTATTACTTAATGGCAAAAGTATCACTTTTTCTGCATAATATCACTTTTTCCTCTTGAATATATATCTGACAAGCAGAAAATTGACAGGTACGGCTATGGCGAATACCGGTATTGGGGCCAGTGGTTTGGACAACCCTGCCCAAATGAACAGGTTAAGAAGTATGATATGCAGCAGGTAGTTGCAAAGATGTGCCCCGCCGAAACCGAATGCTTTCTTCCATGACGGCTTCCGGCGGAAAGTGAAATAAGCAGTAAGGTAGAAATTGGCTACGAAACTGAGCACATATCCCGTGGTATAAGCTATGTTGACATTGATGAGCCGTTGCAAAATGAAGTATACCCCATAGTGCAACGCAGTGGCAAAGATGCCTACCAATACGAAACGGGCAAATTCAGCAAGCTGTACGGAACGTGTGATTCGTTTTTTATAAAATTCGGGCATAACAGCGGTGCATACATAAATTAATCTTTAATAGAGGCAAAGTTAGATATTTGTTACAGAATAATTAGTACTTTTGCCAAAGAAAAACAATAAACTGAACAGCTTATGTCGGACAAACAGAAGGCATTTTGGTTCATTGCCACGTTGAGCGTGCTTGTCATAATACCTTTTCTTGGGGAAACACTGTTCCATACCAAGGGGGAACCGCGCGAAGCCATAGTCGGCATGGCCATATTGGAGAGCGGAAACTGGATATTGCCTCTCAACTATGGCACGGACATTGCATACAAGCCGCCTTTTTTATATTGGTGCATCGCCGCATTTTCTTATTTGTCGGGTGAAGTCACGGAGTTTTCTTCCCGCTTGCCGTCTGCGCTATCTTTCCTGGCCATGCAGTTTTTCTTTTTTTTCTTCATATCCAAATGGAAAGGTGTACGTACTGCCGTGCTGACATCCATCCTATTGTTGACTTCGTTCGAGGTTCACCGTGCTGCATTCAACTGCCGGTTGGACATGCTGCAAGTCTCATTTATTGTCATTTCCTTATGCCTGCTTTTCCGGTGGGATGAGAAGGGTTGCCGTGGCGTGCCTTGGATTGCGGTGTTGCTGATGGCATGCGCTTCCATGACTAAAGGACCGGTAGGCTCCATATTCCCATGTCTGGTGACAGGCATATATCAGCTGGTACGTGGGCGTTCGTTTGCCAAGACCTTTTTCTCACTGGCAGGTATCGGCTTGTTATCCCTTCTCCCGTTGGGCTTGTGGTTTCTGGCAGCTTACCACCAGGGCGGGGCAGCATTCTCCGAACTTATGCTTGAGGAAAATACCGGCCGTTTCTTTGGCAAGATGTCTTACGAGTCGCACGAGAATCCGCTTTGGTACAACTTCCTGACGCTCATCTGGGGGTGGGTGCCTTGGACTTTGCTGTTGTTTGCATCGCTGTTTGTCATAAGGTGGAAAGGCTTGCAGGTATTGCCTGCCGGCACAACGTTGAGGCTGCGTTTGCTGGAGGCATGGAAAGCTTTCCGCAGACAGTCGCCTGTACAACTGTTTATTTGGCTGGCTATATTGGTTATATTCATATTCTACTGCATCCCAAAGAGCAAACGCAGCGTTTATTTGTTGCCTGTATATCCTTTCATGGCGGTGTTGATAGCCGAATATTTGTTGGCATTGGTGCAGCAGGGCAAACGCAAGCTGTTTAAAGTCTGCTCATTAATATTCGCCTGCTTGGGTGTGCTGCTTACAGTCGTGTTCGGAGTGGTACGTATGGGATTGTTGCCAGATTCCATTTGGGGGACGGGGCGTCATGCTGCGGAAAATGTGGCCTTTATGCATGCACTCGAAGAAGTATCTCTGTCTTTTCCCCAATGGCTGCTCGTTTTATTGCCACTGGTTGCGGCTGTGTGCGTATTCCGCATAGTATACAGTGGCTCTGGAGCAGCTGCCATGTTGTATGGCATTGCCGGCTGTGTACTTTGCATATTCGTTTCCTTGGATGGAGTATATCAGCCTACAGTATTGAATGTGAAGTCTGACAAACAACTTGCCGAGCAGGTAAAGACGTATGTGCCCGAAGGGAAGGTTTATTCATTCTCGCAGATGAGTTTCTACAATGCCAATTTCTATCTTGGAGACCGTATGCGCCATATCGAGAAAGAACGTCCTGCAGATGGAGGATACCTGTTGGTGTCGGAACGCGAGGAAGAGCAGATGTTTAAAGAGCTTGGCGTGACATACCGTTTTGAAAAGATATTCCGTACAGACAAGCGGAGCTGCGACATGCGCTCACCTGTATCATTATATAGATTCGAACCGATAACAGATAAATAGTAACCTAAACTTGTATAACGTGAATCCCTTAGCTGTCATTGACAAATATTATCCTGAAAATAACGAGTTAAAGCATATTCTGCTGGTGCATAGCCGCAGTGTGGCAGATAAGGCCTTGCAGGTTGCTGCAAGGCATCCGGAGCTGCAACTTGATGAGGACTTCTTGTATGAAGCTGCCATGTTACATGACATTGGTATATTCCTGACTGATGCAGCCGAAATTCATTGTTACGGTTCCAAACCGTATATATGCCACGGATACCTTGGAGCCGGTCTCATGCGTGTTGAAGGTTATCCGCGACATGCATTGGTGTGCGAGCGCCATACAGGAGCAGGCCTTGCATTGGAGGATATCGAGGGGCGAGACCTGCCTGTTCCCCATCGCGACATGTTACCCGTCAGTATGGAAGAACAAGTTGTATGTTTCGCTGACAAATTCTTTTCTAAAACACGGCTCGATGTTGAGAAAAGTGTTGATAGGGCGCGTGAAAGCCTGATGAAGTATGGAAAGGAAGGAGTAAAACGTTTCGACAGATGGTGCGTGAACTTCTTATGACACAGATATGCCCGTTCTAAATTTCTTTAAAAAGAAAGATTATCCATATTAATTACGTATTTTTGCCAACCTAAGCGCAAATTATCAGCGAATGACGCCATTGAAAGCGAATATATCCATATCATTCATACTGTTGTTTGTTTTCCTGTCAATATCCGCAGATGCCTTTTCACAGCGGCGTCGCAGGGCGAATGCAAATCTCAACACACAAGACCGTACGTCTGGCTTGATTGCCGATTCATTAAGTAATGACTCGTTGCAGGCCGACTTTTTGCCTGTTGATTCTTTGCCTGCTGATTCTATACCCGTTGACACTGTGCCAAAGAAGAAAGACGGGTTGGATGCACCGGTGATTTACGAGGCAAATGATTCTATTGTTTTCACACAGGATGGTTATGCTCATCTATACGGTGATGGAAAGGTGGATTATCCATACCAGAGTATAGAACTGACTGCAGCTGTAATAACGATGAACCTGGATAGCAGTACGGTATATGCACATGGCGTGGAAGACACGCTGGGAGTGCTGCAGGGAACCCCCATATTCACTGAGAGCGGTACACCGTACGAGACCAATACCATACGCTACAATTTCAAAAGCAAGAAGGGTATCATAAGCAATGTGGTGACTCAGCAGGGGGAAGGCTATGTGGTTGGACACAATGCAAAGAAAGGCAGCAGTGACGAGTTGTATATGAAGAAAGGTATATATACGACATGTGACAATCACGAGCATCCGCATTTCTACATACAAATGACGTATGCTAAGGTGCGTCCGAAAAAGAATGTTGTTGCAGGTCCCGCTTATCTGGTAGTGGAGGATGTACCTTTACCGCTTGCTGTACCGTTTTTCTTTTTCCCTTTCTCCAGCAGTTATCAGTCGGGATTCCTGATGCCTACATATATGGATGATTCGAGCCGCGGATTTGGACTGACGGATGGTGGATATTATTTTGCCATAAGTGACGAGATGGACTTGAAACTTCAGGGAGACATATTCACTAAAGGGTCGTGGGCGTTAAACCTGGCAACTAATTACGTGAAACGATATAAGTATTCGGGGTTATTGCAGGCCAGTTATCAGGTGACGAAGACCGGCGACAAGGGATTGAGCGACTACAGCGTGGCCAAAGACTTCAAGATAATATGGTCGCACAAGCAGGATACGAAAGCAAATCCTAACACGACGTTTTCGGCAAGTGTGAATTTCTCTACCAGCAGCTACGAACGGACCAACATCAACAACCTGTACAATCCGACATTGATGGCTCAGAATACGAAGACCTCGAGCGTGAGCTACTCGCGCAGCTTCTTCGACGGGAAGCTGAACATATCGGCTACTTCCAATATCAGCCAGACGATGGCAGACTCTTCCATATCGATGACGTTGCCGGATCTGAACATATCGCTTAGCACCATATATCCTTTCCGCCGCAAAAACGTGGTGGGTAACGAACGGTGGTATGAGAAGATTTCTGTGCGCTACACAGGCCGCTTTACCAACAGCATAGACACGAAAGACAATCTGCTGTTCAAGTCGAACCTGCTGCGCGACTGGGAAAATGCTATGCAGCACCAGATTCCCATCAGTGCGACTTTCACCTTGTTTGAGTACTTCAACATCACACCGCAAATTACTTATACAGAACGGTGGTATGCGCGCAAGATAAAGAAAGACTGGGATGTAGTGAATCAGCAGGAGGTAGATACCGATACGATATATGGTTTCCACCGCATGTACAATTACAGCGGCAGCATTGGTATAAATACCAAAATATATGGCATGTACAAGCCTATAATATTTCCAAAGAAAAATATTCAGATAAGGCACGTTATAACACCGACTGTATCCATAAGCGGGGCGCCCGATTTCAGTTCGTCGCGTTATGGATATTACGACACGTATATAAGGAGATATAGCAACGGTACCATACGTGATACCGTGAGGTATTCATATTATGAGGACCAGCAGTTTTACACTTCATTTTCCGGTAAGCAGGGAACTGTCAGCTTTGACTTGTCCAACAACATAGAGATGAAATACACTGACAAGAATGACTCAATACACAAAGTAAGCCTGATAGATGAGCTGGGTGTCGGTATCAGTTATAATCTGGCGGCAGAAGAGAAACCGTGGAGTGACCTGGATTTTAGTCTTCGCCTGAAACTTGGCAAGAACTATACGTTGAGTATGGCATCGACCTTTGCCACTTACGCTTATGAATTTGACGAGGACGGTAGCGTGTACGTAGGAAACCGCACAGAGTGGTCGTATGGCAGATTCGGGCGATGGTCGGGCTACGGGACATCATTTAGCTGGACTATCAATAATGATACGTGGAGTAAAATAAAGAAGTTTTTCACCGGCAAGAAGGACGAGGAGGAAGGTTCAAAAGCTGAAGGCGAGGGTGAAGGCGAAGAGGTAAGTGATGGCAGTACCGGAGAAAGTAGCGGGAAAAAAGATAATAAGAAACAGGCTGATGTAGATGCCGACGGATATCAGGTATTCAAAATGCCGTGGTCTATCAATATAAGTACCGGTTTCAATATAAGGGAGGATACGAGTAAGCCTATCAATAAGGAAAGAATGCGTTATCCGTACAGCTTCAGCCTGAACGCTCTTAACGTGAGTGGTAATATCAAGATTTCTAATAAATGGGTCATCAATTTCAGTTCGGGCTACGACTTTAGTGCCAAGGCAATAACGACTACCACATTCAATATCACGCGCGATTTGCACTGCTTCAATATTTCTGCCAGTCTTTCACCTTTTGGTAACTGGAAGTCGTACAATTTCACGATACGTGCCAACTCCAGTGTCCTGCAGGATCTCAAGTACGAGCAACGCAGTCAGACACAGAGCAATGTGCAGTGGTATTGATTTGACCACTATGGCACACTCACCATTTTATGGGTTGCATGCCGTGTTCGTTCAGGTATTCATTAGTCTTGCTGAAGTGTCTGTTCCCGAAGAATCCGTTATACGCCGAGAGTGGAGACGGATGTGCAGAAGCCAGGACCAGGTGTCTCGTGCGGTCTATGAAAGCTCCTTTACGTTGTGCGTAAGCTCCCCATAAAATGAACACGAGATGTTCTTTCTGTGTGGCAAGCAGGTTTATCACTGCATCGGTAAACGTCTCCCATCCGTGTCTTTGATGCGAACCGGCCATGTGCGCGCGTACCGTCAGGGTGGCATTGAGCAACAATACCCCTTGCGCTGCCCAACGTTCCAGATTGCCGCTTGCCGGTGTCGGTGTGCCTATATCGTCTTTTATCTCTTTGAATATGTTTGCCAGAGACGGGGGAAATTGTACCCCGTCGTTGACCGAAAAGCACAACCCGTGTGCCTGTCCCGCTCCGTGGTAGGGGTCCTGCCCTATGATGACGACCTTTACCTTGTCGAATGGGCACAGATTGAAGGCATTGAATATCAGTCTGCCGGGTGGATATACCGTGGTCTGGCTGTACTCGCTGCGCACAAAGTCAGTCAGGCTTTTGAAATATGGTTTGTCAAACTCCGGCTGCAACCGTTCTTTCCAGCTTGCTTCAATCTGTACGTTCATTGGGGAGGAGGACTTTTATGATGTTTATGATTTATCCTCTTTAAATCAGGTGAATGTTGTGTTCTTCGCATTTGCTGCGCATATCCTGCGGCCAGATACTTGCCTGTATCTCACCGATATGTGCCTTGCGCAGATAGAACATACACAGCCTCGATTGCCCTATTCCTCCTCCTATCGACAGTGGAAGCGTGCCTTCCATAAGCCGTTTGTGGAAATAGAGTTCCAGTCTCTTTTCTTCACCGGCTTCTTTAAGCTGACTGCGCAACGTGTCGGAGTTAACTCTTATACCCATTGAAGACAGCTCTATGCTGCGTTGTATGGTTTCGTCCCACAGTATCAAGTCTCCGTTCAGTCCCGGCAGCCCGTTCAGTCCCGGTGTAGTAAAGTCATCGTAGTCGGGGGCACGTCCGTCATGCTTCTTCCCGTCTCCCAATGTGCATCCTATCCCGATGACGAATACAGCCTTGTGTTTCCTGGCTATCTCGTGTTCCCGGCATTTCGGGGCTTTGTCGGGATAGAGTTGCCGCAACTCTTCCGCGTGTATGAAGTGTACCTCCTGAGGCAGAGACGGTTTTATTTGCGGATAGGTCTCATACACCATGTATTCTGTGCGTACCATTGCCGCATAAATCCTCTTGACGATTTCTTTCAGGAACTCCACATTGCGCTCCTGTTGGGTGATGACGCGCTCCCAGTCCCATTGGTCCACATACAGTGAGTGCAGGTTGCCCAGCTCTTCGTCGGCACGTATGGCATTCATGTCCGTGTATATGCCGTACCCCGGTTCTATGTGATATTCGGCAAGTGTCAGCCTTTTCCATTTGGCCAGTGAGTGTACTACTTCCGCTCTTGCCTCTCCCATATCCTTGATAGGGAAAGACACGGCACGTTCTACCCCGTTGAGGTCGTCGTTTATCCCCAGCCCCCTGAGTACAAACAGCGGTGCGGTAACCCTGCGCAGGCGCAGTTCAGACGACAGGTTCATCTGGAAGAACTCTTTGATTTGTTTGATTCCCAACTCAGTTTGCTTCATGTCGAGCAACGGGCTATATCCTTCGGGTGTTATCAGATAGCTCATGTCAGTATTGTATTTGATGTTAAATTGTCCGCAAATATAAGTATAATATTTATTTGTGGTATATTTTAGATGTAATAAATGGAAAAATGTCTCTTTTGTAGGAAAGCATGTTTTTTCTATGTCATACGTCAGCACCGGCAAGGTAAAGTCTGAAGAAAAACATGGCCGATGTTGCGGTAAGCCTGCAGCTCGTGTCAGACCTGTATCTTGGGGCTGCACGCCATGACTTGTTTTGAAAAAGGCATGCCGGGTTGCTTTGCTTTTTGCTCGCCTTTTCATAACTTTACGGCCTGTAAACGTAAGTTATAACAAAAACTCTTGTAAAGGATGATGTTAGTAGAAAGATTTCTGAAGTATGTGAGCTTTGATACGCAATCGGACGAAAACTCCAGCGTAACCCCCAGCACAGAGGGGCAAATGTTGTTTGCCCGTTACCTGGCAGAGGAGCTGAAAAATATCGGGTTGGAGGATGTCGAACTGGACGACAACGGCTACCTCTTTGCCACACTGCCGGCCAACACTGATGAGGTTGTGCCTGTCATAGGTTTCATAGCCCACATGGATACCAGTCCAGATATGAGCGGCAACAATGTGGCCCCGCGCATTGTGGAGCATTATGACGGGGGGGATATCGTGCTTTGCAGCGAAGAGGGGATAGTTCTCTCGCCTGCACGCTTCCCGGAATTGCTCGACCATAAGGGGGAAGATTTGATTGTGACCGACGGACGTACCCTGCTCGGGGCCGACGATAAAGCAGGCATAGCCGAAATCATTTCGGCAATGGTTTACCTGAAACAGCATCCGGAGATAAAGCACGGTAAGATACGTATCGGCTTTAATCCGGATGAAGAGATAGGGCTTGGCGCACATAAGTTTGATGTGGAAAAATTCGGATGCGAATGGGCTTATACTATGGATGGCGGTGAAGTGGGTGAACTGGAGTTCGAGAACTTCAACGCAGCTTCGGCAAAACTCGTCTTCAATGGCTGTAACGTACATCCGGGATATGCAAAGAACAAGATGGTGAACTCCATACGTGTGGCCAACAGATTCATGTCACTCCTGCCCGACAGTGAAACTCCCGAGCATACAGAAGGGTATGAAGGCTTTTATCACCTGACGTCTGTCAATGGCAGTGTGGAGCAGACTTGTGTATCCTACATAGTGCGCGACCACGACCGTGCCCGCTTCGAAGAACGCAAGAAAGAATTGGTCAGGCTGGCTGCACTCATCAATTCCGAATATGGTGACGGAACCGTCACGCTGGATTTGCAGGATCAGTACTACAACATGCGCGAACAGATAGAACCGGTAATGCATGTCATTGACATCGCCATCGAAGCAATGAAGTCTGCCGGTGTGGCCCCCCACGTCAAGGCAATACGCGGAGGTACAGATGGGGCACAATTGTCTTTCAAAGGATTGCCTTGTCCGAATATCTTTGCCGGCGGGTTGAACTTCCACGGACGTTATGAGTTTGTGCCTATACAAAGCATGGAGAAAGCCGTGAAAGTAATAGTGAATATAGCAAGACTGACAGCCGCGCACAAATGACAGCTTTTACATCCGCCAGGTATCGCCGTGTACCTGTATGGGTTAACATCCCAGTAAATATAATTCCATAAAAACAGATACTTATGAAGACAACTCCATTTACTGAAAAACATATCGCACTTGGAGCAAAAATGCATGAATTTGCAGGTTATAACATGCCGATAGAATATTCAGGCATAATAGACGAACATCTGGCCGTATGCCGCTCTGTCGGAGTATTCGATGTTTCGCACATGGGTGAGTTTTGGGTGAAAGGTCCCAATGCACTGGATTTTCTGCAGAAGATTACTTCAAACAATGTGGCGGCTCTTGTGCCGGGCAAAGTTCAATATACATGCTTCCCGACCGATGTCACCGGCGGTATCGTGGACGACCTGCTTGTTTATCAATATGAACCAGAAAAATATCTTCTGGTTGTGAATGCTTCCAATATAGATAAGGACTGGGATTGGTGCATGAAGCATATTTCTGCCGGAGTTGAGCTGGAGAATGCTTCTGATCGTATGGCTCAACTTGCCGTGCAGGGGCCGAATGCCATTCTTGCCCTGCAGAAACTCACTCCCATCGACCTTTCCACTGTGCCTTATTACCACTTCACGCATGGTGAGTTTGCCGGTGAGCAGGATGTAATCATTTCCAATACAGGTTATACCGGAGCTGGAGGTTTTGAGTTGTATTTCAGTCTGGATGCTGCTGCAAAGATTTGGGATGCCATATTCGAAGCCGGCGACGAATACGATATCAGGCCCATAGGCCTTGGCGCGCGTGACACCTTGCGTTTGGAGATGGGTTTTTGCCTTTATGGGAACGATTTGGACGAGACGACCTCACCTATTGAAGCAGGTTTGGGATGGATAACAAAATTTGTGGAAGGTAAAGACTTTATCAACAGACCTGCGTTGGAGCGTCAAAAGGCAGAAGGTACGGTGCGCAGACTGATAGGTTTTGAGATGGTGGATCGCGGCATACCACGCCATGGCTACCGGTTGTGCGATGCTGACGGTGAGGACATCGGAGTTGTAACTTCTGGCAATATGTCGCCCACCCGTAAGATTGGAATTGGTATGGGATATGTGAAGACCGTATATTCAAAGCCGGGTACGGAAATATGCATAGACATCCGTGGACGCAGACTGAAAGCCCGTGTTGTGAAGCCTCCTTTCCGCAAATGAGCAATAATCTATCTATCCACTAAATATATATACCCTATATACCTGGCTTTCGTGTGAAAAGATAGGCTGACTGTATCAACTGGCGCCGGCACATTAGCTGAAGTGTCGGCGTTGTTGTGGTATAACTTTCTTGTTTAATCATTGGGATATATGTCTAAATCAAGTAAAAGAAAATGTATCATACTGGGTGTGGCAATATTGTGCGTGTCTGTTTTGATGTTGCTGTTCATGCCCAGGCATAAAACCTCCGAAACACTGGATGAAGTTCCACTTGTAAATTCTGCGGAAGCAGAAGAAGTCACGTATAAGTATGGTATACCCACAGACCATTATGACGTGACTTATGGGCTTGTGACGCAAGGACGGAACCTCTCTTATATACTGTCTGACCATGGGCTTTCCATGGAGAAGATACACAAACTCAATGAGAAGGCCAAGGATGTGTTTGATGTCAGGAAGATACGTTCCGGACAGGCATATGCAGTATTTGCCACCAGGGACAGCCTGCCGCAGCCATCATTCTTCGTATATGAAGAAACACCCAAGTCGTACATCGTGTTCGATATACGTGATGAGGATAATTATCGGGTTTGGCGTGAAGAGACACCCGTGGAGTGGCGGCGTAAGGAAGTGAAAGGCAAGGTTGAATCATCTCTATGGGTAGCTATGCAGAATATCAACACTTCGCCGTTACTGGCCATAGATCTGTCGCATATCTATGGTTGGTCCATCGATTTCTTTGGGCTTCAGAAACAGGATGAATTCCGCGTCATTTACGAACAGGGATTTGTTGACGGTAAGGCTTTGGACGAGTTTCACATATTGGCGGCCTCTTTTATGCATGCCGACAGCACATATTATGCAATTCCTTTTGTTCAGGACGGTGAAAAACTGTATTATAACGAGCATGGCAACAGCCTTGAAGGCAGTTTCCTGAAAGCGCCTCTCGACTACTACCGTATATCCTCACGATTCTCGAATGCCCGTTTCCATCCTATATTGAAGCGTTACCGTGCCCATCACGGCGTAGATTATGCCGCCCCGGCCGGTACTCCTGTATATGCCATAGGAGACGGCAAGGTCGTAGCCAAGGGCTATCAGCCAAATGGTGGCGGCAACTATCTGAAGATAAAGCATAACAGCATATATGAAACGACATACATGCATCTGTCTCGCTTTGCAAAAGGCATTAAGGTCGGTTCGGAAGTAAAGCAGAAGGAGGTGATAGGATACGTTGGCTCAACGGGACTTTCTACCGGCCCGCATCTCGACTTCCGTATATATGAGAATGGAAAACCAATAAATCCTTTGCTCATCAAGTCACAGCCCAAGAAGCCAGTCAGTGATGCCAACCGGGCTGAGTTTATCGCCTTGTGTGATTCATTGGTGCGGGAACTGTCATTATTATAGTAATGATTCTGGATGTGGCGTACAGGTCTTATCCTTGTGCGATACATGTTCACCGCACGCTTATAACGCATTTCCTGTGAATACAGAACAGGTCGGAAGAGTGGTGGCTTATGCCCATACGGCTGAACTTTTCTTGAAATACAATCATCAGTGAAAAGGAAACTCTCTTCCGCGTTGCACTTCGAAGCGTATTCCGAAAGAGCCGTCTTCTGATTTCAGTTCGAATGCACCTTTGAAGTTATTACGCTCCCAAGGCAGCGCCGAAGGATTATATACCTTTTTGCCGTCTGCATTATATTCGCCGTAAGTGTTCAGCCGCCAGCCGTTCTTCAGCCGGAAACTGCCCATCTGCAGGGTAGAAGGAGTTCCCCAGAAACTGTTCAGACCGAAACCATGATAAGGTGAAAATATCGGATAGTTGCCTTGCGTATATATGACGTCAGTATTGGGGCGGAAAAGAAAACTGTAGTCTTTGCTGGCGTCGGGAATCACGAGGTTAAAGTTGTCCAGACTGTATCGTCCCGGTAGAACTATTGTCTTCATATCCAGTAAGAAACTTCCGTAACTTTTCACAGTGGATGGTAGTATGGAGAAGCCTCCCGGTGGTTCGGTAGATGTTGCAAGCGTATCGGCCTGTGCCTCGTTCTGGGCATTCAGCAATGTAACGCCAGAGAATGATAATAGGAAAATAAGCAAGAGGGTGGTGCGGTGCATAGTTATCTCATTGATTGGTTGATGGGCAAAGTTACTTTTTTCCTGCAAACGGGGAAAATCCTTTCACATTATTTGTCCTCTTCTCCGAATTCCTTAGAATAAGGTTCTGGCTATTCCTTCTTCAGGCATGGGAGGGGATAAGAATATTATTCGTATCTTTGCAGATTCTTGGATGGGGATGCTAAGAGGGAGTGTCCCGTGCTATTCTTCTATAATATTTGTATTTCAGTATGATAGAGTTGACAAAAGAAGAGTTGAAGCAACACTTCAACAATGACATATTTAAGCTGATATCCGAAACTGCAGATGACTTGAAGCTGGAATGCTATGTGGTTGGGGGGTATGTGCGCGACATATTTCTGCAACGTCCTTCTCAGGACATCGACGTGGTAGTGGTTGGCAGCGGTATCACCATGGCACGCGAGGTAGGCAAACGCCTGGGACATGGTGCGCATGTGAGTGTATTCCGTAATTTCGGCACGGCTCAGGTGAAGTACGGTACCATGGAGGTGGAATTTGTAGGGGCAAGGAAAGAGTCTTATTCGCACGATTCGCGCAAGCCCGCTGTTGAGGACGGTACTCTGGCGGATGACCAGAACAGGCGTGACTTCACAATAAATGCCATGGCTGTGTGCCTCAATAAGGCTTGTTATGGCGAGCTGGTAGACCCTTTTGGCGGGATGGATGACCTGAAGGAACGCGTTATACGTACACCGCTTGACCCTGACGTGACTTTCAGCGATGACCCATTGCGCATGATGCGCTGCATCCGGTTTGCGTGCCAACTCAATTTTTATGTGGATGACGAAACCTTTGAAGCATTGTGCCGTAACTGCGAACGTATCAATATTGTCTCCAAAGAGCGTATAGCCGATGAACTGAACAAGATCATTCTTTCGCCAATTCCGTCGAAAGGTTTCATTGATTTGGATCGTTCGGGGCTTTTGGGGCTTATATTTCCGGAACTGGTGGCACTCCAGGGGGTGGAGACACGTGTTGGGATAGGGCATAAGGATAATTTCTACCACACGCTGCAAGTGCTGGATAACATAAGCAGGCAGACCGACAACCTGTGGCTGCGATGGGCAGCTCTGTTGCACGACATTGCCAAACCCGCCACCAAGCGTTGGGAGAACCGTGTTGGTTGGACATTCCATAACCATAATTTTATCGGGGCAAAAATGGTGCCGGACATTTTCCGCAAGATGAAGCTCCCGATGAATGACAAGATGAAATATGTGCAAAAATTAGTGGGTCTGCACATGCGTCCTATAGTGATAGCAAGCGATGTGGTAACCGATTCTGCCGTGCGGCGTCTCCTGTTCGAGGCGGGGGATGACATCGATGACCTCATGACACTGTGTGAAGCCGACATAACCTCCAAGAATGCACAGCGCAAGAAGCAGTTTGCCGACAATTTCATGCTGGTACGTCGTAAACTTAAAGATTTGGAGGAACGCGACCGCATCCGCAACTTCCAGCCTCCGGTGGATGGAGAGGAAATCATGCGTATCTTTGGACTTTCTCCATGCCGCCAGGTCGGTGAATTGAAAGCCTCCATTAAAGACGCAATATTGGACGGCATTATACCCAATGATTATGACGAAGCATACCGTTACTTGCTTGAATGCGCCGGCAAGATGGGGCTGAAACCGTCGGTATAGTAGCCGGATAGTATTTGGTCAACCGTTCGTTTAGATTGGATTTTGCGGCTGTTTTGCATTTTTGTATTTTTGTCCAGTGATTATCAATTACTTTTTATCTTTGTAAAAAAACACATTAGATTTTATTACGTAAACTCTATTTTGTTAACCGCTAAATTGTATAATTTATGAAGACATTCTCTAAAAAATGGCATTACAAGGTTCTACTATGCGGACTGGCACTCGTCTCTATCACTGCATGCA
>CAZYVE010000008.1:0-62244 GCA_964651035.1 uncultured Bacteroides sp.
AGTTTCTTCAATTATAGGGGTGAATTGGCGTGGACAGATGAAGTAGGACGTGAGCCTACTCTTAAAATGATGCGGCCTATGCCTGTATTGCCGATATCTGATAAGAATATGTACAGAGGTTCCTGGCAAGAAAGCTATTATATGGGTGTTTTCCGGAATCTTCATCTGTTTGTGGGAGAAGATTCACAGCAATTTATGCTGACCAGCTTTGGCGACATTCAATATTCTTGCAAGATCAACAATTCTTGTAAGATTAACAACTGCGGTTATTATAGCATTTTCAGCATACTTCCCATGCATGTGTTGAATGATGAGATAGACAAAGAGGTTCACACATATTCTCCGGAGGGGCAAATCCTTCGTGGGACGCACTTTTATTACGTAGGTTATGAGTATGAGACAGGGGATAACCTTATGGTGGTAGACATCGATCTCGACACAATGTTCCCCGAAGCAGCGGAGTGGATAAGGAAGGACTTTTATTAAACTCAGAAAGAATGCTACATTTATATACATATTTCTTCCCGTTTTTTTGATTAAAATACTGTAAAGCCTGCCACATATTTGTAGATAACATTTTATTTTTGCAGCATGTTTGACTGCAAATCGCGATATAGACTGAAACGGGTATGCCGCCGCCTGGCCGGGATGCTCGCAGCAGGACTGCTGCTGTACTCTTGTGCCAGCATCGGGAACATACAGGGAGGACCTAAGGATGAGACTCCGCCCGTATTTCTCAGCAGTACCCCGGCTCCCGGCGCCCTCAATTACAACCGCAACAAGATAACCCTCACGTTTGATGAATACATAAATTTGGGAAGCAGCGAGAAAGTCGTCATCTCGCCACCCCAAGTGCAACAGCCGGGGATTAAGGCCAGCGGCAAGCGGGTAATCGTCACCCTGGAGGACACACTCAAGGCTAATACCACGTACACCATAGACTTTGCGGATGCCATAGAGGATAACAATGAGGGCAACCCGCTGTATGATTTCGCATTCACATTCTCGACGGGAGACAATCTGGATTCCATGAAGGTGTCGGGGACACTCCTCAACGCGTATAACCTTGAGCCGATAAACGGAATGCTCGTGGGTCTGCACGCCAACCTCGAAGACTCCGCGTTCACCACACTGCCGTTCGACCGGGTAGCACGCACGGACAGCCGAGGACGTTTCTCCATAAGGGGAGTGGCACCGGGCAAGTACCGCATATACGGCCTGCAGGATTCCGACAGGGATTATGCCTTTTCGCAGCCTTCGGAAATGATAGCCTACAACGATTCGCTGGTAATTCCGTCTATGGAGTCACGCACAAGGAATGACACTCTGTGGGCAGACACACTTACCATAGACACTATCGTAGAACGGCAATATACACACTTCATGCCTGACAACATCCTGCTGCGGGGATTCAAGGAAGTGACAACCAAGAGCCGGCGCCTCGCCAAAAGCGAAAGGCTCGTCCCACATAAATTCTCACTTTACTTCACTGCCCCGGACGATACTCTGCCCGTGCTGAAGGGACTGAACTTCGACGAGACAGACGCTTTCATAATAGAGAAACCTACAGGGCGCATCGACACATTGGACTATTGGATAAAAGATTCACTCATTTTCCTGACCGATACGCTGAAGATGAGCCTTTCGTACATGTACACCGACACATTAGACCGGCTGGTGCCACGCACAGACACACTGCGGCTCATTTCCAAAGTCAAGCCGAAAACCGAAGAACAGAAAGCCGAAGAGCGTGAGAAAAAAGAGAAAGATAATAAACGCAAGAAAAAGGATGAGCCGGAACTACCCACGACGGAGTTCCTGAAAATGGATGTATATGCCCCATCGGCCATGGATGTGTATGACTATATAACACTCTCTTTCGAAGAACCGCTGCTATCGATAGACACGACAGCCATGCACCTGAGGCAGATGGTGGATACGCTGTGGACCGACATACCCTTCGACTTTGAACAAGACTCTACCGACATAAAGCGTTACAATGTCTATGCCGACTGGATACCGGGTGAAAGCTACTCCTTCGAGGTCGACTCCACGGCGATACACGGACTGTACGGGCTGTTTACGGACAAGGTGAAAAAAGACTTCAAAGCCAAGACGCTGGAAGAGTACGGACAGATATTCTTTGACGTGTCGGGGGCAGACTCGATAGCCTTTGTGGAACTATTGGACGCACAGGACAAAGTGCTGCGTACCGTACCGGTGGTGGGCGGCAAGGCCGACTTCTATTATCTTAATCCGGGCAAATACTGTGCCCGCCTGATAAATGACACGAACGGCAACGGCGTGTGGGACACAGGCTGCTACGCCGAGAAACGCCAGCCGGAGACGGTGTACTACTACTGGCAGGTAATAGAGCTGAAAGCCAACTTCGAACTGATACAGACCTGGGATATAAAAAGCCGCCCTCTGGACAAGCAAAAACCTGATGAACTAAAAAAGCAGAAACCTGATGACAAAAAGAATAATTGACAGACAGCAGGTAGCCACGGCAGGGCGCCTGTGCATGTATGTGATATTGTGGACGGCATTGATACTGGCGACGACACGGGCAACGGCGCAATGCATAGCCGAAAACAATGCCTTTCAGCCAGGAGAACATTCAAAATATGACCTGTTCTTCAACTGGAAGTTTATATGGATAAAGGTGGGTACCGCAGAAATGGAAATCAACAACGACACATATAAGAACAAACCGGCCTACCGCATAGACATGCGCTCGGAGACCAGCAAGCGGGCAGACCTCTTCTTCAAGATGCGCGACACGCTGACATGCTACGTCACCAGACAGCTCGAACCTATGTACTTCTGCAAGGCTGCCGAAGAGGGCAAGCGGCATACCATGGATGAGGCATGGTTCTCGTACGAAAACGGCATGTCGAAAGTCAGGCAGAGCAGGACGTGGTACAAGCCCGAAAGGGAGCGTGAGTTCATGGAATATGCCGACAATACCTGTATCTTCGATATGCTTAGCATACTGGCACAGGCCCGCTCGTGGAATAAAAACGACTTCAAAATAGGCGACAAAGTGAGCTTCCCCATGGCCACGGGACGGAAAGTGGAACCGCAGACGCTTATATTCCGCCGCATGGAGGATGTGCCGGCCAAAGACGGCAACACGTACCGGTGCCTCGTATTCTCGTTCGTGGAGTACGACAAGGAGGGCAAGGAGAAAGAGATTATCACATTCTTCATTTCCGACGATGACAACCACCTGCCCATACGTCTCGACATGTATCTCTCGTTCGGCTCAGCCAAGGCATTCCTCACAGAAGTGAAGGGTAACCGCCATCCGCTATCTTCCATAGTGCCCGGAAGCAACTGAGCATACCTTCAGAAACCGTTTTTCTCTGCGTCTTACATCACCTGTATTATGGCCCACATCATCACTGCGTAACGCAACAGTTTGCCGGCCAGCATCGACACAGTAGTAAGCCACAGGTTGCTCCGCATGAAGCCAAGGGCTATGGCTATGGCTTCGCCCACGAATGGCAGGAATGCGAAAAACGCCATCAGCGCCCCCCGTCCTTGCAGGAAACGCTGCACGCGCTCCACTTTCTCCCGCTTCACCTTGAAATATTTCTCTATCCAGTCCATGCGCCCCAGCCGGCCCATGTAGTAGCACGTCATACCACCCGCCGTGTTGCCCAGCGTGGCAGTCAGCACACATGCAGCAGGGTCTAATCCTAAGCCTATGAGGGCTGCCATCACCAGCTCCGAGCTGAAAGGAATGATGCTGCCCGCCAACAGAGCCGACAGGAACAGTCCCGGATAACCCCAGTCGGTAAGGAGCTGCACAATCTGTCCTGTCACGTCGTCCATAATAAATTGAAAATGCATAATGCCGCCCAAGCCATGAGCATGAAGATGAATAAACGGTTGGACGCCCGAGAGTCTGTCTGCGCAAACATATGCCCCGCCAATATGCTCGCACATGCCGCAGCTGCCGGATAGACAACTGCGATACAGCCTGGCAGCACGACTCCCATAAGCATAAGGCTGGCGCCAAGCAAGATAATGAAGCGCAGATGGGAGCGTGTGCGTGTGTTATCACCGCTATCTACTGACAGGCTTTGTATGGAACCGGACAGAAAGACAAAAAACAGATAAAGCATTGCTACCGTCAATTCGGTTATCCGCCAGGAAAACGGGCCGGAAAGGATAGTGGCCAGATGCTCGAATGGTGCGACAAAATCGTCCATACGGTCTGTATAGACGGCATAACAGAACAGAAACCAATAAGGCATGAACCATCCGAGCAATGACCCGGCAAAACTCTTCGCCGACAGCGCGCGGAGGTGGTACGCACCTATCCAGTAAACGGGCACGAGCAAAGTAAGCTGCGGAACCACCAGAGAGCCCAGCCCGAGTAGGGCAAATGCCAGGAATACGTGTCTCGCAGCCTTCTCGTCATGATATGATGCGAGCAGCGGGAAGAGCGATGCTACTATGGCTATAGCGGCAGCCTGTCCCTCCTGCAACCCGTGCAATAAAGGACAGGCCGCAATCAGCAGGAAGTATATGGTTGTCTGTATCGAAGCGCGCAGGCGTATCAGGCCGAACATGTTGTTCAGGGCTATCAGCAGCAGCCCTGTGAGCAAGTGTACAGATAACCCCGATATGCGGCTCACCCACGGCATCAACAGGCCGGACGGCCACTCCCATGGCATAACCTGCCCCGCCGCGCCGTCATCATAAGGCGAAATCCAACCCGCTAACATCCACAATGCAACTGCCAGCGCCACCGATATGGGCAGCGTGTAGTGCGCAGTGATGACGCGCCTTTGGAATCGTCTTCCCTTCATAGCGGTACAACAGCCGAAACGTTCCCTTTACAAGTCGTGGCCTATGTCACGGCGGTAATACTTCCCGTCGAAGTCAATGATGCCGGCAGCACGGTAACATGCCTGCAAGGCCTCTTGCCGCGTCTGCCCATACGAGCAGGCAGCAATGACACGCCCCCCGTTGGTCACAGTCTGCCCGTCTTTCACGGCCGTACCTGCATGGAACAGTATGCATCCTGTCTCTTCGGCAGCCTCCTGCAACCCTATCATGGGTTTACCTTTCTCGTAATGGCCGGGATATCCGCCGCTTGTCAGCATGACGCATGCCGCCGCACGCGGGTCAACGGTGAGAGGATGGTTGTCAAGGTCACCGTCGCGTATTGCCTCAAGCAGCTCCACGAGGTCGCTCTGCAGGCGAAGCATTACACTTTCAGTCTCCGGGTCACCCATTCGCGCATTGTATTCTATCACCATAGGCTCCCCTCCTACGTTAATCAGCCCCAGGAAGATAAAGCCTTTGTATGTAATGCCTTCTTCATTCAAGCCCTGCACGGTAGGAACGATGATGCGTTGGCGAACCTTCTCCATGAAGGCCTCATCTGCAAAAGGTACCGGTGTCACACTGCCCATTCCTCCCGTATTGGGTCCGGTATCACCTTCACCTATGCGTTTATAATCTTTGGCCACAGGCAACACCTGGTAGTGCATGCCGTCTGTCAGCACGAACACGGAACATTCCGTCCCGTCAAGGTATTCCTCTATTACCACTTTTTCGCCGGCCTGCCCGAACATGCCATGCAACATTTCATATAGTTTCTGCTGCGCCTCATCCAATGTCGGCACTATGAGTACCCCTTTTCCTGCACACAGCCCGTCGGCTTTCAACACGTATGGTGCATGCAGCGACCGGAGAAAAGCCTCCCCTTCGCTGTAGTTGTCTGCCGATACGGTCATGTGGCGTGCTGTTGGTATTCCGTGCCGTTGCATGAACTCTTTGGCAAAATCTTTGCTTCCCTCGAGACGTGCCCCGGCCTTACACGGCCCGATGACAGCGATGCCGGCTGTCTGCGGGTCTTCAGCGAAGCAGTCTGCTATGCCCTTCACCAACGGGTCTTCGGGGCCTACGACAATCATGTCTACATCATTCTGAAGCGCGAAAGCCTTTACTGCCTCCAAGTCTGTTGGGCTGATAGCCACATTCTTGCCCACAGCGCTTGTACCTGCATTACCCGGTGCTATGTACAATTTGTCCGTACGCGGACTTTGGGCTATTTTCCATGCCAGGGCGTGCTCCCGTCCGCCCGAGCCTAAAATCATGATATTCATTTCTATATGGTATTTAAAAATTGCCTCCGTTCAAAGATTATCGTCGAAATACCTCGTTATCTTTTCGTGCAGGTGTACACGGTCGCGTCCTGACACATTGTGCTTATGGCATGGGTATATGAACAAGTCGGGGTATGTACGTGCATCCACGCATGCCTTGATGAATGATAACGTATGTTGCGGCACACAAGTGTCATCATGGTCATCGTGTATGATAAGCAGATGTCCTTCCAGTTTGTGTGCAAACTGTTTAAGGTCGGTCTGCTGGTAGCCGACGGGGTTATCCTGCGGTGTATCCATATAGCGTTCGCCATACATCACCTCATAATATTTCCAGTCGATGACAGGGCCTCCCGCTACTCCCACTTTATACAAATCCGGATAGCGCAACATTTGTGCCGTCGTCATGTATCCGCCAAAGCTCCAGCCATGTATGCCTATACGCGAGGTATCCACATACGGCAGGCTCTTTAGGAAGTCTACGCCCAAAGCCTGATCCTTGCCTTCCTCTACGCCGAGATGCCGGAACGTGCAATTTTCGAACTCAAACCCACGGTTGGCACTGCCCCGGTTGTCCAGTGTAAACATGATGTATCCACGGTTGGCCATATAAAGATCCCAGCCCCGTGCAGCGTACATCCAGTTGCCTATTATCATCTGAGCATGCGGTCCACCATAGACATATACTATGACAGGATACTTTTTTGCCGGATCGAATCCTGCAGGTTTCAGCATCCGCCAATACAGGTCAGTGGTTCCATCAGCCGCCTTTATTGTACCGACTTCCACCGAAGGCATTACCAGTCCATCGAAAGGGTCGCATGCAGTCAGCAGTCGTGCCGTCTGTTTCCCGTCACCGGCGGCCAACAGGTCTATAGCACGCGGCATTTGTGGTGAAGACCACTTGTCCAAGATATATGTGCCCGACACAGACAGGGAGGGGCTGTGCACACCAGTTCCATTGTCCAGGAGCGTTATCTCACCGGTCTTTACGCTCACCTTATATATATTGCTTTGCAACGGCGATTCCCTGGTGGCGGTAAAGAATATCTCTTTCTTCTTGGCATTGAAACCAAGCACCCGTTGTACGAGCCAGTCACCCTGTGTCAGTTGCTTAAGCTGTGGTGTGTGGTTTATCAATGTACTGCCGTCAGACTGTTGTTGCTGCGTTTCTGTTTTGTCCGCTTCCGTACCGTATATGTACAAATGGTTATATCCTGAACACTGGCTTTGGTAAATGAACATAGTCTCATCCCATGGCAGGAAGACAACCGGTTGCTGAGGCTCCACATATTTGGAATGTTTCTCCTCAATGAGAAGTTCCTCCGGCTTGCCCGTAGCTGCATCATACCGGCATAGTTTGGAATGATTCTGTTCACGGTTCAGCTCTATCAGATAAAGGCTCTTCTCGTCCGGACTCCATGCTATATTAGTGAAGTAGCGGTCTGTAGGATCCCCCGTATCAAGATAGATTGTCTCTCCAGTCTGCGGATTGTAGATACCTATTTGCACTTTATGGCTTG
The DNA here is from genome assembly GCA_964651035.1 of uncultured Bacteroides sp. GTDB lineage: Bacteria > Bacteroidota > Bacteroidia > Bacteroidales > Bacteroidaceae > Bacteroides. The sequence continues at coordinate 7,652 of CAZYVE010000008.1, forward strand.
TCATGCCGGCCATTGGATAACGTATATTATCCGTCCTTCCAACGCGTGCAGTAACATCAACCAACGGGTACTGTGTAACCATTGTTTCGTCCATGCGATAAAACGCGAGCAGCGTACCCTTCGGGCTCCAGAAGGTTCCCTTTGTGATGCCGAATTCGTTGCGATGTACCGACTGCCCGCACAGTATCCCGTCCGGTTCATCTGTCACCTGGTTGTCGTCCACGTACAGATTATTCCCCACCGTATAAGCCATGTGTCTCCCCTGCGGACTGAAGTCTATATTTGCTCCTCCATGTTCTGCGGCATGCGTGTAAACCTCCAGCAGTTCCCCCTTTTCAAAGTCATACACCATATACCCCTTTGTCTCCTTTATGAGCATGTAGGGCTTATCCGGCCAGGGGAACTCGATATTATAAAAATGTCTGATTCCGCTGTTCTGGGCTTTGTCAGTTCTGTCACCTTCACTCTTATCATACGCACCGAGAACCCTGTTCACCTCATCCCTGGTGGTAATCAGTTCCTGTTTACCATTTCTCGGATTAACGGAATAAAGAGAATCAATACCGGGCTTTATGCAGATATCGCCCCACCACTGTACGCCATACAAGTCTTCGGTAAAACGGTATGTTTCTCCTCCCGGTATCAGGTCTTCCAGTGTAGGTAGGCGTTTCTGTTGTCCGTCAGCATACTGTTGAGCCATAGCATCATTATTGGTCATGCAGGAAAAGGTCAATAGGCAAACCATCAATCCTCGTATCATTTTCTTCATGAATGTTGTATAATATATTGTTTTTATTATCGTTTATGTTTTTCATCTCCTTACGCATCCGGCATATCCGGATTTCCCATATTATGCAACTGCTGCTCCCTCATTTCTCTCCGTTTCCTTTCAGGATACGGTTCCGTAGTGTTCCATCGGCGGCCTTCCCCATTTCTGCTGTTCTTTCTCTCGTCCTCCATGCGGTAACGCCGGCCTTCACTGTTGTGCGAGTTTCGTTCATACCCTTCCTTCTGGCGGTAGTACGTTCTTTCGCTGTATCCAGCCTTATTCCTGTCACGATGGTACCTATTATATTCGCTGCCATCTACGCTCCGCTTCTGGTATGTATGCAGCTGGTCATCGGTTTCAGGATTATCGGTCTCTCCATTTTCTTCCTTGAAATCCTTATACTTTCCCTTGAACAATTCGTATTTACGGAACTCGCATTCCAGCGCACCGTTATATAGGGGGATGCGGAGGCCCGCTTTCAATCCTATCTGGTCAAAACATTCTTCGCGGTATGATATTATCCAAGCCGTATTACCGATAAAGGCGTGTTTCAGTCGTTCACCTATCATGGCATACAGTTCCAACAGATTGTCGGTATTCATCCGTTCGCCATAAGGTGGATTAGTTATTATGACAGATTTCTCTGCCGGCTGTACAAATTGTTCGAAAGGCTGCAGTTTCAGCACCACATCCTTGCTCATACCTGCGGCCTTGATGTTGCGCGCAGCTATCTCACATGCCTGCCGGTTGTTGTCATAGGCGTATATTTTGTGTTCGAACGTGCGTTCATGGCTATCATCGTTGTAGATGGCATCCAACAGGGCGGCATCAAAATCAGGCCACCTTTCGAATGCAAATTCCTTGCGGAACAGCCCCGGCGAAATGTTGCGTGCTATGAGTGCCGCCTCTATGGGAATGGTACCCGAACCGCACATTGGGTCTATCAGGTCACATTCCCCATGCCATCCGGCCAGAAGAATCATACCTGCGGCCAGCACTTCGTTCAGTGGTGCATCTACAGCTTCTTGCCGATAGCCGCGGCGGTGCAACGACTCGCCGGAAGAATCGAGCGACAAGGTACAGTCGGTATGTGATATATGTATGTTAAGCAGCATATCCGGATTGTTGATGCGCACACTCGGCCTTTTGCCTGTCTTCTCACGGAAATAATCGGCAATGGCATCCTTTACGCGATATGACACAAACTTGGAATGGCGAAACTCTTCACTATACACAGTAGCATCCACAGCAAATGTCTTGCCCGTATCTAAATAACATTCCCAATGTATGTTCTTCACGGCTTCATACACTTCATCAGGATTATTGGCACTGAAGTGTTTTATTGGCTTTAGTATCCGCAGTGCTGTACGCAGGCAGAAGTTTGCACGATACAGCATTTCCTTATTGCCGGTAAACGATACCATGCGGTTACCTATCCGGATATCGTTTGCTCCAAGTACACTCAATTCTCCAGCCAGCACCTCTTCCAGTCCCTGAAAGGTTTTGGCTATCATTTCAAAGCTTTCTTCCATAAAAAGTATTATAGATTTCTTGTTATTCCGGTTTTGCATCCTGCAGTCAGAGCAGCGGGCGTTTATTCTGTGTTATCTTGGCTCCTGCAGGCACATTTTCGGTTACCCATATGTTGCCCCCCACTACTGCTCCGCGCCCTATGGTGATACGGCCGAGTATAGTGGCGTTAGAGTAAACTATCACATCGTCTTCGAGTATAGGATGACGCGGTATGCCTTTGATAGGCTTGCCGTTGCAATCCAATGGAAAGCTCTTTGCCCCGAGTGTTACCCCTTGGTAAAGTTTTACATTATCGCCTATTATGCACGTCTCACCTATCACCACCCCTGTACCGTGGTCTATTGTGAAATATCGCCCTATTTGCGCTCCGGGATGTATGTCTATTCCAGTCTCACTGTGGGCCATTTCGGTAATGATGCGCGGTATAAGCGGCACACCCAACGTCAGCAGCTTGTGTGCTATGCGATAATTGCATATAGCCCGTATGGCAGGATAGCAGCATATCACCTCCCCTAAGCTTTTTGCTGCCGGGTCTCCATTATATGCAGCTTCCACGTCGGTGGCAAGCGTGCGTCTCATCTGCGGCAGATATGCTGCGAATGAGGCTGCGAGCCGTTCTGCCTCATCGTGCCTGCTGTCGGGGCAGCGGTATTCTTCAACCTCGTTGCCGAAGCACAGGCCGGCAAGGATTTGTCCGCTTAGCAGTCCGTACAACCTTTCCACCTCCACGCCTATGTGGTAAGGCATCGTAAGGCTGTTGACCGTTGAATGTCCGAAATATCCCGGGAAAATGATGGCGCGCGTCAGCTCCACGATATCGTGCAAGATTTGCGCTGATGGCAGGGGGATGCTGTCTGTATGACGATGGTACATCCCTTTGTATGATTCGCTCTCCGACAACTCGTTTACCGTCTGTGTCAAGATGTGGTTGAATTCGGATAAGTCCATAAAAACGCGCTTGCGATTGTATTGTTAATGCCGCAAAGTTAAGAAGTCTTAGCGAAAAATCCTACTTATGGCACGCTTAAATAGATAAGGCAATGCCGGATAGGCATGCTGCTCACTCCGCCACCGCCAATGTCAGCACACTGATACGCACATTCTCCACTCCGGCGAGAGCATCCGCACAGGCCGTTATCGTAGCTCCCGTGGTCAGCACATCGTCTACCAGCAATATATGTTTCCCTGCAAATGCACCGGCAGAGTGAAGCTTGAATATGCCCTCCACATTCTCCCAACGTCCGAAAGCCGATTTACGTGTCTGAGTCTCGTTCGACTTCTGCCTCAGCAGCGAAACGGTGTCTACAGGTATGCTCACAACAGAAGATATGCCTTTGGCGATGCATTCGCTTTGATTGTAACCACGCGACTTCAGTTTGTCAGGATGCAAGGGAACAGGTACGATAATGTCTACCCCATCAAAGAATCCATAGCGCAACAAATCTGTGGCAATGAAGCGTCCCATAGTCTCGCCCACATCGTTGCGTCCTTCGTACTTAAGCAGATGCAGTATGCGCCTGTATTCGTCCCCTTTCCGGTAATAGATATATGAAGTAGCCCGTTGCAGAGGTACCTTGCCCCAAAGAGAACGCTCAACGAGATTGTCCGCCTGCAAATGGTAGTCCGTGCGTGGCATTCCGATGTTGCATCCAAGACACAAGACCTCCTCTCCATCATGCAGTATTGCACCGCATACCACGCATTGCCGTGGGAAGAACAGTTCTACGAACGATTTGAGCCAGCGCATGATTACAGTTGCCGTCTTTCCAACCGTCCTGTCAGCCGGCATGCTGCCGTCTGTAAAGTCCTTACCTGCCATGAATCGCCAGTACAGGCCTCATGCCTTACTGTTATTTGCCGAGAGCTTTTTACCTCCTTTTTTCGTTCCCGACGAAGAGGTGCCGGTGCTTTTTGCCGTCCTCCGTTTCTTGCGTATCGACACTTTATCTTCCTGCAGCTTTATCAGTTCCATGCACGAAGCCAGGCTCAGATATTCAGGATCTATATTCTCCGGAATCTTGTAATTGCTCCCGTTGTATGATATATACGGGCCGTACCTGCCGTTCATTATCTCCAGGCCGGGTTCTTCATCAAACTTCTTGATATGCCGCTTTGCCTCCGCCTGCTTCTTGTCTTCCAGCAACTGCAAGGCATCTTCCAGTGTGACGGTCATCGGGTCCATTTCCTTTGGCAGGGCAACGTACATGCCGTCGCCATGCACATAAGGCCCGAATTTCCCGGCTCCAACAATGATTTTCCCGTTCTCGTTTTCTCCGAGAGTACGCGGCAATTTGAAAAGATTAAGAGCCTCCTCCAACGTAATGGTCTCGATAGACATGCCCCTCTTCAGTTGGGCAAAGCGAGGCTTCTCGTCCTCACCGGCCACTCCTATCTGCACCATCGGGCCGAAACGTCCTATCTTGACAGACACCTGCCTGTTGGTGGCAGGATCGATGCCCAAGACCCGTTCACCCGCTTTGCGAGCATTCTTTGTGGCGAGTGTATTTACCACAGATGGGTGGAACTTGTCGTAGAATGTCTTCAACACGCCAATCCATTGTTTTTCGCCTTCCGCAATCTCGTCAAATTGCTTTTCTACCGTGGCAGTGAAATTATAATCGAGTATATCGGGAAAATATTCCGTCAGGAAGTCGTTCACCACCGTACCGGTATCCGTAGGCAGCAGTTTTGACTTCTCCGCCCCCGTTATTTCTGTCAGAACCTCTTCTTTGATTTCCCCACCCTGCAGGGACAGCACATTGTATTTACGTTCCTTCCCCTGTTTGTCATCCTTAACCACATATTCGCGCTGCTGTATGGTCGAAATCGTTGGAGCGTACGTTGACGGCCTTCCTATGCCCAGCTCCTCCAGTTTCCGCACGAGGCTCGCCTCAGTGTATCGCGGCGGGTGTTGCGTGAAACGTTCGGTGGCGGTAATGTTTTCGTTTTGCAATACCAGTCCCACTTCAAGCGGCGGCAGCAGTCCCGCTCCGTTTTCTGCAAGTTCCACATCCTCGTCGCCAGACTCCCGGTATATACGCAGGAAGCCGTCAAACTTCACTACCTCCCCCGTAGCGGTGAACGTGTCTGCCGAGTTGCTCATGTCTATGGTTACTGTTGTCTTCTCCAGTTCAGCGTCAGCCATCTGCGAAGCTATGGTGCGTTTCCACACCAGGTCGTACAGCCTTTTCTCCTGCATCGTCCCGTCAATCTTCCTGGCATTCATGTCCGTGGGACGTATGGCTTCGTGCGCCTCCTGTGCCCCCTTGGTTCTGTTCGAGAAATGCCTTGGTTGCACATACCGCTCACCCAAATGCTTTGTTATGGTTTCGCGGCATCCGTTGATGGCAAATTCAGACAAGTTGACCGAATCGGTACGCATATATGTAATCTTTCCCGATTCATACAGGCGTTGCGCAATCATCATGGTCTGCGCCACGGTAAAGCCCAACTTGCGGGCTGCCTCCTGTTGCAGCGTGGAAGTTGTGAAGGGTGCCGAAGGGCTTTTCTTCAGCGGACGTGTATTGATGTCGCTTATGCTGAAAGCAGCAGTCTTGCATGTCTCAAGAAATGCCTCGGCCTCCTCTCTGGTCTTGATGCGGCGTGGCAATTCCGCCTTCATTCCGGCAGTTTTCCCGTCCGGTTCGGGTACGGCAAAAGCCGCCGTCACACGATAAGCCGCCTCGCTCCTGAAAGATGTAATCTCGCGCTCACGTTCCACTATGAGCCGCACAGCAACCGACTGCACCCTTCCGGCAGAGAGCGAGGGACGTACTTTGCGCCACAATACGGGCGACAGTTCGAAGCCCACTATGCGGTCAAGCACACGGCGTGCCTGCTGGGCATCCACCAGGTTGCGGTCAATGTCACGCGGATGCTCTATGGCATTCAGTATGGCGTTTTTTGTTATCTCATGGAATACAATCCGCCTGGTATGCTCCGGAGTCAGTCCCAGCACTTCGTACAGATGCCATGCGATGGCTTCCCCCTCGCGGTCTTCATCGGAAGCCAGCCACACGGTGTCCGCGCCCTGCGCTTCTTCTTTCAATTGGTTTACGAGGGCTTTCTTCTCCGCAGGGATCTCGTAATGCGGCTCGAAATTGTTTTCGATATCTATGCTGAACGACTTTTCCTTAAGATCGCGTATATGTCCGTAACTGGACAGAACCTTAAAGCCTTTTCCCAAAAACTTCTCTATTGTCTTAGCTTTTGCAGGAGACTCTACGATGACAAGATTTCTTTCCATAGTTTTTTCTTTTGGGCAACATCCGCCGCCAAATTTGCGGCAAATGTAGAAAAAAAAAGCTATGCAACTTATATCGGGATGTTTTTTTAGCGAAAAAGTGTGCAGGACTTACAGCCTCTGCCACAGTCAGAAGCGGAAGCTTGCACCGACCATAAAATTGATGCCTTCCGCAGGGCAGAACCAATTGTTGAGATATTTTTTATTCATAATATTATTCATACGGGCATACAGAGCCAAGTCCTTGAACAGGTCGTAGCCGGCACCCAGATACAGGTCGTTTACAGGCTCCATGCTTTCACCGTCCACTTCGGTACGCGTAGTATTGCGATAACCCACATATATCCTCAGGGGATTGATCGGACGGACTGCCATTTCAACATTACCCTCGAAAGCCGGCTTGAAGTCCAGCACTCCGGCAGCCTTACCGCCGTTGCCGGCCGACCAGTTGCGGTATATGCCCGAACCGCTGAACGAGAAGATACCCCTGTAATCGTATTGCAGTTCGATGCCGGCATAAAAGTTCTCCGTATCCCACGCCTCAAAGAGCAGGCCGCTACCGCTGTCCTCGGTGAAATAAAGGTCATTCTTCAGCACTTGATACCCTCCGTACACATGAATGTGGAAACCGGACAGAGTGCCTGCCTTGATACCTATCGCAGCATTGAGCTGTTCGTATGTGGCGTCAGGCTGTCCGGACGGGTCGGCATACGGGCTGATGAGCTCCAGTCTCCGGAATCCGTTCAGCAGTTTTCCTCCCTTTGCCTGCATGTAGAGTACCGTACGTGCCGGTAAGGCATATTGTATGTCTACGTCAGGCGATGCATAAAACTTTTTCCCGAAGCCGAGCGAAGGGTTCACGTGTGCCCCCAGGCGCATCTTCCACCGTCCGTCATCATAAGTATAATAAGGGTTCAGGCCGATAGCCGTATAATTCTCATACCCGTTGTCACGGTATACCATATTGTCCATGCCGAAGTTTATCCCCACGGCCTGAACATCGTCGATATAGCCCCATACGTCCGCACTGGTATGCACGGCCACCTCTTTGGCCTCATCGAAATCCAAGCCATGTTGCCTCCGGTAAAGCATCAGATTGGTTTCGGCACGGAATTGCAGCGGCAAATCTCCGCCCGTTGATGCAGCCCCCACATGCACGTCGCCGGAAGTGAACTTCTGTTTGCCGTATTCTGTCTCCGGCAGTTGCCTGAAATTGCTAAGCCCGAAATGCCCCGCTACGTCCAAATCCACAGTTCTGAAAGAATGCGTATAGTCAACGGCAGCCCTTGTGCGGTAAAAGAACGCCTCCCATTCGCCATCTCCGTCCGCCATGTCCAGAGTACCATCCATCCCGTCCATGCCGAAGGTTATGCCCAAGCGGTCGCTGTCCGACAGTCTGAAGCGGTAGCCGGCGCGTGCATCCAGATTGCCGTAGTTGCCGTATCCCGCACGCAAATACCCCCACGTGGCTTTGTCAGCCTCTTCCTTGCCGGTATATGCCTGCATGTTGTCGGCTGGAACGAGCCCGACCGGATGCTGGTCGGTATCATAGACCACATCTTTCGGAGTAACCGTCGGTGGTTCAACCTGTGGCAGTACGTTCACCTTTCGGGCATCACGTATGTTTGGAGTATATTCCTGCTCCACAACCACCGTTCTGTTCAGTGTAGTGTCCGGCTGTTGCGTCTGAGCCTGCATGACTGCAGGTGATGCCATCAGTGCCAGCAGCGCGTATCGTATGTTTATCTTCATGTCCATGCAAATTGTATTTATCTTAGTATGCGTCCGAGCCTTTTGCAGCATCTGTTTCAGCCCCGCGCGGAACGTGTTGCAGGCAAGCCTGCGATATGTTCCGTCCGGATGTCATTTCAGCCTTTCCAAGCGTTCGAGTATCATCAGCTGGATATCGTCGTCCTCCCTATAATTCTGTTGCAGGCTTAACAGGTATTGGCGGGCATCGAGCTTCTTATCCATAGCCACATATACATCTGACAGCAACACGAAGCTGCGTGCCAGCCAATAGGCATGCGGCGTGCTTTGTTCTATGAAGTCGAGCACTTCCTTTTCCGCCCCGGCATAATCTCCGGCATCGTACAACTGCTGTGCCAGGAGGTACTTGGCTTCCGCGCCGTAGCGTGTACGCGTATCACCTGCTATTTTCGCAAGGTCTTCCCCGGCCTTCTGCGGGACATTCTGTGCGAGATAAGCCTTGGCACGATAATAGAACGCCTCGTTTTGCAGCTCAGGCGACAAGTTGCTTTCGGACAGCAATGCGGTGGCGGCGTTTATGGTTTCCACATGGTCGCCCAGCAATGCGGCACAGCGCAACACCCCAAGGGCTCCTGTCTGTCGCCGGGAAGCGGTAGCGGCTTTGGCATGCAACCGCTTGTAGTCAGTCATGGCTTCTGCATATTGCTGACGGTTGAACAGCACTACTCCATGCAGCAGCGATGCCTCTTCCGAATAAGGATTGTCCGGATACTCCAACAACCTGCCGGAATGCTCCAATACGCCGTCGCCATCCTGTTGCTTGTCGGCTATCAGGGCAAGGTAATAGTGCGCATTCAGCATGAAGGCACCGTCGGGATAACTTTGCAGGTAGCGCACGAAGCTGCTCTTGGCCGTATCAATATCCCCCCTGATATAAACCTTCTCGGCGGCGATGTAAGTCAGCGAGTCTTGTTCGCTCGGCTCGAAGCTTGTACCTCCAGGAATCTGTCCGACCAGCTCGGCAAACTCATCCACCCGGTTGGTTTCCACATAGATGGATTTCAAGTCGCGCAAGGCAAGCCTTGCCTCCTCGCTGCCGGGATATTGCGTGGCTACATACCTGTAGACCTCTATGGCACGGTCGTAGTGGTTGTCACGGTAATATATCAGACCTATCTCAGCGGCCGCCTTGCGGCTCAACGGACTTTCCGGGTATTTGTCCAACAGCTCGCGGAACGTGACGACAGCCTGCGCACTGTTGTTTTCCTGCACGTACGAACGTCCCTTTTCGTACAGGGCATCTATATTGTAGGGCGAAGACGGATACATCAGGGCCAGACTGTCCAGCAAGGCTACTTTGCCGTTATAGTCTTTCTGCACCCCCGCCACCAATGCCAACTGATAATAAGAATAATCTCCTACGGAAGTACCAAGTTGTCCGGCAGCAGCATAATACCTGCGTGCCTCATCGAAGCGGCGGACGTTCATATTGCAGTCACCCAAGCGGTTATATGCATCGGCAAGAACTGTTTTATCCTCTGTACCGTCTCTTTGCAGACGTATATATCCGGCAAAATGGCTTCCGGCCGAGATGTAGTCCTGCCGGTGAAAGGCAATGTATCCAAGATTATAGTGTGCCATCCCTGCCTTATCATCCGCATGTGCAGACAAGTAACTGTCAAAACAGGCGGCAGCACGCTGCATATTGCCCAGGCGGTATTGTGTCTCACCTTCCCAGTACAATGCATTGCCGCGTAGCTCGTTACCCCCCGTTCCTAACGTCGCGGCCAACCGTTCCGCATTACGGAAATAATCTGCCGCCTCTTCAAAGTCGGTGTTGGCAAAGGCCTGAATACCCAGTTGGAACAGTATCCTGCCCTTGGCCATGAGTATAGGGGCTGTAGGCTGTTTGATACGTTCTATAGAATTCAGAGCCGCCTCATAGCTGCGCGTGCTCATATATACATCTATAAGATAATCGCTTACTTTGTCTGCATAAGGAGACTGCGGATAGTCGTTGAGGAATCGTTCAAACACATTGACAGATTCACCGAAAGCCGAATACGAGGTGTCGTGTATGCACAAGGCGTAATTGTAGGCAGCCTGCTCTTTCAGTTCAGGGTCGGCATCAGATGCCGCCGCCTGTTCGAACGCCATACGGGCATTGGTTTTATCCGCCAGCTGCAGATAGGAGAGCCCCATGTGCAGGTAGGCATTCTGTGCCAGGGCGTCATTCTCTCCTGTTGCCTCGGCCAACGATGCTACTGCCCTGCCGTATGCACCGCATTCATAACATGACATGCCCAACATATAATAAGCGTCACGCCGTCCTCCGTCTGCATCATCAAAATAACGCCCGAAAGAATCCATAGCCTCCCGATACTTACCGAAACGGTATTGTGCGGTACCCAACACCCGGTACATCTCGGCTGCACGCTCATCGCCGGGATAAGCAGACAGGAACCTCTCTGCTACAGCTTCAGCCTTGTCTGGCTGGTTCTTGGCCAGATAGACCTCGGCTATGTAATACGGCACAAGGCGGGCATATTTGCTGTTGCCCTGCAAGGAAAGGAAGCCTTCCAACGCTTCATCATTCCGCCGTTGGGTATATCGTATGTAAGATATGTAATATACGCAGTCGCCGGCATAACGGGAACTCACGCTGCGCAGCGTCTCAAACCATATTGCAGCCTCTTGGAGGTTACCGGTCTGCAAGTGGCATACAGCAAGCCGATAGGTCATATCATCGCATTCGTCCTTATCAAGGAGTTCGGGGCGTGTACCGGCAAATGCTTCAAGTGCTGCCTCATAATCCTCTTCATAAAAGTATGCCGAGGCGATAAGCGACTGTACGCGATTGGCATGGGGCGTATCGGGATGCTCCTGCAGGAATTTGCGCAGAGTGGCAATACGCATGGAGTAATCCAATTCGTATGCCGCGCAAGCCAGCATATAGGACGCCTCCTGGCACTGTCCGTCGTAACAGGGAGAACTGTACTCCGCTGCAGCCTGTCGTAGGAAAGCCTCAAGAGGAGCAACCGCCGCCGAATAGGCTTTTTGTTTGAACAGAGCCTGCCCTTCACGATACAGTTCCTGAAGTGTAGCATTTCCCCCTCCCGTCTGCGCAGCAGCAAGCATCGGGATGCAGCAAAGCACGGCTGCCATTATCTTGCATTTCTTGTATTTCATTGTATTTGCGTATTGTCACTTGTTTTGCTGGGTCATTATCCATGTCTGCGTTTGCCATGTGAAGACCATGCCGTTTGACCGGGACGCTGACAGTCACGGTATGATATTTCCGTCGGGACGTTCTCCTGTTCTTTTAAGGAAAATACCTAATCCCCTGCGTACGGATTCCAGGCCAAAGTCTTCTATGCGTATCTTCTCCATAGGGATGAACCTCAGGTCGGCAGCATCATCCATGGCACGGTAATGCCGCGTATCGGTCACCAGGCAACGGAAGAACATATCCAACGTATGCACCGTGAATCCGGAATACACATACAGGTTTGGCAACGAGAATAAATATTCTGCGCGGATTACATCCATGCCTGTTTCTTCTTTCACTTCGCGCATCACTCCTTCCTCTCCGGTCTCATACATATCGATGAAGCCTCCGGGCAAGTCGAGCGTGCCTTTTGCCGGCTCCTTGGCTCTGCGGCATACCAGCAGTTCCTCTCGTTCGTTAAGAATGAGCGCCACGGTGGACGACGACGGATTGAAATAGTACACGAACCCGCAATCGGCACATTCTTTCGACTTGACATTATGCACACCGAAGCGCGGCGAACCACACTTGGGGCAATAGATAAATTGTGAAAGCGGGTGTTCCATATTCCGTCTGCAAATTAAAGATAGCTATGCGATATGCGGCTCTACATACGTTCCGGGACTTCGATGCCCAGCAGTCCCATGCCCAGCCGGATAATCTTGCCCACCTCCTGCGACAGCACCAGCCTCAGGCTTCTTACGGCCTCGTCTTTCTCCCGCAGGATGCTGTAGTCATGGTAGAACTGGTTATATTCCTTCACAAGGTCATAGCAGTAGTTGGCTATGAGAGACGGGCTGTAGTCCTTGCCGGCCTGTTCCACTATGGCAGCAAAGTCGGCAACCATCTGTATGAGATTTTCTTCCTTACCATTGAGCCTGACCCCTGCATCCAGGGTTACCGGCAGAGCGATGCCGGCCTCTTCAGCTTTTCTCAGCACCGACCGTATGCGGGCATACGTATATTGTATGAAAGGCCCGGTATTACCGTTGAAGTCGATAGACTCCTTCGGGTTGAAGGTCATATTCTTGCGGGCATCAACTTTCAGGATGAAATACTTCAAAGCACCCAGTCCCACGATACGTGCTATTTCTTCGGCCTCATCCTGCGTAAGACCTTCAAGCTTGCCCAGATCTCCGCTGGTCTCGCGTGCAGTGGCTATCATCTCGGCTATCAGGTCGTCGGCATCCACCACGGTGCCTTCGCGGCTTTTCATCTTGCCTTCCGGCAGTTCCACCATGCCATACGAGAAGTGCACAAGGCCTTTGCCCCACTCGAAGCCCAGTCGGTCAAGCAGTATGGACAACACCTGGAAGTGGTAGTTCTGCTCGTTGCCGACCACGTATATCATCCTGTCGATGGGATAGTCGGAGAAGCGCTGTTCAGCCGTACCGATATCCTGTGTCATGTAAACAGAAGTGCCGTCGGCACGCAGCAGCAGTTTATTGTCAAGCCCCTCACCGGTAAGGTCGGCCCATACGGAGCCGTCGTCCTTACGGTAAAAGATGCCTTTATCCAATCCTTCGAGCACCTTCTTCTTGCCGGCGAGGTAGGTTTCTGACTCATAGTATATTTTGTCGAATGTCACTCCCATCATGCGGTATGTCTCGTCGAAGCCCGCATATACCCAGTCGTTCATCTTCTTCCAGAGAGAGCGCACCTCACTGTCTCCGGCTTCCCACTTGACCAGCATCTCGCGGGCTTCCTTCATGAGCGGCGATGCGGCTTCGGCCTCTTCCTTGCTCATGCCCTGCTCCATAAGTCCGGCCACCTCGGCCTTATAATGTTTGTCGAATGCCACATAGTAATCGCCTATAAGGTGGTCTCCTTTCTTTCCGCTCGACTCCGGTGTTTCGCCGTTGCCATACTTCAGCCAGGCCAGCATCGACTTGCAGATGTGTATGCCCCGGTCGTTCACTATATTGGTCTTAACCACCCTGTTGCCGTTGGCTGCTATTATGTTTGCCAAAGCCATGCCCAGCAGGTTGTTGCGCACGTGCCCCAGATGCAGCGGCTTGTTGGTATTGGGCGAAGAATATTCTATCATCACCAGCGGGGAGGTCTCCGTGGCGGGCTTCAGTCCGTATTGCGGGTTTGAACGTATGTCGTCCAGCAGTTCAATCCATGCCTGCTGCGAGACAGTCATGTTGAGGAATCCCTTTATGACGTTGAACGCCGCCACTGCGGGTTCATTGGCCGCCAGGTATTCCCCGAGCTCCTGCGCCGTCTGTTCCGGCCCCTTCTTCGACATGCGCAAGAACGGGAAGACCACGAGGGTGAGGTGTCCTTCGAACTCTTTCTTCGTTTTTTGCAGTTGCACATGCCCGTCCGGCACATCCTGTCCATACAATGTCTTCAGCCCTTTAACAACGGCAGCGACCAGTCTTTGCTCTATGTTCATTTGCAGTAATATATTTCTCAGAGGGCAAAGATAATATAAAAAAGTGATATACTATCAAAACGCGGCCAATATAGTTGGAAGCGAAGCAAATCTGACGCAGGTACGGGAGATACGTTGCAGGCACGGGCGCAACAGGCCGAAACATCCGTTTCAATGCACTGCCGCGGACAGCATGATGCGTAATGCAAAATCCGGACGTTTTTATCACATCTGCCGCATGCCGTATGGAATTTATTCGTAATTTTGCCACGTTTTGAACGATGACACTCATGTATTATGAACCCGATGCCTACCGTAACGAAGAATCTGCTTATCATCAACGTACTGATGTTTTTCGCCTCGCTTGCGCTGGAACGTTATGGCGTTGACCTCTCCGACTATCTTGGCCTGCATTTCATCCTGTCCGACCACTTCAACGCCGCGCAGCTCATCACTTACATGTTCATGCATGGAGGCCTGACGCACCTGTTCTTCAACATGTTTGCCGTATGGATATTCGGGCGGATACTGGAGCAGGTATGGGGGCCGAAGCGTTTCCTGTTCTACTACATTGTGTGCGGCATGGGAGCCGGGATAATACAGGAGCTGGTGACAGGCGCACGTTTCCTCTCGCTGGAGTCCGGCATGTCTCCGGAGAGCATCTCTTACGTGCTGAAGGAGGGAGGCGAAATATTGCGCAGGGACATGAACTTCATCGACCCGGCACTGGCATCATTGAACCTGACCATAAACGCGGCCACCGTCGGCGCCTCGGGTGCAGTATATGCCATACTGCTGGCTTTCGGAATGCTTTTCCCCAACGAGCGCATGTTCATCTTCCCGCTGCCGCTGCCCATCAAAGCCAAATATTTCGTAACAGGCTACGCACTGATTGAGCTGTGGGCAGGCTTTGCCAACAACCCGGCCGACAACGTGGCACACTTCGCCCACCTGGGAGGCATGCTGTTCGGCTTTATATTAATAATGTATTGGAGAAAGAAAGACAGGGGTAACAATGGCTACTATTTTAACTGACCTGAAAGATACTTTCCGTAAAGGGAACATCTGCATACGGCTGATTTATATCAATGTGGCCGTTTTTGTGGTTGTTGCCCTGGCGGGGGTACTGCTGCAACTGTTTGGCCGGAACGACATATTCGTGTACCTGTCAGGCCTGTTCGAACTGCCGGCATCGTTCACCCGCTTTGCCGTGCAGCCGTGGTCGCTGTTCACCTACATGTTCATGCACGCCGGATTCTTGCACCTGCTTTTCAACATGCTGTGGCTGTATTGGTTCGGCGACATATTCCTGCGCTTCTTCTCGTCAAAGCACCTGCGCGGGCTTTATGTGCTGGGCGGGGTGTGTGGCGGACTGCTGTACATGGTTGTCTACAACATCTTCCCCTACTTCCAGCCCATGGTGGACTCATCGCTTTTGCTGGGGGCATCGGCTGCAGTGCTCGCCATAGTGGCGGCTGCCGCCTATCATGTGCCCGACTATCCTATACGCCTTCTTATCTTCGGCACAATCAAACTGAAGTATCTTGCACTGGCCGTCATCGTGCTGGATGTGCTGTACATGGCTTCCGACAATGGCGGCGGGCATGTGGCCCATCTTGGCGGCGCACTGGCCGGCCTATGGTTTTCTGCCGCATTGGGCAGGGGGAAAGACCTCACCGCATGGATTAACAGGCCGCTCGACCGGCTTGCATCGCTATTCCGCCCAAAACCACGGAAGCCGAAGATGAAGGTACACTACGGCACAGACCGCGCGAAAGACTATGAATACAATGCCGACAGGAAAGCCCGGTCTGACGAAATAGACAGGATACTCGACAAACTGAAGAAATCGGGGTACGGGAGCCTGACTGCTGATGAGAAGAAAAGCCTGTTTGATGCAAGTAAACGTTGAGGCATGAGGCATTTGGGGCGTTTAGTAGTAATATTCATCTTGGCGGCCAACGCATGTATTGCCGCAGCCTTACTCTGTTCTGCATACAGCCAATATGTCCGGCCGGACGAACATCCGTATTTCTCATGCCTGGGGCTGGCATTCCCTGTGTTTGCGATTATCAACCTCTGCTTCCTGCTGTTCTGGCTGGTGGTAAGGTGTTACCGTGCGGCCTTGCTGCCGGCGGTCGTGTTTTTGCTTTGCGCACCACAATTGCGGGTATATTGCCCCCTAAACTTCTGGAAGGAGGAGGCCCCGCCCGGAAGCATCAAGGTATTGTCATACAATGTAATGGGATTATCCGGCAGTGTAGACAGCAAAGGCAGAAACACTATACTGGAATACCTGAAAGACAGCAATGCCGACGTGCTGTGCCTTCAGGAGTTCTGGACAGGCGCCGCACCGGGCGATCTTTCACGCAAGACCGTAGAGCGCGAGTTGACGGCACTATATCCATACCACCATATTACGACACTGGGCAAAAGCAAATCCAACAACATGGCCTGCTTCTCCAAATTTCCCATCCTGTCTGCAAACACTATCTCCTATGAAAGCGGATACAATGGTTCGGTGATATATGAACTGGAAATAGAGAAAGATACTCTCACTCTTATTAACAACCACCTGGAATCGAACAAGCTGACGAAAGAAGACAAAATAGTCTACGAAAACATGCTCAGTGACCCCGAAAAGGACAATGTGAAGAACGGACTGCGCATATTGCTCTCCAAGCTGGCAGAAGCCTCAGCCATACGGGCTGTACAGGCAGACAGCATAGCACGCAAAATAGCATCGTCGCCATACCCATACATATTGGTATGCGGCGATTTCAACGATACTCCGCTTTCTTATGCACACCGTGTAATTTCGCATGGGCTGGATGATGCCTTTGTCTCCTCCGGATGTGGGCTGGGCATCTCGTACAACCAGAACAAATTCTATTTCCGCATCGATAATATACTGACAAGCAAAGCGTTGAAAACATACGCCTGCGTGGTGGACCGTTCGATAAAAACCTCGGACCATTACCCTATATGGTGCATTGTCGCAAAGCGGGACTTGTAAAAAAAAGGCGAGGGCACGTAAGTTTTGTGAAAAAAAAACTATATTTGCAGCCTTGTATAAGGTAGAAATCAATTAAATAAGTAATCATAATAAACTAAAACTAACATGCAAAACAAAGGTATTGTAAGATTCTTTGCTATCGCACTGACACTTATATGCGTGTACTACCTGTCCTTTTCTTTTGCGACAAGCCATTACGACAACAAGGCTAAAGCCTATGCGAACGGTGATGCGCAAGTAGAACAGGATTACCTCGACTCGCTGGCGAACGAACGGGTATGGTTGTGGAAGACGTTGAAAGAATGTCGTGAAATGGAGATTGGATTGGGACTGGACTTGAAGGGCGGCATGAACGTTGTCCTGGAAATTTCCGTGCCCGAAGTTATCAAGGTTCTGGCCGACAACAAGACAGACGAGGCTTTCAACCAGGCTCTGAATAATGCTGCCAAACAAGCAGTTACCAGCCAGGATGACGTAGTAACACTATTCGTAAGAGAATATCACAGATTGGCGCCGGGCGCAACACTCGCACAACTGTTTGCCACGCAGCAATTAAGGGATAAAGTCAATCCCCAATCGACAGACGCGGATGTGGAAAAAGTGTTGCGCGCGGAAATAAAGTCGGCAATCGACAACTCATACAACGTGCTGCGTACACGTATCGACCGCTTCGGCGTTGTCCAGCCCAATATACAAAGTCTTGAAGACAAGATGGGACGTATAATGGTGGAACTGCCAGGCATCAAAGAGCCCGAACGTGTAAGAAAATTACTTCAGGGTTCCGCCAATCTGGAGTTCTGGGAAACATATAATGCCAACGAAGTCTTGCCTTACCTGCAGTCTGCAGACAATATGCTGCATACCATCCTGACCACGCAAGCCATGTCTGAAGAGCAAGACAGCACCCAGGAGGCAGAGGAACAACAAACTGAAGGCACTGCTACGGAAAATATCAGCGACAGGCTGAAGGCACAGATATCCTCCTCACAATCCTTGCAGGAAAAGGAGGAACAGCAATACAAGCTTGACCATCCGCTGTTTTCCATCCTAAGCCCCAACCCGTATCAGGGAGCAATAGTAGGATATTCACATTATAAAGATACAGCACAAGTAAACCGCTACCTCGAGATGCCGGAAGTAAGGTCGATACTGCCGCGCGACCTGCAACTGAAGTGGGGAGTATCTCCGACAGAAAACGACCCAAAGTTGCAGACGTTCGAACTGTATGCCATCAAATCGACAGAACGTAGCGGACGCGCCCCGCTGGAGGGCAACGTCATAGTGACTGCCAACGACGACTACGACCAGCATGGCAAACCCTGTGTCAACATGTCCATGAACACTGAGGGGGCACGGCTGTGGGCACAGCTGACAAGGCAGAATATAGGCAAGTCCATAGCCATCGTGCTGGACGGATATGTATATTCGGCTCCCACCGTGCAGAATGAAATAACGGGCGGCAACTCTGTCATCACAGGCAACTTTACCCCAGAGCAGACGAAGGACTTGGCCAATGTGCTGCGCTCCGGTAAGATGCCGGCTCCGGCGCATATCGTACAGGAAGACATTGTAGGACCGTCGCTGGGTGCCGCTTCCATACGGGCAGGCTTCATTTCGTGCCTGGTGGCCTTCATCATGCTCATGGTGTACATGTGCTCCGTATACGGGTTCATTCCGGGTATGGTTGCAAACGGTGCCCTGCTGATGAACATGTTCTTCACCTTCGGCATACTGACTTCCTTCCAGGCGGCCTTGACGATGTCGGGTATCGCCGGTCTGGTGCTCTCAATCGGTATGGCAGTGGATGCCAATGTGCTGATATACGAGCGTACCAAGGAAGAGCTGCGTAGCGGAAAGGGAGTAAGGACAGCCCTGACCGATGGATATAAGAATGCTTTCTGGACCATCTTCGACGCCAACTTTACGTCCATCATTACCGGTATAATACTGTTCTATTTCGGTACAGGCCCCATACGCGGATTCGCAACGACGCTGATAATCGGTATCTCCATTTCGTTCTTTACAGCCATATATATGACGCGTCTGGTTTACGACTACTTCATGAAGAAGGACAAATGGCTGCATCTGACATTCGAGACGAAACTGTCGAGAGGTGTCCTGCAGGATACGCACTACGATTTCATGGGACGCAACAAGATTTGGATGACAACGGTTGTGGCCTTGATACTCGTATGCGTGGGCTTCCTCGGCATACGCGGACTCAGCCAGAGCATCGACTTTACCGGCGGACGTAATTATCAGGTACGCTTCGACCAACCTATCGAGCCGGAGCAGGTACGCGAACTGATGGTAGGCCAGCTGGAAGATGCCAACGTCAGCGTCATTGCCATTGGCACGGATGGAAAGACTGTGCGCATCACAACCAACTACCGCATTGACGAAGAGGGCAATAATATAGATTCTGAAATAGAGGCCAAGATGTATGAGCTGCTGAAGCCCCTGTTGAACGAGAAGACGACCCTGGAGCAGTTTATCGACCGTGACAACCAGGAAGGAGGAACTATCATCAGTTCGCAGAAGGTAGGCCCGAGCATCGCCGACGATACTACCGTGGCAGCCATCTGGTCGGTCATCTTCGCAGTGCTGGCTATCGGTCTCTATATCCTGTTCCGCTTCCGCAACGTGGCGTTCAGCATAGGCTCCATAGCTGCATTGGCATTCGATGCCGTATTGATATTGGGAGTTTACTCCATGTTATGGGGCATCATGCCGTTCTCCATGGAAATCGACCAGACGTTTATCGGTGCCATACTTACGGCTATCGGTTACTCCATAAACGACAAGGTCGTAATCTTCGACCGTGTACGTGAGTACCTGCGCCTGTATCCAAAGCGCGACAACTACCAGCTGTTCAATGATTCACTGAACTCGACCCTGACACGTACGTTGTTCACCGGTTCATCCACGCTGATGGTTCTGATAATCATCTTCCTCCTTGGCGGCGAGAGCATACGCAGCTTCTCATTCGCGATGATTATCGGTGTGGCAATCGGCACGTTCTCCTCTCTCTTCGTAGGTTCTCCTATAGCATACAGCCTTATGAAACGGGGAGGAAACAAGCAGACCAAAGAATAGGTTGCAGACAACCTTAATACAGTATATAAGCAAGGCGGCGTCATAATGGCGCCGCCTTCTTATTTCATTTTAGACGGGCATCACATGCACACCCGCTAACACACAGATTAGTTTATCAAACGGTAACGACTACCTGCCGAGACTTTGATTATCCCCTTCATCTCCAGTCCGAAGAGCAGGGCGCTGACCTGATTTACCGCCATACCGGACTCCAGGGACAATATATCTATATGCATATCACCCTGCCCAATCATGATGCGCACCAGCTTTTCTTCTTCAGCCGACAGTTCGGGGAAAAGTTCGCGTTGCACTGCGGCATGTTTGTCGGGACGGGCAGCAGGTGTCCAGTTCATGGCCAGCAGGAAGTCTTCGGCTGTTTGCAGCAAAACCGCCTTGTTATCACGTATCAGGGCATTGCATCCGGCAGAAAATCCATCCGTAACTCTTCCCGGAACGGCAAAGCACTCACGGTTGTATCCCACCGCAAGCTCGGCCGTAATCAATGAGCCTCCTTTCTGTGCCGATTCCACAATGATGGCAGCGTCAGACAATCCGGCCACGATACGGTTTCGTGCCACGAAGTTGTACTTATCCGGTCCCGTTCCGGATATGAACTCAGTCAGCAGGCCTCCATGTTCAAGCATATCAACAGCTGTTTTACGATGCACATGCGGATAAATGCGATCCAACCCGTGCGCAAGTATGGCCACCGTATCCATGCCATTCGACAGGGCCGCGCGGTGTGCATGTATGTCTATGCCGTATGCCAGCCCGCTGACTACAAGCACGTCAGGACACAATGCAGACAAATCGCGCAAGAAGTTGTCGCAAAACTGCCTGCCATATTCCGTGGCATGCCTCGTGCCCACCATGCAAATCACACGTAAACGGTTAAAGTCCGCATTCCCTTTATGGAAGAGTATCACCGGCGCGTCTTCGCACCGTCGCAGACGTGAAGGATAAGAAGGGTCATTCAGCATAAAGCATTTCAGGCGGTTCTTCTCCACAAACTCCAACTCGCGTTCGGCGCGGCGGAAAGCCTCCGGACAATCGAGCGACTTCACCACCGCCTCACCCACACCGGTCAAAAGCCGGGGTAACTCCTTGCGCCGTTCGAATACTGTTCTGGCGCAACCCAAGGCCATAACCAGCTTCCTGGCTCCTATATGCCCTATGCCGGGACAAAGCGTAAGAGCGATGCTGCAAATACGTTCATCGGTACTCATGTTCTGCTCTCTCTGGTATGTATCTTATCCGTTGAGGAAAGGGGCGAACGCCTCGTCAAAAAGGCTGCATTCCCCCAAATGCCCGTCGGTAACGCACACAGTCTCGACCTCAGCCTTGAGAGCAATCTTATTGTCGCACTTGCGGAAAATATCTTGATAAAAGACATACTTTATGCCTTCTTTCTTGACATAAAGTCTTGAGATGAATTCATCCCCACTCTTCAGTGGTGTTTTGAAGGCCATCTTTATACGTGCCACGACCGGATCCACGCCCTGTTCGTGCAGCTTGGCGAAACTCATTCCCACGGAGAGCAGGAACTCATGGCGTGTATGCTCCAAATAGTGCTGGTAGTTTGCATTGTTCACAATGCCTTGCAGGTCGCATTCATAGTCTCGCACTTTCATCTGCAGTTCATAGACGTATTTTCCCATATATATTCTTTGTTTATATTGCAGTTATTTTGATGACGGCTTATTGTCCAGCCCTTTGAATTTCTTCAGTTCTTCGGTACTGACCAGCTTGTACAGTTTGTCGCTGGGACGTATCTTGTCACACTTCATGGAAAAGTGTTCTCCTTTGTGAACTACATCCACGGGCTTCAGGTCTACTCTTGCCTCATCCAGTGTAAGGAAAAGCGCGCCAGTGGTAGGCCCCGTAATGAGCAGTTTATCCCCCACTCTTACCTCCGCAGCTTCTGTCAGGAATTCAGCTACTCCTATCTGGGAAAAATATTTTATACCTTTGCCCACGTATATTTTCCGCTCCGTAGCGGCAGAGCCGTAGTTGTGCGTCCACTCTCCCAACCTCTGCCCAAGGTAATATCCGTCCCAGAAGCCGCGGTTAAACACGGTTGCCAACCGTCTGTCCCAATCTGCCACGCGGTTGTCAGAAAAGCCGTCCTCCATATATGCTGCGACAGCCTCTTTGTAGCACTCTACAACGGTGCGCACGTATTCCGGTCCGCGGGCACGTCCCTCTATCTTGAATACCCGTACTCCCGCATCAATCATCTTGTTAAGGAAATGTATTGTCTTCAGGTCTTTCGGCGACATTATGTATTCGTTGTCGATGTCCAGCTCGTCACCGGTTTCCTTGTCGTGCACTGTGTATGTGCGGCGGCACACTTGCATGCAGGCTCCGCGGTTGGCCGAACTGTTCATCTGCTGCAGAGACAGGTAACACTTGCCACTCACAGCCATGCACAACGCCCCGTGGCAAAACATCTCTATGCGTACCGGCTGTCCCGAAGGCCCGCATATGTTTTCGACCGTTATAGCACGATAAATTGCGGCTACCTGCTCCAGGTTTAACTCCCTTGCCAGCACTACCACGTCGGCAAACTGCGAATAGAAGCGCAATGCCTCCACGTTGCTTATGTTAAGCTGTGTACTGAGATGCACCTCCTGTCCTATACTGCGTGCGTAGGCCATCACCGCTACGTCGGCTGCGATTATGGCAGATATCCCAGCCTCATGCGCGGCATCTACAATGGCACGCATCTGCGGTATGTCTTTGTCGTATATGATAGTATTTACGGTAAGATAGCTTCGTATGCCGTGTGCGTTGCATGTTGCGGCAATCTCTTTAAGGTCGTCCATGGTGAACACGGATGCCGAACGGGCACGCATGTTAAGGTTGCCGATGCCGAAGTATATGGAGTCAGCCCCAGCCTGTATGGCGGCAGCCAATGACTCGCGCGAACCTGCGGGAGCCATGATTTCAAAATCTTTCCGGTTCATTCCCATTCTTTTGCCACGTAGCACTGTTGCTTTGAAAGCACTTTTACAAGTAAATTTATCGCACAAAGATAACGATTTTGAAGAAGAATGCATTGATTTTTCTGCATCACCGGACATATAATCGCGATTTATATCTAAATTTACACCTTTAAACGCCACAACCGATGAAGATTGCCTCTATTGACCTGGGCGAACGCCCGGTAATGCTCGCCCCAATGGAAGATGTCACTGATCCGGCATTCCGCCTGATGTGCAAGGAGTTTGGGGCAGACATGGTATATACGGAGTTCGTCTCTGCCGACGCATTGGTGCGGGCTGTCAGCAAGACAGAACGCAAACTTGCCATCAGCGACAGCGAGCGGCCTGTAGCCGTGCAGATATACGGACGTGATGTGGAAACAATGGTGCAGGCTGCACGCATAGTGGAGCAAGCACGCCCCGACGTAATAGACCTTAACTTCGGATGCCCGGTGAAGCGTGTGGCCGGCAAGGGAGCCGGAGCCGGGATGTTGCGCAACGTACCGCTGATGTTGGCAATAACACGTGCGGTAGCCGAAGCTGTGCACCTGCCGGTCACTGTCAAGACAAGGCTCGGATGGGATGCCGACAGCAAAATAATAACCACCCTGGCAGAGCAACTGCAGGACTGCGGGATTGCGGCACTGACCATACACGGCCGCACCCGTGCGCAGATGTACACCGGCGAAGCAGACTGGACACTCATAGGAGAGGTGAAGGCCAACCCGCGCATACATATACCCATAATAGGCAACGGAGACATAAACTCACCACAACGTGCCGTCGAATACTTCGAACGTTACGGCGTGGATGCCATAATGGTGGGACGTGCCAGCTTTGGCCGCCCATGGATATTCAGGGAGATAAAACACTACCTGCTGACCGGCACTGAGCCGGAGGGGCTTACCCCCGAATGGAAACTTGCGGTGCTACGACGTGAGGTGAACGACAGTGTACGCCTGCTGGATGAAAGGAGAGGCATACTGCACGTACGCCGCCACCTGGCTGCCAGCCCACTATTCAAGGGCATTCCAAACTTTCGCGACATGCGCATAGCCATGCTCCGCGCAGAAACGCGTGACGAGCTGTTTGCCATATTCGACAAGATAAGTCCCATGCTGCGCCCCTGACGTTGCGACAACCATTCCCGTCTTCAAAGAAAACCCCTCTACACAAACATAGGCCTGGCAAACCAACGTTTGAACATCCGGGTCACCCCCCAGTAGAGCACAAAGGCAGTGAGGAAGCCTACAATGGCATCAATCACATAATGCGCCTGTATATACACCGTTGCCACGCACAGAAGCAGATAGAATGGCATCAGACAGGCAAACAGCCACTTGCTGCCGCGCCACGCCATAATCATAAGTATGGTAGATATACCCACGTGCGAACTGGGGAAAGCTGCCGTGGGACGTTCTCCTACCCGTTGCGAATATTCCACAAGGTTGTAGAAAAAGCCCTGCCCATAGCCAGACCTGGGCAACAGCTCCTGGTTGTGGTGGAAATAGTCGCCGATGGAGGGGAACACGCCATTCGCCACATTATCCTCCCCTATGGCGGGGAAATAGAACTGCGGGCCGGCCACTGGTACGAAGATATATATGAAATAATATATGAAGAAAGAAGTGATGATAACGAATGATATTTTTTCCAGCAGGTCATAACGGTTCAGGAAGTACCACAACACAACAATCAGCATCATCGGGTAGTAGAAGAAATAGCCCATATTGAGAAGTTCGCTGAGCCACATCTGCGGACACAACACACTGAACCATACGGAAGGCTGCCCTCCGAACATCCACTGTTCGACCGAAGCGAACACATGGTCGAGATTCGGGAATATGCGGTTGAACTCAAACGTATCAGGATACCAGTAAGACAGCAACGACATCTGCACGACAATCCTCACCAGTGCGGCAAACTTACACGGAGCCAGCCGGTACAGGAACATGAGCACCAACGTTATGACCGCTATCAGGGCACGGTCCCACAACATCTGCCAGGGGTGGTCCATCTCACTGAACAGCAGCAGTATCAGGACAGAGGTCAGCAGATTGTAAATAAGCGATACAATCTCTATGGCAAAAAGCCCCTTGCGGTTTTCTTCCCGCTTGAATATGTCTATAGCCATCCTTCTTTTTTATACCAGCCAATGGTTTCGGGCACGCCATGCTCGAGGTCATACGACGGTTTGTATCCCAACTCGCGTATGGCAGGAGATATGTCGCATTGCCAGTTACGCTGTTTCATTATATTATATTTGTCACGGTTCAGAGTGCTGGTGGTTCCACGGCGTGCCGACCACCATTCCGCTACACATGACATGAGCCACAACAGCCACAAAGGGCATTTGACCCTCAGTACGGCAGGGGAGCCCAATTCGCGGCAAATCAAACCGGAGAAAGTCCGGCTGTTATAAACTTGTCCATCAGAAAGGAAATAAGCACGCCGCACCACTCCGCAGTCTATTGCAAGGAATACCGCCTGCACCACATCTTTCACGTAAACGAAAGTCAGGTCCTGCCGACGGAAACCGGCAGCAAAATCGACATGACGTTTTATGGAGCGGGCCATCAGGTAGTAATCGCGTTCACGGGGGCCGTACACTCCGGTGGGACGTAATATGACGTAGGGAAAGTCTGGCAGGCTTTGCAGATATTGTTCGGCACGCAGCTTGCTCCTGCCGTAGGCCGTATTCGGGGCGGGTGTGTCCGTATCGCGTATAGGTACATAGTCGTGCTCATGCACCGGTCCGAATACGCTCAGCGTGCTGATGAAGATAAACCGGCGCGGCACCATGCCGGCCTTTTCCAAGGCTTCAACGAACCTGCACGTATGCTGACAGTTGACCCGCTCGAAGTCGCCACTGTCCATGCACTTGGTTGCCCCGGCACAATGCACTATGTAATCGAAAGCGCCATGTATCCGCTTGTGGGCAGCCAGAGCGGCATGCAGCACATCGGAGCGTGTGAAATCCAGTTCGAGAAAGCCGATACGGGCATCCTGCAGGTAGGCGCGGCTGCTTGAAGCGCGCACCCCGGCCCACACCGCATAGCCGCGGCTTAATGCTTCCTCCACGATGAAACTGCCGATAAAGCCGCTCGCACCCGTCACCAGTATGGAGGGCATTCCTTCCTCAGGCATGTTTCCGGCATGTGAAGAGGCCGTATTCAATGTTTCGTTTCCGGCTGTAGGCATGGCTGGATTCTTTTCGCTGTATTCTGTCTTACATCTGCGGGAAATGCGTGCCCGGCGGGCACAGGACATGTATTGCACATGCACAGTATATGTTCTGCATATACAAGCTTACTGCATAGCTCTTATTACGTCCAAAACGCTGCAAATATAACATTAATAAATATAAATAACCGGTTTTAAACGGAACAAAATGAAAATCGGGACAAACAACAGGTTTATCCCGACATGCATTCATCATGTATTATTGCCGGACATGGTTTCATTACATGTCCCTGTTTTCACGCACGAAAGTGCCATCCAGCCCGAAGTACATCTCCCATTCCATTCCGGAAGCATCGGTGACTTCCACCTGGTAGCCGCCCACCTTTTTTTCCACACTGTGTACGTGTCCTTCGGGATGTTTTTCCTGCACACAGGATGTGACGGAGGCCGGCAGTATGCCGTCGGGCAGCGCTCCGAAACGGCAGTCCACGCTCAGCCAGTTTCCGTTGCGGTCGAACTCTATCTCTGTGCCGTCGACCAGCGTCACATCGTACTCCCTGTCTTCCCTGTCATAAACTATTGACATGATTCTCACCCCATGGAAGTGGTATGCTATGAACGATTGCGCCATGTCAGGCAGTTCGTTCATCCCCACAATCTTCTCGTCGTCACCGCATGCCGCAAGTCCCACGGCCATTAACATCATGGTGCAGAAAGTCCGTATCCATCTTACGGAATCCGCAGCGTCTTTCTTCAAAAAAATCTTTTTCATTTTCAAATTACTCCCATTTGTTTTGGCTCAAAATTAGAATGCAAATTGGGAAAGAATCTGGAATAGCAGGGCCGGCAGGTGAAATTCCACAGATTCGTGCCGAATCTCGCTTTTTTACACTATCTTTGCATCTGTCATCCGACAAAACTTTGAAATAAATACAACGAAATACCCATATAGATTTATGGAAAAGAGATTCAAACGTACCACTGTGACCGCAGCCCTGCCATACGCCAACGGTCCGGTGCATATCGGCCACCTGGCCGGTGTTTATGTGCCTGCAGACATATACGTGCGCTACCTGCGCCTGAAACATGAGGATGTGATTTTTATCGGAGGCTCCGATGAGCACGGCGTGCCTATCACAATCCGTGCCAGAAAGGAAGGCTGCACACCGCAAGACATCGTAGACCGTTATCACGAGCTTATCAGGAAATCGTTCGAGGATTTCGGCATTTCGTTCGACGTGTACGGGCGTACTACTTCGGATATACATCACCGGACTGCATCGGACTTCTTCCGCAAGCTTTACGACAAAGGCGGGTTCATCGAAAAGACCTCGATGCAATATTACGACGAAGAAGCCAAGACTTTCCTGGCCGACCGCTATATCACCGGCGAATGCCCGCACTGCCACAGCGAGGGAGCATACGGTGACCAATGCGAGAAGTGCGGCTCAACGCTAAGCCCCACCGAACTTATCAACCCGAAAAGCGCCATCAGCGGAAGCCAACCCGTGATGAAGGAAACCCGCCACTGGTATCTCCCGCTTGACAAGCATGAGGGCTGGCTGCGGAAATGGATTCTGGAAGACCATAGGGAATGGCGCTCCAACGTCTACGGGCAGTGCAAATCGTGGCTCGACATGGGGCTGCAACCCCGTGCCGTGAGCCGCGACCTGGACTGGGGAATCCCCGTGCCCGTGGAAGGAGCAGAGGGGAAGGTGCTCTATGTGTGGTTCGACGCACCTATCGGATACATCAGCAACACCCGCGAGCTGCTGCCCGACAGCTGGGAGAAATGGTGGAAAGACCCCGAAACACGCCTCATACACTTTATCGGCAAGGATAATATCGTGTTCCACTGCATCGTATTCCCGGCCATGCTGAAGGCGGAAGGCTCGTACATCCTGCCCGACAACGTGCCGGCCAACGAGTTCCTCAACCTGGAAGGAGACAAAATATCGACATCGCACAACTGGGCCGTATGGCTGCACGAGTACTTGCAAGACTTTCCCGAGAAACAGGATGTGCTGCGCTACGTGCTGACAGCAAACGCCCCCGAAACCAAAGATAATGACTTCACGTGGAAGGACTTCCAGACACGTAACAACAACGAGCTGGTGGCCGTGTACGGCAATTTCGTGAACCGCGCTTTACAACTGACCAGAAAATACTTCGACAGCACTGTACCCGAATGCGGCGAGCTGAACGACTATGACCGCGAAACCCTGCGTGAGTTTGCCGACATAAAGGACGAAGTAGAGCGCCTGCTGGATATATTCAAGTTCCGCGACGCACAAAAAGAAGCCATGAACCTGGCACGCATCGGCAACAAATACCTGGCCGACACCGAACCTTGGAAAGTGGCAAAGTCTGACATGAACCGCGTCGCTACCATTCTGCACATCGCCCTGCAGCTGACGGCCAACCTGGCCATTGCCTTCGAACCGTTCCTGCCTTTCAGCTCGGAGAAGCTGCGCAAGATGCTTGCCATGCACGACTGTGAATGGAACAACCTGGGACATACCGACCTGCTGCCCGCCGGCCACCGTCTGAATGAGCCGCAGCTGCTGTTCGAGAAAATAGATGATGCCGTAATACAGGCGCAGGTCGACAAGCTGCAGGCAGCCAAGAAGGCCAATGAAGTTGCCAACTACAAGGCCAACCCCGTGAAACCCACCGTCACCATTGAAGATTTTGACAAGCTGGACATCCGCGTGGGTACCGTGCTGGAGTGCGTCCCCGTTCCGAAGATGAAGAAATTGCTCCAGTTCAAGATAGCCGACGGACTGGAAAACCGTACCATCGTGAGCGGCATAGCCCAATACTGCAAACCCGAAGAGCTGACAGGCAAACAGGTGCTTTTCATCGCCAACCTGGCACCGCGCCAATTCAAGAACGGACTGGTAAGCGAAGGCATGATACTCTCTGCCGAAGATAAGGATGGTTCACTGGCAGTGACAACAGTGCTCCGCGAAGTCAAGCCGGGCAGCGAAGTAAAATAAACCAGGCAAATGGAGGATAATGAGGAATGGAATGGCAGACACGTCTTCCCGCAAGGCTGATATACCCGGTTCTTCATTGAAAGACAAGACTGCAAAAGGCCTGTTGTGGGGAGGTTTCAGCAATGGGATGCAGCAATTGTTGAACTTGGTGTTCGGCATCTTCTTGGCACGCCTTCTTACGTCGGAAGACTATGGCATGATTGCCATCCTTTCCATATTCTCACTGATAGCTTCCTCATTGCAGGAGAGCGGCTTTACCGCAGCACTGGTCAATAAGCAGAATATCTGCGCAAGAGACTACAACGCTGTCTTTTGGTTCAACGTAGGCATGGGGTTTCTTCTTTACGTGGTATTGTTTTTGTCTGCACCGCTCATAGCCTGGTTCTTTGAGAAACCGGCTTTGGCTCCTCTTGCCCGTTACGTTTTTCTCGGTTTCCTTATATCCAGTTGCGGCATAGCCCATAATGCCTATCTATTCCGCCACCTTATGACGCGGCAAAAGGCTTTGTCGTCGGTTCTGGCTCTTCTTGTATCAGGCTGTACCGGCGTAACATTGGCATGGCTTGGTTTTGCCTATTGGGGGATAGCCACGCAGACACTGGTATATATCGGTGTGCAGACCGCCTGTTATTGGTATTTCTCGCCATGGCGACCTACATTCCGTTTCGATTTCTCTCCCCTGCGGGGCATGTTTGCCTTCAGTTTCAGGCTGGTTGTGACCAACGTCTTCAATCATGTGAACAACAACCTGCTGACTTTCGTTCTGGGTAAGGCATATACTGAACGTGAAGTGGGTTTCTACAACCAGGGTTGCAAATGGAGCGGCATGGGACAGATGTTCATCTTAGGCATGATAAACGGAGTGGCCCAACCTGTCTTGGCGCGTGTGACGGACGAACATGAACGGCAGCAGCGCGTATTCCGCAAATTGTTGCGTTTCGCGGCGTTCATCTCTTTCCCTGCATTGTTTGGCCTGGCATTGGTAGCAGAAGAGCTGACTGTAATTGCCGTAACCGACCGTTGGCTTCCCAGCGTGCCTTTCCTGCAACTTATGTGCATCAGTGGGGCGTTTGTCCCAATAACGGGATTATACCAGCAACTCATTATCAGCCGTGGCAGGTCCAATGTTTTCATGTGGAATATTATCATTTCGGGTATTGCATTACTGGTCTGCGTATTGTCGGCCATTCCTTACGGCATGATGGCCATGGTGACGGCTTATGTAGCGGTCAGTATCATTTGGCTGCCCGTATGGCACAGCCAGGCATGGCGTGGAGAGGGCTTCAGCTTGTGGACAGCCTTGGGTGATATTCTGCCATACCTCCTGGCGAGTACGGTAGTAATGGTGGCTACCCATTATGTTACCATGCCTGTGAGCAACATATACCTGCGCTTACTTGCCAAGATAGCCGCAGCCTCTGCCCTGTATATAGGGACTATGTGGGCAGTAGGAGCAGATACCTTACGTGAAGCTGCCGTATATTTGAAATTGAGAAACAACAAGAACAGACATGTGGAATGAAACTTCTCGCCGTAACTACACTATACTATCCGCCTGCTGCCGTGGCAGACAACATCGCTTCGTATGCCGGAAGTGCAGACGGTATTTTCCTTTGGGATAACACTCCGGGCGGCAGCCAACTGGAGTTGCCGAAACATGCAAGACAGAAAATAGTCCGTACGCGGCATGGTACCAACGTTGGCATCGCCGCAGCCCTTAATGAGGCCGTACGCATGGCTGTAGAAAACGGATATACCCATCTGCTGACTATGGACCAGGACAGCGCATTTGTGGCGGATAGCTTCACTGAATATAAAAAAAGTGTAGCCGTCCTGACCTCCGATGATGCCCGTCCTACGGCATACACCCCTTCCATTAACCGTCTCCCCTCAGACCTTCCGCCATGTGAAGTTACGAGCTTCATTACATCGGGCACAATATTTCCTGTGAGTACGTTGTTGAAGTTGGGATTGTTCGACGAGCAGCTTCTTATTGATGGTATCGATCTGGAGTACTCTTTCCGTATCCGACGGGCAGGAGGGCGAATACTGCAAATTCCATCGGCAAGCATGCAACACAAACTGGGGCATCCCATCCGGGGACGTTTCCTGTGGTGGCGGCCCGTATCTCTCAACTATCCTCCGATGCGTGTGTACTACATTGCCCGCAACTTCTTATATCTGTGCAGGGCATATCCCGGATACATGAACGTCAAAATAATGCGCAAGCTGGTATGGCAACGCCCGCTGTACATTATTTTTATGGAACGGGACAAGCTGTCCAAGCTGAAGGCATGGCTGAGGGGCGTGTGGCATGGATATAAGCTGCCTACATCACCCGTCAATTATTTGTCTGTGAAAGAAAGCGATATGAAAAAAGATACAAACATCATGCACCATGACGACAACGGCAGAATGTAACCCGCAGTATTCTTCACATACCGGCGGAGAGCTTGGGGAGAAGATCTTATCCTATCAGCATCTCAATTCGTCCTTCCGTCAGTACCTTGTCTACCACACTGGCATTGACGCCGGTTTCTTTGCCGAATACAGTGCCATGCTGCATGCCATGCTCTATTGCCTGCAGAATGGATTACAGTTCCGTCTCTATGCAGACGATGCCAACTATGGGTATTCCCTCGGCTGGGAAGACTATTTCCTGCCTTTCTGCCCGATGGTACACGAAAGGTTCAATCATCTGTTCAACCTTTACCGCCTTCCTTCGTGGAAAGACACTTTACATGCAGCATGTTCCGAACACAGCCTGCGATTGCCAAAGTGGAAACTGAAAGGAGAATCGCGACATCTCGCAGGATACCTGATGTCTCTCCTGACATACGGAAAGGGGGTACGGCTCAGCCAACATGTATGCTTCGACCCCCGTTCGCATTTCCACATCCCCCAGTTAGGCATAGACGGCGATTACCTGCATGCCTTCCGTACTGTTTCCGATATCACATGGAGGCTGAACGAGCATGTACGCCTGGAGTCACGCTCTCTCATACACCGCCTGCAGCTCCCGCAGGAATATGCAGGCTGCCAAATACGGGGCGGAGACAAGGCAACAGAGGTCGAGCTGCTGCCTCCGGAGCATTACGTCAGACTGCTGCGCGACTACGTCCCGGGCATGGAGGTCTTTGTCCTTACAGATGATTACCGCCTTTTCGAACGGCTGCAAGCACTTGCGCCCGATATACGCTGGCATACCCTGTGCACACCCGGCGAGAAGGGTTATGTCAACAAAGACTTTGCCCGGAGCACTGCGGAAGAGAAACGTGCACGGATGGTACGCTTCCTTGCTTCGATAGAGGTACTCAAAGGAGCTTCCCTCTTCACAGGCAGTGTGACTCCGGGACCGAGCCTTTTCATATCGAAGATGCTCTATCCGCGTATCCGTCCGGCAGACTGCCGTGTGGAGGACTTCCCGGACATCTGCATATTGCCGGTAAAGGGAAGGTTCGAAAGAGCGAAACAATACCTGAAAAGTCTCGGCTGAACGGCTTCCGAAGCATTTGCAGCCTGTCTTTCTGCCGGTATGCCGACTGGTTCAGAGCTTATAACAGCCTTTCATGGGCACGTCCAATTCCGGATTGCCATTGTATCCCACCTTGCCACTTCCGGAAGTGCGCACCTTCAGGAAAGCGGTGGCCTGGCATTTTATGTCGCCCGAGCCGGACACTGATGCCGACACACGTTTGGCATTCAGTTTGTCGGCATGTATGTCGCCCGAACCAGCTACGCTATATTCCGCCTCATCGGCACTGCCATTCAGCCGTATGTCACCCGAACCGGCTACAGCGGCCGATACCGACTTGGCCTGCACCATCTTCAGTGTCAAATCGCCGGAGCCGGACAGGCTGGTCTTAACATCCGCGCATTCGACACTTTCCATGCTCATATCCCCCGAACCGGATACCGACAGCATCAGTTCGCCGCACCTGATGCCTTTGCCCGTGATATCTCCCGAACCGGTAAGGCTGGCTTCGAGGCTGCCCGTTTCCAGCCTGTCAGTCACATTCACACTTCCGGAACCGACAAGGCCGATTTTCTCCAATCCGGCTGATGATACATCTATTTTCAACTTACTGTATTTCACCTTCAGTCCTTTCTTAAATTTTATATACAGGGTCTTGTCTTTCACGTATATGTCCAACGCTTCCACGACATTGTCCGACGAGTAGACTTTCACCATCGGTTTGCCCGGTTTCTGCGTGTAATTCACGTCCATGCTCCCGGTAACCTGTATGCCGGTAAACTCATCCGGCATGATTTCCTTGTTGACATAGATTTTGCTTTCTTTGATGGTAGCCCACGCAAGCCAGCTTTGGGCATGTACGCTTTCTCCGGCAAAGAGCAGGAGGGCGAGCACGATGTTTGCTGTCTGTCTTTTCATTCTTCTATATTTTTTGTTAAACATTCCTGTGAGGTGATGCTCCGTTGCCGGAGGCTTGAACCTGCATTTATGTGTTAGACGCGCTTTGCCGGGAAAAAGTTGCATTCCGGATACTGTTTTTGCTTCTCCTCCCGACATGTGCGCCACATGCGGGAAACATGTATCCGGCGTGCGCAATATATGTTTTGCACATGTTGCCATTCAGATATAAAGATTCAACATTGCTTTTGCCGATTTTCCGCAGAATCACGGAAAAATCCATAATTTTGCGAGACGGACAATGGCATTTGCCACCCTACCCCGGCGATTGTAAAAGATGAACGAATCGGTACGCATATTGAAAGACGAGGAATTCGGGCGTTTCGTGATACATGTCAACCCGAGGGCACGGCGCATGACTTTCCGCGTAAAGGAAGACGGCATGCACGCCACCGTGCCACCCGGCACTTCTCTTGCTACACTCGTCAATGCAATAAATACGCTCCGGCCCCGCCTGCGCGACATGCGGCAAAAGGCCGCCGGCAAGATTATGGACTGGAACTTCCGCATTGACAGTGAGATGTTTTCATTCAGCCTGTCACCCGCCGAAGGGAAGCATTTCCAATTACGGCAGGATGGGGAACGGACGCTGCTCTTATGCCCGGCGGATACCGACTTTGCCGATAGTGCATTGCAGGCATGGCTGCAAAAGGTATTGCTGGAAGCCATGCGTCGCCGCGCCAGGCTGCTGTTGCCACCACGGCTACAGGCTCTTTCTGTGAAGCACGGACTGCCGTTCCGCTCGGTAAGGATAAACACCAGTGCAGGACGATGGGGCAGCTGTTCGGGACGAAAGGACATCAACCTGTCATGCCGCATGATGATGCTGCCGGCGCACTTGTCTGACTACGTGATGTTGCACGAACTGGCCCATACCCGCGAGATGAACCACAGTGAACGTTTTTGGGCTTTGCTGGATAAGCTGACCGACGGCCATGCACTGCACCTGAGGGAAGAACTTAAAGGATATAACACCTGAAACGTGACTACCGCTTCACTATGGCTCTTATGACGAACCACGCATGATGCATCAGCGTGCTTGCCAAACCGTAGTGGCGTGCCATGATGCGGAAACGTTCCATGAGCGAAGCACGGCGGTTGCGCGTGGTCATGCCCTCGTCGAGGTAGTCTATTATGACAAGATGTGTATTATGAAGGACGCCCGACTGTTTCATAACACGTATGCACCAGTCGAAATCGGAGGAGAAACGGTATTGCAAGTCATATTGCGGAACGATATCACGCCGTGCAAAGAAAGCCTGATGACATACGAGCATGCCCTGTCGGAAACTCTTCCACGTCAGGCGTGCGGGGGCAGAAAGTCGGCGCATGCGTATGAAATGGCCTTCGCTGTCCACAAGTGCCGTCTCGCCATAGAGGACATCAGGCAGGGGGGAGTGCACAGGGAGTGTACGCACCATCAAGGC
The DNA here is from genome assembly GCA_964651035.1 of uncultured Bacteroides sp. Lineage (GTDB taxonomy): Bacteria > Bacteroidota > Bacteroidia > Bacteroidales > Bacteroidaceae > Bacteroides. The sequence goes on from CAZYVE010000008.1 coordinate 42,692, forward strand.
GAGCGTATCATCCTCATGGAAACTGTCACCCGCATTCAGGAAACATACATAGTCGCCGGTTGCCATGCCCAACCCTTTGTTCATGGCATCATACAGGCCGCGGTCAGGTTCGCTGACTACCCGCGATATGTGGCCGCGGTAGCGTTTTATTATTTCCCGGGTGGCATCAGTCGAAGCCCCGTCCACGATGATGTATTCCACGTGGCGGTATGTTTGTGATATGACGCTCTGTATTGTGTCCTCCAGCGTGTCGGCAGCATTGTAGCAGACAGTCACCACGCTGAAAGTAGGAGTGTGACGGTAAAGCATGTGGATACGGTGTTTAAGGTCATCAACAGACAGTCAGCAGGTCGTTGTACAGTTTTATGTAGCGTTTCGACACCGCTCTTTCCGAATAATGTCCTACCGCCTTTCTGACGGCCTGCTCGCAAAGACTCTGGTAATCAGGCTCTTCCAATATCCATTCTATGCCATTGGCAAAATCCTCCACATCTTTGTAGCGGGCTACATAACCGTTATGCAGATGGTCTATCATTTCAGGTATGCCTCCTGTGTTGAAGCCCACGCACGGCGTCCCGCAGGCCATTGCCTCCATAATGATATTTGGCAGGTTCTCATCCAGGGAAGGAATTGCGAAGAGGTCTACGGCATTGTATATGTCCACCAACCGATGCTCGTCAGTCACATAGTCCAACGGATATGCGTGGAAGGGCAGCAGTGCCGTAAGCTGCTGTGAGTTCTTGCCGAAAGCCACCACACCGAAGTGCTCCTTCAGTTGCGGGTTACGTTCGTCCATGAGGCGGCATGCCTGCAACAGATAATCTATGCCCTTGCGTTTGTCTGTGGTCTTGAAAGCTCCGAAAAGTATCAGTTTTTTGTCCGCAGGCAACTTGCAGCGCATGCGTGCCTGCATCTTGTCATGCGGCCTGAAAAGATTGGTGTTAATAGGATTGGGTATGCACGTCACCTGTTGCCCTTCCAGCAATGCACTCTGGCGTGCCTTTCCCTCCATCCAATGGCTGCATGTGACGAAGTGTATGTTGTATTTTGCATACAGTTTCTTTTTCTTGTGGAAGATACGGTATGCCAGGTCTTTGTAACGCTTTCCTCCGGCAATGAAAGGACAGTTGTGGCATTCCTTGCAATAAAGTTCGCACGTTTTCGCATAATGGCATATGCCCGTACATGGCCACATGTCGTGCATGGTCCATACAACCGGCTTGCCCGATGCCAGTATCTTATGGATATTACGTAACGACAGCATTCCCTGGTTTATCCAATGCAGGTGTATCACATCGGCCTGATGGAACTCGGGAAGCGACGTTATGTCCGTCCCAGTATTAGCTATGTCAACGGCAAAGAGATTCTCGCGACAAAAGTTATTTGCCATCCATATAGCTATTCGCTCCCAGACGAATTTCCATACAAGTTTCCAGCTCTGCGGCAGCGGTACCACCGATATACGGTCAGTCTGCTTGTCGCGCACCAGCAGCTTGGCTTTGATACCGTTGTTCTTGAGCGATTCCATGAGGCGTCCGGCAGCTACGGCTGCACCCCCCATGCGTTCCGAAGTATTAATCAGCAGTACTCTCATGGGATTTCTGAAACGTTTGTGCAAAGGTAATGTTTTTTAGTAAATAAGTAAATCCGAGAAATCAGTTTGTATCCGCCCCGGCAAGCAAACCTGCGGAATGCCTTATGCCTGATTTACTTGAAAGAAAGCCCCATATTTCCCCTAAAGGCAATAAGTACAGGATAAATGGACTATCTTTGCCGCACTAAAGCATACGGAAATACATGAGGCATCAGCACAATATTATTTTGAAGATTTGCATGCCCTATTCATACCTGTTGTTTCCCAGCCACTTATTCACCCTCCTGCGCACAGCCTTCCAGATAATGCGAAAGTTCCCGTAGCGCAGGTTAAGACACAGTTCCTCCAGCGAGCGTCCTATCTTAATCCACGGATGCCGCCACCCCATAATGCGGTAAACGCGCTCCTTATAGCCTGTATTCTCTATGACATGCCGCGGATGATGCAACGGGAAGCCCACTTCATGCCTTTGCATGGTGAAGATGCGTCTGTAGCCTCTTGGCAGAGTGTATATGGAACCTGCAAAGTGAGTGGAGTCTGCCGTTGCTCCAAGATTGTTTATCATATTGCGGGTGGGCACTATGCTCAGTCCCGAATTCAGGAATATGGCCGCCTGGAAGATACTCTCATAATAGGCCTTGCCGCTGTCGCGGTGATGGCGGCACATTTGCAGGAAATCCTTGCGGTAACGCCGGTCGCTGATAAGGCCTCTCATAAGGCGCATCTCCTCTTCGCTGTCCATAAAAGAGTAATGCTCGTCCCAACTGTCAACCACACGCCTCCAGCTTGCCCAGCCCCAGATGGAGAAAGTAGTGGCAAAGAAGTAATCTGACGTTATACCGGGCGTCACCTCTTCGGGGTTGAAGCCCGCTATCATGCTGATACGCGTATCGTGTTCGTAACGATCCAGCAATTCCTTGCAGAAAGGGAAGAACGAGAGAGACGGCACATCATCATCCTCCAGCACTATGCACTTGTCCGCCAACGAAAAGGCCCACTTCTGTGCCATATATTCCGAAGGGTCGCACCCGTAGTTGCGTGTCTGGTATAACTGGTGTACCTCACATTCCCAATCAATATCCGCCACGATTTTCCGGCAGGCCTCAATGCCAGGCATGTCTTTCCCGTTGCGCGGTCCGTCCTGATACAGGAAAAGACGCGACGGGCGTGCCTGCCTTACCTGTCCGAATACTTTGCCAAGCTGCTCCGGACGGTTGAAGAACAGAATCAGTACAGCTACATCAACGAGAGACGGTTTCATAATTACATAATTGGAGGATAAAAACTATTTTTTCAGGAGCTGCGGATGCAAGTAAACGGCATGCACTTTCCGTTTGTTTTCGGGAGGCATATCCATATAGTTACGGTAAAGGTCTCTCAGATAAGCATCCGGATTGCATGGCGCGCTGAACCGTTTCCCCTCAAACGTTATCTCGCCGAGCGGAAAGACGGAATCCTTGCGATGCATTATGCCATATCCGTTATTGATAAGAATGTTGGAGATATAAGTCTTTTTCGGATACAACAAGCAAAGCATTCCCCATATCATCCGGTACGCGGCATACCTGGCACCGAACCAGAAGAATTCGGCAAACGAGCGCAAGGTGTAGTAATGCGGGCTGTGCAGTATGGAGTATGCGGTAGATATGCCTTTGGCAAACCGTTTCACACACGATTCCGACACGCTCGGATAGTCGATGAACGGGAAGATGTCGATAAACAGTCCCTTCTGGTAATCTGCAGCCATATTGTCGCAGCTTTCGAGATAAAGAGAATTCAGGTCACGTATCTTGGTGACAGGCCTCTTGTCCGACGGGTCGCTTTCCCGCGTCTGCAGGAAAAGGTTATCCGGCAGTTCAGAAGGAGCTACCTGCACGAAGCGTGATAAATCCTCCAGCCGCATGGCTATGTCGATATCATCGTCCCACGGGATGAATCCACCGTGGCGCACGGCCCCCAACAGGCTTCCACCGTCCAGCCAATAAGGAATATCATACTTCCGGCAGATGCGGTCTGTCTCTTCCAGTATCGAAAGCTGCTTGAGTTGGCATGCCCTCAGGTTCTGCTTCACATATTCGGTCAGGAACGGATTCTTCATACATTTCTTCTTTTAACATCTATCACTTGCCCGGTATAGTCTGATGCGAGGGTCTTCAATGTGGCCTCTGCCACTTCAACGGCAGGTAGCAATGTGTCCTCCGGCTCTATGCCGAAATTATGTACCCGCATTGGAGTCTTTGTACGCTCCGGGTTAATGCAGTTTACCCGTATTCCGAAGCTCTCCCACTCTTGTGCGATAGCCTGTACAAAGTTCACAATCGCCGCTTTGGTCGACGAATAAATACTGTAAAAGGCGCGTCCGCGCGTATAAGAGCTGGAAGTGAAGAATATCAGCTTGCCTTTCGTTTCTTTCAGGTAGGCGAAGGCCTCGATAGCCACGTTCACCGTCCCCAGGTAATTGGTTTGTATGGAAGAAACAATGGTTTCATAATCGGAGGTTATCAGAGGTTCCTTGTTCAGCACCCCGGCTGTATTGACAACGAAGTCTATCCGCCCTTCCTTCCGGAATACCTCCTTTAAAGCATTTGCCACGTCTTCCCTCCGGCCTACATCAGTATGGTTGAGGCTGCGTGAAAAGCAGTAGACCCTTCCACCGTGCCGCCCGAGCATGGCGGCCGTCTCAGCCCCGATGCCCGAGCTTCCCCCGAATACCACCGACACCTTACCCGACAGCAGGCTTGCGTCCATTGCTCCGTGGTTCAGTTCGCTCTTGCGCAGCTGGAAGAACTTATCCAATAAGAAAGTATCCTCCTTGTACGTCAGCTTCATGTTGCTTTCCTCTCCCGTCACCACATAAATCGGCACGTCCGGCAAGTATTTCTTCACCACGCCGCAGTCGTCTGTCGCTTTGAAGTCCGGGTCATGCCGGGCAGCTTCGTATGCCCGGCGTATGGTGCCGATGGAGAAAGCCTGGGGTGTCTGCCCGCGCTTCAGGCGCGACCTGTCAGGTATCCGGCGGATAAACTCGCCATCCACCTCTATGATGGTATCGGCAGAGGGGAGCGCCACATCGACAGCCTCGTAACTTTCAAGGGCGGCCACTACGTCATTTATAATGCGCTGGCTTACCAGCGGGCGTACCGCATCGTGGAATATCAGGTTCACATCGCAGCCTTCGTAGGCTTCTATGCCCGACAGGCTGGAGTGGCAGCGTTCTTTCCCGCCCTTGAGAATCTTCCGCACCTTCTTCCAGGCGTTCCTGATAACCATATTCTCAAACTCTGATATATAGAACGGATTTGACACGATGGCTATCTCGTCGATATGCGGGTTGCTCTCGAATGCCTCCACCGTATGCTCAACCACCGTCCGGCCTGCCACCTTGAAAAACTGCTTCGGCGCAGAAAGTCCCAGACGGCTGCCCACTCCTCCGGACAATATTATCGCTATGTTTCTTTTCATTGTAAGCGTGCAATTAGATTGTGACAAAGATAGAAATTCCATGTTACTCAACCAAACAAATATAAAACAGGTAGATAAAGATGCAAAATATAGTCAAAAGTAAACGGAACACGAAAAAAATCCGTCCAAAATTATAACTTTGCCGTATGAATTATTTGTTTATTGTAAACCATTTCTTTTTGACTATAACATCGATAAATATCCTATCTTTTCCGCAAGAAGAATTAGATACATAAAAGACAGAGTTATGGAATTGGTCAAAGTGGTCATACCTATATATAAAGAAGCGTTCTCCGATTTAGAGAAACAATCTTTTTTGCAGGCATACAAAGTCTTGCAGGCTTATCCGCTTGTTGTTGTCAAACCCGCCTCTTTAGACTTATCGGCTTTATCACAAGCCTATCCAAAACTTACATTCGTGTCGTTTGACGACAGCTATTTTCACGGAATCAGCGGCTATAATCGTCTGATGCTATCAAAAGATTTCTACCGGTGCTTTTTAGATTGTTCCTATATCCTGATTCATCAATTGGATGCTTATGTCTTTCGGGATGAATTGAAAGAGTGGTGCGAAAGGGGGTATGATTATATCGGTGCTCCTTGGTTGCAACGCCCGATTTATCGATTTCCGCTTATATCCGGTTTTATGAAACTGAGGCATCGGTATCAGCAAGCCAAAGGCAAACCCTCCAAACAAGATTTATACAATAAGGTAGGCAATGGCGGGCTATCTTTGAGAAAAGTGGACAGTTTTTATCGTGTAGCCGGTGAACACGGTGAACGAATTGCTTATTATCTTTCCCGAAAACGCTATCATCTTTATAATGAAGATGTATTTTGGGCAATAGAACCGAATGATTTTCTGTACCCGAGTGCCCAAGAAGCAATTCGCTTTTCGTTTGACAAATATCCTAATTACTGTTATCAACTAAATCACAGACAATTACCATTCGGATGCCACTCTTGGTATAAATGGAAAATGAAGCATTTCTGGAAGCATTTCATCGCTTTCCAATGATGTTTATCAACAATTCCCAATTCACGCAATTATTGAAATCTGCATTCCTCTCAATTTCCCGAACAACGACTTAATGCGCCTTTTCCGTGATATCTTGCGCTCAAATTGTTTGAGACGCAGCAGTGTGTAATTTATGCTATCCTGCACTTCCCATCCGCGCAGGCGGGCATACTCTCCCACTATGTAGCTCAGCATGCCGCGGTGATGAGTCACCCGCTTCAGGTTGTCGAGGCATTTGCGGCGGGTAGGGTTTGTGGCAAAGGTTGAACGGTTGGTATCTATCACGGTGAAGCGTATCTTCCCGCCGGTATCTTCGGAGAACAGTATGTTGCTGAGGTTGACATCACCGTGCAGAAACCCTTTCTTATGCATCTCCACAAAGAAGGCTGCCAGAGCAGAAGCCGTCCGTCGGTCAAAGCACGAATCATTTATCAGCACCGAACTGGTAGCCGGGGCATAGCAGGCTGTGGATATGAAATAGCAATGCTTCAGCAATCCATACCGTTTTATCTCGATGTAAGCTATGGCGTCGGGGGTGTCAATGCCCATACCTCGCAGTTTATGCGCATAGTGATACGCCTTTTCAGCCTTGCTGCTGCACCATAAGGTATAGGCTATTTGCTGGAATATATTAAACTTCTTGTAACGCTTTACAATCCACTCATCCCCGTTGTCCGCCGGAAAACTTTTCACTGTATTACGGCTTTCGTAAATGGTTTTCCCTTCCCTGTCGAAGACCTCCGGCAGCCGCCTGATATGTGTTCCGGCATTGCTGTATTTGGGGTTGATGCAGATTTTCATCATGTTATGTTTTGGCATTCCGCCGCAAAATTATACAAAACTTTTCGATTATTGCCATTTACACGTTATATTTGCCAGCATAAAGGAGTATGAGTGTATGGGAAATAAATTGTTATACCACTTCCGCAGCGGAAAGAATCCGAAGTTTGTATATTACATCGTAAACTACCTGCGCTTGCTCACACCCAAATGGGCATGCCGCCTGTTCCTGCACCATGAGCTGAAATCCGGAGGCTACGGACGCAACGACTATGCTTACATACGGGACCGTGTAGACTATTACAACAAGTTGCAGCCCGGGTGCATGCTTCCCACTGGGGCTTTGCCTTTGAAAGCCCACCACCTCAAGAAGCCGAAGGTTTACTTTTTCGATACATACATGTATCTCCGTTTTTTCCCTCAGAACCTGCGCTGGGGCTTCTGCCCGGGAGATGTGACATTTGTTCCCGCTTACCCGTCTGTGGTAAAAAGCCGTCCCATAACCGGAGACAACGCAAACTCCGTAGTAATGAAACTGGACAAGGTAAGGCATTTCATCTTCGTGGATGATAAAAAAGCTTTTACCGGCAAGAAAGACATGGTAATATTCCGCGGAAAGGTTATCGGGAAGCCGGCACGGACGCGCTTCATGGAGATGTATGTAGGAAACCCGATGTGCGACCTCGGCGCGGTTGACAAAGACATGCGTATCCCCGAGGAATGGCGTCATCCCAAAAAGACGATACGCGAACATCTGGACTATAAGTTCATAATGGCACTGGAAGGCAATGACGTCGCAAGCAACCTTAAATGGGTAATGTCATCCAACTCCATTGCGGTAATGCCGCGTCCCACTTACGAGACATGGTTTATGGAGGGGACGTTGCTGCCGGATTACCACTATATAGAGATACGGCCAGACTTCGCCGACCTGGAAGAGAAACTGAACTACTACATAACCCACCCCGCAGAAGCGGAAAAGATAATAGAGCATGCGCATGAGTATGTGGCGCAATTCAGGGACAGGAAGCGCGAGAGGCTTATTTCATTCCTTGTACTTGACAAATATTTCAGGATGACAGGGCAGGTAGAAAAAGGTTTTTAAGCGTTTGCTTTTTTGCCTTGCTGAAAGATAATGTTGTCTATCTTCCTTATGATTTCTTCCGCCGTAATGGCTTTCAGGCACGCATAGTCGCCCCGCAGGCACGGCTTATTGCCGAATATGGAGCAAGGCCTGCACGGTAAGTCGGCCTGCACGGCATTATCTGCACTTTGCCCCCACCCCATGAACCCTGCGAAAGGATGCGTTGCGCCCCACACCGATACGACGGGCGTGCCCACAAGCGAAGCAAGATGCATATTCGCCGAATCCATCGATACCATGACATCCAGATAGCTCATCAGGGCAAGCTCTTGCTCCATGTTCAGACGCCCGGCCGGTATGCATACATCTTGCAATCCGCCAGCCAGTCTTTTCAACGTTTCCCATTCATCCCTGCCTCCGCCAAAAAGGAAGATGTGCAGGTCGTGCCTCTCCGACAGTCGGCGTACCAGCTCCTCCACAGTGGCCAAGGGTATCATCTTGCCCTTGTGGGCGGCAAAGGGGGCTATGCCTATCCAGTGTTTGCCATCATCGGGATTGCCGGTAACGGCAGCAAACAGACTGCTGTCCCCGCGCCCTTTGCCGTAGACAGAGCTGAAAACCGTTTCCACCGGCAAGCCCAGCCTGCCGAACACCGCCCCGTAACGGCTGAACGAAGAGGGCAACAGCCGCAACTTCTTGCCGTGCATCCTGGTCAGTTCCTTGCGCCCGCTTCGCCCTTTGTCGATATGTGCCACCTTTGCGCCAGCCAGCCAGAAAAAAGTACGCAACAGCTTGGTGCGCAGCACGTCGTGCAGGTCTGCCACCATGTCATATCCTTCGCGTTTCAGTTCGCGGAAAAGCCTGAACATACCTGCCGTCCCATGATAACACCCAAGGTCTGCCCCGCGGAAATGCACATTGTCCGGCATGTCGGCGAAAAGCGGCCGGGCGAAAGGGCGGCTCAGTACCGTAATGTCGGCCTGCGGGTAACGCTCTGCCAGCGAATACACTACGGGCACAGTCATGGCCACATCGCCCAGCGCGGAGAAGCGTATCACGAGCAGTCTCATTGCAATGTCATTTCTTCCCGCCGTACAGTACGGGGTTCAGTGCAGGGTCGTTGTACATTTTCATCTGCTTGTAGACCTTCATGTATTTGCGCCCGGCTTCTATGTCGGCCAGGAGCTGGTCTATAGCCACGGAGAGATCTTTCCGTTGCTCCAACAGCACATCCAGCTTCTGCCGGCACGCTTCGCGGTGGGCTGCGGTGCTGTCGGCACGTCCGGCTTCCAGCCGCATGTGGTATATTTTCAACACGAGTATCGACAGGCGGTCAATGGCCCATGCCGGACTTTCGGTATTTATCGTGGCTCCCTCCGCAGGCTTCACGGCCTTATATTTGTCAAGGAAGTAGCTGTCTATCATCTCCACCAGGTCAGTACGCTCCTGGTTCGACCTGTCTATCCGGCGTTTGATGGCCAGCGCCCCTACCGGGTCTATGGCCGGGTCACGTATGATGTCCTCCAAATGCCACTGCACGCAGTCTATCCAGTTTTTCAGGTACAGGTAATATTCTATACTGCGCATGGGGTACGGATTGTTTATGGAAGTGTCGACATTGTCCTGCTCATGGTAGTCGGCAACACCCTGTTCGAATATGCGGTTGCATACTTGTGTAAAGTCCATGTCTGATTATATTTAGTATTACAAAACTATGGAAACTTTTCTATACGTGCAACTCTTCCGGAAGAAAAGTACAACCTAATGTTTCCTTAACATGCAGATATGCCTGCCGGCATTATGTCGCGGCCTTCCCTGCAACATGTTGCAACCATACGCGCAACATATTGCCCGCATCGCTATGACACGTTGCGCACGGTGGAGGATATTGCCGGTCTGAGAGGGCATGTATGTGTTAAATATTGTTATGGATTTTCTGCCGTCATCATGCAGTCTCGTAGAAATAATATACATTTGCGTTTGACAATGGTGTAAAACGAGTCGGAAAGTTTTTAAAGATGACAGACAGGATAGGCATTGACGTAGGGTCTACTACGGCAAAACTGGTGGTACTTGACAGCAACGGTGAGTTGCTGTTTTCGCTGTACCGGCGCCACAACGTGCAGGCACGCGAGGTTGTGGTTGGGATGTTGGAGGAAGCGGTCACCGCACTGGGCGACCGTGAAGTGGCGGTGCGGATTACCGGTTCTGTCGGCATGGGGCTGGCAGAACGCTACGGCATTCAGTTCGTCCAGGAGGTTGTGGCTGCTGCAAAGGCCGTACAACGCACGCATCCCGGCACCTCGTCCATGATAGACATCGGCGGGGAAGATGCCAAAGTGGTATTTTTCAGGGACGGGACACCTGTTGACCTCCGCATGAACGGCAACTGCGCCGGAGGTACGGGGGCTTTCATAGACCAGATGGCCGTCATTCTCGGTATGGACGTACAGGAGCTCAACGGATTTGCCCTCAATGCCACCCGCCTATATCCCATAGCCTCGCGCTGCGGGGTTTTCTGCAAGACGGACATACAAAACCTGATAGCCAAGAACGTGCCCCGGGAAGATATATCCGCCTCCATCTTCCACGCAGTGGCTGTACAGACGGCTGTCACGTTGGCCCACGGATGCGACATAACACCTCCCGTCCTTTTCTGCGGAGGACCTCTCACCTTCATCCCTGCCCTCCGGAAAGCATTTATGGAATACCTGGCGCTTGACGAGACGCAAATCATCGTCCCGCACGAAGGCGTATTGCTGCCTGCCACGGGGGCGGCGCTCAGTGTGACTGAAGGTGATGCCACATGCCATCTGTCAGCACTGGCAGCCCGGCTGCGTGAGATGCCGGAGGGATACGGGACGGCAGGCACCGGCCTCGCTCCTATATTTAGCGGCAAAGAAGAGTATGACGTCTGGAAAAAGCGGATATCAAGGCATCATGTGCCTGCGGCCAAACTGCACAAGGGGGTGCAGGAAGTATTCCTTGGCATAGACTCAGGCTCAACAACGACCAAGATTGTCGTGACGGACACAGACCAGCGTATCCTCTATTCCTACTATGCACCCAACGGGGGCAATCCGGTGGAGGCCGTAGAGAAAGGACTGGCATGCCTGCAGGAAGAATGCCGCCGTTGTGATGCCGAGCTGCACGTGGCCGGCAGCTGCTCTACCGGTTACGGGGAGGCGCTGGTAAAGGCTGCCTTCAGACTGGATGCCGGAATAGTGGAGACTATGGCACACTACATGGCTTCGCACCACCTTGACAAGGAAGTGTCCTTCATACTCGACATCGGCGGGCAGGACATGAAAGCCATGTTTGTGGATAATGGCATAATAGACCGCATGGAGATTAACGAGGCATGTTCGTCGGGATGCGGTTCTTTCATAGAAACTTTTGCCAGGACATTGGGCTACACTGCGCAGGAATTTGCAGCTGCGGCATGCCGTTCTGCATCTCCGTGCGAGTTAGGCACGCGTTGCACAGTATTCATGAACTCAAAGGTCAAGCAGGCCTTGCGCGAAGGAGCCACAGTGGACGACATTGCTGCCGGCCTGGCATATTCCGTGGTAAAGAACTGCCTGTACAAGGTGCTTAAGCTAAAGGATATATCCGCACTTGGGAAACATATTGTGGTGCAGGGCGGCACGATGCGCAACGATGCCGTAGTGCGGGCCCTGGAACTGTTGACAGGCACGGAAGTGACCCGCTGCGACGTACCCGAGCTGATGGGCGCCTTTGGCTGTGCCCTTTATGCCGCTGCACATCCGGGGATACCAGCCACACTTGACAGTCTCGTCTCACAGTCTGGCTACACGACACGTCTCTTGCATTGCAAAGGATGCAGCAACCAATGCCAGGTGGTGAGGTATCGCTTCAGCAGCGGCAATGAATACTATTCCGGCAACCGATGCGAAAAGGTATTCTCCAACGGGGAGTGTTACCGCACGGCTGGAGAAAACATGTACCGCCTGAAGAATGAGATGCTGTTTCACCGCGCCGAATCGGAGATGGCATACCCGCTTCTAACTGTCGGCATACCGCGCTGCCTGAACATGTATGAGGAATTTCCCTTCTGGCATACTCTGTTCACTGCATGCGGCATACAGGTACGCCTGTCTGCACCTTCAGAATTCCGCGCTTACGAGCAGCACGCCAAGATGGTGATGTCAGACAATATATGCTTTCCGGCAAAATTGGTGCACAGCCATATCCAGGACCTGGCCGACCAGCATGTAGACAGGATATTCATGCCGTTTGTCGTATATGAGAAGCAAGACGGAGGGCAGAACAGCTTCAACTGTCCCATTGTGACGGGTTATTCGGATGTCATCAAAGGCGGACAACCGGTCGGAGTACCGGTCGATTCGCCGGTCATATCCTTCAGAGAAGATAAGCTCCTGTTCATGCAATGCCGTGATTACTTGTCGGAACTTGGAGTCGACAAAGATACGATAAAGAATGCTTTCAGTCTGGCTTTGGATGAACAGGAGACCTACCGCCGCTCATTGGCTGCCCGCAACCGCCGGATACTGGCCGAAGGCCGCGCCGCAGGACGTCTGGTCATGCTGCTTGCCGGCCGACCGTACCATACCGACCCACTGATTCAGCATAAAGTGTCGGACATGGTGGCAGGCATGGGGATAGATGTGATAACAGACGATGTGGCATACGGTGAAGATATAGCCGTAGATAAGACACATTTCCTTGCCCAATGGGCATATCCCAACCGCATCCTGAAAGCAGCCCGATGGTGTGCCATGCAAGACGGTAATGTACAGTTTGTCGAAATGACATCCTTCGGTTGTGGACCCGACGCCTTCCTTACGGACAGCGTACGCGATGTGTTGGCCCAGGGCGGCAAGACGCTTACACTGCTGAAACTGGACGATATAAACAACGCCGGCTCCATGAAACTACGAGTACGTTCGCTGGCCGAAAGCCTGAGACTGTCTGGAGAGAGAGGCAGGGCGCACACCGGCACAGAGAGTTTCCGTACAGCCCCGCCCTACGACGACAAGTACCGCGACCGCAAAATTATAATACCCTATTTCACTCCTTTCCTTTCTCCTCTTATTCCGGCAGTCATGCGTGTGGCCGGCTATGACATGGAGAACCTTCCGCTCAGCAATGCCGAATCGTGCGAATGGGGATTGAAGTACGCCAACAATGAAGTATGTTATCCGGCTACTCTGATTGTGGGAGACATCGTCAAGGCCTTTAAAAGCGGCAGATACGACCCGGCCCATACGGTCGTGGCCATGACACAGACAGGAGGGCAGTGCCGCGCAAGCAATTATGTGCCTCTGCTGAAGAAGGCACTGGTAGACGCCGGCTATGAAGATACTCCAGTAATATCAATGACTTTTGGCGGGGACATCAAGAATGAACAGCCGGCTTTCCGCATTGACTGGGTGAAGCTATTGCCTGTGGCACTACGGGCTATCCTGTACAGCGACTGTATCTCCAAGTTTTATTATGCCTCGACCGTGCGCGAGCGGATACACGGAGAAGCGGCCCGGCTGCGTGACGAATATCTGTCGCGTGCCGAATGCCTTATATCGGAGCACCGCTCAAAAGATTTGTATGCCTGCCTTGCCGACGCAGCATACGACTTCAATGTGGCATGCCGCAGCATACCTCGCCACCGCGTTGGCGTAGTGGGAGAGATATTCTTGAAATTTAATCCTTTCGCACAGAAAAATGTTATAGAATGGCTGACGGAACGCGGCATAGAGGTAGTGCCTTCGCCTATGACGGACTTCTTCATGCAAAGTTTCGTAAACAACAAAGCCCGCGTTGATGCACATGTAGAACGGCAGAAGCTGCCGGCATTCGTTCACAAATGGGGATATGGACTGGTAAAGAAGCAGATAGACAAGGTAAACCGCATAGCCTCCGCCTTCCGTTACTTCACGCCTTTCGGCGACATTTTCGAGGAGGCCGCCGCTGCACAGCAAGTGGTGTCGCTCAATGCACAGTTCGGAGAAGGATGGCTGCTCCCCGCGGAGATAATGTCGTATGCGGCACAGGGAGTACGAGATGTCATAAGCCTCCAGCCTTTCGGCTGTATTGCCAACCAGATTGTATCAAAAGGGATAGAAAAACGTATCAGGCAATGTTATCCCGACATGAACCTGCTGTCGCTGGACTTTGATTCGGGGGTGAGCGACGTCAACATAACCAACCGCCTGCTGCTGTTCATAGACAAGCTGGACAACAGCACGGTACCGAGGGGGAATAGCACAGTCACACTGGGCAACCGGACAAATCTGTCATAATTGGAGAACCGCCTAATAAAGACCTGCAATGGAAAAGAATCATACAGCCGAAAATCCCGACATGGAAACACGCATCGTAGACACCGCACGGGAGGTGTTCGTTGAGAAAGGCTTTACTGATGCCAGCATGAGCGAAATAGCCGCACGCACGGGCATCAACCGCCCTGCACTGCATTATTACTTCAGGACGAAGGAAAAGATGTTCCACGCCGTCTTCGGGAAGATAATACTCTCATTCGTGCCACGCATATTGGATATTGTGCGGCAGCACGATAAACCGCTTGTGCAGCGTATAGAAGAGGTTGTGGACACTTACTGCAATGTCTTTGCCGAGAATCCCGACCTGCCATTATTCATGATAAAGGAGATGGACCGCGACATGGACAGCCTGATGCGCACTGTCTGCATGCTGAACATCGACAACTACATGAGGCTGGTGGTGGCAGAAGTGCAGGAAGACATGAGGCTGGGGCGCATGAGGCAGGTGCCGCTGCGTACCATATTCTTCACTCTTTACGGACTGATGGCAGTGCCCTACCTCACCCGCAACCTGTGCAACACCGTTTTGTTGGAACGAGGAGAGACTTTCGGGGAGTTGCTGGAGAAATGGAAACCTTACGTGAAGATGCAGCTGACAAACCTTCTGGAGGTCAAAGCAGAATAGGACAACTCACACAAGAATACCGGTCAATTCCTTCACTCCTTCCGACGCGCCTTTGCGTATGACGTGTATCGGACGCCTGGTGTTGGCCTCCACCGGATTCGGGTCGATAAGGTAAATATCGGCCGAAGCGGGTGCATAGTGCAGCAGCCCTGCTGCGGGATATACGTTGAGAGACGTCCCGATGATGACGAATATGTCTGCCTGCATGGCGTATTTTACGGCGACTTCTATAGCCGGTACAGGTTCGCCAAACCACACTATGAACGGGCGCAACTGGCTGCCGTCGCCGGCCAAATCCCCCATGTGCACCTCATATTCCTCCGGCTTGAGCTGCCGCACGTAACGCGGGTCATTGGGATTAAGGCTGGAGCATACCTTGGTCAGCTCACCATGCAGATGGATTACATGGGTGCTGCCGGCACGTTCATGCAGGTTGTCCACGTTCTGCGTAACTACGGTCACGTCGAAAAAACGTTCCCATGCCGCCACTCCACGGTGTCCGTCGTTGGGCTGTACTTCAAGGAGCTGTTTGCGCCGTTCGTTATAAAAGTTGATTACCAGTTCTGGATTGGCGGCATAACCCTCGGGCGTGGCCACCTGCTCTACGGGATATCGATCCCACAGCCCTCCCGCATCACGGAAAGTGCTGATACCGCTTTCGGCGCTCATCCCCGCGCCGGTCAGTACAACGAGTTTCTTCATGTCCGATATCGTTTTTTATGAGGCATATTGTTACACACATGCAAATATAATCTTTTTCCCGTGAAATACATCCCTCTGCGCCAAGGTTTTTTCGGCATGAATATGTCACACAGCCAGACTTGCATTGCGGGTAAAACGGGCGTATATGCAGAACATGTATTACACACGCTGCGTACATGTTCCCCGCATGCGCCAAACACGTCCTGCGGAAAAGGGAAACATGTAAGAGGTTTATTATGGAATATTTGTATCTTTGCCATCCGTACCGACAAGCCACAACGCATGACCATCATAGATATTATCATCCTTGTATTCATAGTCCTCGGCATGGTGCCCGGCTTCATGAAAGGTGCCATCAGGCAGATGGCCGGACTGCTGGGACTGGTATTGGGACTGGTTGCCGCACGGACGCTATATGCCTCGGTGGCCGAAGAGGTGTTTTCCCATGTGACAGACAACATGACGCTGGCACAGGTGCTATCTTTCGTGGCTATATGGATGGCCGTGCCACTGCTCTTCCTGCTGGTGGCATCAGTGCTTACCCGAACGCTGGAAGCCATATCACTGGGATGCGTCAACCGGCTGTTGGGAGCAGTCCTGGGCGGACTGATACATGCACTGGTGGTCAGCCTGACAGTGGGCGTGCTGGAGCATCTGGACACCAACAACAGCCTTATAGACGGAGCTGCCAAACAGCAGTCCGTTCTTTATTACCGTATAAAGCCACTGGCGGGAATGTTCCTGCCAACCACCAGGCAACTTACCGAACAATTATATAACGAGATAAACGATGCAACAAAACGAATCTGACAAACATATAAGCAGCAACGAACTGGTACGCCGCATTGCCGAAGAGAAGTACAAGTACGGCTTTACCACCGATGTGCACACCGACATCATAGACAGGGGGCTGAGTGAAGACACCGTCAGGCTCATATCCCGTAAGAAAGACGAACCCGGATGGCTGCTCGACTTCCGCCTAAAGGCTTACCGCCATTGGCTGAACATGGAAATGCCAACCTGGGCACATCTGCGCATTCCTGAGATAGACTACCAGTCCATATCCTACTACGCCGACCCCACTGCCAAAAAGGAAGGGCCGAAGAGCATGGCCGAAGTAGACCCCGAACTAATCAAGACATTCAACAAGCTGGGCATTCCCCTGGAGGAACAGATGGCACTGAGCGGCATGGCCGTAGACGCCGTGATGGACTCCGTGTCGGTCAAGACAACCTTCAAAGAAACGCTTATGGAGAAGGGGATAATTTTCTGTTCCATCAGTGAAGCGGTGCGCGAGCACCCCGACCTGGTGCAGCGGTATCTCGGCTCGGTGGTACCCTACCGCGACAATTTCTTTGCCGCACTCAACTCGGCAGTATTCTCCGACGGCTCGTTCGTATATATCCCAAAGGGTGTGCGCTGCCCTATGGAGCTGTCTACCTATTTCCGCATCAATGCCCGTAACACCGGACAGTTCGAACGCACACTCATTGTGGCAGATGACGACAGCTACGTATCATATTTAGAAGGATGTACTGCCCCCATGCGCGACGAGAACCAATTGCATGCAGCCATCGTGGAGATTGTAGTGCACGACCGCGCAGAGGTGAAATACAGCACTGTGCAAAACTGGTACCCCGGCGATGCTGAAGGACGCGGGGGAGTGTACAACTTCGTCACCAAACGCGGGCTGTGCAAAGGCACGGACAGCAAACTCTCATGGACGCAGGTCGAAACAGGCAGCGCCATTACCTGGAAATATCCCAGCACCATACTGGCCGGCGACAACTCCGTGGGGGAATTTTACAGCGTGGCCGTCACCAACCATCACCAGCAGGCCGATACGGGCACTAAGATGATACACATAGGCAAGAACACGCGCTCCACTATCGTAAGCAAAGGCATTTCCGCAGGGTTGAGCGAGAACTCATACCGGGGGCTGGTGCGCGTGGGGCAGAAGGCCGATAACGCCCGCAACTACAGCCAGTGCGACTCGCTACTCCTCGGCTCACACTGCGGCGCGCATACTTTTCCATATCTTGACATCCACAACGAAACGGCGATAGTGGAGCACGAAGCAACCACCAGTAAAATCAGTGAGGACCAGATATTCTACTGCAACCAGCGAGGTATCGGGACAGAAGATGCCGTGGGACTTATCGTCAACGGTTATGCAAAGGAAGTACTCAACAAGCTGCCCATGGAGTTCGCTGTCGAAGCACAGAAACTGTTGAGCATCTCGCTGGAGGGAAGTGTGGGATAATTTATGACTCCCCGCACCTGCAAAAAGATTTGCAGCCTCCTTTTATGCTATAGACGGCTTCACTCAGACAGCATGGGCAACATGAGAAATCCACAGCCGCAGGCGTAGGAGACCGAAACCGTAATGTTGGTTGTATTTAAGCTGATTTGTTTACCTTACGGGTATGCCATATCCTGTAACTTTGTACTGTAAATCTAATTTATTCATACAGGATTATGGACATAATAGAAAGAATGAAGGCCGGGGAACTCATATTGGAAACAGATCCGGAGTATCCCAAGCTGTATGCGGAATTTGAGAAGACCATGTCATTCGTGGGACAGCTTAACAGCGGCTACCATACACCGGAGGAAATCCGCAGCCTGCTCGGACGTATATGGGGACAGGAACCGGATGTGACGGTACGCATGTTCCCACCGTTTTATACGGCATTCGGCAAGTTCACCACAGTGGGCAAGGGGGTATTCATCAATTTCGGATGCACATTCCTCGACCGTGGAGGCATCACGCTTGAAGATGATGTGTTTATCGGACCGGGAGTGCAGCTCATTACCGAGAACCATCCCGAGCAACCGTCGTTGAGGCACAACGTCTACACTAAACCTGTAGTCATAAAACGTGGTGCATGGATAGGCGCGGGAGCCATTATCCTGCCCGGCGTAACGGTGGGCGAGCATTCCATCGTAGCAGCAGGGGCTGTCGTAACAAAGGACGTCCCCGACAGGGTGATAGTGGCGGGCACTCCGGCACATGTGATGAGAACTATAAAACCGGAGTCAAGCCATGGGTAAGTCAAGCCTGCTGATTGCCTTATTCTTATGGAATGCGGCCACAGGGTTTTCCTCGTGCTCGGAGGATACACCCATATCCGAAAACGGGCAGACCGTCTTGCCCGGAAATGAAGATGAAAATAATGAAAACGAAGAAACGACAACATCAGGAACCATGAACATCAAAATAGGAGACCATATTTTTACAGCCACACTTGCCGATAACAATACGGCAAAGGCATTCAAGGCATTGCTGCCGCTGACCATAACAATGAAGGAACTGAACGGCAACGAGAAATACCACTACCTGCCTGACGCACTGCCCACTGACGCCTCACGCCCGGGCACCATACATGCCGGCGACATCATGCTGTACGGCTCCACCTGCGTGGTGCTGTTTTACGAAACATTCTCAAGTTCGTACAGCTACACGCGAATAGGCAGTGTGGATAATCCCGACGGATTACAGGAAGCCGTAGGTACCGGTGACGTGAGTGTGACTTTCGATATCAGATAAGAGCTACAGCCACGACATGTTTCCCGTGGGGATACAACATATACGCCGCGCGTGTAATACACGTTCTGCCCCGCCACTTTATATACCACGCCATACGATATTTCTTCGTTGACAGGCAAAAAATGGAGAAAGCCGTTTTTTGCCTCCACAGCCTGCGAGTGCATACATTTATTTCCGTATATTTGTGCCTTTGATATCATTTGTTTCAAGACGTTAATATTAAGTTCGTTATTTAGATTTACTTATTATGTCGTTAAAAAAACTGTATATCAGTCTCGGTTTATTGGGGTTGATATGTTGGGGTAGTTGCACCTTAAACCCATCCTCTTCTCAACCTCAGACGGTTGTGGCAGAATCTCAAAATCCACGCATTATCAATATTATCAACTTTGTCCGACAGACGGATTATCGGGTGAAG
>CAZYVE010000009.1:0-54237 GCA_964651035.1 uncultured Bacteroides sp.
ACAATCAGGATACCCCATACAATCCACAATGGGATGCTTCCCCACAGATAACCAATAATGGCTACCAGATAGTTACCGATAGCGGTGGCTACAAACCATCCACCCATCATCATACCTTTGTATTTCGGAGGAGCTACTTTCGATACAAATGAAATGCCCATTGGCGACAAGAGTAGTTCGGCAAAGGTCAGAACAAGATATGTGGATATCAACCAGTTGGGTGATACCAAGACAGATGCGCTGCTGTCAGAAGCTAATTGGTCGGGTGTGGGGAGCCCCACCGAACCAATCGATAGTATTAAGAAACCACAGGCGGCCACCAGCATACCCAAACCTATTTTGCGTGGTGCCGATGGCTCTTTACCTTTCTTGGCAAGCGTAGAGAAGAGCAATACAGAGAAAGGTGTCAGAGCTACCACAAAGAAGGGGTTGAACTGCTGGAATGCTTGCGGCAAAATGGGCAATGGGGTGTCGTCCATGGCAAGATATTTCACACCGATAGTGACTAATGCTGCGACAGCAACAATGGCTCCGATGAGTTTCCCTTTGCAGGTTTTTGACTGGAAGGCAGCAAAAGCGGCATATACCGTGATAGCCAAGAGTGCCAGATTCCAGACATCAAAGCTAATGCGGTTTATTCCCATTACTTCATTAGCGGTGTAATCTCGGGCAAAGAATGTCATGGTGAGTCCGTTCTGATGGAATGCCATCCAGAAGAACAGCACCACAGCAAACACGAGTACCAACGCAATGATACGGTCCTTGGTCTCTTTCGGTGTGATTTTTTCGATCTCGACATGCGAAGCAGCTGCTTGCTTGGCGTTGTAGTCTGCATGCTTGAATGTTGAGCGGAAAGAGTAGTAGATAATGATAGATGCGATCAACGATATGCATGCTACGCCAAATCCCATATTATAGGCTTCAGAAAGTTTGTCTATATAGAACGAACAGAATTGTGCTGTGTCGCCGGAGAAATTCTGGGCTGCCTTCAGGCTTTCAAGTAGTGTGCCGTTTTCAGCTGTTATCGTACCATTTATATATTGATGTGCTAATGAAGGTATTTGTGCGTTGTAGGTCAGTCCGGATTTAGCGAGCATGATGTTAGTCATGTAGGTTGCTGCTGTGGGAGCAAACATGGCGCCGATATTGATGGCCATGTAGAAGAGGCTGAAACCGGTGTCGCGTTTGTGCTGATACTCTTTAGCATCATAAAGCTTGCCGACCATTACTTGCAAATTCCCCTTGAATAGACCGGTTCCGCAGGAGATGAGTGCCAATGCTGCAAACATTAAGATTTTTCCGGTCTCTACAGATGTCGGAATAGCTAAAAGCAGATAGCCCAAAAACATGATAGCGATACCTAAGGTGACCATTTTGCCGTATCCGAAACGGTCAGCAAGCATTCCACCAAATAAAGGGATAAAATAGACACATGCCAAGAAACTTGCGAAGATAGTTGAAGTTTCTGCAGCAGTATAACCAAACTTTGCTTGCAAGAATAAGGCGAATATGGCAAGCATCGTGTAGTAGCCAAAGCGTTCGCCAGTGTTGGCAAGTGCCAAAGCATAAAGTCCTTTTGGTTGTCCTTCGAACATAATTTTGTATATTTAAAATTAATAATAATAGATAAAGCGCAAATTTATAAATTCTGTGGATTATTCTGCAAATAAAGTGCAAACTTCTGCTTTTATTAGATTTATCAGTTCCTGTGGGGTAATTTTCAATTGTAATCCGCGCTGGCCAGCACTGATGTAGATTGTGGGAAAATCCAAACAAGTCCGGTGAATGTAGACCGGAAACTGTTTTTTCATGCCTATAGGGGAACATCCTCCGCGTATGTATCCGGTAATAGACAGCAGCTCTTTTACATGGATAAGGTCGCATTTCTTGTTACCTGATACTTTAGCTGCCAATTTAAGATCCACTTCGTGTTCGCCAGGAATTACACAAACAAAATACCCGTTTTTGTCACCATGCAATACAAGTGTCTTGAATACACATCCGATATCTTCGCCAAGTTGTGCGGCCACATGTATGGCACTCAGGTCATTTTCATCAACTTCATAAGATATTAACTCATAGTTTATTTTAGCCTTATCCAACAAACGGGCAGCATTGGTCTTGTTTATTTTCGTTTTAGTCATTATCTTGCTTTAATCATGCATTTGAATTTATTATTTCACTATTCCCAGTTCTTCTCTCAGAAATCGTGCCGTATAACCCTTGTTGCACATGGCTACCTCTTCCGGTGTTCCGCATGCCACAACTTTACCGCCCCCCATTCCTCCATCGGGACCCATATCTATGATATAATCGGCCATTTTTATCACATCGAGATTATGTTCTATCACTATCACAGTATTCCCTTTCTCAACCAATCGGTCCAATACGTTCATCAGTACACGTATATCCTCAAAGTGCAAGCCGGTGGTGGGTTCGTCTAATATATATAATGTTTTTCCTGTATCACGTTTGGAGAGTTCTGCGGCCAGTTTCACACGCTGGCTCTCTCCACCCGATAGAGTTGTGCATGATTGTCCTAATTTGATATATCCCAGACCGACATCTTGCAACACTTTGATTTTGGAAAGTATCTGTGGTACGTTCTCGAAAAATTCCACTGCAAGATTTATCGTGAGATCCAGCACATCGGCTATTGATTTGCCCTTATATCTTACTTCCAGTGTTTCTCGGTTGTAACGTTTACCATGACACACTTCGCAAGGTACATACACATCAGGCAGAAAATTCATTTCTATGGTCTTGTATCCGTTACCCTGGCAGGCCTCGCAACGTCCTCCACTCACATTAAATGAAAAGCGTCCAGCTCTGTAACCGCGCATCTTCGCCTCGGGCAGGCTTACAAAAAGGTTGCGTATGTCTGCAAAGACCCCTATATAAGTTGCAGGATTGGAACGTGGTGTACGCCCTATCGGTGACTGGTCTACATTAACCACCTTGTCCAGATATTCCAGACCTTCTACGGTATCATACGCCAAAGGGTCTTGCAGGGAACGGTAGAACTTTTGGGAAAGTATTGGTTGTAATGTCTCGCTGACTAATGACGATTTGCCGCTGCCCGATACACCTGTCACACAAATTAATTTTCCGAGAGGAAAAGAAACATCTACATGCTTCAGGTTATTTCCACTTGCCCCACGCAAGCAAAGTACGTGTCCGTTTCCCAGACGACGCATAGCAGGCACGTCGAGTGAACGTTCCCCGTTTAAGTACTGTGATGTTAGAGTATGTGAATTAAGCATTTTATCTGGCGCGCCGGCGAATACCACCTCGCCTCCCAATCGTCCGGCTTTGGGACCCATGTCTATGACATAATCAGCAGCCAGCATCATATCCTTGTCATGCTCCACCACAATGACCGTATTGCCGATGTCACGCAGCTCTTTCAGCGAATTTATTAACCGACGGTTGTCGCGTTGATGAAGGCCTATGCTCGGCTCGTCAAGTATATAAAGAACGTTTACCAACTGCGAACCTATTTGTGTTGCCAGACGTATGCGTTGGCTCTCTCCACCGGAAAGTGTTGCTGATGCACGGTTCAGGGATAGATATTCAAGTCCTACATTGAGTAAGAATTTCAGACGAGTTCTTATTTCTTTAAGTATCTCGGAAGCTATTTGTCGTTGTTTATTGTCAAAATGGTCATCAACATGTTTTAACCAGTTATACAACTCATTGATGTCCATTGTGGAAAGTTCGTATATGTTCTTGTTATATATACGGAAAGACAACGCCTCTTTGTTCAGACGTGCCCCATGGCATTCCGGACAGATAGTATTCTTGACAAACTGCTCTGCCCATTTTTGTTCTGTAGCCGATGCATCTTTGTCCTGCAACATCTGGATATATTTCACTACTCCCTCGAATGTTGCAAAGTAATCAGATGAGTCATTTATTAATGAACTTTTTATCTTTATACGTTCATCGGATCCGTACAATATTTCATCTACAGCCTCTTCAGGCAATTTCTCGACCGGAGTATTGACTGTCAATTCATAGCGTTCAAGTAATGCCGATATCTGCCGGAATATTAAATCGTTTTTGTACTTTCCCAGTGGTGCTATCGCTCCACCGGCAATCGAAAGGCTTCGGTCGGGTATTACTTTATTCACATCTATCTGGCTTATAATGCCCAATCCCTTGCACCGTGGACAAGCCCCCAAAGGGGAATTAAAAGAAAAGTTATGGGGAGCCGGTTCACGATATGCCAAACCTGTGACGGGACACATAAGAGATTTGCTGTAATATCGTATGTTACCAGACTGTACATCGAGCAACATCAATAATCCTCCTCCTTGATGTGTAGCTGTTGCTATGCTACTTTTCAGCCTGGTACAATCTTTCATAGACACCACAAGCTTGTCTATAACCACTTCTACACTATGGTTTTTGTATCTGTCCAGCTTCATTCCGGGCAAAGCTTCTCGTATTTCACCATCCACACGCACATTAATATATCCTTTCTTGCGCACTTGCTCGAATAGCTCTTTATAATGCCCTTTACGATTTCTAACGACAGGAGCCAGTATGTAAACGCGTTTGCCGGCATAGGTTTTTAGTATCAAGTCAAGAATCTGTTCTTCGGTATATTTCACCATTTTCTCTCCCGAAAGATATGAATAAGCAGTACCTGCTCTTGCATAAAGCAACCGCAGAAAATCGTAAATCTCTGTGGTAGTGCCTACTGTTGATCGCGGGTTTTTGTTG
Source organism: uncultured Bacteroides sp. (assembly GCA_964651035.1). Classification (GTDB taxonomy): domain Bacteria; phylum Bacteroidota; class Bacteroidia; order Bacteroidales; family Bacteroidaceae; genus Bacteroides. Next base: position 4,729 of record CAZYVE010000009.1, read on the forward strand.
GTTGTCTTCTGCTCTATTGATATGACCGGACTAAGCCCGGTTATTTTATCTACGTCTGGACGTTCAAGGTTTCCTAAAAAATTGCGTACATATGCAGAAAAAGTTTCTATATATCTCCTTTGTCCTTCGGCAAATATAGTATCGAATGCCAACGAAGATTTGCCGCTTCCACTCAGTCCGGTGATTACAGTCAGGCTGTCGCGTGGAATTTTCACATCTATATTTTTAAGATTATGTACGCGGGCGCCATATACATTTATATATTCTTGTTCTTTTTCCATAAGCATATATTTATGAAGAGCGCACATAATTGCTGATGCCATTTATGGGACTGATATTTGCATATAACATGCGCCCGTTCCCCGCAGAGAACAAATTACAACATGCCCGCAAAAATAATTGTTTCCAACCGAATATCATTCTACTACAACCAAATTTCGTTTTGGGGAGGCAAATATTATTTCTTAACGGAATACGTTGGCAGAAATAAGACAATATTCATACCTTTGCAACTAATTGGGAATTTTTAAATGTAAACCTATCGATTAGCGAATGAAAACTATTTACCGCATTATCATCTTGCTGCTGTTGACAGGAAGATGTCAGTTCTATGTAATAGCTCAAGAAAACCAATCCTATATATTACATACAATAGAAAAAGGTCAAAGCCTATATTCCATAGCCAGTATGTATGGCATAAATCAGGAGGATATAATAAAACTGAATCCGGGCAGTGGAGAGAAAATATACGCAGGACATACTTTACGTATACCAAGAAAACCGGACAATGAAGGACAGGCGACTTTCCACACTATTGTTGCCGGTGAGACATTATATCGCCTGACATTAAAATATGGTGTTACGGCTAAAGAAATATGTAATGCAAATCCAGGGTTGAGTGCAGAAAACTTTCGTGCAGGAGTGGTTATACGCATACCCTCGACAAAAGAGAACGAGGATGAGAACTTTATACAATCCCGGGATAAAATGCAAGATGCCACAGCTGAGCCAGCAGCGGAGGTTAAGCCACATTGCCGCGAGATGCACAAAGTAAAGCGTAAAGAAACGATATATAGCATTAGCAGGATGTATGGTATCAGCGAGAGTGAACTTATTGCGGCCAATCCGGAGTTGGAAGGTAAGAATAAGATTAAACGTGGTGCTTATTTGTGCATACCATTTGCAAAAGAGCAGAATGAAATAATACAAAATACCATAGAGAAAATACCTACTGACAAAGAGTTATTCAGCAACAGTGCTGAGAAGACTGAAATGTTAGGCACTATAAAAGCTGCAATAATACTTCCTTTCCTGAATGTATCTCAGAATGAATCTGCACGGATGGTGGAATATTATGAAGGATTTCTGATGGCAGTAGACAGTCTGAAACGCACAGGGATTTCCATCGACTTGTACACGTATAACTCCGGAGGTGAAAATGCTTTCCTGGACGGAATTCTGGCCAGACAAGAGTTGAAATACATGGATATAATCTTTGGCCCTTTATACCAGCAGCATATCAAGCCTTTGGCAGAATTTGCCCAAAAGAATAATATACGATTGGTGATACCTTTCACTTCAAAGGATAATACTGTATTCCATAATCCAGACATCTACCAAATAAATACACCGCAATCATATCTGTATTCCGAAGTGTACGACCATTTTGTAAGGCAGTTTCCAAATGCTAATGTCATATTTATAGAGGCCTCACATGGGACGCAGGAAAAACAGGAATTCATAAAGGGGTTAACAGAAAAATTGCGCAGCCAAAACGTATCTATCAAAACTTTTAGTGAGGATGCCGATTTTGAGTCTATAAGGACAGCATTGGATGATAAACGGAAGAATATATTCATACCGACATCGGGAAGTAACATGACCTTAATTAAGATACTTCCACAACTGACTCTCTTGGTACGTGATCAGCCGGAGTGTAGCATACACCTGTTCGGATATCCAGAATGGCAGACATACACCAAAGACCATCTGGATGCTTTCTTCGAACTTGATACATATTTTTATTCTTCGTTTTATACCAATAATCTGCTACCGGCTGCTGTCAACTTCTCGAGAAACTATCGTAAATGGTACAACAAAGAGATGGAAGACCGCTACCCGAAATTCGGCATGTTAGGATTTGATACAGGTTTTTTCTTCCTGAAAGGACTTGCCAGTTACGGCACAACATTCGAACAAAATATTACGAAACTGAAGCTTATACCTATACAGACGGGATTCAAATTCGAACGTGTCAACAACTGGGGAGGGTTTATCAACCGTAAGGTATTTTTCGTGCATTTCACAAAGAACTTCGAACTGATAAAGCTTGATTTTGATTGATCCATTAATAAGGGAAAAATCTATGAACTTGAAATCATCCATAGTGGCGTTTCTATTCCTGACCGTTGGCATATTGTCCTCGCAAGCTCAAGTAGGCGAACAGCGTTACAACTTATCCATTGGAATAAACGGAGGGGTAAACCTCAACAGTGTATCATTTTCTCCAACCGTATACCAAAAGTTTCTGATGGGTTTAAACGGTGGAATATCAGTGCGATATATTTCAGAGAAATATTTCAATATGATTTGCGGAGCATTGGTTGAGCTGAACTTTTCGCAACGTGGCTGGGATGAGTATTATGAAGATTATCCGACACTAAGCTATACGCGAAAAATGAATTATATCGAAATCCCTTTCCTTGCTCATCTTGCTTTCGGAAAAGAACGTGGCATGCAGTTTTTTTTTCATGCCGGTCCCCAAATAGCATTACTTATAGAAAACAGTTATGAACTGTCCGGTGATTGGGATACCATTACAGAACTAACTAATATCGAGACAGAACAGCATGATAAGGATATAGATAAAAAATTCGATTACGGGATAGCAGGAGGAATAGGTACTGAGATACGTACAAAAATCGGCAACTTCATATTGGAAGGCCGATATTATTACGGGTTATCAGATTTTTACAATAATACTAAAAAAGACTATTTCTCGCGTTCGGCGCATGGTACCATTACGGCCAAAATAACTTACCTGTTCGACTTAACAAAGTAACTCTTATCCAAGACTTGTGTAAAACAATTGTCCGGAACAGATTTTTCATTTGGTTTTTTCGTACTTTTGCCTCCTATTTTAAAATGGGTATCTTTCCTGTGTGAGGGAATATGATTTACTTAAGAATTAATATATCAAACATAATAATATGGCAGTAGAATTAAAGAATCTTACCAAGCGTAGTGAAAACTACTCGCAATGGTATAATGAACTGGTTGTAAAGGCTGATTTGGCGGAGCAGTCGGCAGTACGTGGTTGCATGGTAATAAAACCATACGGATATGCCATTTGGGAAAAGATGCAGCGACAGTTGGACGATATGTTCAAAGAAACAGGGCATGTAAATGCTTATTTCCCATTACTCATACCCAAATCTTTTCTTAGTAGAGAAGCGGAACATGTAGAAGGGTTTGCTAAAGAATGTGCTGTGGTGACGCATTATCGTCTTAAGAACAATCCCGATGGTAATGGTGTAACTGTAGACCCGGCAGCCAAGTTAGAAGAAGAACTCATAATACGGCCTACTTCGGAAACAATCATCTGGAATACTTATAAGAATTGGATTAATTCATACCGTGACTTGCCTATCTTGTGCAATCAATGGGCCAATGTGTTCCGTTGGGAGATGCGTACGCGCCTGTTCCTGCGTACGGCAGAATTTTTGTGGCAAGAAGGCCATACTGCGCATGCTACCAGGGAGGAGGCTGAAGCTGAAGCAGTGAGGATGTTGAACGTATATGCCGACTTTGCGGAGAAGTATATGGCCATGCCTGTTGTCAAAGGTACCAAGTCAGCCAACGAACGTTTTGCAGGAGCGTTGGATACATATACAATAGAAGCAATGATGCAAGACGGAAAGGCTCTGCAAAGCGGCACGTCACATTTCCTGGGGCAAAACTTTGCAAAAGCATTTGATGTACAGTTTATCAATAAAGAAAATAAGCTGGAATATGTATGGGCAACCTCATGGGGTGTATCTACACGGTTGATGGGGGCACTTATTATGACACATTCTGATGACAATGGATTAGTGCTGCCGCCGCGTTTGGCACCAGTGCAGGTCGTCATTATACCTATATATAAGAATGCCGGTATGTTAGCGGAGATTGATAAAAAAGTAGCCGGAATAGTGGCTGCACTTAAGGCGGAGGGTATATCAGTGAAGTATGATAATGCTGATAACAAACGCCCGGGATTCAAATTTGCAGACTATGAGGTAAAAGGGGTGCCGGTACGGATTGTGATAGGCGGCAGAGACTTGGAAAACAATACGGCTGAGATAATGAGGCGTGATACATTGGAGAAGGAAACCCGCTCTTGCGAAGGACTGGAAACTTATGTCAAGGATTTGCTGAAGGACATGCAGGATAATATTTACAAGAAAGCGCTTGATTGCCGTAACAAACGCATCACAACTGTGGATTCCTACGATGAATTCAAGGAAAAGATAGAAGAAGGAGGTTTCATTCTCGCACATTGGGATGGTACAACTGAAACGGAAGAGAAAATTAAAGAGGAGACAAAGGCTACCATAAGGTGCATACCTTTCGATTCTTATCTGCCGGGAGACAAAGATCCTGGCAAATGTATAGTCACGGGAAAACCTTCGGCATGCCGTGTTATGTTTGCCCGTTCGTATTGAATGGATGACAGGGTAGGGGAGTGTGGTATGATTCTTCTACCCTGTTATAAATTTAAAGCATAGCCTTTCCCAAATTTTCCAATGCCCGCTTCAGTATGGCACGCGGGCATCCGATATTAAGCCGCATGAAGCCTTCACCTCCGGGACCGAACATGCTGCCGTCGTTAAGAGCCAGATGTGCTTTATCCACGAAGAGATTCACCAGCCTGTCTTGCGGCAGTCCAAGTGTACGGCAGTCAAGAAAGATGAGATATGAGGCTTGCGGTCGTATCATACTTATGGCAGGCACACGCTCTTTTAAAAAGTTTTCCGTGAAGTCTATATTGCCCTGTATGTATTCCAACATTTGTTCCAACCATTTTTCACCGTGACGGTAAGCTGCGGCACAACCAACGTACGCAAGCATGTGTCCTTCGCCGAATTCTCCTGCATCCATGAATGAACGGAACTGTCTGCGTATATTTTCATTTGGTGCAATGGCGTAAGCACTGGCCAGTCCCGGCATATTGAAGGCCTTGCTCGGTGCCATGAAGGTAAGAGAGTTTTCCGCTGCCTCTTTGCATACGGTAGCGAAAGGATGGTGATGAAACGGCGGGAGAGTAAGGTCGGCATGTATCTCGTCGGAGAATACGAGTGTACCGTTTCGTTTGCATATCATGGCAATGCGACGCAATTCGTCCGCGGTCCATACACGTCCTCCCGGGTTATGCGGATTGCAAAGTATAAACACTTTGCATCCTTGCAAATCTTTCTCAAACTGCTCGAAATCTATATAATAATGTTTATCTTGCAGGCAAAGCGGTGAAAATTTGACTTGCCGCCCCAGCTTTTCAGTCACCAGGAAGAACGGGTGATAAACAGGAGACATTACCATCACTTGGTCACCCGGCTTTGTAAAACACATCAAAGCAAAGGCTTGTGCCCGTACTATACCCGGTACAAAGATTGGCCAGGTCTTTTCTATCTTCCATCCGTGGCGCCGGAGTAGCCAGTCATGTATGGCGGGAGCCCAATCCTTGCACGGCATGGTATAGCCAAGTATACTAGTAGAAAGCTGTTCCTGTAAGGCTTCCAATACAAATGAAGGAGTGCGGAAATCCATGTCGGCCACCCACATAGGCAATAGGTCATCTCGTCCCCATACGTCTTTCATGCCGTCCCACTTCACAGAATTGGTATTGCGACGTTCGATAACTTCATCAAAATTGTATGTCATAGCACAGTCTGTTTTTATTAAATTTGAAATGACAGGACATGTCGTTGGTTTTATCAAACATAAACAGGATAATCATATAGGAAACCAGATGAACACTGCCACATCCCATAATGAGTGAGAAAGAATTATGGCAAAAAAACGTCGGGGGAAAAACCGGTATAGAGTCCCCCATACAGCTCCTGCAACCAATGCTGCCATGAAGAGCATAAAGTTGCACGAACTGGCATGTACCAAGGCATATAGCAATGTAGAAAGCAGGAGTCCGGTATTGCTACCAAGGCGAATGGACAGTGTGTTTTGTACATATCCCCGCCAATATATTTCCTCGGCTGGACCTATCAAAACTAACATCAGTATGGATAATAACCATGTGGATTGCCCTTCTTTTATAGCATATATACTATCCACTTGCGGGCGGGCAAAATCGAAAAGCCATGCCGAAACTTTATCTCCCATCCAGAATATTCCCCACAACATGGTTGCTATCGCTATGCCTGTCAGTATGTCGGACGGCCTCCATATAAGACGTTTATGCCAATCAGGATTAAGGCAAGTCGAGATGATGCAAAGTACCAGCGTAGAGGCGGCCATCATATACCAGAAAGGCACATGCGGAGCCATCCACGGGGAGAACATGACAGCCCAAAGTACAGCAGCCAATACAAGGGTGAGCAACAGGTTTTTCATGACAAATTCCCTGCAATGATGAATGACAAAGTAATAAACAGGCTGAAAAGCAGTTGTAGGTTCGCTGTTGCCTTGTCCAGGTTTGCTATTGCAGCCGGACCGTCTTTGAAATATCTGATTGCTTTCCGTGCATTGATAGCTGCTGGGATGAATGCCACCCACACCAATAGGCACCACACTGACAAAATGTTTTCTGCTATACAACCGCTTATCCACAGAAAAGGAAAGATAACCTCAAAACAATAGAGGTATATCGATGCCCTGCCACCGATGGCCATAGCTAATGTTCGTATACCGGCACGGCGGTCTGTCTCAATATCGCGAGTATTGTTGCAATGCAGTATGGCATCTGTTATCAATCCTATGGGAAGGGCGAGGTATAGGACATTCCAGTCCAATTGTAAAGTCGCTGCGTAGACTGTGCCCATAGTGGGAAACAAGGAGTAGGCCATAAATATTACCGCGTCACCTAATGCACAGTATTTTAATGTCGGATAAAACACCGAACAAAGCAGTCCCCCAATGCCTATATACAGCAGCGGCATGCCGGTACGTATCCATAAGCAAATTCCGCCCAACAATGCAGTAGCCAGAAGTCCGAGTGACAAACGGTAGATTTCTTTGGGAGCAAACATGCCGGTCGTCAGTGTATGTACTCCGTAGGTATCTTCTGCATCTACCATGTGTTTATGATCGAAATAATCGCTCCAGGTATTTCCGGCGGCATGAAACACAATGATGTTTAGCAGAGCCCAGAAACCATTCACCCAGTTTACATCTTCGTAGCAGGCGTATACGTATCCAATGTCACAACTACCGGCATGGCGGATGCCGGAAAAGACCATGGCCGTACGGCTATTATCCATTCTTTTAAGGTACGTTTCTTGTTCATTTTATTCATATTTTTGAAAACAGAATCCAGATGAAACCTCCTTTTTATGAAAGAATATCAAATACTTAAATCCGGAATACAAAAAAGCCATCTCAAAATTTATTTGAGACAGCCTCTTTATAACTGTTATTGTTATGAGAAATGATGGTTGTTATTTCTTTGCAGAATATCTTGCATTGAGCTTGGTGAGGATTTCCTGCGTGATATTATACGCTTCGTTAGCATACAGAAGGTTATCGAAACCGGTGTTGCTGATAATGAAATCGTAAGCCTTGTCTTCGTTATACTCCTTCAGGAAAGCATTGATGGAATCGCGCAATAAAAGACTATTTTTCTCATTCTCGCTCAGCAGTTCAGATTGCAGCTTATTGCTCAGTTCCTGCAGGTCTTGTTCCAATTTTGCTATACGTTCATACTCTTGTTGTGCCCTTTCTTGTGATAGATAAGCGTTATTTTGATACTTGGTCTGGAACTCCTGTTTCTGCCTGTTTAAATCGTTAATTTTCTGGTTAAGTGTCAAACGTACATTCTCGCTCTTTTTCACCATTTCTTCGTTTAAGTCTATACAGAAGTTGTATTTGGCCAACAGTGTGTCAACCTCTACATAAGCAATCTTCAGCCCGGATACTCCGCTTGCCGGCGCAGGGGTGTTCATTGTTTGCTGTCCGGCATTGCCGGTACATTGAGCAAACATAATGATAAAAACTAAAGCGGTCAAACCATTTACAATATAGTCCAATTTCTTCATAATGTTGACAAAATATAATTTTAGGTTTATTAATTTTCTATTTCCCCAATAATTTTTCAAGCTCATCAATAGAGAACGAAGGCTTACGACGAGCTTCACGGTCTTGCGACTGTACACAGTCTATACCTTTCTTACGTAAAGCCTCGTTGCCGTTCACGTGCATGTTGGGGAACTTTTCTCCTTTTACAAAAAATACTTTAACACCCAATAATAACACGCAAATAGCAACAATTAACAATGTAACAAGTATTGTGTCGAGCATTTCGTTTAACTTTGCGAGTGCAAAGATAGAGGTTTGCTTGAAGTATGCCACTATTTTTGCTCCCAAAAAGAGAATAAAAAAATAATGCGAGTTGTTATTTTAACTACATTTAATATTATTGACAGGCTGATAATTCATTAAACGTACTAATATGGAAAAAAAAGATTTGGAACCGGCCGGTGTATTCCGGTATTTTGAAGAAATATGTCAAGTACCTCGTCCTTCTAAGAAAGAAGGGAAGATAATAGCTTATCTGCAAGAATTTGGCAGAAAGCACAATTTGGAAACGGTTACAGACGATGCCGGAAACGTATTAATCAGAAAGAACGCTACTCCCGGCATGGAGAAATGCAAGACTGTAGCACTGCAATCGCATGTGGATATGGTGTGCGAGAAGAATAATGATGTACAACATGATTTTCTCAACGACCCCATACAGACTGAGATTGACGGTGAATGGATGAAAGCAAAAGGAACAACACTTGGTGCGGATAATGGGATAGGAGTGGCTACATCTTTAGCCATATTGGCGGATGACAGTATAAAACACGGGCCATTGGAGTGCCTGTTCACCATAGATGAAGAGACCGGGCTTACCGGAGCATTTGCCTTGCAGGAGGGCTTCCTCAATGCTGACATCTTACTTAATCTGGATTCGGAAGACGAAGGAGAACTGTTTATCGGTTGTGCCGGAGGAATGGATACTGTAGCTGAATTCAGTTACGTGGAAACGACTGTGCCGGAAGGATATTTTTATTGCAAAGTACAAGTAAAAGGTTTGAAAGGCGGACACTCCGGCAGCGATATACATCTGGGACGCGCCAATGCCAACAAATTACTAACACGCTTCTTATACCGCATATCCGAAACACACGACATGTATTTGTGCGAGATAGACGGGGGCAACCTGCGCAATGCCATAGCACGCGAGGCTTATGCTGTAATAGCCGTGCCTGAAGATGCAAAGCACGATCTTCGCACAAAACTCAATATTTTTGCTTCTGAAGTGGAAGATGAATATTCTGTGAGTGATCCTGACATACAGTTTGTTCTCGAATCGGAACATCCATGCGTGAAAGCCATAGACAAAAAGACGGCAAAATGCCTGCTGCAATCTCTGTACGCAGCGCCACACGGGGTATATACAATGAGCCAGGATATTCCGGAACTTGTAGAGACATCGACAAATCTGGCATCCGTAAAGATGGAACCGGGCAATATCATCAAGGTAGCTACAAGCCAACGCAGTTCTATAGCATCGGCAAAGGAGGATATATCCACAATGGTAGAAATAGTATTCGAGATGGCAGGCGCAAAAGTATCACATAGCGACGGATATCCGGGATGGAAACCAAATACCCATTCAGAAATTCTGAAGATTGCTACAGAATCGTATGAACGGCTGTTTGGTACAGAGGCCAAAGTGAAAGCCATACATGCAGGACTGGAGTGCGGGCTCTTCCTTAATAAATATCCTTCGCTCGACATGATTTCTTTCGGTCCCACACTGCAGGGTGTGCACTCTCCCGATGAACGTATGCATATACCCAGCGTAAACCGCTTCTGGAAACATCTGTTGGACATTCTCGTGCATATCCCCCAAAAGCAGTAATGCCGCAGTCCAAAGTTACAGTACACCATCTGCACGTGCTCCTCGTTTTTCTGGCTTTTGCTGCCGGCATCCTGGCAGTAAAAGCGCAAGAGGTGCCGGATACGATGTTTTTTTGCGTCATGAGTTATAATGTGGAGAATCTTTTTGACTGCAAGCATGACTCTTTGAAAGACGATTACGAATTCCTGCCGGATGCCGTGCGCCGATGGAACTACGGCAAATACAAGAAAAAGCTGGACAATATCGCCCGGGTCATCACTGCTGTTGGAGGATGGTCGCCTCCGGCATTGGTGGCACTGTGTGAGATAGAGAACGACAAGGTGTTGGACAACCTTACACGACATTCTCCGTTACGCGAAAACGATTACAGGTATATATCAGTACAGTCGCAAGACGAACGCGGCATCGATGTCGCATTACTGTACCGGAGAGGAATGTTCAAACCTATATTTCATCAAAGCCTCCACGTAAAAAAGCCCCGTAAGGATAGCCGTCCCACACGTGATATTCTGCATGTAAGCGGACTGTTGCCAAACAAGGATACACTGGACGTACTGGTGGCTCATTTCCCTTCACGTTCCGGCGGAGCAAGGTTGTCTGCCCCTTATCGCATGTCGGCAGCCAAACGGATAAAGGAGACGACAGACAGTCTGTTCGGCGTACGAAGTCATGCCCAAATCATAGTGATGGGCGATTTCAATGATTACCCACAGAGCAAGTCCGTACGCGAAGTGTTGCAGGCCACTTATCCACCCTCTTCTCCTGACGAACGATGTCTATATCACCTGTTGGCTAAACAAGCTACTTCACAGTCCGGAACAGGTAGCTACAAGTATCATGGCATGTGGCAATGGCTGGATCATATCATCGTATCAGGTGGTCTACTGAATAGTGGGGCACCATTACACACATCAGAAGCACGTGCAGGTGTGTTTGCACCTGAATTCCTGCTGGCCGATGACAAAAAATACGGTGGGAAGCAACCATTCCGTACATACTACGGTATGAAATATCAGGGAGGCTACAGCGACCACCTGCCGGTGTATGCAGTTTTTACACTGATATATTAAGATGGAGCACCTCATAAATGCCTGTTCCAGTACAATACGTTATAGCCCAGACGGTGATATGTGTGAATGACTGCTTGAATGCGTTGCAGGTGTCTGCTTGACGTATTATATGGATTGGAACAAATGTCTTTGTTCACGAGAAAAAAAATAAGAGACACATCACAAAAAAACAATATTTCGGATGGCAGATAACAGGAAAAGCACTATATTTGCCACAATCAGAAAGCAACGGGAATTATATCTTGGTTTTATATGGAAGTGAAAAAGTCGCCCGAAGCAGATCTGGAGAGAAAACGCCCCATGTGGCTGTTGATTGGCTATGTGATGGTGCTCGCAGCTTTGTTTGTCGCTTTAGAATGGTCTGAACGGGATATAACTTTTGACACGAGCCAGACAATAGCCGATCTCGTATTCGAAGAAGAAATCGAAATACCGGTAATTGAACAACCAAAACCAATCACTCCGCCTCCTCCTGTGGCTCCGCCTGCGGTAGCTGATGTGTTGACAATCGTAGATGATGAAATTGATGTAGAAGAAAACATCACATTCTCATCGGAAGAAGAAGAGGAGAGCGATGAAATCGATTACATTCCCATAACAATGGAAGAGGAAGAACCCGCAGAGGCGGAAATATACGAGCTTATAGAGGAAATGCCTCAATTCCCGGGAGGGTTGTCTGCCCTCATGAGATACCTTGGACGCAATATCAAATATCCTGAGGTTGCCTATAGTAACGGAATCCAAGGATGCGTGATGTGCCAGTTTCTGGTGAATGAGGACGGCAGCATTTCGGACGAGATGATTGTAAGAGGAATTGACCCTGATCTGGACAAGGAAGCTCTGCGTGTCATATCCTCAATGCCAAACTGGGTGCCGGGGAAATTGCACGGGAAGCCTGTACGAGTAAGATATACCCTGCCCGTGATGTTTAGATTGAAGTAATTACAAAAGGAAGAGTGAAGATTTCTTCATCCCTCCCTTTTGCATTTATTTATGATTTAGAGTTTATGTTTACGACTTCTGAACTGCTGGAACGAATTAACAGCCATATCAAAGGTTTAAGTTATGTGCGTGTGCCCTATGGCTTGTACGAACCGGTAACTTATGTGCTTTCATTGGGAGGGAAACGCCTCAGGCCTCTGTTAATGCTCATGTCGTACAATCTGTATCGGGATGATTTGGAGAGGGTGCTTTCTCCGGCAACAGGCATAGAAATATATCACAACTATACATTACTCCATGACGACCTGATGGACAATGCGGATTTGCGCCGCGGCAAGCCTACGGTGCATAGGGTATGGGACAGAAATGTGGCTATATTGGCCGGAGACACCATGTTTGCTCTGGCATGCCGGTATATGGCTCAATGTCCACAGAAACATCTCAAAAGGGTATTTGATTGGTTCAATGAGATGGCTTTGCAAATTTGCGAGGGGCAACAGCTGGATATGGAATTCGAATCGCGAAAAGATGTGTCCGAAAACGAGTATCTTAATATGATCCGCTTGAAAACCTCTGTATTGCTGGCTAACAGCCTGGCCATAGGAGCGTTGATAGGGGAAGCTCCCGAGGAAGATATAAAACGCCTGTATGATTTTGGCATAAATCTGGGTATGGCTTTCCAGTTGAAGGATGATTTGCTGGACGTATATGGGGATACTGCTGTTTTCGGGAAAAATATTGGAGGGGATATACTTTGCAATAAGAAAACTTACTTGCTGATTAATGCTCTCCAACGGGCGGATGCAGTACAGCGTGATGCCCTGAATACCTGGCTGGAAGCAGAGACGTATGTGTCAGAAGAGAAAATCACTTCTGTGACTGCAATATATGACGCAATAGGGATAAAGGACTTGTGCGAAAACAAGATAATAGAGTACTCGAAGCATGCTGAAGATAATCTTGCCGGCATAAGCGTTCTAAAAGATAATAAATGTGAGCTGAAGAAATTAATGGAACAGATGATGTTCAGAACCGTTTGAGGGATATGCCATACAGGAGATTGCCGAATACAGACCTGGCGAGGATAAGGGCCATGAAAGCGTTGATTGAGAAATCAGACTTATGCAACGTTCATGAGTTGCCTGTTTCGTTGAAAGTTTTGATAAACGTCAAGAATTTTCTACCTAAATTCGAGGCCGCACAATCCTACTATACAGACTGCTATGCACGACAGTCGAAATATGCAGTCAAATACCTGGCTGATACAAGGAGTGCACGACTTTTCATCTCACATTTCATACAAGTTTTAAATCTCGCAATCATACGTTCGGAAATCAAGGCTTCTTGCAGGTCTATGTACGGTCTGCCGGATAATAATTCATTGCCAGACCTGGCGTCAGAGGCTTCCTTGATAAAATGGGGAGAAAACATAATAGAAGGGGAGAGAAAACGTGTAGGACATGGGGGCATTCCCATATATAATCCGAGCATTGCCAAAGTAAAGGTTCGTTATGACATCTTCAGGGACAGTTACAAGAAATATAAAGAAATACAGGCCTCAACAGCCCGCAGCCTTGAAATGCTTGCTGCCATGCGACCGGAAGCAGACTCACTGATACTGGAAGCATGGAACCAGATAGAAAATAAATTTGAAAAAGTCGTGCCCAATGAAAAACGTATAGATATCTGCCGTGAATTCGGACTGGTTTATTATTATCGGACCTATGAGAAGCCGGAATAACCTACATCTATCCACATTCTTTATATAGAAATGTATATGGAACTGGTTGATTCACATTCACATCTATTCTTGGAAGATTTTGACCCAGACCTACCCCAAGTTATGGAACGGGCACGGCAAGCAGGCATTTCGCATATTTTCATTCCAAATATCGACAGCACTACCATAGAGCCAATGCTACGCGTATGTTCGGAATATAAAGAATTTTGTCATCCCATGATAGGCTTGCATCCGACATCTGTAACAGAAAGATTTGAAGAAGAACTTGAGATAGTTGCCTGCTACTTGTCTTCGTTTCACGATTTTGTGGCAATAGGAGAAATCGGTATGGATTTGTATTGGGATAAGACTTTTTTGAAGGAACAACAAGTGGCATTTGAACGTCAAATATGTTGGGCCATGGAATACGGCCTTCCAATAGTCATCCACTGCAGGGAGGCTTTCACGCATATATATGATGTGCTGGTAAGTTACCGCAATACACCATTGAGAGGCATATTCCACAGCTTTACCGGTACGGAAGACGAAGCGGCCAGGATCTTGGAATTCCCCGGCTTCCTGATAGGGATAAACGGTATAGTAACATTCAAGAAATCCGCATTGCCATATGTCTTAAACTTCATTCCTTTGGAAAAAATTGTATTGGAAACAGATTCTCCATATCTGGCTCCTGTACCACATCGCGGTAAAAGGAATGAAAGCGCATATATGCTATATACTCTGCAGAAAGTAGCAGAACTTTATGGGCAGCCGGTCGAGAAGGTTGCCGATACAACGTCAAAGAATGCCTTAAGCCTGTTCGGACTGCTGAAATAAAACTTTTGTAGCGTTTAAAATTTATTAATTTAAGGAGTTTAGCAAGATAGAATGTATCATGTGAACAAAAAAAAGAATACATTTGCATCCGAAAACAGTAGAGGCTATTGTTTCCTGTACGCAGTTTCACAATATTAAGTCATACACCTTCTTTTCCGGAGAGATGCTCGAGTGGCTTAAGAGGCACGCCTGGAAAGCGTGTATACCCCAAAAGGGTATCCGGGGTTCGAATCCCCGTCTCTCCGCAGGACTAGAAAACAAGGCATTCAGAAAGGCCGTTAGTTCAAAGCATAAAGCATCGTAAATCAATAGATTACGGTGCTTTTTCGTATCTGTATACGAAAATGTCTTCGTGTTTGCTGTTTGTGATAACCTAAAAAGCAGCCTGTATAGGTGAGGCTTCTGAAGGATTCATGCTTGAGCCACGCATCACTCCAGACGGCAAAGAACCTGGTGGCGGAGGTGTAAGATTGTCTTCTAGATTTTCGAAACGGGTGTATTGCCCGATAAAACGCAGACGTATAGTGCCACCTGCACCATTGCGATGTTTTGCAATTATTATTTCCGCTAATCCGCGAAGATCCGTACCATCTGCAGAAGACACTATCCTATAATATTCCGGACGATGAATGAAGCATACAAGATCTGCATCCTGTTCTATGGCACCTGATTCACGTAAATCACTCAATTGCGGTCGCTTACCTTCCTCGCCTTCACGGTTCTCTACGCCACGGTTCAGTTGTGACAAGGCTATGACGGGTATATTCAGTTCTTTGGCTAAGCCTTTGAGCGAACGGGATATGGTACTGACTTCTTCCTGTCGGTTGCCATGCGGCATCCCACTGGCATTCATAAGTTGCAAATAATCGATGATTATGATCTTGACACCATGTTCGCGCACCAGCCGGCGTGCCTTTGTACGTAATTCGAATATGGATAGAGACGGAGTATCGTCGACGTAAAGCGGAGCATCCAACAAATCGCGTAGCTTGTAATCCAGCTGCTGCCATTCGTAATCGGCTAACTGTCCACTTTTTATTTTTTCACTTGGAATCTCACATACGTTCGATATCAATCGATTCACCAATTGCAGATTACTCATTTCAAGAGAAAATAGAGCCACAGGATGTCTGTAATTCACCGCAATATTTTTGGCCATAGACAATACAAATGCTGTCTTTCCCATAGCTGGGCGTGCAGCTATTATAATCAGGTCTGAATTCTGCCATCCAGATGTAATTTTGTCTAACTGTGTGAATCCACTTTCCAGTCCACTTAGTCCGTCACTCCTTGCTGCAGCTTTTTGGATTTGTTCCATAGCTTGGGCTATCACAGGATTTATCTGTGTATAGTCCTTTTTCATATTCTGCTGAGATATTTCAAAGAGTTTACCTTCAGCCTCCTGCATCAGGTCATCCACATCTACGGTTTCATCGAAAGCCTTTGTCTGTATATTACTGGTGAATGTTATTAGTTCCCTGGCAAGTGCTTTCTGCGCTATGATGCGTGCGTGGTACTCTATGTGGGCCGATGAAGCCACTTTCCCGCTCAGTTGGGCCAGATAAAAAGGACCACCGATCTCATCCAGTTCCCCACGTTTAGCCAGTTGTTCCTTTACAGTAAGAATATCTACAGGTTTTTGACTGATAGCCAGGTCCGTTATGGCTGCATATATGAGCTGGTGCCGGTGTTCATAAAACGATTCAGGTTTCAGTATCTCGCTAATCAGCGAATAAGCATCTTTCTCAATCATCAATGCCCCGAGTACGGCTTCCTCCAGTTCGGTAGCTTGGGGTTGTACGCGTCCGTAGTCATTGACCGGTTGGATTGTTCTACCTTTCGCAGTGCGTGAAGTTTTTTTCTGGTCTGCCATTATTAAAATAAAATGCGGTTTATACCTGGTGAAAAGCTATGCAAAGATAATTCTTTTCCCGTATTGGAACAATATACGAGGGCATTCAGTCAGACACGGATGACTTCATTGTTTCTGCTCCCAAGTCCTATCTGTTCGGCATGATCTACCATATGCCGCCCGTTGCGGCTTTCTATGCGGTCTACAAGTTGACGGCTATTGTTGCTGTCGGTCGGTGCCACGGCGTACACGAGGTCTGGATGACAATCTCTTCAATCGGTCTCGTAAAATCGGAAGTTGCCAAGATATAACCAATGGTATCTGTTTAAGGGTTTGTCTTGGATATAATGTATGGTTATTTATTTGAAAAGAAGATTCTTCAGATATTTGTTGTAATATTGCAACCTGCTTTATTGATTTCGTTCATAATATGAATACAAGGAATATACAAATCCAACGTTATAATTCGCCTTGCGGCAATCTGATACTCGGTTCTTTCGATAATAAGCTGTGCTTATGCGACTGGGAGGATGGGAAGCATCATCGTATGATTCTTGACAGATTGGAAAGATATCTGCATGTCGGCTGCGAGATACATTCCTCCAGTGTGATTCAAGAAGCTGTCCGTCAGTTGGATGAATACTTCAGTAAGGAACGTTTTGTGTTTGATATGCCCTTGCTTATTGTAGGGACAGAATTTCAAAAGCATGTATGGCAATGCTTATTGACTATACCTTATGGGGAAACTTTGTCGTATGCTGCTCTTGCCGGGGAATTGGGTATGCGGAAAGCCGTACGTGCCGTGGCCAATGCAAATGGGGCAAATGCTATAAGTATATTCGTACCTTGTCACCGTGTCATCGGTAGTAACCGTTCGCTGATAGGCTACGGGGGTGGGATAGAGATTAAGAAATTTTTGCTCGACTTGGAAACAACGGATTTATTCTCCTGATACATGCCGTTGACTTCGTTTTGTGGAGGAGTATCACTCGTTTCTGAGTGACTTGATAACAGGTATTAATACCAGTGCAGCGGACAGCAGTATCATCATTATGATAGGTCCGTCAATGCGTTTGGATGATGTAAGCAATATGTAGCATAGTGCTGCCCATAGCAGTACTATGCATACACTTTGCTGTTTTGATAGCCGTTTCTTCATCTGAAGTCAACGTCAGAATTCTTTCCGGCTACTATCGCATCTATTACGGCTACTGCAGTAAGGTTTACGATGTCACGCACGGAGCTTTCGAAATCAGTGAAATGTATGGGCTTGTTCAGTCCCATCTGTATTGGTCCTATCAGCTCGGCATCCGTATGCATGGCCTGCAACAGCTGATATCCCGCATTGGCAGAGCTGAGGGTGGGGAAGATGAGTGTATTCACGTCTTTGTCTTTCAGCTTTGTAAACGGATACTTGCGGTCGCGCAAGTCGCGGTTCATGGCAAAGTTTACCTGCATTTCACCGTCTATAGCCAAGTCTGGATAATTCTTTTGCATGTATTCTACGGCTTTGTGTACGCTCACCGGGCTTCCCACTGTGTCTGCTCCGAAATTGGAATAGCTTAGCATTGCAATTACAGGTGTCTGGTTGAAAAAGCGCACAGTCCTTTCACTCAGTTTGGCTATATCGATAAGAGTTTCCGCATCAGGATGGCGGTTTATGAGAGTATCGGCCAGAAACATTATTCCTTTTTTGGAGTTCAGTATATGCATCGTGGCAAAAGTCCTGAACTCGGGACGTATGCCGATGACCTCCTTGGCTACCTTTATGGTGTTGCTGTATTTAGTGTACAATCCGGTAATGAAAGCATCGGCTTCACCGGTTTCCACCATCATCATGCCGAAGTAGTTTCGTTCGAACATTTTGTCGTTGGCTTCTTCATAGGTAACCCCCTCGCGTGCACGTTTCTCGGATAATATGCGGGCATACCGTTCGCGGCGTGACTGTTCGTTTGGATGGCGCAGATTTACGACTTCAACACCTTCAAGGCTAAGATTCAGTTCTTTGGCCATTTTAGAGATAATCTCATCATTTCCTAAAAGTATTGGATGGCAAATACCTTCGGCTTTAGCCTCGACTGCAGCTCTCAGCATGTTGGGATGCGAGCCCTCTGCAAATACCACACGCTGCGGATTGCTGCGTGCAATCTCGTAAAGCTGTGCTGTAAATCGGCTTTCATACCCCATCAATTCCAACAAGTGTTTTTTGTATGCATCCCAGTCACTGATTGTGGTGCGTGCCACACCGCTGTCTATTGCAGCCTTTGCCACGGCGGATGATACCTCCGTTATAAGGCGCGGGTCTACAGGTTTGGGTATGAAGTAATCGCGTCCGAATGTGAGATTATTCACATGATAAGCATTGTTCACCACTTCAGGAACCGGTTGTTTGGCCAGTCCTGCTATGGCTCGTACTGCTGCGATTTTCATTTCTTCATTAATGGCTCTTGCATGCGTGTCGAGTGCTCCGCGGAATATGTATGGGAAACCTATTACGTTATTGATTTGGTTGGGATAGTCGGAACGTCCGGTGGCCATGAGTATGTCGGGACGGGCAGATGTGGCATCCTCATAAGAAATCTCAGGAGTCGGATTAGCCAAAGCAAACACTATAGGATTGGGTGCCATAGAGCGTACCATATCTTGTGTCAGGACATTGCCCTTGGACAGTCCGAGGAAAACATCAGCTCCGCGGATACTTTCTTCCAAAGTGTGCAAGTCCCGGTCTGTGGCAAAGAAGCGTTTTTGTTCATTCAGGTCTTGACGATCTTTGCGGATGACACCCTTGCTGTCCAGCATGATGATGTTCTCCAAGCGTGCTCCCAAAGATATGTACAGTCTGGTGCATGATACAGCAGATGCACCGGCACCGTTAACCACTATTTTTATATCTTCAATTTTCTTGCCGGCCACTTCAAGGGCATTGAGCAATCCGGCACTGGATATGATTGCCGTGCCGTGTTGGTCATCATGCATCACCGGAATGTCAAGTTCTTCTTTTAAGCGGCGTTCTATTTCGAAGCATTCGGGTGCCTTGATGTCTTCCAGATTGATGCCTCCGAAAGTCGGAGAGATGGCTTTGACAGCTTCCACAAATTTTGCAGGATCTTTTTCATCCACTTCTATATCGAATACATCGATGCCTGCATATATCTTGAACAACAATCCTTTACCTTCCATTACGGGTTTGCCTGCAAGTGCCCCTATATTGCCTAAACCCAATACTGCAGTCCCGTTTGATATCACTGCTACAAGGTTGCCCTTAGTGGTGTATTTGTAGGCATCTTGCTGGTTCTCCTGTATTTTAAGGCATGGTTCAGCCACTCCAGGCGAGTATGCAAGCGAGAGGTCGGTCTGCGTACTGTAAGGTTTGGTGGGAACTACTTCTATTTTACCCGGCTTGCCCATAGAATGGTAGAGCAAGGCAGCTTCCTTGGTTATCTTTGCCATATTAAATAATTTTAATTAATTAAGTTTCGCGAATCACTCGCAAATTTAGATATAATACTTGAAAAAAAATAAGACGTATGGCAGAAAAAAACTTTAAGATTGTCTATGAAAGTGAGGTTTTTGTATTTTTTAAAGGTACTGTGACGCCATATAGCATGACTTCATTCTAACAGGCGTAAGCATCAGGGGAAGCTTTCAGATTATGTCATTTATCATCTGGCATCTCTTTTATCTGTTGTACAAATTTGATTTTCCTATCAGCTTCTTCCATCTTGGTTTTGATTTTAGTGATGGATAATAGCAGTTTTGACAGATTGTATATGCCCACGGCGGCCTGTCGGTCGGCAACACTCATGTTTGTGGAATAAGTACGGTCGCCGAGATATTTTACACTTATGTTTTTGTCATTATTCAGACAGATAAATGTTATGACACCTCCGTCTTCACCCGCTTTGTAGTCGGCTTTTTCAATTTTCTCATCTAAATTACTCGTCTCATAACTGTCTTTGGATGCTGGTGTCTGTGCGTATGTACCGTCTGCTACGGCGACTTTGACAGCAGTATGGTGTATATTCTGCGAGCCGCAATATATGGAAGTCATGCTCATATTTCCGTTCTCGTCTGTCTGGAAGCGTAGGAACGAGCGGTGCAAGTTCCTTTCCACTACCTGTGACGGATGGAAATAGTTGCCTGTCTGTTGGTATGCTGTATCTTTTTCCAGGACAAAATCTTTCTTCATTTGTTCCAATTCCGTTTGTCGTTGTGCCATAAGACTGTCCAGGTAAACAACTCTTTCGTGTTGTTCAGCCAAAACAACATCCTTCATTAAGTCGTTGCCTTTCCTGCGTGTCTCGTAAGCCTTCGGATAAACAATCTTAATACTGTCTATCAGGCTTTTAGCTTCGTTGTAATTGCCTGTTTCATACGCTTGGCGTGCAGCTTGCAATATAGCGTCAGCTTCTTTGTCCGCATTCTTGCATGAAAGCATCATGCCGCACATGCAGATACACAAAATCAGTTTATTCATATTCGCATATATTTGTTGGGGTGCAGCTGCAAATTTAGGCATAAATCGGGATTTGCATGCCGGCACGATAAGAAAATATCATGGAAAATCGATTTACTTTGTTGTATATGTCCCACAGACGGGAAACATATACAAGGCCGGCATTATACATGTCTTGCATGCGGACAATACATGTTGCAGCTGAAGTCAATATACAGCGTTAATCTGTGCTTTTTCGAGGTTTTTCCAGGTATTATGCGTAACTTTGTCTTCGATGATTGATAATCATGGGAGATTTGTGCCTGTTTTGTTCGGATTATTAATTGATTACGTTTTTTTGACGCTATCTTTACAAGAAACATGAAGAAAGATACAAAAAATATTATCTTTACAGCATCCATCTTGCTGTGCATAGTGGCAGCGATGCCACTTCTGACAGGGAACCATACGTTCAACCCTGAGCATGAGTCCGTCAAATCGGAAGTACCCTATTGTGTGACTTCCCCAACCGTTCCTGCTAAAGTTGTGTTTGCTGGACAGGAAATAGATTTATCACGTTACGACCTGCACGAACGGATGGACAGGGAACTGATGTCTTTCTGTTACATGCATTCCACCACAATGCTGGCTATAAAACGGGCTAACCGCTATTTCCCTGTCATAGAGCCGATACTGAAAGCCAATGGCATACCTGATGACTTTAAATACCTTGCAGTAGTGGAAAGCAGCCTTAATCCGCTGGCTAAATCCTCTGCCGGAGCCGCCGGGATGTGGCAGTTCATGCCCGGTACGGGGCGAGAGTATGGACTTGAGGTCAATCAGAATATAGATGAACGTTATCATATTGAAAAAGCGACGGAAGCCGCATGTCAATATTTGAAACAGGCTTACCAGCGTTTTGGTAATTGGCTGTGTGTCGCTGCTTCTTACAATGCCGGTTTGGCACGAATATCCACGCAATTGAAGAAACAAGCGGCAAGTCAGGCTATAGACCTTTGGCTGGTGGAAGAAACTTCCAGATATATGTTTCGCCTCCTTGCTGCGAAAGCCGTGATTGGCAGTCCGCAGAAATATGGCTTTCTTCTGAAGAAAGAACACCTGTACCCGCCTTTGATTTATAAGCAAGATACGCTGACTGGCGGTATTCAGAATCTTGCGCTGTATGCTGAGGAAAGAGGGATTACTTATGCGCAGCTGAAAGATGCAAATCCGTGGCTCAGGGATATGTCGCTTGTCAATAAAAGCGGACGGAGATACATTTTGAAAATACCGCTTCATGAAGGAATGTACTATAATCCAAAAGAAATAAGACCGCATGATGATAATTGGACAATAGATTAAGACTAAAAACAAGTCGCCATGCTCTTTTAAGATAAACCGTGAAAATCCAATGCTCAGCAAGTTCAAATTAAACCAACTTTATTTCAAGGATACGCAGTTTGCCAACCTGATGACAAGGCGTGTATTCAACGTGCTGCTCATGGCCAATCCGTATGACGCTTTCATGTTGGAAGATGACGGTCGGATTGACGAGAAAATATTTATGGAATATACTTCTCTCTCTCTGCGCTATCCGCCACGTTTTACACAGGTTACTACATGCGAAGAAGCTCTGTCACAGTTGTCTTCAATGCCATTCGACCTTATAATATGTATGCCAGGGACAGGAGACAACGAGAGTTTTGAGATAGCACGTCACATTAAAGCACAGTATGAACATATCCCCATTGTGATATTGACCCCATTCAGCTATGGCATAACCGAACTTATTTCCAATGAGGATTTGAGTCTTTTCGAATACGTGTTCTGCTGGCTTGGCAATACGGATTTGCTGGTATCAATCATAAAACTGGTTGAGGATAAAATGAATCTGGAGCACGATGTCAACGAAGTGGGTGTCCAGGTGATATTGTTGGTAGAAGACGGGGTACGCTTTTATTCCTCAATTCTTCCCAACCTGTATAAATTTGTATTGAAGCAAAGCCAGGAATTTTCTACAGAAGCCCTCAATGCCCATCAGCGTACCCTGCGGATGCGGGGACGTCCCAAAATAGTTCTTGCACGAACTTATGATGAAGCATACGGGATATATGAGAAATACAAAAACAATATATTAGGCGTTATAACGGATGTGCGATTTCCACGAGTGGAAGGTGGTGAGAAAGATGCTCTCGCAGGTATCAAGCTTTGTGCTGCTATTCGCAAGGAAGATCCTTTTGTGCCGCTTATCATACAGTCGGGCGAATCAGACAATGCCGCATACGCAGCCAAATACGGTGCAGCCTTTATCGACAAGAACTCAAAGAGGATGGACGTAGACTTGAGGCGTATCGTATCGGATAATTTTGGCTTTGGTGATTTTATATTCCGTAATCCGGAAACAAATGAAGAAATAGCCCGTGTAAAGAATCTCAAGGAGTTGCAAAATATTCTTTTTGCCGTGCCCGCTGAATCTTTCCTCTACCATATCAGCCACAATCATGTGAGCCGCTGGTTATATTCACGTGCAATGTTTCCTGTGGCGGAATTCCTGAAACCTATTACTTGGGACAGTTTGCAGGATGTGGATGCCCATCGGAAAATTATCTTCGAGGCCATAGTAAAGTATCGGAAGATGAAAAACCAAGGCGTTGTGGCTGTGTTTAGGCGCGATCGTTTTGACCGATATTCCAATTTTGCCCGTATAGGTGACGGCTCTTTGGGAGGGAAAGGCCGCGGACTGGCATTTCTGGATAATATGATAAAACATCATCCTGAGTTTGAGGAGTTTGATAATGCAGAGATTGCTATACCCAAAACGGTAGTGCTGTGTACTGATGTGTTTGATGAGTTTATGGAAAATAATAATCTCTATAAAATGGCATTGTCGGAATCTTCGGATAATGTGATATTGCGCTATTTCCTGAAGGCAAAATTACCGGACAGATTGGTAGAGGATTTTTTTACTTTCTTTGATGTGGTAAAGTCACCTATAGCCGTACGCTCATCTTCTTTGCTTGAGGACTCACATTATCTGCCATTTGCCGGTATATACAATACGTACATGATTCCATACCTGGATGACAAGTACGAGATGCTGCGCATGCTGTCCGATGCAATCAAAGGTGTTTATGCATCGGTCTTTTTCCGTGACTCAAAAGCCTATATGCAGGCTACCTGTAATGTTATAGACCAGGAAAAAATGGCTGTTATTTTACAACAGGTGGCCGGTAATCAATATGGAGACCGGTACTATCCGTCCATGTCAGGCGTGGCACGTTCGCTCAATTATTATACTCTCGGAGATGAAAAGGCGGAAGAAGGTATAGTCAATTTGGCATTAGGGCTTGGGAAATATATTGTGGATGGCGGACTGACGCTCCGTTTCTCTCCCTATCATCCTACAAAAATATTGCAAACCAGCGAACTGGAATTAGCTTTGCGAGAAACCCAGACTCGGTTTCATGCCCTTGACCTGCACAATGCCGGGTATAATTTCTCTATTGATGATGGATTCAATCTGTTGAAATTATCTGTAAAAGAGGCAGAAAAGGACGGTTCACTAAATTACATAGCATCTACATACGATCCTTATGACCAGATAATACGTGACGGGTTATATCCTGGTGGACGAAAACTCATTACATTTGCCAATATCCTTCAGCATGATGTCTTTCCACTTTCACGCATTCTGCAGACAGTTTTGAAGTATGGGCAACAAGAAATGAGACGGCCTGTGGAAATAGAATTCGCGGTTAACATGAGCCGGGAGAAAGATAAATCAGGTATATTTTATTTGCTGCAAATCCGTCCTATCGTTGACAGCAATAAGATGTTGAACGAAGATCTTGCCGATATCCCGGACGAAGAATTGTTGCTGCGCTCGGATAATTCGTTAGGACATGGCATTATGACTGATATAAAGGATGTGGTATATGTTAAAACAGATGATTATAGCCCGTCGCACAATTCGGAGATAGCGAGAGAAATAGAACGAATAAACAGCCGATTCCTTGATGAAGGCTGTAACTATATACTGATAGGACCGGGACGTTGGGGCAGCAGTGATTCCTGGCTGGGCATTCCTGTGAAATGGCCCCATATATCAGCTGCACGTGTCATTGTAGAAGCCGGGTTGACTAATTATCGTGTGGATCCTAGTCAGGGAACGCATTTTTTTCAGAACCTCACATCATGTGGTGTGGGCTACTTTACCATTAATACGTATATGAATGATGGTATATATAACCAGGAGTTCCTCAATGCACAACCCGCCAAGAATGAGACACGATATTTGCGCCACATACATTTTGATGAGCCGCTGACAGTCAAGATGGACGGAAAGAAGAAGAAAGGTGTTGTATATTTGCCGGATTTTAACCGTCATATTGTTCAATAGGCGCGGATAAACATAGAATGTTTCTATTGATTTGAATATAAAGTGACGATAATCATGCAAAAAACAGTTAGAGTAAATTCTCTGCAGGCCTGGTTGTTGGCAACTCGTCCTAAGACGATGGTTGCCGCTATTATTCCTGTGCTGGTTGCTGTTTCGTTAGCCTGGGCTGACGGATATTTTCAGACAGTACCAGCCATATTATGTTTTTTGTTTGCTTGCGGCATGCAAATCGCCGCAAATTTCATTAATGACTTATATGACTACCGCAAAGGTACAGACCGTGAAGACCGACTGGGGCCGGAGCGTGCTTGTGCACAGGGATGGATTACTCCTAAAGCTATGTCTGTGGGGATTGCCGTTGTTGTAGGATTCTCGTGTATTGCCGGATTGGGAATATTGTTGGGCAGTTGGGAAAAACTGCCTTACCACGGCTGGGAATTAATAACTATTGGTGTTATGTGTGTGGTATTTGCTTTCTTCTACACAACGTTTCTTTCTTATCACGGATGGGGAGATGTACTGGTACTAGTGTTCTTTGGTTTTGTACCGGTATGCGGCACTTACTACGTACAAACCTGTACACTTACAATAGACACGTTGGTTGCATCTCTAATATGCGGGTCGTTGATAGATACATTGCTTGTAATAAACAACTATCGCGACCGCGAACAGGATGCCTTGAGTGGCAAACGAACCATTATAGTATGTCTTGGAGAATCTTTCGGACGATATTTCTACCTTGGGCTTGGCGTGGCAACAACCGTGCTTAGCTTATGGTTAGCACGAAATGGAGGAGTGGTATGTTTTCTTTTGCCATTCTTATATTTAGCGGTGCATGTTTGTACGTGGAAACGTATGTGCCGTATAAACAGAGGAAAAAAGTTGAACAGCATATTGGCCGAAACTTCGCGCAATATGCTGTTCATGGGATTATTGCTGGTGCTTATCATCTTGTTGTGATGTCATTATTCACAAGCACCATACATACGTTCATAATAATGTTGATACTCACCACTTGTCACCTCTTCTACCCATGATTGGTTGTTTAGATACCATTCTATGGTTTTAACAATACCAGTTTCGAATCTGGTTTCCGGATACCAGCCAAGAGCCTTGGTTATTTTGGACGGGTTGATGGCATAACGCTTGTCGTGCCCCAAACGGTCTTTCACAAAAGTTATCAGACTGTCGTTAATCCAATTTATGTCTATTTGGCCGTCCGGAGTTATTACTTTCTTTTTCAGAACATTGCGGTACTCAGGCTTCTCTTCCATCAGCCGGTGTATGGTAGCAATAGTAAGTTTTACAATCTCAAGATTCGTTTTTTCATTATGTCCACCGACGTTATATATCTCTCCATTCTTACCTTGACGTACCACTAAGTCTATGGCTTTACAATGGTCTTCCACATACAACCAGTCGCGCACATTGCTTCCGTCTCCATATACAGGCAGTTTCTTTCCTGACAATATGTTCTTTATAATAAGGGGTATTAATTTTTCCGGGAAATGGTAAGGCCCATAATTATTTGAGCAGCGTGTGATGGTAACAGGCATCTTATAGGTATCATGATAGGCCATGACTACGAAATCGGCACTAGCCTTTGATGCGCTGTATGGGCTGTGCGGGCAAAGTGGGGTTTCTTCTGTAAAATATCCTTCCGGGCCAAGTGAGCCGTACACTTCATCGGTGGATACTTGGTGATAACGGACACCTTCGCGCCACGCAGGATAGCCTTGTCCGTCCTCACCCGTAACCCAAGCGTGGCGCGCAGCATCAAGCAGGTTTTGCGTACCCAATATATTGGTAGTAAGAAACAATTGGGGATTTTCAATGCTGCGATCTACATGGCTTTCTGCTGCAAAATTTACTACATAATCGAATTTATATTTGGCAAACAAATTATTAACAAGTATTCGATCGCAAATGTCTCCCTTTACGAATATGCAACGCTCGTCATCTATATCATCGGCAATGGTTCCCAGGTTTCCAGCATAGGTCAAAGCATCCAGAATCACTATTTTGATGTCATTGTAATTCGCCAAAACATATTTAATGTAATTGGAGCCAATGAATCCGGCTGCGCCAGTCACAAGATAAGTTTTCATTTATGTTTATTATATGTTTGTTCGACTTATAATCAGTTTTCTGAAGAGCGGCGGGATTCTGCCAGTTCCATCAGGTAGCGCCCGTATTCCGTCTTGTCGAGTTGTTTCCCTAGAAGATAGAGTTGCTCTACGTCTATCCAACCTTTTCTCCACGCAATTTCCTCAATGCAGCTGACGCGGAATCCCTGGCGGTTCTGTATGGTTGCAACGAAATTGCTCGCATCCAGCAGGGTGTTGCAATTTCCGGTGTCAAGCCACGCAAATCCGCGGCCAAACAGCTCAACCTTTAATGTACCTTCATTAAGGTACAGCAGATTAAGGTCGGTGATCTCGTATTCACCGCGTGCCGACGGTTTCAATGCGGCAGCTTTGGCTGTTACCGTAGAGTCATAGAAATAAAGTCCGGGTACGGCATAATTGCTTTTCGGTTTTTCCGGCTTTTCTTCCAAAGAAATCACTTTTCCTTTATTATCGAACTCTACTACTCCATAAGCACGCGGATCTTTGACATAGTATCCGAAGATACAAGCTCCTTTATCAAGGGAGGCTGCCCGCTTAAGCATGGATGAGAAGCCTTGTCCGTAGAAAAGGTTGTCTCCAAGTATAAGACATCCCGGTCCGCCATCCAGGAAATCTGCTCCAAGTACAAAAGCTTGAGCCAGACCGTTTGGCTTCTCCTGTACCTTATACGAAAACGACATACCGTACTCTTTTCCTGTCCCCAATAGGTCACGGAACATGGGAAGGTCGCGCGGAGTGGATATAATAAGCACTTCGCGTATACCAGCCAGCATTAAAGTCGAAAGAGGGTAATAAATCATTGGCTTGTCATAGACAGGCATGATTTGTTTGGAAATGGCTTTGGTCAGCGGATATAGGCGAGTGGCACTGCCACCTGCAAGAATAATTCCTTTCATACTCTGTAATTTTGTTTGAAAATATAATAAAAAGGATAGAATAAGAAGGAGGACCAAGCCCCACGGCTCTATTTGCTATTCAGGTGACAAATATAGCGCAAAAACAAATGTGCCACAAAATAAATGTAGTGAATTACATACTTTTTATTTTATGTCACGATTCAGCCAGCATACTTGTGTCATGTACGTTGTGCAGCATGGGTTATTATCTGTACTATATTCCTATTCCGTACTCATGTTTTATTTCGTCCATCACAAACACGCTTTCCAATGAGCCGAGGTGTTCTATAGTCCCTAATACATTCAGCACGAATGCCTGGTAGTATTTTATATCCGGAGCGTGGACTTTGAGCAGATAGTCGAAATTGCCTGAGATGTTGTAGCATTCCGTTACTTCGGGAATACCAGAGATTACTCGAGCGAATTCCTGCGCAATCTCACGGTTGAGACGGCTCATTTTTACGTGGCAGAATACTACGAAGCCTCGGTTAAGTTTCTGTGTATCGAGTACTGCTACATATTTCTTTATGTAACCGTTGGCCTCCAGTCGCTTTAAGCGTTCAAATACCGGTGTCGAAGTTAGACTGACGCGGGCTGCAAGTTCCTTTGTTGTCAGCCGGGCGTTTTCTTGCAGAGTGCGGAGAATTTGCAAATCTGTTTTATCTAATTTATCCATATCAAAAAGAATAAGATTCTGCCTGGCAAACACTGCCGGCAATGAAACTGCAAATTTATTCCATATAAACGGACAAATATAGTAATATTGTCTAAATATTTGTCTAATATTGTACATAAATACCTTTATTGTTTTCTTTGCACAGAACAAATAATAAATATAATCTTTTAAATATTGAATAATATGGATATAAGAAAACTACACTTTGAAACTGTGCAACTACATGCCGGACAAGAACATCCCGACCTGGCTACCGGTGCCCGTGCTGTGCCTATATACCAAACCACATCATATGTATTCCGCGATACCCAGCATGCAGCAGATCGTTTTGCTTTACGGGATGCAGGCAATATTTACGGTCGATTGACCAACGACACACAGGCCGTTTTCGAAACTCGCATGGCTGCACTTGAAGGCGGAGTAGCGGCTTTGGCCGTATCTTCAGGAGCGGCAGCCGTAACCTATGCTTTATGTAACCTCTTGCGCCCTGGTGATCATGTGGTGGCGGCGAATAATCTGTACGGAGGGTCTTACAATCTGATTGTACACACGTTGGCTGCAATGGGTATCAGCTATACTATTGTGAATGTCAATAACCTTGATGCACTCGACAATGCCATCCGACCGGAGACCAAAGCTGTATTTGCAGAGACATTCGGAAATCCCAATTCGGAAGTAACTGATATACGGGGCGTTGCCGACGTTGTACACCGTCATTCTGTACCTCTTATTATTGACAATACATTTGCCACACCTTTTCTTCTTCGTCCTATCGAGCATGGAGCAGACATCGTAGTACATTCGGCCACGAAGTTCATTGGCGGACATGGTACAACGTTGGGTGGCATAATTATTGACAGTGGTAGGTTTCCATGGACGGAGCATCCGGATAAATATCCCACATTGGCACGCCCGGAGCCATGCTACCACGGTGCGGTATTTACGGAGATAGCCGGGGCAGCGGCGTATGTTACCCGCATACGTGCCGTCCTATTGCGCGACACCGGAGCCACACTTGCTCCATTGCATGCTTTCTTGTTATTGCAAGGACTTGAGACTTTGTCGCTCAGGGTAGAACGCCATGTGTCCAATGCCTTGAAAGTTGTCGACTTCCTTAACCGGCATCCTAAAGTGGAACATGTGAACCATCCTTCACAGCCATCTCACCCATGTCACGGGTTATACAACCATTATTTTCCTAAAGGAGGAGGGAGCATTTTCACATTTGAGATAAAAGGCGGACAGGAAGCCGCATGGAAATTCATAGACGCTCTGCGCATCTTCTCTTTGCTTGCCAATGTAGCCGATGTGAAAAGCCTTGTTATACATCCAGCCACCACTACCCACTCGCAACTCTCGGAACAGGAATTATCAGAGCAGCACATTACACCATCTACAGTCCGGCTCTCCGTAGGTACAGAACATATCGATGATCTTTTGGCAGACTTGGCTCAAGCGTTGGACAAGATTTGAAAATCTATACAAAATACCGATAAAAATAATCATTTATAATGGTAGTGTGTCATAACATGCAATCTGCTGCGTTGTTTACAGGATTCGGCCTTGGTCATTTACCTCGGTAAACTCCTTCGCCCTCATCTTTAGTATTTTGCATCTCACGCATTTTTTATACACCTTAGGGGCTGTGTCAAAACATAGGTTTTACAGCACAGCCCCATTCTTTTATATACCCAAAAGTTACTTCGTTTATTCATTATACTCTCTCTCCGAATATTTTGCTCCCTACGCGTACCATGGTGCTTCCTTCCTTTATGGCTTCATGGTAGTCATGTGACATTCCCATAGATAGTTCGCAAAATGATTCATCTGCCTTAAACCATTTTTTCTTTATCTCCCAAAACAGGTTATTTAAAGACCGGAATTCCTCCTTTATAATGTCTATATTATCAGTATTGGTGGCCATTCCCATGAGTCCGCAAATTCGCACGTGCCCAAAATCTTTCCACTGGTCGGTCGCCAGCATGGTACGGCACTCATCAGGTGTAAAGCCGAATTTCGTTTCTTCCCGCGCCACATGTATTTGCAATAGGCAGTTGACAGTGCGACCTATATATGCAGCCTGCTTGTCAGTTTCGGCCAGCAGCCTGTATGAGTCTATACTGTGTATTAATGATACGTATGGTACGATGTATTTTACTTTGTTGGTCTGTAAGTGACCTATGAAATGCCATTCTATATCTTGCGGTAACTTGGCATGTTTGGCTGTCATTTCCTGCACCCTGCTTTCACCGAATATGCGTTGTCCGGCTCTGTATGCAGCTTCTATGGCTTCTATAGTATGGAATTTTGATACGGCAACCAGCCGTACCCCTGCGGGGAGTTCATCAATAATCTGTCTCAGGTTCTCTTCGATATCCATTGTGGTGAAATTTTGTGCATCTCAAATACGGCTTTCTGATTATAGCCGAGTGCAGGCGTTCACACATTTTCGCCAGTTGTGGCATTATACGGATATACATCCATTATTGCCGTTTCTGCTACCGAGGCTATCTGGTAGTCTGCCATCGTTCCTTTCATACCCTCATCCAGTTTTTTCACCGCATCCCGCAGGTCTGCCGCCTGCACGAGTATTTGGGTGGATGTCTTCTTTTCCGCCCCGCTTTTTTCGTCTAAAGTTATAAATAACAGTTTGCATTTGAACCAACGGTCGGCTGTTTCGTCATCGCAGGAAAATAATTCACTGTAATTTGCCCGTTTTATGTCGGCCACTGTATATTCTCCGGAGATGAACGGGCTGATTTCTTCAATGATACGCGCTTCGGCTTCCGTGAAGTTTTGTGCATCAACCAGATACGGTTCCGTCACTTTTTTGTTCAATCCGTTTTCCATC
This sequence comes from uncultured Bacteroides sp., assembly GCA_964651035.1. GTDB lineage: Bacteria > Bacteroidota > Bacteroidia > Bacteroidales > Bacteroidaceae > Bacteroides. The sequence continues at coordinate 36,656 of CAZYVE010000009.1, forward strand.
GTTTTTTCATAACGGATTTTGCATTCAAACCATGTATTTATCAGCATAATCTTATTTTAGTTGTATGTATCTTTTTTTAGAATGTCAGAATAGGTATTGTTGTCTTAAAGTGTTTAAGACAGTTCTTATGTTTTTCATATTTTCTTCTTTGTTTCCGGTTTTGAGTAATTGGTGCAACCGGCTTATCTCGTCGGGCTGTAGGGGATATTTGCACATTTTATTATATTCAGCAAATTTTTCCTCATTGTTTTGCAATATATATAATGTAGCAAGCTTCTCATTTATTCCATAAAAATTCGGTTCCAGTTCCTTAACTTTCTCAAAAGCGCTTTGTGATATGTCCAGCAAATATGCCTCCATGCTGCATAACCCTATCTCATGCCACGTGATGGCATCCGGTGCACATTCGAGTGCTTTGTCCCATGATTTTATGCTCTCATTTATGTCGCCGTTCTCCAGATGGGCTTTTCCTTCAATGAGGTAGACGTCAGAATCCTGCGGGTTAATGCTGTGTGCTATTTCCAGGTATTCGGAAGCCTTCTGTGTATCTTTCAGCTTGTACAAGCAATATCCTGCGTTGGCGTACAATGCGGACAGTGGTGTGGAGGAGTCCTCATCATAGTTTTCTATGGCATGTTCCAAATGCATGTATGCCTCTTTCCACTCGCCTTTTTCTATTTTATTCAATCCAATGAGTATGTCAATAAAACTCTGTGTCGTAGTGCCGAGTCTTGCTGCCTCTTTCAGATTTTCCAAAGCCGCCGTTTCATTTCCCAGATAAAAATATGAATGTCCTCTTATCAGGTACGCATCCGCGAACTCTTCATCAGAAATCAACGCATAATCACATGATTCAATGGCTTTATTGAACTCTTGCCTGTCGAAATAACAGCGTGCCAGCCCGTACCAGTAGAATGGGGAATATGGATTGATATCTATCAGTTTGTTATAGGTACTCTCGGCCTCTTCTATCATTCCTTTACCATAATAGGCATCGGCCAATGTTGAGAGATAGCCTTCGTTTTCCATATATTTATCCAGTCCGGCTTTCAACCATTCGAAAGCCTTTTCCGGATATTGCATGTTGATATACATGTATGCCACACTGGTCATATTACTCAAAGCCTGCTTATCCTCTATCGTATCTAACAGCCGGGTGGCTTCCTCCTCTTTGCCTTCGGTCAGAAGGAGTTGTGCTTTAAGTATTTTGCTTTCCACTAACTGTCCGTCTATTTGTTCTGCAATACTTATTGCTTTGTTTAATTTTCCAAACTCTAAATGCAGATAAGCCATTTCTATCAGCAAAGAAGTATTGTCGGGATGCAGTTTCAATCCATATTCAGCAACCTCCATAGCCAAATCTCCCTGCTCGTGTACAGCATACCAGTCGGCCAGGTCTGTCAGGTCCATGGCGTCCAGATATATGGTCTTGTTTTGAGCTTTAGCGTTTTCGTACCTTTCGGCCATCTCGCATAACTCTTTTTCTCTGCCTGACAACAGTTTTTTTTTACTCATATATTATAATTCTGATTGAGAAACTGACGTGTAAGGTTTCTGGGTTATTTGTGTTGAAACTATTTGTTGCTGATCTTGCTCCAAGTATCTTTTAAACCTACTGTACGGTTGAATACCATCTTCTCAGGCGTAGAATATTTGTCTACGGTAAAATAACCGATACGCTGGAATTGGAGATATGAGAGTGGAGGCATGTTCATGGCATACTTCTCCACATAGCAATGATGCAATATCTTTAAAGAATCCGGATTGATTATTTCTTTCATGGCAGCCAGTGTGTCACAGTTTTTTGCCTTGCAGATAGCTGCTATCTCATCTCGCGGATTCTCAGCATTCCAAAGACAATCATACAAGCGGACTTCAGCTTCGAAACAATGGGCACAGCTTACCCAGTGCAGTGTTCCTTTTACTTTACGGTTTGCTTCAGGCATACCGCTTTTAGTATTGGGATCATATTCGCAATATATTTCTGTTATCTCCCCGTTGCCGTCTTTTTTGCATCCTGTACATTTTACAATATAGGCATTTTTCAGACGCACTTCTTGTCCTGGAGTCATACGGAAAAATTTCTTTGGTGCATTCTCCATGAAATCTTCGCGTTCTATCCACAATTCACGGCTGAACTCGATAATATGGCTCCCGTCTTCCGGCCTTTCCGGATTGTTGACAGCTTCCAGTTCCTCCACTTTTCCTTCAGGGTAATTGGTTATGATGAGTTTTACCGGATTCAGCACTGCCGATATACGGGTAGCGCGGGCATTCAAATCTTCGCGTACTGCACTTTCCAGCAAAGCCATCTCGTTGAGTGCATCGTATGTGGTATAGCCTATCTTGTCTATAAACCTGTGTATTGATTCGGGTGAATACCCACGCCTCCTGAGTCCGCATATCGTAGGCATGCGCGGGTCATCCCATCCGTCTACAATGCCTTCTTTGACCAATGTCAGCAGATTGCGTTTGCTCATCAGTGTGTAACTCAGGTTTAATTTGTTGAATTCGTATTGACGCGGGCGGTTGTCATCCAAGTCTTTACCTTCTTTGACCCAGTCTATGAACAAATCGTATAGCGGACGGTGCGGCACAAATTCGAGTGTACACAACGAATGTGTTACGCCCTCGAAGAAATCGCTTTGTCCATGTGCGAAGTCATACATGGGATAGACTTTCCACTTCGTCCCTGTACGGTGGTGTGGATGATTTACTATCCGGTATATGATAGGGTCGCGAAAGTGCATGTTTGGACTTGTCATGTCTATCTTTGCCCGTAATACCATGGCCCCCTCTTTTATTTCGCCCTCATTCATCTTGTAAAACAAGTTGAGATTTTCTTCTATTGGGCGGTTGCGGTACGGGCTTTCGACACCGGGCTGCGTCGGAGTGCCTTTCTGAACCGCTATCTGTTCTGACGTTTGTTCGTCAATATAAGCCTTGCCTTCCTTGATAAGCCTCACGGCAAAGTCCCACAGCTGCTGGAAATAATCGGAGGCGTAATATTCATGCTCCCACCGGTAGCCCAACCAACGTATGTCTTCTTTTATGGCTTCTACATATTCTACATCTTCTTTGGTAGGATTTGTGTCGTCAAAGCGCAGGTTGCATACACCGCCATGAGCGGCAGCTATACCGAAGTCCAGACAAATGGCCTTGGCATGTCCTATGTGCAGGTAGCCGTTGGGCTCCGGCGGAAAACGGGTTTGTACTTTGCCGCCGTTCTTGCCTTCTGCCAAATCTTTCTCTACTGTTTGTTCTATGAAATTTGAATATCTTTTTTCTTTGATATCTTCTCTGTTCAACTCTGCCATAATAATGATGATGTCTATGTCAATCCAGGCTGCAAAAATACGACTATTTTATATAATAATGAAGATTGGAAGTGTTTTTTCCGCACAGGCATCCGTTCGCGGATTACGCTAAATCTTAATTGTGGGAAACAGCTTTGCGGGATGCGTGGAACATGTTGGAATCCCGCCTACGACAGTATCTCTCCAGCCATAGGATATGCAAGAATATGCTGTTGCTGTTAAGCCCATAAATTGTTCGGGAAAAATTTCTTCATATTGCAGGAATTTCTTTTCTTTGTGGCAATTTACACCTTATTTCTATAAGGAAATACATATTAATTTTATACTTATGAAGATAACTCATATTGAGCATTTGGGCATTGCCGTAAAGAGCATTGAAGAAGCCCTTCCCTATTACGAAAACGTATTGGGACTAAAGTGTTACAACATCGAAACCGTCGAAGATCAGAAAGTCAGGACTGCTTTTTTGAAAGTGGGTGATGTGAAAATCGAATTGCTGGAACCTACTTCGCCGGACAGTACCATTGCCAAATTTATTGAAAACAACAACGGGAAAGGCGGTATGCACCATCTGGCTTTTGCTGTAGAAGACGGAGTAGCCAATGCCTTGGCAAGCGCCGAAGAGCAGGGAATACGCCTTATAGACAAATCTCCCCGTAAAGGGGCTGAAGGGCTCAACATCGCTTTCTTGCATCCTAAATCTACATTGGGGGTGCTGACCGAACTCTGCGAGAACCCGGAACAATGCTGTCGGCCTGATGACGGTATACCAACAGATTAAATAACACATAAAATATAAAAAATAATGAGTAACCAACAGGAAAAGATCAAAGAGCTCATAGACCGTCGAATATCGGCACGTCTGGGCGGTGGCGAAAAGGCAATAGCCAAGCAACATGATAAAGGCAAATATACTGCCCGGGAACGCATCACAATGCTGCTGGACGAAGGCAGTTTTGAAGAAATGGACATGTTTGTGGAACATCGTTGCACCAATTTCGGGATGGAAAAGAAACACTATCCTGGCGATGGTGTAGTGACGGGATGCGGTACCATAGACGGACGCTTGGTTTATGTCTTTGCCCAGGATTTTACAGTATCGGCTGGTTCGTTGTCCGAAACCATGTCATTGAAGATATGCCACATAATGGACAAGGCCATGAAAATGGGAGCTCCGGTAATCGGTCTGAACGATTCGGGAGGTGCACGTATACAGGAGGGTATAAATGCTTTGGCAGGATATGCTGAAATATTCCAGCGCAACATATTGGCATCAGGAGTCATACCGCAGATATCAGGCATATTCGGTCCATGTGCCGGCGGCGCTGTCTATTCTCCTGCATTGACCGACTTTACCTTGATGATGGAAGGTACCTCTTACATGTTTCTTACAGGCCCGAAAGTGGTGAAAACTGTAACGGGAGAGGATGTAACACAGGAAAACCTGGGAGGGGCCAGTGTACATTCCACCAAGTCCGGTGTAACACACTTTACCTCTTCTACTGAGGAAGAGGGCATCAGCCTTATCCGCAGGTTGCTCAGCTATATTCCGCAGAATAATCTGGAAGAACCGCCTTATATTGATTGTACTGATCCGATAGACCGTTTGGAAGACTCGCTGAATGAAATAATCCCCGACAATCCCAACAAACCTTACGACATGTATGAGGTTATTGGAGCAATCATAGACAATGGCGATTTCTTAGAGATACAACAAGATTATGCCAAAAATATCATTATAGGTTTTGCACGCTTTAACGGACAATCTGTCGGTATTGTGGCCAACCAGCCAAAGTATTTGGCTGGCGTATTGGACAGCAATGCTTCACGCAAAGCTGCACGCTTTGTCCGCTTCTGCGATGCTTTCAACATTCCGATAGTTTCGCTGGTTGACGTGCCGGGATTCCTTCCCGGAACAGGACAGGAATACAACGGTGTCATACTGCATGGTGCCAAACTTCTGTATGCTTATGGAGAGGCTACTGTTCCTAAGGTGACGGTGACACTGCGCAAATCATACGGCGGTTCCCATATTGTAATGAGTTGCAAGCAATTGCGCGGAGACATGAACTATGCATGGCCTACTGCCGAAATTGCGGTTATGGGAGGTGCTGGAGCTGTAGAGGTACTTTATGCACGTGAAGCCAAAGAGCATGAAAATCCGGCACAGTATCTGGCAGAAAAGGAAACCGAATATACCAAACTGTTTGCCAATCCGTATAATGCGGCAAAATATGGGTATATCGATGACGTTATCGAGCCGCGCAATACGCGCTTCCGCGTAATACGTGCACTGCAACAGTTACAGACAAAGAAACTGACCAACCCGGCCAAGAAACATGGGAATATTCCTCTGTAATTAACTTAAAAAAACGAATAACAATGATAAAGGCTAATATAGGAATATTTCTTTCAGTGCTTATGATGCTGGGTTTTCTCTCTTCTTGTGGAAAGGATGGAGATAGCAAGCTGTTGCTGAATGAAGTATTGGTGGACAATCAGACAAATTTCCAGGATGATTATGGAATACACAGCCCTTGGATTGAGATATTTAACAAATCGTATGGTACAGCAGACCTGGCCGGGTGCTACCTGATGCACAGCAGCCAACCGGGCGATACGGCTGTGTACTTTATTCCAAAGGGTGATGTGCTGACCAAAATAAAGCCTCGCCAGCATGCATTGTTTTGGGCTGACGGTAAGCCCAATCGTGGTACGTTTCATACAAATTTTGTGTTAGACCCCTCCAAAGATAATTGGATCGGCCTGTATGATTCAGGACGTAAGAAATTGGATGAGGTGGTAGTACATGCCGGACTCCTGCCTGCCGACTATTCGTATGCCCGTGTAGACGATGCTGCTTCAACATGGGAAATAAAAGACGAATCTGCCGATAAATACGTGACTCCCAGCACTAACAACAAAACGTTGGACAAGAACGTAAAGATGGAGAACTTCGAAAAACACGATGGTGTAGGAATCGGTATGGCCATTACAGCGATGTCTGTAGTATTTGTAGGACTGATTTTGCTTTATATATCGTTCAAATTTATAGGTAAGATATCAGTGAATATGCGTACCAAGAGGGCTATGAAAACCAAAGGCATCACAGATAAGGCCGTAGCCAAAGAAAAGATGTTGGGGCATGCTCCTGGAGAAGTCTATGCGGCAATAGCAATGGCCATGTACGAGCTGCAAAACGATGTACATGACGTGGAAGAAACCGTACTTACCATCACACGCGTGAAACGCAGTTATTCACCGTGGAGTTCCAAAATTTATACTTTGCGTGAAACACCGCAACACATGCCGCGCGGCAGGAAATAAAGTCAACAATCCTTTAATAACCACAGATCATGAAAGAATATAAATACAAAATCAATGGCAATCTGTATAAAGTCAGCATTGGAAATATAGAAGATAATACTGCCGAAGTGGAAGTGAATGGCACACATTACAAAGTGGAAATGGAAAAGGTTCCGGCAACAAAGACTACTGTCATAAAACCTGTAGTACGCCAAGCGGCCACCACGCCAGCGGCACCAACTACGCAAGTGACTAAGCCTGCAGCCACAGGTGCCGGAAAATCCGGTGTCAAGTCACCATTGCCAGGTGTCATACTGGAAATAAAAGTAAACGTGGGCGATATGGTAAAGAAAGGACAGACAATAGTCATTCTGGAAGCAATGAAGATGGAAAACAGCATCAATGCCGACAGGGATGGAAAGATTACCGCCATAAATGTGAAACAAGGAGACTCTGTGCTTGAAGGTGCAGATCTCGTAATAGTTGAATGAATATGAGAGATTTTATCGATTTCTTAGGAAACAACCTGGCCGATTTCTGGACATACACGGGCTTTGCCAATGCTACGGCAGGACACATAGTGATGCTCGTGGTAGGTTTGTTTTTCATTTATCTGGCTGTAGCAAAGGAGTTTGAGCCAATGCTGCTTATACCTATAGGATTCGGTATATTGGTCGGTAACATACCTTTCAACATGGATGCAGGTCTGCAGGTCGGCATATACGAAGAGGGGTCAGTACTGAATATTTTATATCAGGGCGTTACATCCGGATGGTATCCGCCGCTTATATTTCTGGGTATCGGTGCCATGACGGATTTCTCGGCACTGATATCCAATCCGAAACTTATGCTCATAGGTGCGGCTGCCCAGTTCGGTATTTTTGGTGCTTACATGATAGCATTAGCCGTGGGGTTTGACCCGATGCAGGCAGGAGCAATCGGAATCATTGGCGGTGCCGACGGTCCGACTGCCATATTCCTGTCATCCAAATTAGCTCCTAACCTCATGGGAGCCATTGCTGTATCGGCTTATTCTTATATGGCGTTGGTTCCTGTCATTCAGCCACCGGTAATGCGCCTGCTGACAACAAAGAATGAACGTCTCATCCGTATGAAACCGCCACGTGTGGTGTCGCATACTGAAAAGGTTATCTTCCCCATTGTCGGGCTTCTGCTTACCTGTTTTCTTGTGCCATCCGGACTGCCCTTATTGGGTATGCTTTTCTTCGGTAACCTGTTGAAAGAAAGCGGTGTCACACGCCGGTTGGCCAATACAGCTAGTGGCCCGCTAATCGACACTATAACCATGCTGTTAGGACTGACTGTAGGTGCATCGACGCAGGCATCGGAGTTCCTTACCACCGACTCGCTTTGGATTTTCGGTCTGGGCGCTATATCCTTCTTCATAGCCACAGCATCTGGCGTGATCTTCGTGAAGGTCTTCAATATCTTCTTGAAGAAAGGCAACAAGATTAATCCGCTTATCGGAAATGCCGGGGTATCGGCTGTGCCGGACTCGGCTCGCATCTCGCAAGTTGTCGGGTTGCAATACGACCCCACAAATTACCTGCTTATGCATGCCATGGGTCCGAATGTGGCCGGTGTTATCGGTTCTGCCATCGCAGCCGGTATATTACTTGGCTTCCTGATTTAGTTAATGGCTACTTTATTAGAAAGAGACCGTTCACCTGCAGTTTATGTGGGGAGCGGTCTTTTTTATGTACAGTTGTTATAGAGATTGCGTAATGCAAGAAAGGCTGTCCCGCTTTTACAAGACAGCCTTTCTGACAATCAAAGAATTTAATGATAAGAATATCTTTTTACTCGGCGAGTTTATTGTTGGAGCCAAGCACATTGAGGATTTTATGCTTGTAAAGCTTCTCCATTTCATCGCGAGCCGGTCCCAAGTACTTACGCGGGTCGAATTCCGCAGGCTTTTCTGCAAATACCTTGCGCACAGCGGCTGTCATGGCCAGACGTGAGTCAGAGTCGATATTGATCTTACATACAGCTGACTTGGCGGCCTTGCGCAATTCATCTTCCGGAATCCCTATGGCTGCTTCAAGTTTGCCGCCATATTGGTTAATCATGTCAACATATTCCTGTGGAACGGATGAAGAGCCGTGCAGCACTATAGGGAATCCGGGCAGTTTATCCATAACGGCATCCAACACCTCGAACGCCAGAGGAGGAGGAACCAAACGGCCCGTTGCCGGGTCAACGTGGCATTGTTCCGGTTTGAATTTGTAAGCTCCATGTGAAGTACCGATGGAAATAGCCAGGCTGTCGCAACCGGTACGTGTAGCAAAGTCAATTACCTCTTCGGGATTGGTATAAGTATGGTGCTCTGCGGAAACTTCATCTTCCACACCGGCCAATACTCCCAGTTCGCCCTCTACGGTCACATCAAACTGATGAGCGTATTCAACCACCTTCTTTGTCAGGGCAACATTTTCTTCGTAAGGCAGATGTGAACCGTCAATCATTACAGAAGAAAAGCCCATGTCCACACAAGACTTGCACAGTTCGAAACTGTCACCATGGTCGAGATGCAGTACTATTTCAGGATGCTCGCATCCCAGCTCTTTGGCATACTCGACGGCACCTTCGGCCATGTAGCGCAGCAGCGTCTGGTTGGCATAGTTGCGGGCACCTTTGGAAACTTGCAGGATGACCGGAGATTTCGTCTCTACGGAAGCTTTTACAATGGCCTGCAGCTGCTCCATGTTATTGAAGTTGAAAGCCGGAATGGCATATCCGCCCTTGATTGCGCGCGCAAACATCTCTCTGGTGTTTACGAGACCTAAATCTTTGTAATTAACCATTTTGATTTTAAATTTACTGTTAGTGAATAAAATTCTATGCAAAAGTAATCATTCTTCTTCAAATACGAAAAAGACTTATGACATAAAATGAAGGTTCTCAACATAAAAGCATTAGCTTAAGTACATATTGTATTTTCATATTACAATAGCAAGAACTGTAAGTTTTTTCGTTTACAGCTCGTTATGTTGCAGTAACCATTTTGCTTGGTTACGTATATCAGATACTTGAGTTCGATACAAGCCTGACAGTAATCGTTTTTCGGTATTTCTTTCACCATTTAACGCGACGGGGACATTGTATTGAGTACCTTCGGAGACAGTGATTTACCCTTGAAAGATATAATCCGCCAAGGAGCAGAACGCCATTTTGATTTCATTGCAGCCAACCGGGAATTGCCGAGATTCTTTGTGAACGAGGTATAGAGGCAGATATACGAAAAGGTCGGATTAATAGAAAGCGAATGTTATGTCAATATTCCAATCACTCATAAAAAAAGAAGTGTTGCACCTTCTGCGCGATTTTCGCACAATAACGGTTGTGTTGCTCATCCCTGTCGTACTGTTGTTGTTTGGGTCGCCATATCCAATGAGGTCAATAATGTGAGAGTTACCGCAGTTGTGGAACAACACACGGACTGGGCATGATATTCATCCAGATTTGTGCGATGATGACTTCCGTTTCGATTGTCAGCGAGAAGGAAATGAGAACTATGAACCTGTTGCTGGTATCGCCGATACGCCCCCGAACGATAATACTTGGAAAGTTGGTACCATATTTTCCGTTGTTATGCATCATCCTGACACTGGTGCGCCGAAAGCCCAAACGGAGCCCCGTTTGGCAGGATGACAAATGGGGCAGGGTAGGCCTGCCCGTAGTGCAGAGGCGTGATCTTCACGTCTACTGTGAGCAGGAGAAGCAGGTATACGATCACAAAGTGAATATTTGCCGGTGCTCCTGGTGCGACACCAACATCCTTGTGGGGCAACGTCTATGTCCTTTTTCCTTGTTTCCTTTGCAGTTATTCTTCGTCCTTTTCTCTACCATTTCGTTTCGGCCACTTCGGATGCATTAGGTCTCTGAACAGGATGTAAGCCGCTATAGTCCAAAAGCCCACAGTGATGCCTCGTATCAACGGACTTGCGTGGAAGTGATCGTTGATGTAATTGGCTATAATCATTGTAGCCAGCCAGATGATGAATGCTATCAGATATTTCCGTTTCTTGTTTTTATTCATCTGTCTTTATTCGCTTCCGTCTTAGGCATTTCTACAATGAACTGTTATTTGTATTCCGCCCATGGCTTGATATCCAGATCATCTGGCGACATAGTGCAGAAGGCATTAATGAAAGCACTGGCCAGCCGTGCATTAGTGATTAGCGGGATGTTCAGATCGATAGCTGCACGGCGAATCTTGTAACCATTGCTCAGTTCTCCCACGGAGAGGTCTCGTGGGATGTTAACCACCATATCTATCTCTTTGCGGTGCAGCATGTCTATTGCCTGGGGCTGCTCCAGCTCACTAGGCCAGTAGACTCGGGTGTTTTCTACGCCATTCTCGGTAAGGAACTTGCTGGTGCCTCCGGTGGCAAACAGTCTGTAACCCTTGTATTGCAGTTGGCGTGCGGCTTGCAGCATATCTACTTTCTGCTTGGTACTGCCCGTGGAGAGGAGGATATTCTTCTGCGGGATGCGTTGCCCCACGGAAAGCATAGCCTTGAGGATGGCAGCGTTGGTATCGTCACCCAGGCAGCCCACTTCACCTGTCGAAGCCATGTCCACACCCAGTACTGGGTCAGCTTTCTGCAGACGGTTGAAGGAGAACTGGCTTGCCTTTATACCCACATAGTCCAGGTCAAACAGGTTCTTGTCCGGCTTCTCGACAGGGATACCCAGCATCACCTTCGTAGCCAGCTCAATGAGGTTTATCTTCAGCACCTTGCTCACGAATGGGAAGGAGCGCGAGGCACGCAGGTTGCACTCTATGACCTTGATGTCGTTATCCCTTGCCAAGAACTGGATATTGAAAGGCCCTGAGATATGCAGTTCGCGGGCTATCTCACGACTGATGCGCTTGATGCGGCGTACGGTTTCCACATAGAGCTTCTGCGGGGGGAACTGTATCGTGGCATCGCCGCTATGCACGCCCGCAAACTCAATATGCTCACTTATGGCATAGGCAATGATTTCGCCGTTGCGTGCCACAGCGTCCATCTCCACCTCCTTGGCATGCTCTATGAACTGGCTCACCACCACTGGATGTTTTTGGCTGACGTTGGCAGCCAGTTGCAGGAAACGTTCCAGTTCCTCCTGGTTGGAGCAGACGTTCATGGCGGCACCGCTCAATACATACGATGGGCGGACAAGTACGGGGAAGCCTACCTTCTCCACAAACGCATTGATATCTTCCATTGATGTAAGTGCACTCCATTCGGGCTGATCCACGCCGATGCGGTCAAGCATGGCAGAGAACTTGTCGCGGTCTTCGGCATTATCGATGCTCTTGGCCGAGGTGCCGAGGATGGGTACGTGCTGTTCATCGAGGCGCATGGCCAGGTTGTTGGGTATCTGCCCTCCGGTGGAGACGATGACTCCGTGCGGACTCTCCAGGTCGAGGATGTCCATCACACGCTCGAAGGTCAGCTCGTCGAAGTACAGCCGGTCGCACATGTCGTAATCCGTAGATACTGTCTCGGGGTTGTAGTTAATCATCACCGAACGATATCCCTCCTTGCGGATGGTGTCCAGAGCCTGCACTCCGCACCAGTCGAACTCCACGCTTGAGCCGATGCGGTAGGCACCCGAGCCGAGCACCACTACGCTGCGGGCGTCGCCCTCATAGACTATGTCGTGACTTGTGCCGTTGTATGTAAGGTATAAGTAGTTGGTCTGTGCGGGATATTCGGCGGCCAGCGTGTCAATCTGCTTCACCACGGGCAGGATGCCGCGCTGCTTGCGATGTCGGCGCAGGGTCACGTTGGTGTCCTCCGAGTCTCCCTCCATGCCTATGGCGCGTGCCACCTGGAAGTCGGAGAAACCCTGCCGTTTGGCCTTATACAAGAGGCTGTCGGGCAGGTCGTGCAGCTGCTTGTGGTTGGCTCCCCAGGCGTGCAGCTCCTTCGAGGTCTGCATGATGTTCATCAGCTTCTCGAGGAACCAGCGGTCTATCTTGGTCAGCTCGTGTACCTGGTCTACGGTGTATCCGGCACGGAATGCCTTGCTTATGACGAATATGCGCTTGTCTGTGGGCTCGCGCAATGCCTTGTCGATGTCGGGGATGACAAGCTCCTTATTCTCCACGAAGCCATGCATGCCTTGCCCTATCATGCGCAGACCCTTCTGCACGGCCTCCTCGAAGGTGCGTCCTATGGCCATGACTTCTCCCACCGACTTCATGCTGGAGCCAATCTCCTTATCCACGCCATGGAATTTGCCCAAGTCCCAGCGGGGAATCTTGCACACCACATAATCCAACGCCGGCTCGAAGAATGCGCTTGTGGTGCGGGTGACGGAGTTTTTCAGGTCGAACAATCCATAGCCCAACCCCAATTTGGCCGCCACGAAGGCCAGAGGATAGCCCGTGGCCTTGCTGGCCAGTGCCGATGAGCGGGATAGGCGGGCATTGACTTCGATAACGCGGTAGTCTTCCGAACGTGGGTCGTAGGCGTACTGCACATTGCATTCGCCCACGATACCGATGTGGCGGATGATGCGGATGGCCAGTTCGCGGAGCTTGTGGTAGTCGGTGTTGCTCAGCGTCTGGCTGGGAGCTATGACGATGGATTCCCCCGTGTGGATGCCCAGCGGGTCGAAGTTCTCCATGTTGCAAACGGTAATGCAGTTGTCATACTTGTCGCGCACCACCTCGTATTCCACTTCTTTCCAACCACGCAGGCTTTTCTCCACCAATACTTGCGGCGAGAATGCGAATGCCTTTTCCACAAGAGTGTTGAGCTGCTCTTCGTTGTCGCAAAAGCCACTGCCCAGCCCGCCGAGAGCGTATGCTGCGCGCACTATGACGGGGTAGCCCACCTCGCGGGCTGCACGGCGGGCATCTTCTGGCGTCTCCACAGCCTCGCTCTTGATGGTCTTCACTCCGATTTCGTTCAGCCGCTCCACGAAGAGCTCGCGGTCTTCGGTGTCGATGATGGCCTGCACGGGCGTGCCCAATACGCGGACGTTGTGCTTTCCCAGCACCCCTGTGCGGTATAGTTCGACGCCGCAGTTCAGTGCCGTCTGCCCCCCGAAGGCCAGCATGATGCCGTCGGGCTGCTCCCTTTCGATGACTTTTTCGACGAAGTAGGGGGTGACGGGCAAGAAGTAAATCTGGTCGGCCACGCCCTCCGAGGTCTGCACGGTGGCGATGTTAGGGTTGATGAGTACGGTCTCGATGCCCTCTTCCTTCAGAGCTTTGAGCGCCTGCGAGCCTGAGTAGTCGAACTCGCCTGCCTCGCCTATCTTCAGTGCTCCGCTGCCGAGCAGCAGCACCTTCTTTATGTCAGTTGGATTCATATCTGTTTCGATTGATTGTTGGTAGTCGTATTAATTGTTTACAAACGGCATGCCTGTTCGCCACATCCCGGACCTTAGGCCACCTCAAGTCCGACTTTAGATGACCTCCACTCCGTGGTGTTCATTATCAATGTTTTAGGCATATATTTCGCATGGTATATATGTTTACTAAAGGAGTTTGGCGAATTCGTCGAACAGGAATTCCGTGTCTGTCGGGCCACTGGCTGCTTCGGGGTGGAACTGTGCCGAGAACCAAGGGTTCCTCTTGTGGCGGATGCCCTCGTTAGAGCCGTCGTTCATGTTGATAAACAGTGGCTCCCAGTCTGTGCCCAGCGTGTTGTTGTCCACCGCATAGCCGTGATTCTGGCTGGTGATGAAGCAGCGCTCCGTCCCCCTCATACGAACGGGCTGGTTATGGCTGCGGTGACCATACTTCAGCTTATAGATTTTCGCGCCTCCGGCCTTGGCCAGGAGCTGGTTGCCCATGCAGATGCCGAAGATGGGCAGACTGTCGTCATGCATTGCCCGTCGGATGTTCTGCACTGCGGCATCGCATGTGTCGGGGTCTCCGGGACCGTTGGAGATGAACAGGCCGTCAAACTGCAGCCCGTTGAAGTCGTAGTCCCATGGCACTCGTATTACCTCCATGTCGCGCCTGACAAGGCAGCGCACGATGTTGGCCTTCACGCCGCAGTCCACCAGTACCACCTTCTTCCTCGCCCCCTCGTTGTATCGGATGACCGTCTTGCACGACACCTTGTCCACGTAGTTCACTCCGGCATACTGCGCGGTAGGGATGCGGTCGGGCTCGTCGTCGAAGATGATTTTGCCCATCATCACACCATGCTCGCGCAGCACCTTGGTCAGCGCGCGTGTGTCTATGCCCGTTATGCCGGGGATGTGCTCACGCTTCAGCCAGTCACCCAAACTCTCCACGGCGTTCCAATGGCTGTAGTTCTCCGAATAGTCGCTGACGATGATGGCCTCGGCGTGTATCTTGCAGCTCTCCATGAAGACGGGGAGGCCGTTGCCGGCATAGGTGAATGGCGGCACGCCGTAGTTGCCCACCAGTGGGTATGTCAGTGTCATCAGCTGCCCAGCGTAACTGGGGTCGGTCAGGCTTTCGGGATATCCTGTCATGGCCGTGTTGAAGACCACCTCGCCCGCCACGGGCTTCTCATAACCGAACGACTGCCCTGTGAAGCTGGTGCCGTCGTCGAGGATAAGGGTTACGTTTCTCATTCTTTATTTTTATCGTTAATATTGTTCTTATTCTTCATTCTTTTCTTCCATACAGGCCCCACCAGCCCTATACACACACCAATGGGCAGCCACAGGCTGATGTTATCGAAGATGATACCGAACGTCACGCCGAGGGCAATGCCTATGATAAGCCAGTTGTTGGCGCTGGCAGATATCTTCTTCTTGGGTTCTTCGTCCATATATCTTAATTTTTCATTTGTTCGTCATGTCGAGCATATCAAGACATCTCAAAAATATTCATCATTCTTCATTTAGAACTGGTACACCTGTTCAATGTATTCGATGAACGCCTTGTTCAGCATCTTCACACCGCCCGGGGTGGGATAGTCACCGCTGAAATACCAGTCTCCCGGATGGTTGGGGCAGGCCTCGTGCAAGCCCTGCAGCGGCTGGTAGACAATCTGCACCTTGGCGCGTGTGCCTTTTGGAACGAGCAGCTCCACCATCTTGACCGAAATCTCTTCGTCGGTAAAGGGGGCGTATATGCCCTTCACGTAGTTCTGCATCTGCTCCTTGGGCAGGTTGGCCTGGTCTTTCGACCTGCGGTATGCCAGGGAGATGACATCGCGCATCTCCCTCTCCTTCAGCAGCTCGATGGCGGCCTTGAAGGCTATGAACTCTGTCATGCTGGGCATGTCGATGCCGTAGTAGTCGGGGTAACGCACCTGCGGTGAGGATGACACGATGACTATCTTCTTCGGCCCCAGCCTGTCCAGTATGCCGATGATGCTCTGCCGCAGGGTGGTGCCGCGCACTATGCTGTCGTCGATGATGACCAGGTTGTCCTGCCCCGGCACAAGGCTGCCGTAGGTTATGTCGTAGACGTGGGCGGCAAGGTCGTTGCGGGTATTACCTTCGGCAATGAAGGTACGCAGCTTGATATCCTTTATGGCTACCTTCTCACTGCGTATACGTCGTGACAGGATATGTTCCAGTTCTTCATGTGTCAGACTGTGCTTCAATGCGGCTATCTGTTTTACCTTTTGCTCGTTAAGGTACTCGTCAAGCCCTTGCAGCATCCCGTAGAATGCCACCTCGGCCGTATTGGGAATGAAAGAGAACACGGTGTGGTCTACGTCGTTGTTTATGGCACGCAGGATATTGGGTACCAGCTTTTCTCCGAGCAGCTTCCGTTCGCGGTAGATTCCGGCGTCACTTCCCCTGCTGAAGTATATGCGCTCGAATGAGCAGGGCTTCACCACGCGCGGCTTGTTGATTTGCGCGGTGCGTATCTTGCCGCTTTTGGTTATCATGACGGCCTGCCCCGGCTGCATTTCCCTTATCGACTCTGCGGGGACGTTGAATACCGTCTGTATCACGGGACGTTCGCTGGCCAGTACGGCTATTTCTTCATTCTGGTACCAGAAGGCTGTGCGTATTCCCCATGGGTCGCGTATGGCAAAGAGCTCTCCGCTGCCGGTGATGCCGCATATTACATAACCTCCATCCCAGTCCTTGCTCGATGTGCGCAGCACGTTGGCAGGTTCTATGTGCTCCTCTATATAGCGGGTTATGTCCATGCCTGACAACCCTTCGGCCACGGCCAGGTTATATAGTCGCTCCACCTCACGGTCCAGCCGGTGTCCCACCTGCTCCAGCATTATGTAGGTGTCCGCATACTTGCGCGGATGCTGCCCCATGTCTGTGATGCGGGAAAATATCTCGTCCACATTGGTAAGGTTGAAGTTGCCGCACAAGAGCAGGTTCTTGGCCCGCCAGTTGTTACGGCGGAGGAAGGGATGGATGTATGAGATGCCCGACTTGCCTGTGGTGCTGTAACGCAGGTGTCCCATGTATAATTCGCCTGCAAAGGGCAGGCTCTTCTTCGCAAATCCTGCGTCATGCAGCTGTTCGGGTGTCAGGTCTTTGAAGTGTGTATGCACCGTGTTGAATATCTCGGTGATGGCTCCTGACCCGAGTGCCCGTTCGCGAAACATGTATTCTTCACCTACATCAGCCTGCAGCTTGACACATGCCATGCCGGCCCCTTCCTGCCCCCTGTTGTGCTGCTTTTCCATGAGGAGGTAGAGTTTGTTCAGTCCGTACATCCATGTGCCGTATTTCTGTTCGTAGTATTCGAGCGGTTTCAGCAGACGTATCATGGCCACGCCGCATTCGTGTTTCAGCTGTTCCATATCTGTATCGACTATGAATTGTGGCGCAAACTTACGGAAAATCTGTGGAATAACCGCCGAAAATACGCAGATTAATGCAACAGGGATTGAGGATTAGTCCGTTAGAAAGGCGCGGAAGCAGGGAAGAGGGCGGATTCACATCCGCCCTCTTCCCATTTGAATTGTGTATGACAGTGCTTCCTGATTTGACTGCCGTCTGCCACATTGTGCCTGGAGGCTTATTTAG
>CAZYVE010000009.1:54337-55959 GCA_964651035.1 uncultured Bacteroides sp.
CAGTGCTTCCTGATTTGACTGCCGTCTGCCACATTGTGCCTGGAGGCTTATTTAGAAATGGTAGCCGATGCCCACCGAGTAAGAGTTGGCCTCGCCGAGGTTGTCCATCAGGTTTGTCAGTGCCAGGTCGAAAGAACCTTTGATGTAGATGCGCGAGATAGAGAAAGCCGCGCCAAACCGCCATTTGAACGACGGGCGATTGATTGATTCGTCTTTCTGAACAAACGAGCAATCGAAATACGGCCCTGTGAAGATGTCGATCCTCCTTAGGTTGTCGCATTTCAGGTTATATCCCATCATTCCGCCAAGCCCCAATCCGGCTTCACTCGTCCAGTCACGCTCATCGGAATTTATTATTTCATTATGTCCTCCATCTATATTCGTCCATTCACTAACATGTTGATTTTTATGTTTCTCATAATATAGTGTCACCTCCGGAGTGATATACAGCCCTTTGATTAGATAGAACCTGTAACCACCGGTTGCTGAGATTCCCCAGAAGTCGAGTTCTTTTTCGGCATATCCGTCGTCTCCCTTGATTGATTTGTTGAAATTGAGGTCAACAGTAAAATGGTTGTTGTGCTGTGCCACAGCCACTGTCAGTCCTGCTACTAAGACAAAAACAAAAGCAAAAAAACGTTTCATAATCATATATTATTAAGATATTATTAAGTTACCCGTTGGCGGAATTAAATTAGCGCATATTTAACTCTGCCAACAGGGTTTATTATTTTTGTAGTTAACGTATTGGAGGATTGTAAGTACGCTAATCTCCCCTATAATCGGATAAACAATCCTCCAGTATCCTTCGCATTCAACTATGCTCCAGTTGTTTGTCTACATGGCAGGAACATCGCTCGGTTGACGGGTAATTATAAAGGTAGTATTGTCATGTTTCACATCGTTCAGGAAGAATTGCCTGTCAAATTCGGGCTCTGTCGGCGATTTCCATTGCAGACGGCTGGAAAAGCGGATAATATCACTGCTGCCGTCTCCCCAGTCGAGGGTGATGGTTTCGCCGTTATAAGTGCTCTCCCCTTGTAGCTCTCCGAAACACAACAAATAATAGCCTTTCGTGAAGAGCAACTGCAAACCGTTAAATGAAGCAAGGTATACCCTGGTATCAGGATAAGTAGCATTCAGCGGGTACTCTATACCCTGGTAAACAGCTTTTATCTCCTGCCCGAGGATATTGCCTTCTGTCTGTGGATTCAACAGGTCATTGCCTTGAGTATCTTGTACGTAGATATAGAATACTATTGGCGTAAAATCCCCAATGATACCATAGGATTCATCTTCACTTTCGCTGCATGCAGTAATGAACGGAAGGCTGATAAAGAAGCATAGGCAGAAATTTAAAAACTTTTTTGCTTTCATGTTGATTGAATTTGAATTGATTAAAAATGATTTGATTAAAAACATGTAATACCCGTTGGTTGAATTACGGTCATAGAGCATTGTCAGTTGTTTGGTCCTTGATTATCTCTGCGTCATAATTATTCTCATCGCAAGAGAATAATACCAATGCAATTGATACAAGATAGACCACTCTCTTCTTTTTCATATAAAAAGTAATTAGGGATAAACAAACATAGGTTATTAAATAGAACTCTAACTGTGGC
>CAZYVE010000010.1:0-55269 GCA_964651035.1 uncultured Bacteroides sp.
TACAACATGTACCGCAGCCGCGGCGTACAGGTTCAATGCAGAAAGGCTTTAGAAATCTTAATCTTCTGCAAGCGAGAGGCAAAAGCTGTGTCTTTTCACGATAAAATGATTATATTTGCCCGGCATTGTAGGAAATTGTACGCACGGTCTATGTCCCAACCCGTATGAAACGTGCCACGGCCATGAGTTATTAACAAAAAGGGCGACTTATCAACCGTTTTGGCATTCTTTTGCCTTTTCAGTAGGCACAATTAAGAAATAATTGCTTATTTCGCCACCGATAAAACAAAGAGATTATGGGAAAAATTATCACTATGGCAAACCAGAAAGGCGGAGTGGGAAAAACTACCACCACCATCAACCTTGCCGCTTCGCTCGCCACACTCGAAAAGAAAGTGCTCGTAGTCGATGCCGACCCGCAGGCCAATGCATCGTCGGGACTGGGAATGGACATAAAACAGGCGGGATGCACCATATATGAATGCATCATAGACCATGCCGACGTACACAAAGCCATACACGACACTGAAATAGACACGCTGAAAGTAATCTCCTCGCATATCAACCTGGTAGGCGCAGAAATAGAGATGCTGAACCTGAAAAACCGCGAGAAGATACTGAAAGATGTATTGGCACCGCTGAAAAACGACTTTGAATACATACTGATAGACTGCTCGCCGTCGCTGGGACTGATTACGGTAAACGCTCTGACTGCTGCCGACTCGGTGATAATACCCGTACAGGCCGAGTACTTCGCGCTGGAGGGCATAAGCAAACTGCTTAACACGATAAAGATAATCAAGTCGAAGCTCAACCCGAAACTCGAAATCGAGGGCTTCCTGCTCACCATGTATGACTCGCGCCTGAGGCAGGCCAACCAGATATACGAAGAGGTGAAAAAACACTTCCAGGAACTGGTGTTCAAGACTGTGATACAGCGTAACGTCAAACTGAGCGAAGCGCCAAGCTACGGGCTTCCGGCCATCTTGTATGACGCCGATTCAGCCGGGGCAAAAAACCACCTGGCACTGGCCAAGGAACTGATAGAAAGAGAAAAATAAGCATTACAACGATATGGTACAACGAAGAAACGCACTGGGGCGCGGACTCGACGCCCTCCTGTCTATGGATGATGTACAGACCGAAGGTTCGTCATCCATCAACGAAATAGAGCTGGCCAAAATCAGTGTCAACCCCAACCAGCCGAGACGCGACTTCGACCAGGAAGCCCTGCAGGAGCTGGCCGACTCCATAGCCGAGATAGGCATAATACAGCCTATAACACTGCGCCAGATGAGCGACGACACCTACCAGATAATAGCCGGAGAACGACGTTTCCGCGCATCACAACTGGCCGGCAAAGATACCATACCCGCATACATACGTACCGCCGACGATGAGAACGTCATGGAAATGGCACTTATCGAAAACATACAGCGGGAAGACCTGAATTCCGTCGAGATTGCACTGGCATACCAGCACCTTATCGAACAATACGGCCTCACACAGGAACGTCTCAGCGAACGCGTGGGAAAGAAACGCACCACCATAGCCAACTACCTGCGGTTGCTGAAGCTGCCGGCACCTGTGCAAATAGGGCTGCAGAACAAGCAGATAGACATGGGGCACGCACGGGCACTTCTGGCACTGGACGACCCCAAGCTGCAAGTCAAAGTGTACGAGGAGATATTGCAACACGGATATTCGGTACGCAAGGTGGAAGACATTGTGAAAACGCTGAACGAAGGCGAGACCGTGAAAAGCGGCGGACGCAAGCTCACCCCAAAGCAAGCCAAACTGCCCGAAGAATATAACATACTGAAACAGCAACTGTCGGAATTCTTCAACGCAAAGGTACAGCTGACCTGCTCGGACAAAGGCAGGGGAAAGATAAGCATACCCTTCAACAACGAAGAGGAACTGGAGCGCATCATCGGAATATTCGACACGCTGAAAAACAAGTAAATGACAAACAAAAACCATACAACATACTATATATGCTTACTGCTGTTATGCCTGGCACAGTCACTCGGAATAACTGTACACGGACAAGACAGGCCGAGGGCGGAAATGAAACGGCTGCGCACCGGTAACGACAGCATAACCCAACAGCCTGTCGACAGCCTGCTGCCGGACTATGACGTGGCCGACAGCATAGCGGCGGAAAACACAAGGAAAATGCTTGAAATGACAGCTGCACCGCAGATGGAAGAAACTGAACTGCCGCCGGACACACTGCTGCAATACGAAGTAACACACTCTACATGGGTACCCAACCCGTCGAGGGCCACATGGCTGGCACTCGTCTTCCCGGGCGGAGGACAGATTTACAACCGCAAGTACTGGAAGCTGCCAATATTCTACGGTGGATTCGCAGGATGCGCATACGCACTGAGCTGGAACGGCAACATGTACCGCGACTACTTCAATGCTTACCGCGATGCAGCCAACGGAGAGTGGGACTCCACCAACATCACCGAACTGATACCTTCAGGATACCTGGAGCAAGTGTCGCAGACGCAACTGCTGGAGACGCTGCGCACGCGCAAAGACAGATTCCGGCGCTATCGCGACCTCAGCATATTCGCATTCATAGGCGTGTACCTGCTGTCGGTAGTCGATGCATACGTCGATGCCGAACTGTCCAACTTCGACATCACGCCAGACCTGAGCATGAGCCTCGGACCGGCAATCATCGACACAAACGAAATAGGCAACCTGCCCAGAAAGTCTATGGGGGTACAGTGCAGTCTGCGCTTCTGAACATGGCACACATTATTTATATATAAACACACAAGATGGAAAGACACGTAAGCACACTGTTCAAAAGAACCATAGCCATACTGCCGCTGGCGGCGGTGATGGCGGCCGCAACACCGGAGGCACACGCACAGGAAAGCGTGGACGTAACGATACACGAGAACGGCACGGAACGGCAGGAGACCATAGACCTGCCTCCAAGCATGACATACCCGCTGGACAGCCTGCTGAATGACTGGAAGGCAAAAACGTACATCGACCTGGGGAAAGACTGCGACACCTCGCCGGACAACCCGCAATTCAGCGATTCGGTCTACATAGACCGCCTCTCGCGCATGCCGGTCGTGATAGAGATGCCATACAACGAGGTAGTGCGCAAGTTCATAGACCAGTACACAGGGAAGTTGCGCGAACAGGTGTCGTTCATGCTCAGCGCGTCAAACTTTTACATGCCCATCATCGAAGAGGCGCTCGATGCCTACGGACTACCGCTGGAGCTGAGGTATCTGCCGGTCATAGAGTCCGCACTCAACCCTACGGCTACATCAAGGGCAAAGGCGGTGGGACTGTGGCAGTTCATGCTCCAGACAGGCAAGCTGTACGGACTGGAGAGCAACAGCCTCGTGGATGAACGGCGGGACCCCGTGAAATCCACCTGGGCGGCAGTACGCTACCTGAGCGACATGTACGACATTTATAAGGACTGGCACCTCGTAATAGCCGCGTACAACTGCGGACCGGGCAACGTCAATAAGGCCATACGCCGCGCCGGAGGCAAGACCGACTACTGGCAGATATACAACTACCTGCCGCGCGAGACAAGAGGATATGTGCCCGCATTCATAGCTGCCAACTACGTGATGACATACTACTGCAAGCACAACATCTGCCCCATGGAAACCAACATACCCGAAGCCACAGATACGGTGCAGGTGAACGAAAGGCTGCACTTCGAACAGATAGCCGACCTGTGCGGAGTGACACTGGATGAAATCAAAAGCCTCAACCCGCAGTACAAGCGGAATATTATACCGGGAAACGTAAAACCACAGTCACTGCGCCTGCCACACGACGCCATCAGTGCATTCATCGACCGCCAGGATACCATATATGCCCACCGCAGCGATGAACTTTTCAGTAACCGCCGTACTGTAGCCGTAGCTTCTTCTTCTACACCGGCCAAGGTCACGGCACAGGCAGGAAGCGGCACCCCCACCATTTACAAGATACGTAGTGGCGACACTCTGGGAGGAATAGCCCAACGCTTCAACGTCAAAATCAGCGACCTCAGGCGATGGAACGGTATCAGCGGAAACCGCATCACTGCCGGAAAGACACTGAAGATATACAACAACTAAATACCGAAGCCCGCACGCGGGCTTCAACATTTTTCTCGTTTTTGCTTGCATTATGTTATAATATACTTATTTTTGCAACACAGCAGGCAACGGCATGCGCATGTTGCCTGTCCTAAAGGCACACCTCCCATGCAGAACAGAGCATAACCGGAAAGAGCAAAAACTACTGATTCATCAATATGGATATGGAAGAGCACCCCACTTACCGCGAGAAAGAACAGGCGGAAGAAGCCATGATACAGCAGGCCTTCGAGGAACTGCTCCACGACTATCTGCAGACTAAACACCGCAAGCGCGTGGAAATAATCACTAAAGCGTTCAATTTTGCAAACCGTGCACACCATGGAATCAAGCGACGTTCGGGTGAACCCTACATCATGCATCCCATAGCTGTGGCAAAGATAGTGTGCAACGAGATAGGCCTCGGCTCGACATCCATCTGCTCAGCACTGTTGCACGATGTGGTGGAAGACACTGACTACACGGTGGAGGACATTGAAAACATCTTCGGCCCCAAGATAGCACAGATTGTGGAAGGACTGACCAAAATATCGGGCGGCATCTTCGGCGACAAGGCCTCTGCACAGGCCGAAAACTTCAGGAAGCTGCTTCTAACCATGAGTGATGACATTCGCGTCATTCTCATCAAGATAGCCGACCGCCTGCACAACATGCGTACACTGGGCTCCATGCTTCCCAACAAGCAGTACAAGATAGCAGGCGAAACTCTTTATATCTATGCTCCTCTGGCTCATCGCCTGGGACTGAACCGCATAAAGACGGAACTGGAAAACCTCAGCTTCAAATACGAACACCCCGAGGAATACAGGCAGATAGAGGACAAGCTGGCGGCTACCGCTGCCGAACGCGATAAGGTGTTCCGTGAGTTTACCACCCCCATACGCGAGCAGCTGGACAAGATGGGGCTTAAATACTATATCTTGGCGCGTGTCAAGTCCATCTACTCTATCTGGAACAAGATGCAGATCAAACACCTGCCCTTCGAGGAAATATACGACATACTGGCCGTGCGTATCATCTTCACCCCGAACAACCTCGACGAAGAACTGAACGACTGCTTTGACATCTACGTGGCCATCTCTAAGATATATAAACCGCACCCAGACCGCCTGCGCGACTGGGTAAGCCACCCTAAAAGCAACGGCTACCAGGCACTGCATGTAACCCTCATGGCCGGAAACGGCCAATGGATAGAGGTACAGATACGCAGCGAGCGCATGAACGACGTGGCAGAGCAGGGCTTCGCTGCCCACTGGAAATACAAAGATGGCGGAGGCGGTGAGGACGAAGGCGAGCTGGAAAGATGGCTCAGAACCATAAAGGAAATATTGGATGACCCACAGCCCGATGCCATAGATTTTCTGGACAACATAAAACTGGGCCTGTTCGCGTCTGAGATATTCGTATTCACTCCAAAGGGTGAACTCAAGACCATGCCTCAAAATGCCACGGTGCTCGACTTTGCCTTCTCGCTGCATACCGACTTGGGATACCATTGCATAGGAGCCAAGGTAAACCACAAGCTGGTACCCCTAAGCTACAAGCTGCAGAGTGGCGACCAGGTTGAGATTCTCACCTCTAAGTCGCAACGTGTGCACCCCGAATGGCTCAATTTCGCCACCACATCACGCTCCAAGATTGCTGCCATATTGCGCAAGGAAAACAAAATCCACCAGAAAGAAGGAGAAGCCATATTGACGCAATTTATCGGCAACGAGGGAGGACTACCGTACAATGAAGCCCTTGACAAACTGACAAAGCTGCATAACTACCACACTACGGAGGAACTGCTGACAGCAATAGGCAACGGGAACCTGGTGCTGGATGATGTCGACAGAAATGCCCTGAAAGACAGGCAAGGCAAAGGGTGGAAGAAACTGCTATCGTTCTCGTTCGGCAACGGGAGCAAAGACAGTAACAAGAATGACGTTCCGGCCGGACAGGCGGAGGACAAGGCTGTGCAGGAAAAGATAGACCCGAAACAGATACTGAAGCTGACGGAAGAAACCATATCGAAAAACTATATCATGGCAGACTGCTGCCACCCCATACCGGGGGATGACGTGTTGGGATACATAGACGAGCAACACCGCATAATAATACACAAGAGACAGTGCCCCGTGGCTGTCAAGCTGAAGAGCAGCTACGGCAACCGCATCATAGCCACGCAGTGGGATACGCACAAGGCACTGAGTTTTCTTGTTACCATATACCTGAAAGGCATAGACAACATAGGGCTGCTCAATGAAGTGACGCAAATCATCTCTCAACAGCTTAATGTAAACATAAGCAAGCTAAACATCGATACCAATGACGGCATATTCGAAGGTAAGATACAATTATATGTGCACGACGTGGACGATGTACGCACCATCTGCAATAATCTGAAACATGTGAAGAATATCAAACAGGTGACGAGGGTGGAGGACTGACCTGATGTTTGTTTCCGGCGGCGATATTGTCTTTCAGAGCTTCTACTTCGCTGTATGAAAACGCATCAAGAGCATCGCGCATGTTCACCAGCTCTTCTCGTATGGCCTTAAGTCGGTCTACCACCTCAAAGTTGCGTGTAGTGGCCTCACCGTTATCTTTCAATCTCTGCAAGGCACCTTGCAGAGTCATGCCACGCTCTTTCACAAGGTAATGTATCAGTTTTACCGTCTCAATATCCTCTTCACTGTACTGGCGTATGCCACGGCCTGCCCTCCTTGGGTTGAGTTGCGGAAACGAATTTTCCCAGAAGCGCAGTGTCGATTCGGTGACGTTGAACATTTTCGCCACTTCGCCTATGGAGTAATACAATTTTATTTTCTTGCTATTGTTCAGCACGTTCCTCACTTTTACAGTTAATCCATCATCTTTCCGTGGTTGGCAGCTATCTGTATCATACGGTCATAATCTTCCGCATTTAAATCCATGAAATAATAATTTATAGGATTCACCATCCTGCCCCTTACCTGTACTTCGTAATGCAGATGCGGTCCGGTACTCTTGCCGGTATTGCCCACCTCACCTATCACCTCTCCCCTTACGACCTTCTTACCCCTGTATGTCTTAAATGCCTGCAGGTGGGCATAGCGCGTAACGTATCCGAAACCATGGTCGATGACGATAGTATTTCCGTAGCCCGACTGCCATCCCATTTCCACCACCTTACCGTCACCGGTTGCATATACCTCCGTACCGGAGTTGGCAGAAAAATCCATGCCCGAATGGAAGCGTGGCGTACCATATATGGGGTCTATCCGCATACCGTATCCCGAGGCTGTCTTCTTCAAATCCTTGTTGGCTACGGGTTGTATCGCAGGTATGCAGCGCAACATTTCATCATGCCGGCGGCACATTTCCACCACGTCATCAAACGAGCGTGACTGTATATAAAGCTGCCTGGCCAGTATGTCCAGCTTCTGTGTAGTATTCACCACAAGCTCTGCATCGGCCATGTCCAGCAATTCCCCATAACGGTTGGTACCTCCATAGCCGGCCTGACGCACAGACGATGGTATGGGGTCGGCCTGGAATATCACCCTGTACAGATTATCATCGCGTTGTTGTATATCCTGCAGTACGCTCTGCATATCGTCCATACGTCGCGACAGCACATCGTATTGCGCCCTCAAGCGATTGTTCTCCACACGCAACTCTTTCTCTGAAGGCGACCCGAAAATAATCAGGGCAACTATGAAACATGCCGCACCCACGCCCAATGCGAGAAGAAGGCGCCGGATACAGCCGACAATACGCTGTCTTATGGTGAGGTATATCCGGTCGTATGTCTGTGTAGCCGGATTGTATATGTAGTAAACTTTACGCATCTCCGGAAATATTCGAGCGACAATGCAGCAAAAGTAATAAAAACAAGCTATCTTTGCACAGCTTTTTTGAGAATATTAACCGCTATTCACCCGGAACGGGACAAAATCGGAATAGCCGTGCGCCTCTCTCCCATGGTGAATCGCCAAATGATATGAAAATCGTATGTTGACTGCAAATGAAATCAGGGACTCGTTCAAGAGTTTCTTCGAAAGCAAAGGCCACCACATCGTGCCTTCCGCCCCCATGGTAATAAAAGACGACCCTACGCTGATGTTCACCAACGCCGGCATGAACCAGTTTAAAGACATCATACTGGGTAATCAACCGGCCAAATGGAAACGCGTGGCAGACTCACAGAAATGTCTGCGTGTAAGCGGCAAACATAACGACCTGGAAGAGGTGGGACACGACACATACCACCACACCATGTTCGAGATGCTGGGAAACTGGTCTTTCGGAGATTACTTCAAGAAAGAAGCCATTTCATGGGCATGGGAGTATCTGGTGGATGTGCTCAAGATTGACCCGGCCAACCTATATGCCACCGTGTTCGAAGGCAGTCCGGAAGAGGGGCTGGAACGGGACACGGAAGCCGCTGAATATTGGGAAAAATTCCTGCCCAAAGACCATATCCTGAACGGTAACAAGCACGACAATTTCTGGGAAATGGGAGACACTGGACCATGCGGCCCATGTTCCGAAATCCATATAGACTCGCGCACGGAAGAAGAGAAAGCTGCAGTGCCGGGACGTGAGCTGGTCAACAAGGATCACCCGCAAGTTATCGAGATATGGAACCTTGTCTTCATGCAGTACAACCGTAAGGCTGACGGTAGTCTGGAAGAGCTTCCGGCAAGAGTGATAGATACCGGAATGGGATTCGAACGCCTTGTACGCACTCTGCAGGGGAAGACTTCAAACTATGACACCGACGTGTTCCGTCCAATGCTAAAAGCTATTGGCGACATGGCCGGAACAGAATATGGAAAAGACGGAAACAAAGATGTGGCAATGCGCGTCATAGCCGACCATATCCGCACTATCGCCTTCTCTATCACAGACGGGCAGTTACCGGGCAATGCCAAGGCCGGTTATGTGATACGGCGCATATTGCGGCGAGCCGTGCGCTACGGGTACACTTTCCTCGGGCAAAAGAAAGCCTTCATGTACAAACTATTACCCGTACTGATAGAGGAGATGGGCAGTGCCTACCCGGAACTGGATGAACAGAAAGAACTTATAGTCAGAGTGATGAAAGAAGAGGAGGAAGCCTTTCTCCGCACGCTGGACACCGGCATTCGCTTGCTGGACAAAATAATAAGCGATGCAAAGGCTGCCGGAAAGACCGAAATCAGCGGAATGGATGCTTTCACCTTATATGACACATACGGATTCCCGCTCGATCTTACAGAACTTATACTGCGCGAGCATGGCATGACGGCCGACACCAAAGAGTTTGACGTCGAAATGCAAAAGCAGAAACAACGTGCACGCAATGCAGCTGCCGTGGAAACCGGAGATTGGATTACCTTGAAAGAAGGAACAACAGAATTCGTAGGATACGACTACACAGAGTATGAGACATGCATCCTGCGTTACCGGCAAATCAGGCAGAAGAACCAGACTCTTTACCAGATTGTGTTGGACAAGACTCCGTTCTATGCAGAAAGCGGCGGACAGGTAGGGGATACGGGAGTACTGGTCAGTGAGTATGAAACCATCGAAGTGATAGACACAAAGAAAGAAAACAACCTGCCGATACACATTTCCAAGCAGTGCCCGCAACATCCGGAGGCCACGATGACAGCCCGCGTAGATAAGGCGAAACGTGCGGCCTGTGCAGCCAACCACACAGCCACGCACCTGCTGGACGAGGCTTTGCGCCTGACCCTGGGTGACCATGTGGAACAGAAGGGTTCACTGGTGACACCTGACGGATTGCGTTTCGACTTCTCCCACTACCAGAAGGTAAGTGACGTGCAACTGCGCCGTGTAGAGCATCTTGTAAATGAAAAAATACGTGCGAACGTGCCGCTGACGGAATATCGGAACATCCCCATAGACGAGGCTAAACAACTGGGAGCCATCGCACTGTTTGGTGAGAAGTACGGCGACAATGTACGCGTCATACAATTTGGTTCATCCATAGAATTCTGCGGGGGGACACATGTATCAGCCACAGGTTGTATCGGCATGGTAAAGATTATATCCGAAAGTTCTGTTGCTGCCGGCGTACGCCGCATTGAGGCTCTGACCGGAGCTAAAGCTGAAGAGATTATCGACAGCCTGCAAGACACCATACGGGACTTGAAGGCTTTCTTCAACAACGCTCCCGATTTGAAAGGAACCATACTCAGGTATATTGAAGAAAATACCGGCTTGAAGAAGCAAATCGAGAACTACATGAAAGAAAAGGAAGCGCAACTGAAAGAAAAACTGATGCAAAACGTAAAGAAGTCAAACGGCATTGAAGTCATATCTTTCTGCGCCCCGATACCACCCGAAACAGTGAAGAACGTAGCCTTCCAACTGAGGGGAGAGATAACGGAAAACCTGTTATTCGTAGCAGGCTCTGTATTCGAAGGCAAACCAATGCTGACGGTTATGATAAGTGAAAACCTTGTGGCACACGGACTCAAGGCTGGGGCACTTGTAAAGGAGGCAGCAAAACTCATTGCCGGAGGAGGAGGAGGACAACCACACTTTGCCACCGCAGGCGGGAAAAATCCAGACGGGCTGCAGGCTGCTGTGGACAAGGTTCTTGAACTGGCCGGTATCTGATGATGCCGGCCGCCACGCCTGCAAAATATATATATCGGCACGCGGGTTATAGCCACGCAACCAATAGGAGCTAATCAATCAATAGCCTCTGTCTGCCCCCAGAATTCGGCACGATAAACCCGGCCTTCTTCCGGCAAGGCCAGAGGCGACAGGTGTGTAACATCCTCCCATACGATGAACGATGGCAACACAGAATTTCTGCTTTCCATTATTTCCAAAGGTGAGCGTGCTGTAAACACATGCTCTTCGTCACCGTAACTGAACAACAGCCCGTTGTTCTCACCTCCTTCAAGGCGTTTATAAGAGCCTTCCAGCGGGTCGCTGCCATCGGAAGGATATACAGTCAGACAACCGTCGGACAACAGGGAATTATTTTCACCATCAGCATCGAGCACATATCGCGTACCGGGTTTCACAGGCAACAGTTCCTCAATGTAGTGCTGCACATCAGCCCAATCTTCATCGGATATTGCAGAGCCGTCATAATGATAACCGCACTCAAACACAAAGAAAGCCAGTTTCAGGCATTTGTGCACGCGTACACGCAGCATAGAGGCCGTGCCACTGCTATCCTCAACAACAAATTCAGTCACGCCTTCGCCTTGCGGTGTCACGAGCATACGCTGATAACCGTTGGCCACCTCCGTAAGCTCTATTACGGCCACTGCCGTATCGCCTCCGGACACAATGTACGTTCCGTCACCACCGTAAAGGCCGACCACCAGCCCATCAGGGGAAGTCAGATAGAGATCTACCTCAGTAATGAGGTTGCCACAAGTGCCCGATTGGTAAACCGGTTCCGCCCCTGTGAAGAACGTGATGTCACGATAATCTTCCTCACAAGCGGTGCCAATACCCAGCCAGAGCAAAGATATGACGATGATATAGAGTGCGTGGATTTGTTTCATTGTCAATAGTTTAAAATATTAAGCAGGATAAAAATACCTTAACGGCAATAATACTGCGCAAATATAAGCAAAAATAAGCTAACATACACATTTTCACGCAAAAATATGCTTGTAAAGAGAAAGATTACGCGCGATTACGCGTTGCATCAAAGGGCAATATTCACTCAAGCAAATCTGGCGGATAATTTATCAGGTAAAGTGTTCCAGTAGCCCTGGTAAAGGCAGTGTAGAGCCACCGCAGGTAATCGGGCGAAGGATATTCGCCATTTCGGCATCCGGCATCAAGGAAGACGTTTTTCCACTGTCCGCCTTGTGCCTTATGACATGTCACGGCATACGCAAATTTGACCTGCAGTGCATTATAGTGAGGGTCTGACTTCATCTTCTTCATTCTCTCCTTCTTGATGGATATATCCATATAGTCCTCCATCACGGCATGGAAGAGCCGGTCGTTGTCCTCACGAGGCAAAGCAGGAGCGTTACCCCGCAGTGTATCGAGCAGAATGGTGGCCTCCAATTCCATGTCTCCGCAGTCGGGAAAAACCAGCACCACATCGGCAAAACGGAAGCCGTAGAGACTGCGTGTCCGCCTGACTCTTCTTACCAACGCCGTCTCCCCATTGGCTATAAAGTCCATATCCTTGCCATACCAGAAATAATTGTTCTTGGCCACCATCAGCATATCGCCCGCCTCAAGTTCATCCTCACGACACAATATACGCGAACGGATACCTTCGTTGTAGATGTTAGCCCGCCTGTTGCTTCGACATATTACGATGGTCTCATCCACACCGTCTGCCGAATAGCAGGACTCCAGCATGTCGGCAACATCTCCGGCATTAGCCACTTTAATGTCGGCAAAACCACTTACTCTCAGTCTGGGCATCACTTCGCAGGTATTCCCGGCTATAAAGCGGCGCAGGCGGGTTGCATTCCAAAGTATTCCCGAAGCCTCTTCCTGGCGTACTACCTGAGTCAGTTCAGCCTCGGCCACTTCCAGTCCGTACCCCCGCAATACATCGGCAGACAGGGCCGGGCTTTCTTCTTCTCCCACCGGTGGCAGTTGGGCCGTATCGCCCACCAACATCAGGCGACATCCCTTGCCTGAATAAACGAAAGAGACGAGGTCATCAAGCAACCGCCCGCTACCGAAAGCCATACCCGACAGTCCGTCGTTTGCAATCATAGAAGCCTCATCCACCAGATACAGTGTCTGTACAGACAAATTATTGTTCAGCACGAAGCCGGACATCTCTCCGGAAAACTCCCGCTGGCGGTACACTTTCTTGTGTATGGTGAATGCGGCATGTCCTGCATAGGCAGCAAACACTTTCGCCGCCCGTCCTGTCGGGGCAAGCAAGACACACCGCCTGCCAAGCTTATCGAGTGTGCGCACCAAAGCTCCGACAAGCGAAGTCTTGCCCGTACCGGCATAGCCTCGCAGTATAAAGGCCGAATCCTCACGCGATGACATCAGAAAGTCCGCTAAAGCCATGAGAGCAACCTCCTGCCCTACTGTAGGAGTATATGGGAGATTTGCCTTTATCAGATTCGCTAAATAGCTATTTATCATCACTATAACAGAAAAAGTAAAATGAAAAAGAATTTATTCGATTTATTTCCCCTATTTTTGCGGTACTAATATACACTAAACAGTAAACATAATTACAGTGAAAACAGTATTTAATATTATCTTGTCCGCATGCATAGTATTGTTGATATACATCTGCTATACCAGCATCATGGAGCCTGTCAGGTTTGACGAAGTCAGGAGGCTACGTGAGAAAGCTGTCATAGCGCGTTTGACAGATATCCGCAAAGCGCAGACAGAATACCGTAACCGGCATGGGCAACGGTACACGAGCAGTTTCGATTCACTGATTGATTTCATAGAAAATGCCAGACTGCCCTTCGTGTACAAGCGGGGGGAATTGACCGATGAACAAATAGACAACGGACTTACCGAAACTGCTGCTGCCCGATTTGTGGAAGAGGCACGTAAGACAGGAGACTACACCGAGATAAGAAGGCTCGGGCTTGAGAACTTTGCACGAGATACAATGTGGGTAAACGCTAAAGACACGCTTTTTCACAAGGGATACTGTGCTGACTCCCTGCGTTATATTCCATTCGGCAATGGAGCTTCGTTCGAAATGGAAACCCGCATGAGCAGCACCAAATCGGGAACACCATTCTGCCTGCTCGAAGTCAGGGCGCCATATCATGTCTACCTGAACGGGCTTGACAGGCAGGAAATAGCCAACCTCACAGACCGGCAGACCAAACTGGGTAAATACTGCGGACTTAAAATAGGAGATCTGGAAACGGCCAACAACAATGCCGGAAACTGGGAATGACCTTCAACACAACCTCACCAACGTATAGAAAAATGATAGACTTCACAAAAGCGGAACAATACATCCTGTCTGTACGGCTTGCCACAGACAGCTTCTCATTCTACGTATCTGCCTTGCAGGATTGCGACATGCCTTGGCATACCGACATGGCCATAGACGAGTCATGCTCACTCACGTCAAATCTCAAACAAATCTTCGATAAAACGGAATGGTTGCACCATACCTTCCGCCGTGTCAATGTACTCATGGCCGACAAGCGTTTCACACTAATCCCGCTGGAATTCTTCGACCAGGCGACAGCTCAAATGATATTCTACCACAACCATATCCGGCTCGACAATGAAACAGTGAAGTACAACCTGCTGCAGGATAACAATCTGGCAGTGATATTCGGGATGGACAAGAGTGTGTGTGAATACATTGCCGGACAATACCCGGAAGCCAGATTTTACTCACATGCCACACCTCTGATCGATTACTTCAAATCAGCGAGCCTGACAGACAATCACAACAAGATGTATGTGCACCTGCGCAGCGAAACTGCCGATGTCTTCTGCTACGGGAACGGGAACTTGCTATTGGGTAATTCATACAGATGTGACAACCTTTCAGACCGGATTTATCATATATTATATGTATGGAAGATGCTTGGTTTCGACCAGGACAATGACCAGCTGCATCTTACAGGCACATTACCAAACAAAGAGGAGTTGCAAACCGGACTACGCAAATATGTCCGACAGGTATTTATCATGAACCAAGGCGAAAATATCGACCTGAAAACAATTACTACATGCGAGTTATAAGCGGAATATACAAAAGGAAACATTTCGAAATACCACGTTCATTCAAAGCACGCCCTACAACAGACTTTGCAAAGGAGAACCTGTTCAATGTCCTTTCCAACTATATTGACTTCGGAGAAGACATTCACGCCCTCGACCTCTTTGGCGGAACGGGCAGCATCAGCCTGGAATTATTGTCAAGGGGATGCGGAGAAGTGATTTGCGTGGAGAAAGACCGCGTTCACCATGCTTTTATATGTAAGGTGATGCGCGAAGTAAAGACAGAACGATGCACTGCCGTGCGCGGTGACGTATACAGGTTTGTCAGAAATTGCCGCGCCAAGTTCGACTTTATTTTCGCAGACCCGCCCTATGCTCTCGAATGGCTGGACACACTGCCATCCCTCATATTCGGGAATGCCCTGCTTAATCCTGGTGGATTATTCGTTCTGGAACACGGCAAGCACAACAATTTTGAGCAGCATCCTGCTTTCATGCAACGGCGGGCATACGGCAGCGTCAATTTCAGCTTTTTCAGACAGGAATAAAATGCCGGAATGAAGAAAGGGGCAGCCTCATCAAGTCACATCAAAGCAACGGAGCCCAAAGACGTGACATACTCTCCAACAGTTTGCGATACCAAGGACGCTTGCGCCATGCCTTTAGGAATACCTGCTGACAGTCACGCTGATCCTGCAAAAAAATGTCGCGTGCTTTCAAAGCCTCCTTACTGTCATACACAAAAGCATTCACTTCAAAATTATGCTCAAAACTTCGGAAATCCATATTGGTTGAACCAATGGTAAAGAGCATATCATCTGACACCATAAGTTTAGAGTGCAAGAAACCCTTACTGTAAAAATACACTTTTACTCCTGCCTGTAATACATCTGCCAGGAAAGAACAAGAGCCCAGGTGCGTCAGACGATTGTCTGCCCTCAACGGCAACATCAGGCGCACATCCACACCAGCCAATGCAGCCATCTGCATGGCATTAAGCACTGCTTCGGTAGGCAAGAAATAAGGTGTCTGGATATAGAAGTAATGCTTTGCGCCGGAAATAGCCTTGACTATGCCCTGCATTATTCCACGCCACGAATCCACTGGGGCACCGGCTGCTATCTGCACCAGTGAAGAGCCGCATGGGCGTAGTTTCGGGAAGTAAGAAGAGGAAGTCATCAGCGTGCGATCCACAAAGAACCAGTCGTAGAGGAACACCATCTGTAATCCGTATACGGCTTTCCCTTCTACCCGCAACAGCGTATCGCGCCATATTCCCCATGATACCCCATTCACATAACGGCTTGCTATATTCATCCCTCCTATGAAGCCCACACAACCGTCCACTACCACTATCTTGCGATGGTTGCGGTAATTCACCTTATTGGTAAACAGCGGGAAACGCACCTTCAGGAAACTGCGCACTTCAATACCAGCCTCACGCATCTCCTCAAAGAAGCTGTTCGGTACCCGCCAGCATCCTACATCATCGTATAGCACACGCACTTCAACTCCCTCCTTTGCCTTTTCTACCAGCACATCACGCACCAGACGCCCCACCGCATCATCCTCAAAAATATAAAACTCCATGTGTATATGCCGTTCGGCTGAATACAACACACGCAACAATGCATGCAGCATGGACTTTCCCGTAGTATATAGCTCAATATTATTCCCATTAAATGGAAGTGCATGACATGTACTACGCAGCAGGGAAACAAATCGCTCGTAACTCTCAGGCAGTACTTGTGACTCTTGCGCAACATATTCCGCCAACGATTTCTCAAGCAGGCGTCCATGCCACTTCTTGTTAATGATGCGCCGGCGTCTATAGCTACGCCCGAAGAAATAGTACAGCACCAGTCCGGCCACCGGCAAAAACATAAGCACCAATATCCATGCCATAGTCTTAACAGGATTACGGTTGTCGAGAATCACTACCAATATGGCTGTGATAATGACCCCAATATAAATTATATTGAGAATTGTCGCAACAACCGACCCGCTGAGAAAATCCAGGCTAATCATACATAAATGCTTTCTTCCGAACAAATGTAAGAAAAAGAAGCGAACCGGCATATCATAAGGCTGAAAATACCTATAAGTAACCTGCTTTTCAATAGAAGATGCAAATATTATATTATAAAAAAAGTCCCGGCATTGATCCGGGACTTTTTTCCTGTCAGAAACCGGGAGGGCCTCCACCGGCTCCTCCACGCCCGCCGAAGCCTCCACGGTCTCCTCCGAAACCTCCGCCCTGCTCACCGGGCATGCCCTGGCTGTCGCGCGACTTTCTACCGCCAAATATGTTCAGACGATATATGAAACGCAACATACAATAACTGTTTACCCCGTTATATTCATATACCGTCCGGCCGCTCGAGGTCAGCGAACGTGTTATGTTACTCTGATTGCGCAATATATCATACATCTCGAAACTTATCGTTGCATCCCCTTTTAATAATGTCTGCGAAAGCTGAGCATTCCATATCAGCTCGTTACGGTTCATACTGCTGTCGCGGTAGCCACGACGTGACTGACTTGTAATATTGGTGGACAACGACATATTCCACGGCATCGTGATATTGGTAAGTCCTCCGTAAGAGAAAGTATATGGCTCCTGGTTATTGCTCGGCGTCAGTTTGTCGCGCTCTATGGTATAAGATATTGTGCCGGTCAACCCCAGTTCCAACCAACTATTGCGATAGGTAGCACGCAAACGTTCGTTCAGCCTCAGGTTTGTAGTAGTGTTTTTCTGCTCTTCGTATGTCTCCGTATCGGTCAGATAACCAACATTGTTCTGGTAGTTCAAATCGCTGAAACTGCTTACATTGAACTTCTTGTTTCTCAGTGCCGTGCTAAAGCCGAACATTCCGAAGGCGTTCCAGTTGCCGTTGATATTCTTTGGTGTGGTTGTCCATCCACCGGTCTGCGAGTTATAGACACGGCTTGTACTCACACTGTTCTGCGTTGCAGAAAAATTAACATGAGACGTGATGCTGCGTTGTCTGTCCACATTGTAAGTATTATAGAAGAGACGCATTGTATGGGTGAAAGAAGGCCGCAACCCCGGATTGCCGACTTGTATGTTCTGCGGATCCGAATTATCAACGATAGGCAACATGTCCTCCATAGAAGGCTGGCTGCTCCGGCCTCTGTACGTAAAGCGCAACTGGCTGATTTTGGAAAAACGATACCGGAAATCTATGTTGGGAGCGAAATTGAAAACGTTACGTGTTGTGTCAACCATATAGTCACCACGCTTGTAAGACAGCACCGTGTGTTGCGGCTGAAAGGACATACCCGCACTGAGCTGCCACTTATCACGCACAAAACGCAGAGCTACGGATGCATCATGGTTGTAGTAACGATACTCCGCATATTTGCCCAGAGTATCCACTTCGTTGGCCTGGTAACCATCCGGAAGCGGCATGTCAATGCCCCAGTCGGAATACGACTGCAAATCATACGTATGTTTGTCGCTTTCGCTATATTGATATTGGAACTGATAACTGAACTGAAGATACGTCGCACGGGCTATGGGCTCACTATAGGTCAGCTGTGCCGTATAGTTGAAGTTCTTGGTCGGCGTGTTGATGAATTGGTTGCGTATCAGCACAGAGTCACCTCCAAGATAATTCTGCAACAAAAAATAGTTGGTCTGCGATTCCGTGTATTGCTTGTTTACATTGTCCCCATAGCTGAAACGCCCCCTGAAAGTGATGTTCCGTCCCTGAGAATTCAGCCTGCGGTTCACCTGCAATGTAGCATCGGTATTTATGCTCTTGCTGTCTGTCAGTGAGCCGCTGTTTATGGCGTTCACACGCAGTTCCTCCAGAGGGTCATCCTCCATGGTAATCTTTTCCAGGTCAAGGTAAGAGTTTGGGTTGTCCACCACGTCATATGGGTCACCCGAAAAAGTACCGGACTGCGAGGTTGACCGGTTGTCCGTCTTCCCATACGAAAAGTTCGGTCTGAATATGATGTTGGTCATCGAATCCGGTTTCCACTCCATACGGAAGTCGGCATTGAAGTCATAGCTCTTGCTATATCTGATACTGTTTGAATTGGAATAAGAGTTTCCGCTCGTAAGAAAGCTTTCCGAATACCCTGTGCTTACCACATCGTTTCCCGTATAATTATAACGTGCGCTACCGCCCAACTCTATTTTGTCATTCTGTGTGGAAAAATTCAGTCCGATCCATTTCCTGGCTGTCAGGCCACTGTTGCGTCCCCAGCGTGGTCCTCCCCCGCCTCCGGAGAAACCCTGGTCGTTCACATTGTTTACCGAACCCATCACTTGCATCTGCGTGGTACCGCGGAAGTAACTCACCATGCTACGCAGCGAATAGCGGTCTTCCGTACCGGCTGCTCCGTCCATATTGCCGAACCATCCGGTATTCATCTCTTTCTTCACGCTGACATCCAAGACGGTTTCCTCCTCACCGTCGTCGATACCGGTTATACGGGCAAGGTCGGATTTCTTGTCATAAGTTTTCAGTTTGTCGATTATTTCCACCGGAAGGTTCTTCAATGCAGTGGACACATCCCCTCCAAAAAATTCCTTTCCATTCAACATCACTTTCGAAATCTCCTTGCCGTTTATCTTCACGGTGCCTTCATCATCTATTTCCGCACCCGGCAGTTTTTCAACCAGGCTCTCCAGCATGGCACCCTGTGCCGTACGGTAAGCCGAAGCGTTAAACTGTATAGTATCTTCTATCACCTGCACCTGTGGTGCTTCGGCCACGACCACGGCTTCCTTAAGCCAGATCTCATCAGCCTCAATGGTCAGTGTCCCCAGGTTACGTCTCGTATCTGAGGCCGAAATCTCCAACGGCAGGAAATAGTTTTTGTAGCCGACATAAGAAACTTTCAGCACATACTTACCCGGCTTCACCAACAATCTGAAATACCCCTCCAGGGTAGTAGCCATACCGACAGCCTGTGTACTGTCCGGCAGGTTAAGGATTTGCACGGTAGCCCGCATTGCCGGCTCGTTGGAATCTTTCTCCATGATACGACCGGACACAATTGTGTTTTGGGTTTGTGAAAAGGCTGACAGTGCCATCGTCAACAATAGTGCAGCTGCCGCAAACGATTTCTTCATTTTGTCTATTATTTATTAAAAGTATCAATGAGCAATACATTTCAACGCTAGTTGTTTGTTTGACAGAAATACGGACAAAAGGTTTAATTGGCCAAATGATAAAATGTCTTATTTATCGACCATTCAGCTTAAACAGTCTGCCAATTGTCGTTTTCCCGTGGCAAAATCAGGCCAGCAAGAAATAAACGGAAATAGAAGAAACCTGCAGGCTGCCATTTAACAGATAAATCATATCTTTGCGGAACAAATCAAGAATTTACAACACTTATTTTATTATATGGACAAGCAAAAAGTTATTATCTGCGAAGAGAAAAATGAAAACCTGAAACGTGCCATAAAAAATTGCCCGCACGACAAGCTATTCATACTGACAGATGAGCATACACACCGTCTGTGCCTGCCGCAACTGCAAGAGACCGGAGCACTGCAGGAAGTAACAGAAATAATCATAGGAGCGGAAGACGTGCACAAAACCCTCGAGACCTTGGCATCCGTATGGATGGCTCTGAGCAAAGGAGAGGCCACACGCCACTCACTCATGATAAACTTGGGAGGTGGCATGGTTACCGACCTCGGGGGCTTTGCCGCTGCCACCTTCAAACGTGGAATAGCTTACATCAACA
Organism: uncultured Bacteroides sp.; assembly: GCA_964651035.1. Taxonomy (GTDB): domain Bacteria; phylum Bacteroidota; class Bacteroidia; order Bacteroidales; family Bacteroidaceae; genus Bacteroides. Next base: position 20,520 of record CAZYVE010000010.1, read on the forward strand.
TACCTACCACATTGCTGGCCATGGTTGACGCCGCTGTCGGGGGAAAGACAGGAATAAACTTCAACGGATTGAAAAACGAGGTGGGAGCTTTTGCACCTGCCGCCGCCGTACTCATAGAAACGGATTTCCTGCGCAGCCTGGACCAACGCAACTTCTTGTCCGGATATGCCGAAATGCTGAAACACGGACTGATAAGTACGACGGAGCATTGGGCGGAGCTGCTGACCTTCGATACTTGTTCTCTTGACTACAACCGGCTGAAACACATGGTGAAGCAATCCATACAAGTAAAAGAAAGAATCGTACTCGAAGACCCGCATGAACACGGCTTACGCAAGGCTCTGAACCTTGGCCATACCGTGGGACATGCCTTTGAAAGTATGGCCCTGGCCGAAAACCGCCCTGTACTGCACGGATATGCAGTGGCTTGGGGACTGGTATGCGAACTATACCTCTCATGCCTGAAGACCGGCTTTCCCAAAGACAAAATGCGCAATACCGTTCAGTTCATCAAGGAAAATTACGGAACATTTTACCTTGAATGCCGGCATTACGAACGTCTATACGAACTGATGCGGCACGACAAGAAAAACACTGCCGGCATAATCAACTTTACACTGCTGGAAGATGTAGGTAAAATAACCTTGAATCAGACGGCCGACAAAGAGACGATTTTTGATATGCTCGACTTCTTCCGGGAAACCATGGGATAGAGAAACGGCTCACTCCTTTTCCTTATCTTCCTCCGGAAGGTTATTGTCGGGCGGATAACAATAAAACTCCAGATTGCGGCGAAGCTTCCTTGTCAGCCCACGGTCGGCCGTAAAATACACACGCGACAGGCGTACTGCGCCCGGCGTAACATCGGCAGGATTTTCGAACCCGTCGCTCGTGACAGCCAAATGGAATGAGCCCAACCCTTTTATGGACACAGACTCGCCATGTTCCAACGCCTCGGCAATACAATGCGGCAAATCGGCCAACATCCCCCTAACGTCACCAAGACTTCTCCCGCTGCGTTGCGACATACGTTCGGCCAACACGTCTTCCGTCACACCACCACGCGAATGGAACGTATGCTGTACAGCATAATACAACTTTTTCATCCCTTCCTTCGTACGGAAAAGTTTCTTTCGTACAAAATAAACAACACTCATATCGAATGATTTTTAAAAAAACGCCACCGGTACAATACACATTGCAAACATACCAAAGATGCACATGTATTGAAGCAAAAGATGTATATCTTTAGTAACAACACATGTACATCTTTTGCAAGGGTGATACAAAGATAAGGAAATATCTGTGGAGCACAAGAGTTAATTAACAAAAGTTCATGCAGTTTTTACCTGATATCAGCATTATCTACTATGTAAGGACATAAAATGGATATTTTAATTAAACCAGACTCAAAAAACGAAATAAAAATGAAGCACATAAGTAAATGTATAGTAGCAACATTGGCCGTTTTCGGCTTTGCAGGTATGCAATCATGTACAGATGATGACAACAGGCATCATTATTATTATGATGATTATTATGCAGACTTATTACCGAATGCGTTGGTAACTGTGAAAACAAGTGTGGACAATATTTTCTACATGCAGTTGGATGACAACACGCGGCTCTTCCCCACAAACCTCTCGTCATCTCCGTTCGGAGAAAAGGAAGTCAGGGCATTGGTGAATTACAATATCGTGGAACCTACAATAGATAGCCGCGACCTGTCTGTACACGTAAACTGGATAGACAGTCTGCTGACCAAATCCATGGCGACAGACTTGGGTGAAACGGAGAATGACGAGATATACGGCAACGACCCCGTGGAGATTGTAAAAGACTGGGTTACCATAGCAGAAGATGGCTACCTGACATTGCGCTTCCGCACACTATGGAGCCAGAACAGCCAGCCACATTTTGTCAACCTGCTATATACCGACAATCCCGACAACCCTTACGAAGTGGAATTCCGCCACAATGCCTATGGCGATACTCACGGGCATACGGCCGATGGCCTTGTGGCTTTCCGTCTCGACCAGCTGCCTGACACGGAAGGCAACACCGTGAAACTGACCTTAAAGTGGCAGTCTTTCAGCGGCGAGAAATCAACGGAATTCGACTACTGCACACGTGCAAGTACCAATTCGTCAAGCACAGAAGCCGCTTCCGTACGAAACAGCCTAAATCTTAAATAACGTGATGGTGTGGGCATAAAAGCCGGAAGGTTTGCAGGACTATTGCAAACCTTCCCAACCATCATCCTTCCATTATCTTCCCGTCCACCATGTGAATGGTGCGGTCGGTCAGAGCAGCCAGCCCTTCATCATGTGTAACGATAACGAATGTTTGATCCAAGCGGTCGCGTAGTTCGAAGAAGAGGCGGTGCAATTCATCTTTATTGGCAGTATCAAGACTTCCGGATGGCTCGTCGGCCAGCACTACGGCTGGATTATTAATGAGGGCACGGGCAACGGCAACACGCTGTTTCTCCCCGCCTGACAGTTCACCGGGCTTATGCGCAGCACGTTCTGACAACCCGAGCAAAGCCAGCATGTCGGCAGCAGAGCGCCGTGCATCCCTGCCGCTACGACCGGCTATAAGGGCGGGAATCATGACATTCTCCAACGCAGTAAACTCGGGCAGCAGCTGGTGGAACTGAAATACGAAACCTATACGGCGGTTGCGGAAAGCGGCAAGAGCATGCTCACCCATGCCAGCCACCAGTACACCGTCTATCTTGACCATGCCGGTGTCCGGTTTATCGAGTGTGCCCATTATTTGCAACAAGGTGGTCTTGCCTGCCCCGCTCGGCCCCACGATACTAACGATCTCGCCCTGTCGCACTTCCAGATTGATGCCACGCAAGACTTGCAGGGCACCGAAACTCTTCGTTATATCTTGCAGTAAAATCATATTTTGTCACTTAGTCAGTCCCTTGATTACATATTCAGCCAGATAACACCCGAACGTTGCCGGCATATAGCTGACAGTACCGCATATCGACTTCTTGTACAACCCGTCGTCCGTATGCAGCACGGCTCCGGTGTCTGCCTGCTCTGTGCTGAACACTACCGGCACATTCTTCCTTATACCCATCTTATGCAGGCGTTTCCTGACAATCTTGCTCAACCCGCAATGATATGTATTCCACAGGTTATCAAAACGAATCTTCGTTATGTCACTCTTTGCACCAGCTCCCATGCTTGAAATGATTTTCATATTGCGCTCCAACGCTCCGGCTATCAAATGGCATTTGGGAGCCGGAGTATCTATGGCATCCACCACGAAGTCGTATTCGGCTTCATCCAAAAGAGTCGTTATATTATCATCTTTCAGGAACTGAGGATATACGGTAAGTACCAACTCCGGATTGATGTCACGGAAACGCTCGGCCAAGACTTCGGTTTTCAACTTCCCTACAGTGGAATGCAAGGCAGGCAGCTGCCTATTGATATTAGAAGGTTGCACGTCATCGGCATCCACGATTGTCATTCTCCCGATGCCGGCACGACATAACATCTCGGCCGCATAAGCGCCAACGCCTCCCAATCCCACAACCAATACATGGGCATTGCGAAGGCGTTCTACATTTTCATCACCCAGCAAAAGAGCCGTACGGTGTAGCCATTCTTTCATGCTCCTCCCTTTTTAAACCATTTATAAAACCAATTGCCTACTTGTTGGTAGTGAGTCTCGTTACTACCCTGCGGATTTGAGAAGGTAAGAATTTCCTGAGGTTCGCCAAGCTGGTCTGGATAAAGCACTATGAGACTATTGTTCATAAAATAACGCAACTGGTTTGGCAGTTTTTCAAACGAGCTGTCATACGAAATAGACCCACGGCGTGCACTGATAACCACCAGTAAATGGTCGTAGTTCACCTGTCCCGTCAGTATCAACAAATCGTTCCAATCGTCCAACAAGGAGAATTCGGCCATTGTGTCCTTGTGTTTTTTTTCTATCAATCCTTTCAGCAGGTTCCCGGTTTGTTCGTTGGCAAAGAAATGTACACGGCATCCCAACGTAGTGCCCATTCGGCAAAAATGCTCTACCCACTTGCAGAACCCCGCCTCGTACTCCGCCTTTGGAGGCACAGCAATGATTATACGCCGCAACGTATTGAGAGGCATGAGAAAACGGGCAACCATGACTTCGCGGTGTAATCCTTTCAGCAGACTCTCTGTCAGCATTCCGAAAAAGGAGTCAACTATATTAGTCTTATAATGCAGTCCTATGATTATATCAGTAGCAGCATATTCGCGGGCAGTATGAATTATACCCGACGCAATATTAAGGTCATAACGGCTTACGCATTTCAAACTGACACCGGCCGAAGCTGTTATTTTTGCCGCACGCTCCAGATGACGTTTTCCCTGCTGCTCCAGGCGTTCCGAAGCTATATGGTCATTTATCACGTTCAATGCCAACAGATTGTCTTTCTGTTTTGGGTCGCGTATCAACAGCGATAAGCTTATCAGATATTCCAGTGTTGCCGGGTTTGCTACAGGTATCAATATTACTTCGGATTCTTGCGAACGGTCATCCTCAACAGGGTGTGTCTCACCCAATGCTATCTTGCGTGCAGCCCGTTCCGTAGTAAACGAACTGACTATGCATGTCACCAGGATAAGCAAAACAGTTCCGTTGAGTACATCCTCGTTCAGCAACCGTTCGCCATTGGGTTGTATCAGTCCGTAACCCACCAATACGGCAGCCAACGTAGCTGCTGCCTGCGCATTGCTAAGGCCGAACATAAGTTCACGTTCCAAAGCAGACATACGGTATATCTTCTGCGTCATCCACGAAGCAATCCACTTGCCGGTAAGAGCCACAGCAATCATCACCCCTGCCACTTTAAGCGCGTCACCATGCCCGAATATGACATGCAGGTCTATGAGCATACCAACTCCTATCAGGAAATAAGGAATGAACAGCGCATTGCCCACAAATTCCAGATGGCTCATAAGAGGAGACACATGAGGTATCAGCCTGTTCAACACCAATCCAACGAGAAAAGCGCCCAAGATGCCTTCCAGACCTATCAGCTCCATCAGTCCTGCCCCAAGGAACATCAGCGCAAGCACAAAGATGAATTGCATCACATTGTCGTCATACCTGCGGAAAAACCACCGTCCGATACGCGGGAAGCACCACATAATAAACGCTCCGAGCAACACGACCTTTACCACCAACCATACCCAGAAGAGGCCGCCTACCTCTCCCTTGAACAAACCGCTTATCACAGCCAGCACCAACAAGGTAAGTGTATCGGTGACTGCAGTCCCTCCTACAGCAATACTTACACTCCGATGACGTGATATCCCGTAACGTATCACAATGGGGTATGCCACCAATGTATGCGAGGCATACATACTTGCCAACAATACAGAAGTCAGAAGCCCGTAGCGCAACAGCAGCACGTTTGTTACGAGTCCAATGCTGATAGGAATGATAAAAGCCAGCAATCCAAGCATAATAGCTTTACCCTGGTTTTTCTTGAAGTCGGACATGTTCATTTCCAGGCCGGCAAGGAACATTATGTAATAAACACCGACCTTGCCGAACAACTCGAAACTGCTGTCGCGCACCAATATATTGAAGCCATGCTCACCTATGGCGAGGCCGGCTAAAATCATGCCGATAATATGCGGTATACGGAGCTTGTTCAGAAGAATAGGAGCAAACAATATTATGAGCAGTACAAGGAGAAATATCCATGTAGGGTCCGTGATTGGCAGTTCCAATATAAAGTTGAACCAGTCCATAGCTGCATATTCTTATTCCAGTATGCAAAATAACGAAAAACTTTTCACTTTGTAAGGCCTCATAGCACATTTTGTTATATATTTGCAGTCGGAATACGTGGTTTACGTAACCGTTTACAAACGGCCGGATAAGATTTTCTTCCTTTACACCCGTGAGGGGGGGGAGCAACGCCGTTTCAGGGTTATTTTAACATACTATATTTAAAACAGCAAAAAGCAGAAAGAATATGAAAGTAGCGATTGTGGGAGCAAGCGGAGCAGTAGGACAAGAGTTCCTGCGGGTGCTCGATGAAAGGAATTTTCCGTTGGACGAGTTGGTGTTGTTCGGCTCCAGCCGCAGCGCCGGAACCACATACACATTCCGCGGCAAACAGACCGAGGTCAGGCTCTTGCAACATAACGATGATTTCAGGGGAGTCGACATCGCCTTTGTGTCTGCCGGCGCAGGCACCTCCAAGGAGTTTGCAGAGACCATAACCCGTTATGGAGCTGTGATGATAGACAACTCGAGTGCTTTCAGAATGGATGCCGACGTACCGCTGGTAGTACCCGAAGTCAATGCTTCCGATGCCAAAAACCGTCCGCGCGGCATCATTGCCAACCCAAACTGTACCACCATACAGATGGTCGTAGCCCTGAAAGCCATAGAACAGCTTTCACACATAAAAACCGCACACGTATCGACCTACCAGGCTGCCAGCGGTGCAGGAGCGGCAGCCATGCAAGAACTTTACGAACAATGCCGCCAGGTGTTGGCCGGAGAACCGGTAACCGTGGAAAAGTTCTACTACCAGCTGGCTTTCAACCTGATTCCGCAAATCGACGTATTCACTGAAAACGGATACACCAAGGAAGAGATGAAGATGTATAATGAGACGCGAAAAATCATGCACTCCGACATAAAGGTCAGTGCCACATGCGTGCGTGTGCCCGCTTTGCGTTCGCATTCGGAAAGTATATGGGTAGAGACAGAACGCCCTATATCCGTGGAAGAAGCACGCGAAGCCTTCTCCAAAGGCGACGGACTGGTACTGATGGATAATCCTGCCAGGAAAGAATACCCAATGCCATTGTTCCTGGCCGGCAAAGACCCTGTCTATGTAGGCCGGATACGCAAAGACCTCACAAATGACAATGGATTGACATTCTGGATAGTGGGAGACCAGATAAAGAAAGGAGCTGCACTCAATGCCGTACAGATAGCAGAGTACCTTATAAAAGAGAACGACATCCCGGCGGCCTTATGACGCATCCTCCGGAAGGTTCAGCGCATGAAATTCTATGAGCCCCTTCATTGGGGTCTCTTCAATGACATCCAGTTCTATGCCGAAACCGCGGGCAACCTCCCTCAAGAAATCTGCGTAATGCAATGCCAGTGAACCGACAAAACGTATTGGATAGTTAGAATAATCATACTGGCATACATTGCGCTTAAAGAAGTTCTTCAGGTTGTTTATAATCAGGTCATAGACGTAATCATCATCCACATAGTCATCCAGGAAATAAGGTACTGTGGCAAGAAAACGGTTAGGCAGCGGACGGTTATAGACTGTCTCCATTATGTCATTGGACGATATGCGGAACTTCTCAAAAAAATCCGCGGTCACCCGTTTGGGAGCCAGCCCTTTCAGCACATCAGACAAGAACAGTTTGCCCAGCACGGCTCCGCTTCCCTCGTCTCCAAGGATATAACCTCCGGCCCTGACGTTTTTCACTATGATTTTTCCGTCATAAAAACATGAGTTCGACCCTGTACCCAATATGCAAGCGATTCCGGGTTCACACAAGAACAGTCCGCGTGCCGCAGCGAGCAAGTCGCTCTCCACATGAATGGGGGTTTTGAATTGAGCCACCAGCGAGGCACCCAATACATTCTTCTTATCATAAGAAGTGCAACCGGCACCATAATAATATACCTGCTCCAGCTTTTTCTTGAAGAAAACCGGCGGCAGCCCGAGACGTACGCTCCGGCTTATCTCTCTCCTTGTCTGAAAAAAAGGATTCAAACCTTCCGTAAAAGCGCTCTGCACAAGACGATCATCTTCCACCAATGCCCATTCCGTCCTCGTAGAACCGCTTTCTGCAATCAGTTTCATAGATGTATATTTTAAAGTCGAATACAAATATATAGTTTTTTTTTTATTCTTACAACTATTTTCAAAAGAAAATCGCCATAAGCTCCTCATGTTTCCGGCATTTAACTAAAACCGGCTCCGTGTGGCGTACATGTTCTACACTTGCGCAATACATGTATCAGACATGCTTAATACACATTCGCCGCAAAGGTCATATAAGTGAAAAAGAAAAGCGGATGACATGACGAAGAAAAACATATAATAACTTGTTAAACCGTGTGTTTAAACATTAATAATTATTCAACTTGAAATAAATATTCAAAATATTACTTATTTTTGTAGTGACACATTATTCCTATTAACTTATCACAATTATTGCGTATGAAAAACATTGTAAGGAAACGGGGATTGACAGGCAAAAGAATCCTCACATGCTTGGCTGTCATAGCATTGCTGCCGTGCAACAGCAGTGCTATGATGGCATGGGCCGCATTGCCCGAGCCCGGCATTGCAGCCGTAGAACAACAACAGCCACAGACCATCACTGTCACTGTGACTGACGCGCAGGGTGAAGCCATCATCGGAGCCAACGTCATTGAAAAAGGTACGATGAACGGCGGCATCACAGACCTTAACGGGAGGATAACACTCAGAGTGCAGCAGGGAGCCGTCTTGCAAATCTCATACATCGGCTACAAGCAGCAAGAAGTCAAAGCCTCCCCCAACCTGAAAGTTGTATTGAGAGATGAAAGCGAATTGCTTGATGAAGTGGTAGTAGTGGGTTACGGCACGCAAAAGAAAGTTAACCTTACGGGTGCCGTGTCGTCTGTGAACGTGGAAAAAGCCATCGACAGCCGCCCAATCTCTGACATCGGCCGCGCGCTGCAAGGCATGGTGCCGGGACTGACGGTAACCACCACATCGGGTGAGATAGGCAGTGCACCCACCATCAAAATCCGTGGTAGAGTAGGCTCGCCCAATGGAGACTCCGACCCACTTATACTTGTGGACAACGTGGAAATAACAGACATCTCGATGGTGAATCCTGACGACATAGAAAGCATATCCGTCTTGAAGGATGCAGCATCGTCATCTATTTACGGTGCCCGCGGAGCGTTCGGCGTAATACTCATAACGACCAAATCGAAAGAAAAGCATGAACGCCTGCAAGTGAAATACAGCAATAACTTTGCATGGCGCACACCGACCAAGACACCGGAACAACTGCCGGGATGGCAACAGGCAGAAATCAACCTTGCAGGAATCCAGAACCAATCCAATGGGACATCCAGCTACTATACCATGGTAGGCAATATCCGCGTGGATGCCACGGCGGTGGAAAAGATGAAAGAATACTGGGAGCAATACGGCTACGGAACCCAGTTCGGACGTGAAATGGAATATGGGCGTGACTTCGAAATACGCGACGGGGGTATGTTCTTCTACCGCACATGGGACTGGTACGACATGTACGTCAGGAACTGGTCTCCGCAGCAGACGCACAACATCTCCATAAACGGAGGCAACGGGAAGACAAACTACAACGTTGCCCTGAGCTACATACATCAGGACGGTATGATGAAAATCAATTCTGATGAATATACCCGTTACAACGCCAATGCATCACTAAACTCGGACTTGAACAAGTACATCAGCATACGCACCGGAGTAATGTTCACACGAGCCGATTACGACAAGCCTTTCAACTACAACAGCGACCTGTACGACCAGTTGTATTACCTGTACCGCTGGCAACCGATGTACCCTTACGGCACATACGAAGGCAAGGAATTCCGCAGTGCCCTGACAGAATTGCAAACAGCACCCAAAAGACAGCAGGAGCGTGAATACCTACGGCTTACAGGAGGAGTGAGCATCCGTCCGTTCGACGGGTTCACCATCGATGTCGATGCCGTGTACAGTACCGTGACAACACGGTACAAGCTAAGCGGCGCCCCAAGCTTAGTGTATGGATATAACATATTCAGTTCCCAACCCACCTATGACGATTTTATCAACAGCTACGGCGCTTATCTCTTAACAAACGGGACATCCACTTACGACTACGTGCAGCAGGAATACGGGCGTACGGAGAACCTGACATCTAATATCATCCTCACATACGCCAAACGCTGGGGAGACCACGACTTTAAAGTCATGGGCGGTTCCAATCTGGAAAAGAGCGAATACAAATACTTCTACGCCAAACGCATGACCCTGCTCGACCCCAACAAACCGGAACTGAACATGGCTACCGGCGATCAGACAAACAGCAGTTCGCATTCGTGGTGGTCTGTAGCGGGATTCTTCGCACGTGCCAACTATGCCTACAAGGACCGCTATATTCTTGAGCTGAACGGGCGGTACGACGGCTCCTCACGCTTCCCGGCAAGCCAGCGTTTCGCTTTCTTCCCCTCCATGTCTGCCGGATACCGTATCACCGAAGAGGCATTCATGCAGTCTCTGAAACCTTGGCTCAGCTCGTTGAAGCTGAGGGCTTCGTGGGGCTCCATTGGCAACCAGGATATTGGTACGAATCGTTTTATCTCCACCCTGACAACATCTACAGACAGCTGGATTATAGACGGACAATACACACAATCTACCCAAATGCCGACACTGGTATCAGAGAAACTGCGCTGGGAGGTAGTCACCACACTGGATATCGGTTTTGATGCACGATTCTTCGACGACGAAATAGGCGTGACATTTGACTGGTATAACCGGAAGACCAGCGATATACTGACCACAGCCAATTTACCGAGTACCCTGGGCGCCGATGCACCGTACGAGAATATGGGTGCCATAGCGACCAAAGGCTGGGAAGTGGCAGTTGACTGGAGGCATACCTTCAGAAACGGGTTCCATCTGGGATTAACCGCCACTTTAACAGACTATCAGACCAAAGTCATCAAATGGACTAATAATACGACAATTCCTACTTACAGTGCCGGTTCGGGCTGGTACAGCTCCACTTATTTCAAGGAAGGCATGATATTGGGTGATATATGGGGACTGCAGTTCGACCGCTTCCTCACTGAAGACGACTTCAATACTGACGGCTCACTGAAGTCCGGCATTCCGGACCAGTCGCAAGTCTTCCCCGATGGTTATACCTTCGCTCCCGGAGATGTGCTATACAAAGATATCGACGGCAACGGCATCATAGAAAAAGGAACTCAAACCACTGATCCGGGAGACATGAGCGTGATAGGCAACTGCCTGCCACGTTATGAGTTCGGCTTCAATATAGATGCAGCATGGAAAGGATTCGACCTGAACCTCTTTTTCCAGGGCGTAGGCAAGCGCAACCTGTGGGCTGCCGGCAACCAAGTCCTGCCGGGTTTCACCAGCGGAGAGCCATATTACGTGGGAGCAGAAGACTATTGGACTCCTGAAAATACGGACGCTTTCTACCCTCGCCCGATGATTTACGATCAGGCTACCACGGGAAACTATCAGGTAAACGACCGCTATATGCTTAATATGGCATATATGCGTCTGAAAACCCTTACCGTGGGCTACACTTTGCCGAAAGCATGGCTTAGCAAATTCAAGGTGGATAATCTGCGCATTTACTTCACCGGCGAAAACCTGTTCACTGTAGACGGAGTGAAGCCTGCCATCGACCCGGAAACCGGAGTGCGTACATCATCCGGTTCTTCCGACGCGCGAAATTATGGCCGCAGTTATCCCTATCAAAAAACAGTATCATTCGGCATCCAACTCACTTTATAATACTCCACAACAATGAAAAAAAGAATCTTACTCTATATCGGCTGTGCTTTGAGCCTGCCCTCGCTCTTCAGTTGCGAGGACTTCCTTACCAAAGACCCGCAAGGCACGCAGACCAATGACACTTATTGGCAAACGGAAACATCGCTGCGCACGTACGCACAGGATTTCTATTCGTACTTTTACAGTGGTTATGCGACTAATTACACTGTATTCGGTGGTTATTATTCGGGAGACAATTATACCGATGATTTCCTTTCAAACTTCAATGCAGATACGTACAGCGGAGGATATATATATTTTCCCACAACAGCCACTACGGGTTATAACAGCATAACCAGCACATGGGATAACAACTACTCCGTGATATATAAGGCTAACGTCATGATTGAAAAGATTCCTGATATGGACATATCTGACGAGGCAAAGAACCATTGGATGGGTGTGGCACGCTACTTCCGGGCAATGGCATACAGTGCTTTGACAAAGATATATGGCGGCGTGCCTTACATTGGCCGCGTAGTAGACCCGGCAGACGAGGCTGAACTTTATAAAGACAGGGATACTTACCTGTACGTAGCCCAACAGATTCTGAGTGACTATCAATATGCGTTGGAGAATGTACGCACGGATGATACTGAGCTGCAGGTGAACCGCTACGTAGTGGGTGCATACATGTCACGCGACATGCTGTACCATGCCACATGGCTGAAATACCACGGCACAACCGTAGGCCCGACATCAGAAACTGTGGCCAATGCTGACATTCAGGAGTTGCTGCAAGGAGCCATCGACGGTGCGGAGGTAGTAATGAACTCGGGTATCTACTACATAGGCAACACCTATAACGCTCTGTTCTCTACCGATGACCTGGCAGACAATCCGGAAATCATCTGGTACCGCGAATATACCAGTGGAGTACAATGCAATGCCCTGATGTCTTACAACTGCAATGAGGAAGAAAGGGGTGGTATCACCCAAGCTGCCATAGAAAGTTATCTGTGCAGCGACGGGCTGCCTATAGGTCAATCCCCACTTTACCTGGGAGCTGAAGACCCAAGCATACAGTATGCTTTACAAGAGCGTGACCCGCGCCTATACCAGACTATAGCAGACAGTATCCGCCTGAGCAGCGTGACCGGTATAACTTTCACAAGCAGTACTTCACCCACAGGATATGCCTGCAAGAAATTCCTGAACGATGACTGGTACGCAGCCGGTTCCAGCTACTGCCAGAACATAAACAGTCCAGCCGACGCACCATGCATACGCTATGCCGAAGTGTTGCTGAACTATGTAGAGGCCCGGTATGAAATCAGTCAGATAGGCGGAGAATCGTTCAGCCAAAATGATCTGGACCTGACCATAAACCAGCTACGAGGCCGGCAGCTTACAAAATGGGGAGAAAACCCGCAAGTGGAACGAACCATGCCTACCGTCACCTTGAGCGGCAACAGCCTCAGCGTAAACGGCACAGTCATAAACGACCCTGAACGTGATACTGATGTTGATCCTATACTCTGGGAAATACGTCGCGAACGTCGTGTAGAACTGATACTGGAAGGCAGACGTGGAGAAGACCTGCGCCGATGGGCCAAGTACAAATACCTGAATTCGGAAGATGCAGAAGGCAACCCGACCAAAGGATTTCTCGGTGCATACATAAAAGTGGAAGACTATCCAGGAATGAACATAAGCGTAGACTCAGGAACAGGAAGCGTAACACGCTATGTCTCACTCTACAACCCCGATGATCCGACAAATGAGGACTCAACAATAGGATACGTCGAACCATACTTTACACAAAGCCAAGTTCGCGTATTCAATGAAGGGGAATTGGATTCTGAAAGGTATTACCTGCGCTCTATACCAAACAGTCAGATAATACTATACAGCGACAACGGATACGTGCTGACACAAAACCCGGGCTGGGAGTAATATCCCATATAAAGAGGCTGTTCCTTAGGGACAGCCTCTTTTCTGCTTGTCTGGCAGAATATCAATGCCTACCCCGACAGCAAGCGATAGGCACCAAGTAGTGAAAGCAATAAAAAAAGAACCTCCTCTCCAGGGCGTCCGGAAAGGAAGTTCGCGTTGATATTAATCAAATGTAGAAAGGAGCCTTAATCTTTCAGCTTGGCACGTATAAAGTCACGGTTCAGCCGTGCTATGTTGCTGATAGAAACATTTTTCGGGCACTCGGCCTCACAAGCCCGTGTATTGGTGCAGTTTCCGAATCCCAGTTCATCCATCTTGGCAATCATTGCCTTGGCACGGCGCAGGGCTTCGGGTTTGCCTTGTGGCAACAAGTTGAGCTGGCTCACCTTGGCCGATACGAACAGCATAGCCGAACCATTCTTGCAGGCTGCCACGCAGGCACCGCAACCGATGCAGCTGGCAGCATCCATAGCTTCGTCGGCCACAGTCTTAGGGATGAGGATAGAATTGGCATCTTTAGGAGCACCAGTATTGACACTCACATACCCTCCAGCCTGCATAATCTTATCATAAGCCGAACGGTCCACCATCAGGTCTTTGATGACCGGGAAGCCTGCCGAGCGCCATGGTTCAACCGTAATGATGTCACCGTCATTAAAGCGGCGCATATATATTTGGCACGTGGTAGCCCCTTGCGCCGGTCCATGGGGATGCCCGTTGATGTATAGCGAACACATACCGCAGATACCTTCGCGGCAATCGTGGTCGAACACAACCGGTTCCTTACCTTCGCTTATGAGCTGCTCATTCAAGATATCGAGCATTTCCAAGAACGAGGTATCGCCGGGAATGTCTTTCATCTGGTAGGTTTCAAAAGCGCCTTTTGCCTTAGGCCCTTTTTGGCGCCAAATCTTTAATGTGAATGATATATTTTTATCCATTATCTTTAGTCTTTAATAGTTCAACATCCCGATTAGCTCTTGTAGTTACGCGTCTGTACCTTTATAGCCTCATAAACGAGAGGTTCTTTCAGCATGGCAGGTGCCTTGTCGTCGCTGCCCTGATACTCCCAGCAAGCCACATAGAAATAATTCTCGTCATCACGCTTGGCCTCTCCGTCTTCGGTCTGGTATTCTTCGCGGAAGTGTCCGCCACAGCTCTCGTTACGGTTCAGTGCATCGTAAGCAATCAGTTCACCCATGGTTATGAAGTCGTTAAGGCGGATAGCCTTGTCAAGTTCTACGTTCATGCCATCTTTCTCGCCGGGGATGAAGAGTTCTGTTTCAAACTTCTTGCGAATCTCTTTCAGACGTTTCAAGCCTTCCTTCAGACCAGCTTCGGTACGTCCCATACCCACATACTCCCACATCACGTGTCCCAGTTCCTTATGGATAGAGTCAACGGATTTATTACCTTTGATGCTCATCAGGTGATTAATCTTATCCTCTACAGCCTTTTCTGCCGCGGCAAACTCTGGCAGGTCAGTCGAGAAGCGTGGAACGGTAATCTGGTCGGCCAGATAATTCTGTATTGTATAAGGCAGCACGAAGTATCCGTCGGCCAATCCCTGCATCAGTGCAGAAGCCCCCAAGCGGTTGGCTCCATGGTCGGAGAAGTTGCATTCGCCAATGGCGAAAAGTCCCTTTATGCTGGTCATCAACTCATAGTCCACCCAGATGCCACCCATTGTGTAATGTATTGCCGGATAAATCATCATCGGGTTCTCGTAAGGATTGACGTCTGTTATTTCTTCATACATGTCGAAGAGGTTGCCATAACGCTGTTCCACCACATCCTTGCCCAAACGGTTGATAGCTTCGGAGAAATCGAGGAATACGGCCAGACCGGTGTTGTTCACACCATAACCTTTGTCACAACGTTCCTTGGCAGCACGGCTGGCTACATCACGGGGCACCAGGTTGCCGAAAGCCGGATAACGGCGTTCCAAATAGTAGTCACGGTCTTCTTCGGGGATATCCTTGCCCTGCAACGTACCTTCCTGAAGTTTCTTTGCATCTTCCAGTTTCTTGGGTACCCAGATGCGGCCATCGTTACGCAACGATTCGGACATCAACGTCAGTTTGGACTGTTTGTCGCCATGCACGGGTATGCATGTCGGATGTATCTGCACATAAGCCGGGTTTGCGAACCATGCACCTTTGCGGTAACATGCCATTGCAGCAGAGCAGTTGCAAGCCATAGCGTTAGTAGACAGGAAGTAAGTATTGCCATAGCCACCGGTGGCTATCACAACCGCATGTGCGGCAAAGCGTTCAAGCTTGCCTGTAACGAGGTTTTTGGCTATGATGCCGCGTGCACGTCCGTCGATGATGACCAGTTCTTCCATCTCATAGCGTGTGAACAGCTTCACGTTGCCCACAGCCACCTGGCGACTTAATGCCGAATAGGCTCCCAGCAGCAACTGCTGTCCCGTCTGTCCCTTTGCATAGAATGTGCGGGATACCTGGGCACCGCCAAACGAACGGTTGGCCAAAGTACCGCCGTATTCGCGTGCAAACGGCACACCCTGAGCCACACATTGGTCTATTATATTGTTCGACACCTCAGCCAGACGGTAAACGTTGGCTTCGCGGGCACGGTAGTCACCTCCCTTCACCGTATCATAAAACAGGCGGTAAACGGAGTCTCCGTCGTTCTGATAATTTTTTGCAGCGTTAATTCCGCCCTGTGCAGCAATCGAGTGTGCACGGCGTGGAGAGTCTTGTATACAGAAATTATATACCTTGAAACCCATTTCACCGAGTGAGGCAGCCGCAGATGCGCCGGCCAGCCCGGTACCTACCACGATGATGTCCAGACGACGTTTATTTGCGGGGTTCACCAATTTCTGATGAGCTTTATAGTTAGTCCATTTTTCCGCTACCGGTCCTTCCGGTATTCTTGAATCTATCTTAGTCATAATAGCAATCTATTTTAAGTTTCTTAGTTTAAGGTGTTGACGCCGGCATACCCCATTGTCTTTTAACATACCTCCTGGCCTGCTTCAGATTAGATAAGTGATTTGATGAAGAACACCACCACTACCAGCATGAAGCCAGCCACTATGATAGTGGTATAGATGTTGGATATGCACTGCCAGCGGTTAATCCATTTCCTGTTGTTCCATCCCAATGTCTGCATGGCACTCCAGAAACCGTGGGTAAGGTGGAACCACAACGCTGCAAGCCATATCAGGTAAATCACTACGTTGACGATGTTGGAGAACGTGTGTTGGATATGGTAGATACCGTCAGAAGCGTACATCATTACGCCCACGTTGTGACAGCCGGCAAGCTCGGGCAGCATCATTTTAGACCAGAAATGCACCAGATGCAATGCCAGGCCGGCTATAACGATAATACCCAGCACGAGCATGTTTTGCGAAGCCCATTCCACTTCCTTGCGGCGATCGGTCACCGCATAGCGTTCCGTACCGCGCGCCTTGCGGTTCTGCATAGTAAGCCAGAAAGCATAAATGATATGGATGACAAACAAAGCCGCCAAGGCGAGGGTGCCTGCTACTGCATACCAGTTTGCTCCCAGAAACTCACAGACCATGTTGTAACCCTTGGCCGACACCAGCGCGACAAGGTTCATCGCCATGTGAAACGTCAGAAACAGGACAAGGGCGACGCCGGTAACGCTCATCACCACTTTCCTTCCCACAGATGAATTACTTAACCACATAAATGATTGAATTAAAATTGTTTAATTATTTAGACATATCGTTATTAATCTTGATGTCCGAATGCACACGTCTCTAACGCCTTGCAAAAATAGGGGAAAAACATTTATCAAGCAAGCAATTAAAGAAATAAATCCTTTATATTCTTTGACACGGGCGGCATGGCACGCCGCCGTAGTATACGGCAATGCATTACAGACGGGGATGTTCCACCCCTGAATAACGCACACAAAAGATGCACATCTTTTGTAACAATACATATACATCTTTTGCTACAACACATGCACATCTTTTGTTCATTTCAGATACGTTGCAGATTCCCCACGAGCGTATGCCGCGAATTAGACGGGTTTTACATATCTTTGCAACGTGCTTATTAACTGCAACTTAATTTCAATCAGAGTAGAGTAATGAAGAAAATGTTTCTCATATTTTTCTGCCTTGTTCCCTGCGTGCTGCATGCCCAGAACTGGGATATCAATACCCTGCACCGCATCAACAGCTGGGACGGACGCTTTGTGCGCAATTACAACAAAGTGATATCGCGCAGCGAGCCATACGTGGCAGTAGGAGTGCCTGTGCTGATGGCCGTAACAGGTTGGATAAGAAACGACAAGAAGCTGCTGAAAGATGCCCTGTATGTAGGCAGCAGTGTGGCAGGCACTTTCGCCCTGACGTATGGACTGAAGTATATAGTAAACCGCCCGCGCCCGTACGAAAGTTATCCCGACCGGGTAACCCCCTACAGCTACGAGAACAGCCCCTCATTTCCTTCGGGACATACGGCCACAGCTTTTGCACTGGCCACATCGCTAAGCATCAGATACCCCAAATGGTACGTAATAGCCCCGTCAACCTTGTGGGCATGCTCGGTCGGGATATCGCGCATCAACGAGGGGGTACACTATCCATCGGATGTGCTTGCCGGAACTGCGATAGGCATAGGATTTTCCGTGGCAAACATATATATCAACAGATGGCTTAACAGGTGGCTGTTCGGAGAATGAACATGCAAAAGGAGATACAGGCTATCGTCTGCCCGGCTGTAATCCGACAGACACAGAAAGTGTCCAGAACAACAAGAAAAGCATTCCGCTTTGACATATCCTGTGGAACAGACAATCATATCCCACACGGACAGATTCAGTCAAAGACATCCCTCAATACCTCCAATGATTTCAAAATCGGGAACTCCGGCTGATGCAGGCGGTAATATGCGTTTATCATTTCAAGGCAACGCATGCGTTTGTCACGGGAAAAAGCAAAGAGGTGCATGTTCTCGTAATTCATGCGCACCAGCCGCGCAAGGCATTCCGCCTCATCGGGCGCAAGATAGTCAGAATGCACAGCAGGTTTCTGCGACGTAAAACAGGCATTGCGCAAGTCGAAATAATCTCCGGATGAATATCCATCCAGATTGGGATAAAGTCCGAGAAACCGCGAAAGCCGCATGAGAAACACAAGATGGAAGTTGGCAAATCCTTCCCGGCACTCATCCAGCCACACTATCGAATGGTGCAGGTATGCGAAAAGAGGCCGGTTCTCCCCTTCCTCGCGCAACGCCCTGTACAGGAATTCGGAAAGAAACAAGGCTATGGCCGACTTGTATGGGTCGTAAGGCAATGAAGAGAATGTATGGAACGGCTTGGCCTCTTTCACACGATGTATGTCGGCTTTCGGACGGAAATCAGCCTCAAGCTCAACCAAAGCCAACGGCTGGAAAAGCACCGGCTTTACCGGAGACTTACGTGAACGGGGCACCGCCACCATGAAAGAAGCACGCCCTACAGCTTCGGTATATATATGTACAATCAAC
This sequence comes from uncultured Bacteroides sp., assembly GCA_964651035.1. GTDB lineage: Bacteria > Bacteroidota > Bacteroidia > Bacteroidales > Bacteroidaceae > Bacteroides. Next base: position 39,534 of record CAZYVE010000010.1, read on the forward strand.
GAAGTATCTTTGTACTTCAAGGTATGCAGCACGATTCCCAAAGTTCTTTGTAACATGATGAATATCTCTATACGGGGAACAAAGCTACTAAAAATGCACAGAAAAGCCAACCCGCCCATCAGGACTGGAACAGAAAGTTGCATATCCCTCCAAACATATATACATTATCTATATATAATATCACCACATTTACACCCGACGAAAAGAAAGCCCGGATAAAAAGCACAAATATTTTACGGGAGTTGTTTTGTCAATTCAAAAATAGTTCATACCTTTGCGTCCGCAAATGACAGAAATGAGCTTTGCACACGCAACGAACATTGCAAAGAGCCCGGCCCCTTCGTCTATCGGTTAGGACGCAAGATTTTCATTCTTGAAAGGGGGGTTCGATTCCCCCAGGGGCTACAAGATAAAAAGAATAAACGAATTAAACAGATTAGTCGAAATGGCAAATCACAAATCAGCACTGAAAAGAATCAGACAGACAGAGAAAAGAAGACTTCACAACAGGTATTATGCAAAGACCATGCGCAATGCCGTAAGAAAACTTCGCGCCACAAAGGACAAAGCCACAGCAGTTGCTATGTACCCTGGGGTTTCCAAGATTTTGGATAAACTGGCTAAGCGGAACATAATTCATAAAAACAAGGCCAATAATCTGAAATCCAAGCTCGCGCTTTATATCAACAAATTGGCTTAAAAGGTTTATATAATAGAGAATTTAAAGAGGCCGGAATCCGTAAGTGGTTATCCGGCCTCTTGATGTGTATCCGTATCTATTGCGGCATGCCACGCCTAAGGGGACAAAAACATACAAATTCGAATTTTCCGCGTCATACCGGCTTATTATCTCAGAGATTTTCACTATTTTTGCTTTGTTATTCAAATTAGGTATTTTATAGACATGACAGAAGAAGAAAAGATTATTGGCGAGAAAAATTACTCGGCGAGCAATATACAGGTACTGGAAGGTCTGGAAGCCGTGAGAAAACGTCCTGCCATGTATATCGGCGACATCAGCGAAAACGGCCTTCACCATTTGGTATACGAAGTGGTGGACAATTCGATAGATGAAGCCATGGCAGGTTACTGTGACCATATAGAAGTAACCATAAATGAGGATAATTCGATTACTGTGCAGGACAATGGCCGCGGCATACCCGTAGACATGCATGAAAAGGAAAAGAAATCGGCACTTGAGGTCGTAATGACTGTGCTGCATGCAGGCGGAAAATTCGACAAAGGTTCCTATAAAGTATCCGGCGGCTTGCACGGGGTGGGTGTATCATGTGTCAACGCATTGTCCACACGCATGATAACCCAGGTTTTCCGCAACGGAAAGATATACCAGCAAGAATATGCCTGCGGCAATCCTCTGTACGACGTAAAAGAAGTGGGCACATGCGACCTCGGCTTTACCGGCACCAAGCAGACCTTCTGGCCGGACAGCAGCATCTTTACTGTCACCGAATATAAGTATACCACACTGCAAAACCGCCTGCGCGAACTGGCTTACCTTAACAAAGGCATACGCATAACGCTGACTGACCGCCGGCAAAAAGACGAGGAAGGAAACTTCATAACAGAACTTTTTTACTCGGAAGAAGGTGTTAAGGAATTTGTACGCTACCTGAACAGCAATAACACGCCTCTTTTCAACGACGAGATCTACATCAACACCGAAAAAGCGGGAGTGCCTATAGAATGTGCCATCATGTACAATACCGGCTACCGTGAGAATCTCCATTCTTATGTAAACAATATCAATACAAAAGAAGGCGGCACACACGAAGCCGGTTTCCGCACTGCACTGACACGAGTACTCAAAAAATATGCCGACGATAACTGTGCCAAACAACTGGAGAAGGCTAAGGTAGAGATTTCCGGAGAAGATTTCCGCGAGGGACTTATTGCTGTAATTTCCGTTAAGGTGGCAGAACCGCAGTTTGAGGGACAGACCAAGACCAAATTGGGGAACAGCGAGGTAAGCGGTGCAGTCAATCAAGCCGTAGGAGAAGCATTATCATATTATCTCGAGGAACATCCCAAAGAAGCCAAACTCATTGTAGACAAGGTACTGCTTGCTGCCACTGCACGTATTGCCGCAAGAAAGGCAAGGGAATCCGTACAACGCAAGTCGCCCATGTCGGGGGGAGGACTGCCGGGAAAGTTAGCCGACTGTGCCAGCAAAGACCCAGAAATAAGCGAGCTGTTCCTTGTCGAGGGAGACTCGGCCGGAGGCTCGGCAAAACAGGGACGTGACCGTACTTTCCAAGCCATACTGCCACTGAGGGGTAAAATCTTGAATGTAGAAAAGGCCATGTGGCATAAAGCCTTTGAAAGCGATGAAATAAACAACATCATACAAGCACTCGGAATACGTTTCGGGCTGAACGGCGAAGACAGCAAGGTGGCTAATATAGAAAAGCTGAGATACAAAAAAATAATAATAATGACAGATGCCGATGTCGATGGGTCGCACATAGACACTCTGATCATGACACTGTTCTTCCGATATTTCCCGCGAGTCATAGAGGAAGGCTACCTGTACATCGCCACGCCACCATTATATCTGTGCACAAAAGGCAAAGTGAAAGAGTATTGCTGGAACGACCAGCAGCTGCAACACTTTATAGATACTTACGGGGGTGGATCTGAAAGTGCCGTGCATATACAACGTTACAAAGGATTGGGTGAGATGAATCCCGAACAGTTATGGGACACGACCATGAATCCGGAAAACCGTATGCTGAAACAGGTCTCCATTGAAAATGCAGCTGCTACGGACTATATCTTTTCCATGCTCATGGGCGAAGATGTGGGGCCACGGCGTGAATTTATCGAGAAGAATGCAACATATGCCAATATCGACGCATAGTACTATCTTCTCAATATAAAAACGAAACTGTCTGCTTCAGCCTGTTGCAAGATTAACATGTACCACGATTCTTGAAAAATCTGCAGTGCAGCCAATAGGTTAACAGGCAGACCTTGCTGTACATTTTTGTACGGTATTTCCGAAAAACATGCCTGGTATACTTCATATTGAGGCAAATATTAGTATCTTTGCTTTGACCTCTGCTTCATCAAATTAAGATACCATGCGCAAATATGAAATATCTTTCCTGGCTGTAATGTTCCTACTGACTGCTCTGCCACTGCGTAGTGTAGCTTTACAGCCTTCTTATTATTCGTTTGAACGGATCATGCCCGACATGGATGCCACGACAGTATCCTGCCTGCTGCAAGACGAGCTTGGAATGATATGGATGGGGTCGAACAAAGGTCTTTACAGCTATGACGGATATTCTACACGGCCTCACTTCGAATATGGGCTCAGCAGTAATTCACGCATATATTGCGGCCTGACAGACAGTACTTACCTGTATCTGGGCTCGGATGCCGGCCTGCTGATATACAACTACCACACCGACCGGTACGAGAAGCCTGAAATCAATTCACCTCCTGACGTACGTGCTTTAGCCTGGTATGGAGGGGACCTGTGGATGGGAACTCTGAGTGGGCTTTACGTATATCGCCTTGCACTCAGACAGGTGGAGGCCGTCGACCTGGTGTTACCTCACCGTAGCATATATTCGCTGGCAGCCTCGGATGACTGTCTCTACATAGGAACCTACGATGGCTGTACCTGTTACCGGCTCTCATCAGGGAAGGCAGAACCAATTACACTACCACTAAAAAGAAAGCGAAGCAACCTGTTTGTAAATGCACTGCTCCAAGACAGTATAAGACAATGCATCTGGATTGGTATGGAGGGCAGCCTGCTGAAGTACATCCCTACCAACGGGCAGGTGGAAAATATAGATGGCTTTGGAGATAACTCGGTGAAGTCATTGCTGTTGGATGCCCAAGGGCAACTGCTGGCCGGCACGGACAACGGGCTATACATTTACCGTGAGGAAACACCTTTGCTCCATATTGTACACGACTCACGCAACCCGGAATCATTGTCAGACAACATTGTGTGGAGCCTGTTTGCCGACCGCGATCAGAACGTTTGGATGGGAACAGACTATGGAGCATCCATGGCACGCCGCAATGCTCCGTTAAGACCAGTAACCATAGCCCAACTGACAGGTACCGGTGAAGGGAATCAGTTTCACGCCCTATGTCGTGACAGGAACGGACGGTTCTGGTTTGGCGGCACCAATGGCATTATCAGTTTCGACGAGGAAAAGAGCGACGTCCGTTGGTACAAGATGGGCGACAGCCGGTTTCCTATTTTGCACAACAGGATACGACAGCTCTATGAAGATCGTGACGGGATATTATGGGCAGCCACAGACGGAGGAGTAAACCGCTACGATGCCAACACTCGTCGTTTTATTCCTTATAACATAGTAGACAGCACACGACACTACAATGCCAACTGGGTATACAGTCTCTTTGAGGATGAGCAACACCGCTTGTGGATAGCTACCTGCTTAGGCGGCATCTTTGTTGTGGACAAGCAGAAGCTGATTCAATGGAAGCAGCCAACATATATGGCTGAACAAACATTCAGCACGGATAACGGTCTATCAGGCCTGTTTGTCAACCAAATGGTATCAGACCATGACGGAAATGTATGGGCACTCCTATACAACAGCCCTCACTGCATAGAAAAGATCACCCCCCACAACGGCAAAGTGACTCATATAGATACCGAAGCATTACGCGACGAACAGCCACCCAATGTACTGCTCTGTGCAACCGACGGTACAATATGGCTGGGCTATACGGGTGGCGTGGCAAGAATAACCCCAACAGACAATCAGGTCACACTCTTACCATTCAACACCTACAACCACAATGAAGTTCTTGCTATGGTGGAAGCGGAAGGCAAGCTATGGGTCTCTACAGCAGATGGCCTGTGGATGGTAGACATACAGACGCTGGAGGTACAGCGCAACAGCATTTCGCAGAAACGGTTCACCAGTATGTTTTATGACGAAAGTACCGGCAAAATCTACTTAGGGACTGCAGATGAGTTTGCCATAACTTCGCCGGAGCTTTTGCAAATCCACCCAACAGAACATCCGCTGCTGCTGACCGGCCTGTACATAAACAACCGCCCCTACCAGCCAGAACCGGGCCAGGCCGACGGAAGCATACGCTACGCACGCCGTATTCGACTGCACAGCAATCAGAACAATCTGGCCTTCGACGTCTCCGACCTGCCATATTCCCGTGATGAGAAATCATGCCTCACATACCGCCTTGAAGACAGCGGTAGTGAATGGAGCCAGCTTCCACTCAACACAAACCGGATTAGCTTCAACAATATGGAGTACGGTAACTACCGCCTTTTGGTGAGTAAGTTGGATGCTTACGGGCAGATTTCGGCATCTAATGTGTATGCACTTGATATCCAAATCCTTCCTCCATGGTACCTCACCTGGTGGGCAAAGACTGTTTACGTGTTGTTAGGTTTCTCCCTCATAGCCTGGGGAGTCAATTTCTTCCGTGTAAAGAACCATCTAAAGCAGGTGCGCGTAGAGAAAGAAAAAATTCTGGAACAATCGAAAGCCAAAATGGAGTTTCTAACAAATTTCTCCCATGACCTGAAGACACCACTCAGCATGATTATTGCCCCCATAAGCAGGATGTTGCCCGAAGTGAAAAACCGCCAGACACGCAAAGAACTGGAACAGGTGCAACGCAACGCATTAAAACTTAATGCACTCATCCACCAAGGTCTGGACATCGACCGGATAGACAACGGCACCAATACCATGCTTATATGGTCGCAAGTAGAGCTGGTATCTTTCGCACGGGGAGTGTTCGGGCTTTATGCTGAAGATGTGCGTAGCAAAGAGCGCAACCTGACTTTCCGCTTCCATGCCAACCAAGAGAAGCTCTATGTGCAGATGGATGCCATCAAACTGGAGTCCATGCTTGACAATCTGATATCCAACGCCGTAAAATATAACCACGACGGAGGTGAAGTCAGCCTCTCTGTAGAGATCGGACAGGAAGAACGCGAAGTGTCCATCACCGTATCAGATACTGGAGTCGGCATCCCGTCAAGTGACCAGCCATACGTATTCCAACGTTTCTATCAGGTCCCGCGGACGGCCGGCAAGAAAGAGGGAACAGGCATAGGGCTTTACCTTGTCAAGACCTATACTGAGCTGCATGGAGGCACGGTGAAGCTGACCTCAAAGGAAGGCAAAGGCACAATGGTGTGCCTGTCCCTGCCTGTGCTCGACACGGCAAGACAAAGGCCCGCAATCTCGCCGGCAGCGGCACAAGAAAAAGCACTGCCGACAGATGCTCCCCTTGTCCTTGTAGTGGACGACGACCCCGATTCGCGCGACCTTGTCTGCCGGATGGTAGGCACAACCTGCCGGTGCCTGACAGCCGTAAACGGCAAGGAGGCTCTGGAAGAGGCCATGCGCACACAGCCCGACCTGATTATATCCGACGTGATGATGCCCGTGATGGACGGGTTTGAATTAGCACGGCGGCTGAAAAAGCATGTGCCAACATCCAACATACCCATCATCCTGCTCACGGGCAAAGATGACAAAGAGACCGAGTTGGAGAGCATCAGGCTGCACACCGATGCCTTTATCTCCAAGCCTTTCGAGCCAGAGCTGCTGTTGTCGCGCATCGAACAGCTGCTCTACAGACGCCGCCAACAAGAAGCCCAGATGCGTATGGAGGCATTGGCCTCGCCCAAGGAAATCGAAGCAACCTCGCTCGACGAAAAATTTCTGGCCAACGTGACTCGTCTGATAGAAGAACATATAACCGACTCCGACCTCAACGTGAACGCTCTCTGCAAATGGGCTGCAGTAACCAACAAACAGATGTACCGCAAGATTAAGCAGATGACCGGGCAGACTCCCGTGGAGTATATCAAGTCTATCCGCATGAAGAAAGCCGCCATGCTGCTGAAACAACAACGGTTTACGGTAGCAGAGGTAATGTACATGGTGGGCTTTTCCAGCCATTCGTATTTTTCCAAATGTTTTCAGTCTGCCTTCGGAGTTACACCGAAAGAATATTCGGAAACGGCTGGCGAATAACACCCCATACCGGCCACCAAGAGGGAACTTGTCTTATAATTGTCTTTTTATGTCCGATTTCTGCTTTCAGAGAGAGGAAGCGGTGACTACATTTGCAAGTGTAATCATTCGCTTTTTAACCTGCTACAAGAAAGAATCATGAAAAGACACTTTTTTATCGCGATAAGTTGTATGCTGGTACTGGGAGCCGCGACATCGGCGGCACAACATATACCGACGATATTTGTGGACAATACTGGAGTGATGCGCTGGTCGGACACCAAGGAAGAGGCTTCTTTCTTCGGCGTAAACTATACCCTCCCCTTTGCCCATGCCTACCGTGCAATGGGATACCTCGGCATCGACCGCAAGGAAGCCATCGACCGCGATGTGTACCACTTCGCCCGCTTAGGCATTAACGCATTCCGCATCCATATCTGGGATGTGGAAATATCCGATAACAAAGGCTATCTGCAGGAGAACGACCATCTGGATCTGCTGGACTATCTGTTTAGCCGGTTGCGAGAGCGTGGAATCCGTATCATTATAACTGCACAGACCAACTTCGGCAATGGTTATCCCGAGCACGACCAACCTGCAGACGGATATACCAGCCACGCTGATAAGTGCAATGTACACCAACTTCCAGATGCCGTTGCAGCACAAGAACGTTACCTCGCCGCATTGGTACGCCATATCAACCCCTACACAGACCTCAGTTACAAAGACGACCCTTATATCGTCGGTTTTGAAATCAACAATGAACCATGCCACACCGGGACGGCAGATGAGACGCAGGCATATATTGAACGAATGGTGCGGTCTATCCGTCGGGCGGGCTGCGGGAAACCGCTATTCTACAACGTCAGCCACAACAGAGAGGTGGTAGAAGCATATTATCGTTCCGACATACAAGGGACAACTTTTCAATGGTATCCCAACGGGCTGGTATCAGGTCATACGAGACTTGGCAACCTACTTCCCGCAGTGGAACAATACGACATACCTTTTGCCGATGTGGAAGGCTTCGAACAGAAAGCCCGCATCGTGTATGAATTCGACCCGGCCGATGTCCTTTATACATATATGTATCCCGCCACGGTACGCACCCTCCGCTCGGCAGGCTTCCAATGGATGACACAGTTTGCCTACGACCCCATCGACATGGCTGCCTACAATACCGAATATCAGACACACTACCTGAACGCAGCCTATACACCAGGCAAGGCAGTAGGACTTATGATAGCCGCCGAAGCCGCACGGCGGGTGAAACGGGGTGAACAATTCCAGCCCTATCCTGCCGACACGCTCTTTGCCGACATCCGCGTCAGCCATACGCAAGACCTGAGCGAACTGAACGACGGCGAATGCTTCTACTATTCCAACCACACAACCACGCAGCCGAAGAATGCCGCAGACCTCCGCGCCATTGCCGGATGTGGCTCGTCGCCCGTAGTGAGATACGAAGGCACAGGGCTTTATTGGATAGACCGGCTGGAGGAAGGTGTGTGGCGCTTAGAAGTAATGCCAGATGTAGTGCAATGTTCAGACCCCTTTGCAAAACCTTCACTGCAAAAGAAAGTGATGCAAACTATAGACAGCGAGTGGGACATGAGCCTCTCTTTGCCTGATTTGGGCAAAGACTTCACCATCTGCGGACTGAATGCAGGCAATACCCGAAGGGATACCATAACCGACGGCACAATCTCCGCCCTGCATCCCGGCGTCTACCTGCTGCAACGCAAAAACTGCCAACCGGCATCCACATGGGACGCCGATACACAATGGAAGAATATCAGGCTGGGCGAATATGTAAAACCTGATATCCAGCTCAAGCCCGACGACGGGTATATAGTCCGGCATACTCCGCCATGCACAGTCGATGCCGGGTGTGCACAACAGTTGATTGCATTCATTGCCGGAGCAGAACAGCCCGACTCTGTATTACTTTATACCGACAAAGTATCTTTCTGGAACAAGCATAATCCCTCCATACGTCTGCAACCCGCCGGAGGCTACCGATGGCAGGCCACAGTACCGGCCCAGGATTTGAAGGAAGGTTGTTTCCGCTACAATCTGGTGGTGTTCAGTCACGGGAAAAGCCAGACTTTCCCATCGGGTGTGAACGGACATCCGCTGGACTGGGATTATACTGCGACAGACACTTATAAGATGGAGGCGGTTTCTCCACAAGCCCCGCTCGTTTTGCTGGATGCGGCAAAAGACCTCGCTGCAATGGAAATATTCATGTTGCCTGAATGGGGGGAATCGGATAGCCGCATCATACAGGACATACCGTCGGCAAAACCCACATTGCGTCTTAGTTTCAAGACTTGGGGAGAGCAACCCCGTTTCTTCATACGCCACTACGTGAGGAGTACGGTGGAGGGACGCCTACAACGCCTGAAAGACTGTAAGCAACTCTGCCTTCGCTTTCCGGCAGCGCCGCAAGGACTGCAAATAGCGTTCATTACTCAAAGCGGCTATACCTATGCGGCCGACTGCCCGGCACCCGATGCCGACGGTCTGACACGTATCCCGTTGTCCTCATTCCGGCAGACAGACACAGCTTTGTTGCCAAAGGCTTTTCCGGCTTTCCTCCCACCCTATTTCCATCCGCAGATATCGCTGCCGTTCCGAGTGGAAGAAGTGGAAATACTGGAACTCGCGTGTCCGGCAGATCCGGAAGGACAAGCCACCCTGGAAGTGGGAGAAATCTGGCTTGAATAAAACCAGACATAACTGTACGGCTATTTATCAATCTATTAATATACTTATTACTTATGAAACACCAATTCTTTAAACCACGCGTCACAGGGGTTGTATTATACCTGCTGTGCATCGCATGTTTTGCAATGACAAGCCCGGCCTCAGCCCAAGAAGGCAGAACTGTGAGCGGGCAAGTATTGGATGAGATGGACTTACCGCTGATAGGAGCCAGCGTGACTGTGGATGGTGCCGGCACCGGTGCCATAACAGATATCGATGGCAACTTCTCGATGAAGGTACCCGATGATGCCACAACCCTGAAAGTGACCTATGTGGGCTATCTGCCTGTCTCAGTCGATATCCCTGCCGGAGGAAAAATCGTAGTGAAAATGCAGCCAGACTCACAGGTATTGAGCGACGTGGTTGTCATCGGCTACGGTACGGTGCGTAAGAGCGACCTGACAGGCTCGGTGACCAATGTCAGTGCGGACGACTTCAACACAGGACTTATATCTTCGCCCGAACAGCTGATCAACGGCAAAGTGAGCGGTGTACAAATCATGAGCAACAGCGGTTCGCCTACAGCCGGGAGTACCATACGTATCCGTGGAGGAGCCTCACTTACGGCCTCCAACGACCCTCTCATAGTGCTTGATGGAGTACCCTTAGAGACTGGCGGCATCAGCGGAAATGACGGGAACTTCCTCTCACTTATCAATCCCAACGACATCGAAAGCATATCTATATTGAAAGATGCTTCATCTACGGCCATATATGGTTCGCGTGCGTCGAACGGCGTCATCATCATCACCACTAAGAAAGGAACCAACGACCGCATGAAAGTAACATTCAGCAGCACGCAATCCGTACAAACTGTGACAAAACTGCCGGACATGCTAAGCTACGACCAGTTTGTTGATTTGGTGAATACACAGGGAACTGCCGCACAACAGGCTCTGCTTGGTACAGCCAACACAAACTGGAGCGATGAAGTCTATCAGCCGGCTTATGGCACGGACAATAACCTCAGCATATCGGGCCGCATTGCCAAAAACTTCCCCCTCCGCGCATCGGTAGGCTACTATGCCCAGAATGGTTTGCTGAAGACCGACAAGGCAAAGCGCCTGACGGGAAGCGTTACACTATCGCCCAGCTTCTTCGACGATTACCTTAAACTGACCCTTAACGTGAAAGGTTCGCTCAACAACAACCGCTTTGCCAATACCGATGCTATCTGGAACGCTGCCACCTGGAATCCCACACTACCCGTCTATTCGGGCAGCGACACCTTCGGCGGATATACCGAAGCCACCGACAATGTGGGGCAGCTGGTTACCGGCGGCACGGTCAATCCCGTAGGTGCCCTCGAACAATACAAGTCTACCAGCCGTGTGTACCGCTTTGTAGGCAACTTCGATGTAGACTACAAGATGCACTTCCTGCCAGACCTGAAATTCCATGCTACGCTGGGCTACGACTATGCCAAAGGAAAGGGATGGATATACGTGCCTGCAGAAGCAGCCCAATACGCCACCAGCAGCGGCCGCGACTACGAATATGGGCCGCAAAAGAACATTAACCGCCTGCTGACCACATATCTGAACTACAACAAGTTTTTCGACCCCATAAATAGTAACGTAGATGTAACAGTAGGTTACGACTACCAATACTGGAAATCGGTCACTCCCGCCTATGACGAGCTTAACACATTAGGGGAGATTCAAAGCAGTATAGCCGCTTCCGACGAACGTCACGTGCTCCTCTCCTACTATGCCCGCCTAAACTACTCATACGACTCGCGCTACCTGCTGACGGCCACAGTGCGCCGCGACGGCACTTCACGCTTCAGTTCTGAAAACCGCTGGGGCACCTTCCCTTCGGTAGCCCTGGGATGGAGGCTGAGCGAAGAGGCATTCCTTAAAGACAACCGCGTGTTGAGCAATCTGAAGCTGCGTGCCAGCTACGGTGTGACCGGACAGCAGGACGGTATCGGCAACTACAACTACCTGCCAGTCTATACCATCAGCCAGACAGGCGCATCGGCACAGTTTGGTTCGGATTACCATTACACATATCGCCCCGAGGCATACGTGTCAGACTTGAAGTGGGAGACGACCACATCGTGGAATGTGGGTTTCGACTTCGGATTCCTTAAAGACCGCATATCCGGCAGTTTCGACTACTACACAAGACAGACTAAAGACTTGCTGGCTGAGGTTCCTTCACCCGCTGGCGTCAACTTCGACAAGTCTATCCTCACCAACGTGGGCAACGTAGACAGCAAGGGAATAGAAGTCACACTCAATGCCACTCCTATCCAGACTAAAGACTGGACATGGGACATGAGCTTCAATATGACATGGCAGACGATGAAGGTGAAAAACCTGTCGCTGACAGAGGGAGGAACCGACACCAACATCTCGGCAGGTGCATACATCGACGGACATTACCTGCAGGTACTGAGCGAAGGCTACGAGCCATACATGTTTTACGTCTACAAACAACTGTATGATGCCGAGACAGGCAAGCCCATAGAAGGTGCGTATGCCGACCTGAACGGCGACGGCGTAATCAACTCCAGCGACCTGTACCGCTACAAATCGCCTACGCCCGACTTCATCTTCGGTTTCAGCACCTCACTCAACTATAAGAGATGGACGCTCAGCACCAGCCTGCGCGCCAACGTGGGCAATTACGTCTACAACGGGATGGCCATGAATGCCGGGGCATGGAACACGATGAGTTACAATACCAGCCAGCTTAACAACCTGCACAGCAGTTACCTGGAAACCGGATTCCAAAGCCGCCAGCATCTCTCGGACTACTATATAGAGAACGCTTCTTTCCTGAAGATGGACAACCTCTCGCTGTCGTACAACTTCGGACGGGTGTGCCGCTGGTTCGGACTGAACGCGAGCGTGCTCGTGCAAAACGTATTCACCATCACGAAGTACTCCGGAGTTGACCCCGAAGTGCCCGACGGCCTTGACTCATCATTTTATCCCCGTCCACGTACTTACTCGCTGAGCGTAGGACTGGAGTTCTAAATCATCTATCTAACCAATAATACCTTTTATACAGACATGAAACGGATAAAGACATACTGTTATATTGCGGCGCTTGCGGCAGCCGTCACCCTGCCGGTGCTGACATCGTGTGTGGACGATCTTAACCAATACCCGCATGCCGAGGTCACCTCGGCCGACGTTTACACAAGTGTGGACAATTATAAGGCTGTGCTTGGCAAGCTTTACGTAGCCTTCACCATCGCCGGGCAAGAGAAAGGTGGTGGAGACGAAGACCTCTCGTCAAACTCGGGACACGACTTCATGAGGATTTACATCAATCTGCAGGAGAGCGGTACAGATGAATTTATATACACATGGCTGGAAGGCGACAACATGGCCGACCTGACCTACCTCAGTTGGGACGACAGCGATGTCTGGGTGTCGGACGGGTATTACCGTATCTTCTACAACATTGCGCTGTGCAACGAATTCCTGCGCAATGCCACCGACGAGCAGATATCCGAATTCAGCGAGACAGACCAGGAGGAGATACGCCACTATCGCGCCGAGGCACGTTTCCTGCGCGCACTGTCCTACTTCTACGCACTCGACCTTTTCCGTAATATCCCATTCGTGACGGAAGACGACCCTGTGGGCAGCTACCTGCCTCCGCGCTATACGTCACAACAGATATTCGAGTATATTGAAAGCGAACTGCAGGACATTGACGACGACCTGCTGGACCGCGACGAATGCGAGTACGGCCGCGCCTGCAAGCAGGCAGCCTACGCATTGTTGGCACGCCTCTACCTCAATGCCGAAATATACACCGGAACGGGGTATTGGACAGAGTGCATCGACTATTGCAACCGCGTGATTTCAGCCGGATATACCCTGGAAGAGGATTATGCAAAGCTGTTCAACGCCGACAACGACCTCCGCACCAACGAAATCATATTCGCATTTCCGGTAGATGCGACAAACACCACCTCCTGGGGTGCCACCACCTACCTGATATGCGGAGCCATCAACAATGCTTCCGACTACCAGAATCCCGCCGATTACGGTGCTACCTCGGGCTGGGGCAGTTTCAGGGTACGCAGCGAACTTCCCTCGTTATTTGCTGACGGCGACGGCCGGGCCATGTTCTTCACCGAAGGACAGACACTGAGCGTCGACGTTGTGGAAGACCAGTCGTACGGTTACCTCCCGGTGAAATGGACAAACCTGACCGATGACGGAGAGGCTGCTTCAAACACCACTTCAGACGGGGCCAGCACAGACTTTCCCGTGTTCCGCCTGGCAGATATCTACCTGATGCTGGCCGAATCGGTGGTAAGAGGAGGCAGCGGCAGCAGCCGTAGCGCAGCATTGGGCTATATCAACGAACTGCGGCAACGTGCCTTCGGTGACGACTCGGGCAATATCTCCGATTCCGACCTCACAACCGATTTCATCCTCGATGAGCGGGCACGCGAGCTGTATCTGGAATGTGTGCGGCGCACGGACCTGGTACGCTACGGACGATTCACCACTTCCGACTACCTGTGGCAGTGGAAAGGGGGCACGCTCAACGGGCAGTCCGTAGACACGCGCTTCAACTATTATCCCATACCATCCACCGAGCTGACAGCCAATCCGAACCTTTACAATGAGGACGGCTATTGACAACAGCCTGCGGGTATGCCGGACAATGCATACGGCATACATGTACGCCGCCCGTCGCCTACACATTCCGGCCGTCCGTAGTGTGTGTACGCGGCAGGAGCCGTACATAATAGAACAATTTATCGATTAACCATCAAAAAAATATCAATAATATGAACAGATTAACCGGATACTTCTTTCTGCTGCTGGGCGTATTGGTGACTGCAGCTTGCGAGAAAGATGAAGACAAGATATATCTTAACAGCATAGAGCCGGGGGAACTGATTGCCTCCGAAAGCTCGATTGTATTGACGCAAGAGCTGAGCAGCAGCATAGTGCTGTCTCTGGCATGGAGCACAGACGACCTGTATGTGAGCGACACATCGGTATCCGTACCCGACGGACTGCTGACAATGACACTGCAGGCTTCGTCCGACAGCGAATTTGCCAGCAACGTGGTTGAAACCACACAGTCTTCCTACTCAACGGCATACACGGGCAGCGAACTGAATTCGCTGGCACAGAGCGTGGGGCTGACACCGGGCGTGGCAAGCAATATCTACTTCCGACTGGCAGCCGCAACGGGTAACAACATGACACCCGTATATACCAACACCGTAGCTGTAAGCGTGACGTCTTACGAAATTGACATGACCCTGCTATACGTGCTCAACACTTCATTGGAAACGACCGGAACCACACTCTACTCGCCCGACTCCGACGGACACTACGAAGGATTCATGGGAGCAACGTCGTGGTACAACTGCTACTTCCAGGAAGGCAACGGCACCGTATGGGGCGCATCTCCCATAGACGGCAATCCATTCACACTCTCGTCTGACGATGACATGTGGAACCTCTGGTTCCCCGGACAGGGCGGATGCTACTATGTGGAAGCCGATGTGAACGAGCTTTACTGGACGGCACTCTACATCCCGACACTCACGGTAAGCGGCGACATCGAAGGCGAGATGACCTACAACCGTCCGACCAACCAATGGACACTTGTATTCAATGCAACTTCGACCGGTACAGCCAACATACTGGTGGCCGGCACAGGCAGCCTCTACAACAGCTCGACCGCCACAGACGATGATGCTGCCATAGCCACATCCGTAGCACTTGTAACCGGCAGCACCGGACTGGAACTGAGCGAGCAGGCATCTGACATAAGCGTCAGCATACCGGCCACCGGCGAATGCACATTAACCATCGACCTGAGTGACCCGACACAATGCACAGCCTCCGTTACAAGCGGAAGCACCGTGGTGGAAGAAGTGTCAGAGTTTGTCTATCTGCCGGGTATTGACGACCTCATCAGCGGCAGTTGGACATTCGACAACTACCTGCGCCTGTACG
>CAZYVE010000011.1:0-50827 GCA_964651035.1 uncultured Bacteroides sp.
ACAATACTTTAAGGTGACAGAATTTCCCCCAATACGGATTGATGGTAAAAGAAACAGACAAACGGGGTGCGGGGAACATAATTTCACCGTGCTTAAGACGTGTTATTTCCGCGCGAATGACTAACTTTGCGGCAGTCATAGGTGGAATTAAGTTACTCCGAAGTAATGCTTGAACAGATATTCTCCCTCCTTTCATCCTCCGAGCGCAAGCGCAGCATCTGGGTCGTTATTGCCGTGCTGGTGCGTGCCATGTTGGATTTTGCCGGCGTGGCGGCGTTGATACCTCTGCTTATGGCCATATTACGTCCCGGCGGCAGCCGCAGCATGATGCTGGCTTTGTGTGGCGCTGTCATGTTGTTTGTTTTGGTAAAGAATGCTATGGTTGCTGTCCTGGCGCGTGTGGAGAACCGTTTTCTGATGAATATCTATCGTGGCTTCAGCCGTCGCATGTTTGTCAACTATTACCATCGCGGGCTTATGTTCCTTAAGAGCAAAAGCAGTGTACAACTTGGTTATGAGGTCAATTACATTTGCTATACATTTTGCCTGTGTGTGCTTGCCCCGTTGTTCCGCCTTGGGGGAGAGGCGGTACTTGTATTGCTGATGATAGCCGCACTGGTGGTGTGGGAACCTTTGGCCGGGGTATTGCTTTGTGCTGTGCTAATCCCTCTGTCCATGGCTTACATTCTGGTGGTGCGCAGAAAATTGCGTGACTACGGACGCGAGGAACTTGAGGCACGCCGCAAACAGTCGCGTACGGTAGTTGAGGCTTTCCGTGGATATGCGGAGGTGGAGATTGCCCATTCGTTCGGCACGTCGCTTGCCTCGTTCGACCAGGGTATGGACGCCATTGTACGTAGCCGCCTGCGCATGGAACGTTTCCAGTTGTTCCCGCAGTTTTTGTCAGAACTCGCCATTGTGGCTGGAATCGCGTTGCTGGTGGGTACGGGGCGTGGAGATGTGGGCATCCTGAGTGGAGTCTTTGCGATAGCTGCCTTCCGCCTGATACCCGCAATGCGCGGCATACTGAACAGTTGGGCCACGTTGCAGAATGCTTCGCACTCTGTCTCAGTAGTGGCTGATGGTATTTCCGGATGTCCCGAGTCTGAAGAAGAAGATTGTGGCAGCCCAGTTACATTTACCCGTGCCATACGGTTGGATAACGTTGGTTTCTCTTTTCCTGACGGAGACAGTCTGTTTAGCGGACTTAATCTTGAGATACGTCGCGGCGAGCGTCTTGGAGTACGGGGGGCAAGCGGGTCGGGAAAGTCTACATTGTTCAATATCATGCTTGGCTTCTTCCGTCCCACCGAAGGACATATATATATAGACGATTCCATATTGACAGTGGCAAACCGCAGTGCATGGCACCGGCTGGTGGGATATGTGCCGCAGGAGATATTCATAGTGGAAGGTTCGCTGGCTGATAACATAGCTCTCGGCCATCTGCCTCCAGACCTTGACAAGGTAGAGCACGTATTGGAGCAGGTACAGCTGAAAGAGTGGGCAGACGCTCTGCCGCAGGGCCTGGATACACCGCTGGGCGAATACGGTAGCCGCTTGTCTGGCGGACAAAAGCAACGCATAGGCATAGCACGTGCTCTCTACAAGGAAGCGGAAGTCTTGTTCTTCGATGAAGCCACTTCGGCGCTTGACAGCCGTACAGAGCAAGAAATAAACGCTGCCCTGCAAAGCCTGACGGGACGCTACCGCGAACTGACAATGGTCATTATAGCCCACCGCGAGACATCACTCATGGTGTGTGACCGCATATTTGACCTGGAGACAGGTAAAGTGACAGTTAACATAAACAGAACATAATTTTTTATGAATCAGGATTACATGATAGCCGGCTTCCGCCTTCGGGCTGAAGGTGCTCTGATGGTGGAAGCCATCTCCCCGCTGCAAGGATTCGAAGTATTTGCAGTGCCTTATGACAATAAGGTGGCACCTGACGTGTGTCTGACCGTAACCGACGGAGAGGCACCGGATTTTGACAGGGTGCTGTATAAGAGCGTGGTGGACGATGTGACCAGTCGTTTCGGCCATTATTCCGATGGTTATAATTTCTGCAGTGCATACTCCAGTGGCTCTTCTTTGAAGATGTGGACAGAGCGTGGAAGCAACCTTTTCCGCCTGACAGGGTCACTTGATTCCCGTCTGTTGCGTTTTGCCTGCTGGATAGCTTTCGGCTTGGGTATCGCTTCCCGTGGAGCTGTGGCTGTACATACCAGTGTCATAGTTTATCGAGGCAAAGCTGTGCTTTTTCTTGGCGAAAGCGGGACAGGAAAAAGTACCCATACACGTCTTTGGCGTGAAAATATCGGCGGCGCAACATTGCTGAACGACGACAGCCCTATTGTGCGCATCCACAATGACGGGATGCCCTATGTTTACGGCAGTCCCTGGAGCGGTAAGACACCGTGCTATAAGACGGAATGCTATCCGCTTGCTGCCTGTGTGCGTTTGTCACAAGCTCCCTGCAACAAGATAGAGCGGCTTAACGTGGCGCGTGCCTATGCGGCGCTACATCCTTCGTGCCCTCCTGACTTTGCCTACGACGAACGATTGTATGACAGCATCAGTCGTGTGATTGGCTCTTTGATTTCGCGGGTGCCTGTTTACCATTTGTCCTGCCTTCCTGATGCAGAGGCTGCGTACCTGTCCTGCAAAACCATATTCGGCTCATGCGAAGGATAACGCTGCCCAATGATTTCATGGCCGAAGCTGCACGTCTCTTGCGTGAAGGAAAGTCTGTTAAAATACACATCACGGGAGAGAGTATGTTGCCTTTCATACATGGCGGCAGGGATGTGGTTGAGATAGAACCTTGTCCGTCTGCAGGCGACCTGCCTGCCTGGTGCTGTCCGTTCTATTGTTGGGAAGGTAAATACATGATACACCGTTATATAGGACATGACGGAGAGTTTTGTCTGATGCTTGGCGATGGTAATATAGCACGCATAGAAAAGGTGAAGCGGGAAGAAATAATAGGCCTGCTGCGACGGATATACCGTCCGGACGGCTCTGTACAGGACTGTACCTCCCCCCGTTGGCTGAAACGGGGGGGATGGTGGTACCGGCTGAAGCCACTGAGGCGATGGCTGCTGCCGGCAATGCGGATGTTTAATGTACGTTTGTAGCGGTATGTGTCAGTTTGCGCCATTGAATTTGGGCAAAGCGGTATACTAACATGATAGGATTCCAGAAAGCCTCAGCCGGAGCCAGGGTGCTTAACTCGGTACAACGTTTCGTTATGCGTACAAATGTGTACCACTTGCCACGCCAGTAGCCTTCGGGACGTTTCTTGCGCGTGGTATCGTAGTGTCCAAAATTGCCGCCGAGCCAAATGTCATTCAACAACCAGTCGGCTTTCGGCTCGTCCTGTATGACAAATGGTATAGGCAAATCTTCACGTGGAAAGTCCAAGTATTTCACTAACAATGCGCCAAACAATCGTGCAGATTTCGTCAGTCCGAAATCTTTCAGGTATTTTGCTGCCTCGGCCTTTTCTTCGTCTGTGTGGTGAGCACGCAGGTGACAAGCCCAGTCGCATACTTGTCGCAAGCCTATGCCATCGTTAAAGAAATGATGCTTAGCATGAGTCAGCAGATAAGCCATATTGAAAGCATGTGGTGGCACAGGCACATCTGTATTTCCTATTCGTACCTTAGGACAAAGTGACGGGTTGTTTTCCCACTGTGCAATTGCCCTTTGCAAACGATGGTTGGCGAAGGGTTCATTCATGTTTGCTAATGCACGATGATTTTCTACAATTACTTCATGCCAATTTATGCAGCTGTGTGTGAATCTCTCTTCGCTTATATAGGTACCCTCATGGAGTAACAGCTTGTTGGCAATGTCATAACATTTCTTGCCTATATAAAGGTCTATGTCCCCGCACTGGCGATGGTTCGGTATGCGGTAATTCTGCGCCACTCCCTGTCCTTTGGCCAGGATAGGGTTCATGCCATGTCGGCGTAATAGTGCGTATAGGTTGCCTATTTCGCGGTTCAGCAGTTCGTTCTGTTCTTCCACGTGCAAGGCCACTGCACACCATTGCAGATACACGGCTTTTGGCGGACGTTTTGTTTCGGGCAGTAACATCACTCCGTCGAGTATGATAGCGGACAATGCCTGCCTCTTTGAAAGGGTAAATAACTTCGCCCAATCAGTATCAGGGCCGAATAGGTCAGAGGCGGGCTTACAGCCCCATAAGCCTGACCTCAATAGGGAAAAAAACTGTTGTTGAATGGTTGTCATGTTAACAGGGAATATAATAAGGCCGGAACTTATGCCTCGTAACTGAATTCATTTGATAGATACTTTATTATTAAAAGATAATCTGTATATTTGCGCATCACTAATTTTTAATAGAAAAAGATATGCGTATAAAAGATTCATATAAGGTGCGTGAAATCGCAGGTGAGAACCTCATTGTCGAACAAGGCAAGTCGCAGGCGGATATGACTAAAGTCATTTCGTTGAACTCTACGGCCTTGCTGTTGTGGAACGAATTGAGTGGGCGCGATTTTACGCTGGATGATGCATCGGCGGTTTTGACAACGCGCTTCGGCATCAGCAAAGAGCAAGCCTATGCAGACGTCAGCCGTTGGGCCGATGCTTTGACTAAGTGCGGCATAATAGTTTGACGTCAAGTATATCCTTATCTTTCCTTACACGTTGCAAAGATAATGTTTTTATTGAAAGAAAAGAGTGAATCTGCATGGGAATATCCGCATAGGGTAGGGTAGAACCAACTGCCCTAAAACTTATCCGTATACATAACATAGGCGGATTGGAATAAGAAAGAGAGACTATCTCGAAAGTTTATTTCGAGACAATCTCTCTTTTTTAAAAAGCCGCATCGATGATGTGATGAAACTCCGAATGACATGGTTTGAGTGCTCGTCCTCTTTGTAATCCACCGACTTAAAAGTTACCCCTAAGGGTGTGGCCCGCCATTGAGAAGCGAAGCTTGTCTCGGTATTTCATAATAACTGATGAGTTTCCCAATCCAATCAATGCGGCTATACTTTTTCTATGACAAAAGTAAGTTTTTATTTTGAGACAAACAAGAAAAAAAAGAAATGTTTACTCAAAAATAGATAAACCTGCCAAAAATGAAGTTTTCAGACACAAAATAAGGCTGTCTCACCAATTTCTCAGTCTTGGGAGACAACCTTTATGAGGGGTTAAGTACAAAAACTCTATACTTACGCAGTCTTTACCTTATCTACAACAGCCTTAAAAGCTTCCGGATGATTCATTGCCAAATCGGCCAGAACTTTACGGTTTATTTCTATACCAGCCTTATGCAGGGCACCCATTAACTGTGAATAAGACATACCTTCCAAACGTGCGGCAGCGTTAATACGCTGAATCCACAGCGCACGGAAACTTCTCTTTTTATTCTTACGGTCACGGAATGCATACGTCAGGCCTTTCTCCCAGGTATTCTTGGCTACAGTCCATACATTTTTTCTGGCACCGAAATATCCCCGTGTTAATTTCAGGATTTTCTTTCTTTTTGCTCTTGAAGCAACATGATTTACTGATCTTGGCATAGTTTTATTTTCTTTTGAATGTTAGCGCCGGCAAATACCAAGCCGGTCTCTAAGCTAAACCATTCGATTTACATTTTAATATTTATTTACTTGCTATATTTTTACCGCAAAACCAATAATTCCCGCACTTGACGTACGTTTGCATTATCAACAAGTGTGGAGTGGCAAAGATTCTTCTTCTGTTTCTTTGTCTTTTTAGTCAATATATGACTATGAAAAGCATGCTTTCTCTTAATTTTACCCGTTCCGGTAAGGACAAACCTTTTTTTGGCACCGGAGTTAGTCTTCATTTTTGGCATTTTACTAATTCTTTAAATATTAATTAATGGCAACGTTTAACTCTGTTGCATGTTTCATTATTTTTGTTCATCGGTTTCAACTTCATTCTCATGCTGTCCTGCAGTCTTGGGTACAGGTTTCGCAGCATTTTTCTTTGCCACCACACCTTTTTTAGGCGATAGTTGAATTGTCATCCGCTTACCTTCCAATACAGGCATCTGGTCTACTTTTGCATAATCCTCCAGGTCATTGGCAAAGCGTAAGAGTAAAACCTCACCCTGTTCTTTAAACAGAATCGAGCGTCCTTTGAAAAATACGTAAGCTTTTACTTTATCACCGTCTTCCAAAAAACTTTTGGCATGTCTCAACTTAAAGTTATAGTCATGGTCATCAGTCTGCGGACCGAAACGTATTTCTTTAACATTAACCCTCACTTGCTTCGCTTTCTGCTCTTTCTGGCGTTTCTTCAGTTGATAAAGAAATTTTGAGTAATCGATGATACGGCATACCGGAGGCTGGGCATTGGGAGAGATTTCCACAAGATCTACACCATGTTCTCCTGCCAATCTCAAAGCCTGAGCTGTCGGATATACTTTAGGTTCTACATCATCGCCCACAACGCGGACTTCCTTGGCACGGATTTGTTCGTTAATCCGATATTGCCCTTTCAAACTGTCGGTTTTCATTAAATAATGTTATACTTCCTGTTTCTTGTTTTACCACTCTTTAAAAATTGACTTTACCAACCTTACGAAATCACCTTTCGGATCCAAGTAACAAAATGTACCTATATCCTCAAGCGGCTGCAAAGTTACCACTTATTTACCATATTCTGAATTTCTTCATTCATTTTTTTAGCAAAATCCTCGAAAGGCATTGTCCCTTTGTCACCTTCTCCTTGTTTGCGTACAGAAACCTCGTTGTTTTCTGCTTCTTTTTCGCCTACAACAAGCATATATGGGATATGCTTCATTTCGTTGTCGCGAATTTTGCGGCCAATTTTCTCATTACGTTCGTCCACTATGGCACGGATGTCATACTTTCTCAGTGCCGAACGTACCTCATTGGCATAGCCGTTAAATTTTTCACTTATAGGCAATACGGCTACCTGATCCGGCGCCAGCCATAGAGGGAATTTTCCGGCCGTATGTTCTATGAGTACGGCAACAAAACGTTCCATTGAGCCGAAAGGTGCACGGTGGATCATTACTGGGCGATGTTTCTGATTGTCGGCTCCGGTATACTCCAGTTGGAAGCGTTCCGGCAAATTGTAATCCACCTGAATCGTACCCAGCTGCCAGCGCCGTCCAATAGCATCCTTTACCATGAAATCGAGCTTTGGGCCATAAAAGGCTGCCTCTCCATATTCTATTTTGGCTTTCAGCCCTTTCTCCGCGCATGCTTCAACGATGGCCTGTTCTGCTTTCTCCCAATTCTCATCGCTTCCTATATATTTCTCCCTGTCCACTTTGTCACGCAGAGAAATCTGTGCTTCAACATTTTCAAAGTTCATGGACTTGAAAACTATGGAAATGATATCCATGACACGGAGGAACTCATCCTTCACCTGTTCCGGGCAACAGAATATATGTGCATCATCCTGCGTGAAACTACGTACACGTGTCAAGCCATGCAATTCACCGCTCTGTTCGTACCGGCATACGGTACCAAACTCCGAGATGCGTAAAGGCAAATCCTTGTAAGAACGTGGGGAGTTCTTGTAAATCATGCAGTGGTGAGGGCAGTTCATCGGTTTAAGCAGATATTCTTCCTCATCTTCAGGGGTATGTATGGGTTGGAATGAGTCTTTGCCATACTTGGCGTAATGCCCTGAGGTGATATACAACAACTTATTCCCTATAGGAGGGCATATCACTTCCTGGTAATCGTACCTGGCCTGTATGTTGCGCAGGAACTCCTGCAAGCGGTTGCGCAATGCAGTGCCTTTTGGCAGCCAGATAGGAAGACCTTTCCCCACCGTATCAGAAAACATGAACAGCTCCATCTCCTTACCAATCTTGCGATGGTCACGTTTTTTTGCCTCCTCAAGCATGAGAAGATACTCATCCAGCATCTTTTTCTTCGGGAAGGTTATTCCGTAGACGCGTGTCATCATCTTGCGGTTTTCCTGCCCGCGCCAATAGGCACCGGCCACAGACGTCAGTTTAATGGCCTTGATAGGAGCTGTGGTCATAAGGTGCGGACCGCGGCATAGATCCGTAAACCCTCCCTGTGTATAGGTCGTTATATGCCCGTCTTCCAAATCTGCAATCAACTCACATTTATATGTTTCACCACGTTCACCAAACATTTTCAAGGCATCATCCTTCGAAATATTCTTTCTTACAACGGGTTCTTTCTTTGTGGCCAGTTCTGCCATCTTCTTTTCGATAGCGGGTAAGTCAGCCTCTCTTATAGGCGTATCTCCCGAATCCACATCATAATAAAATCCATTTTCGATGGCAGGCCCTATTCCGAACTGTATGCCCGGATATAATTCCTGCAAAGCTTCGGCCAGCAAATGTGCGCTGGTATGCCAGAAGGTATGCTTCCCCTGTTCATCATCCCATTTATAAAGGACAAATTCCGCATCCTCACTGATAGGACGACCCAAGTCATAAGTTTCACCATTCACGCCACATGCCAGTGCATCCTGTGCCAGACGTGGACTTATGCTTTCTGCTATCTGCAATCCTGTTACTCCTTCATCATACATGCGGGAAGAGCCGTCTGGAAATGTTATCTTTACCATATAGAGTAAGTATTTCGTCTTTTCAAAACGCAAAATTAACTAATTATTTGCTGTTATTCTACTTTTTAATGAGAAAATGTCATTCCCTTACGTCTGTAAAGCGCTTTATCACATTATAAGCAGAAACTATGCCCAGCTCTCCGGCTTTGCTCAAGTCTGCAATTCCCTGCCTGTTGTTGCCTAAGAATATATTAGTCAAGCCACGGTTAAAGTAAGCCTCTGCAAAGTCAGGATTAAGTTCTATAGCCTTGTCGTAGTCAGCCAAAGCCCCACGGTAATCTTTCAAGACAGAGAGTACATTACCCCTGTTATAGTAAGCATATACGAAGTCGGGAGCCAACTTGATTACCTGGTCCAGGTCTTTCTTGACAATATCATAATCGATTGCTGTCACTGCGGTCGTATTGTTTTGCTTCCCTTCCTGGATGGATGCCACGGCAGATGAGGCAACATCATTAAGGGATGATTCTGCCCTTCTGTAATCAAGTTCCTTATATCTCACCAGTGCGCGCATGAAATAAGCAGGGAAGAAAGTGTCGTCAAGCAAGATACTTTGGGTTAAATCATCTATGGAGCTGTCGAAGTCCTGCACCAGGTAGAAATCCAGTCCCCGCATAAATCTCTTTACGGCATTCTTCTCGTCAGATACGATGTCTGAGGTATGGGCGTCGATAAGCGCAAAGTGGAAGTTGACCTGCTCTTCCGTCAATGGTGCTTCCATGTTTGTTATGCGCAGCGACCTGGGGAAAAGCTTTGACTGGTTAAGTTCGTCTATATATTTATGAAAATGTACAATGGATTTTATGTCGCTGACTTTCTCATAATAAGTCAGTGCAAACATAGGCTCCAGTTTTATTTCCACATTGCGGTTCTGCACCCGTCCCCGGTAATCGCTGTTATAACGCTGTCCCGCTTCTGCATCATCGGCAATTACTATTTTGCGGTAATTCTCCATATTTTTGTCCGACTTCTTCCTTGTCTCCTTTTCAGCTTCTTCCGAATCTTCCGGAGATTCACTGGCGTCTTCCTCTTTATCCTTGTCATTGTTTGCCTGCATGGCATTATTGCGTCTGTCTATTTGCATCTTCATCAGTTTGAACTCGTCCTCCTCAGCTCCTTTCAGGTCACCTGTCTTCCTGCGGGCTTCGGCACGGTAATAGTACCCGGTCATGAAATTAGGATGTTCTTCTATCACACGTGAATAGTCGCTTATGGCTCCGTTGTAATCTCCTGTCTGCGCCCGCAATAGCCCTCGGTTAAATGCCGCCATCATATTGTCAGGCTCTATCTGCAGCACAAAATCGAAATCCTCGATGGCCCGGTTGTCATCTCCCACTTGGGCACGCAGCAATCCTCTGTTGTAATGCCCCAGGAAGTTATTCGGATCAACATCTAATGCAAGGTCATAATCCCTCATGGCACCCCGCAGGTTGTTCTGGTAGTAACGTGCCAAAGCCCTGTTTATGTAATATCCGGCATTGCGGGCGCTCAAATGTATGGCTTGGCTCAAGTCTTCTTCGGCCTCTTTATATTTCTTCTGCTGCAAGTACACTATGGCCCTTGCCCCCCAGCCGTCAGGTTCGTAACGTTCCAGTTCTATGACTCTGTCAAAATCCTGCAGGGCCCGTGTTGTGTCCTTCTGTTGCAGGAATACCTCTCCACGCATCAGATAGGCCGGGGTATATCGGGGTGAAATCCTGAGCAGGGAGTCCAGGTCTTCTTCAGCAGCTGTGTAATCCTTTTTTTGTATATGGCACAGCGACAGGTTATGCCACAGCACGAGATTTTCAGGGTCATACTTAATGGCAGTCCTGTAATCTTCTATGGCACCGTCAAACTTATTCTGGCGTATGCGTGCCAGTCCTCTTATCTGGTATGCTCCCACCACGAAAGGGTTACGTCGGATGGCTTCGTCGCAATCCGCCTCAGCTCCACGGAAATCGTCGAGGTTGATTTTTGCCAGTCCCCGGAAAAAATAAGGCTCGAACAGGTAGGGCTTCGCATTGATGACCTGGTTGAAATATTGTATGGAAAGCACGTAATCTTCAAAATACAGTGCATTCCTTGCTATGGTCATAACCCTTTCCGTGTTGATTTGTGCGTACGACAATGCAGGCAACAGCAAAAATATCGTCAATATCTTTCTTATCATCTGTTTCTGTTTTAAATGCAGATAGCGGTATTTTTAATATGGCCGGCGGCCTGGCGTATATGATGCAGACAAAAGTAACACTTTCCGCTAGTTTTCATGCATTAGTATAGAATACTTTTCATATTTTTTGAGCCTTTTATGGTATCGGCGGATGCATCGCTGACACCGGGCAAACCATGCTGTGCACTGCCTTTTGCCACGTACTATTTGTGTACTACCGTCTTGACCTTGTATGAACAATGCACCTTGCCTTTGAGCATGGCGTTCAACTTCCCCTTGATAATCTGCTTGCGCAACGGTGACAGGTGGTCTATGAACATTTTTCCGTCCAGATGGTCGAATTCATGCTGTATGACGCGGGCCAGATAGCCTTCGGCTACCTCTTCATGTTCCACAAGATTCTCATCAAGGTACCTTACACGCACTTTGTCTCCGCGTTTTACTGTCTCATGTATTCCGGGCAGGCTAAGGCAGCCTTCTTCCAAAGCTACTTCCTTGCCGCCCGTTTCTATGATATGGGCATTGATGTAAGTCTTCCTGTAATCTTTATATTCGGGGAATTCATCCGATAGCACATCCAGGTTGACAACTACCACACGTATAGGCAACCCGACCTGCGGAGCGGCGAGTCCCACACCTTCTGCCTTGTCCATAGTTTCGAACATGTCGGTTATAAGTTCCTTCAGATTCGGATAATCTGCTGTAATATCTTCTGCAACCTTTCTTAAAACAGGTTGCCCATATACATATATAGGTAAAACCATAATTATTAATTGAATGCTTTTATTGTAATGGCATACATCACTTATGATGAAAAACGTCTGCTCTCCAGGTATCCCTGCAATATTATGGTGGCGCTCACCTCATCTACCAGAGCCTTGTTTTGCCGGTCTTTCCGTTTGAGCCCGGCGTCCAACATCGTCCTGTGCGCCAGCACGGAGGTAAAACGTTCGTCCGAATACTCCACCGGGATACCGGGGAATTTCCTTTGCAGCGAGCGTACGAAGGGGGCTATATATTTCATGTTCTCCGAGTAGCTGTTATCCATTTGTTTTGGAAGTCCCACAACGATACGTTCTACCGGCTCCTTCGACAGGTAATCGGATATAAACCGCATTAATTCGTGCGTGGGTACGGTGCCCAGTCCGTTGGCAATCAGCTGCAACACGTCGCTGACTGCTATTCCTGTACGTTTACGACCATAGTCTATAGCCAATATCCTTCCCATAACAGGTTGCAAATTTACGCAAACAGTTTGTTCCGGCAAACAGACCGTACAGAAAATAAACCGGAGGACATGTGAAGTAGGTGCAATAAACCGGTGCTTCAGCGCAAATGTATCTGATAAGTGAGTCCGCCAGTGAAATATTTCATGCGTTGCAGCTGCATTTGTATGTGCACGCGATTGAACAGCAGGTATGTCACTCCGCATGAAATGTCTTTTGTATCGTATTCGGCCACGAATCTCAGTTGAGGATGGAAAGACGGATTGTAAGTAATTCCCCCTGCAACCCCGTTCAGCTTATAGTCCTTGCGCCTGTTATACAGGTAAGACAGGTGTATGCCAATCTCCTCGTTGCCTATGGGAATATGTTTGGTGGCTGCCAGATAAAAACGGGAGAAATAGCCGTTACCTTGTGTGGAAGCCACTTCCGTGCCGGATGAGGTGAATGGGTCTGACGTGCCGAGTACGACGGCCGGCATGTGCTTCCACAGTTGGCCTTCCTTCAGCAGGCGCAAGCGCAAAGAGAAATAACGGTCCTGGTTGGTGAAACCGGTATAACCGTAAGACGCCAGTCCCAGTGACTCTGCCGTAACCAACGTGCAGGTGTAGGCCACTTCAAGCCAGGGAAATATGGTGACATTCACAAAGTAGTTGAGGGTATGGTAATACCAGTGGGGAGGGGTAATCTCTTCGTTGAGGAAGTAAGCCCCTATCATGAAAGTCTTGTCTATTTGCATCTCTGCAGAAGGTGTATGCAGCAAGCCGGTAGTCCCATAGGTCAGCTGGCTGTAAGCACGGGAATATAGGCTGCAAAGCAACAGTATGACAAACAATAATTTAAATATTCTCATTCTATACAAGTCAAGGCTCTGATAAGAATTGATAATCTAAAAAAGGCGCCTGAAATGCCAGACGCCTTTTTAGAGTCGCTTTTACTGTGAAAGCATTATTCCAATATAACAACACGGTTCAGGAAGTTCTTGCCCCACATGTTTTCGGTACCGCCGTAGCCGATGAGTTCCAGCTGATCCTTATCAACACCTTCTGCCACCAGTGCATCGTAAACGGCCTGTGCACGCTTTTCAGACAGCTTCTGGTTGAACGGTGCGGAGCCTGTTGCCTTGTCGCAATATCCGGCAATCTTGTACTTCTTGTCCGGGTTGGCTTTCAGTATCTCGGCAGCCAGCTTGATGTTGACCTTGCCATAGTCGTCGATGCGGGCGCTGCCTATCTTGAAGAAGATGGCACGCGGGCCGGCAACCTGTACTTCCTTGACCACTTCGCGTATTTCAGGCTTTGCATTTGCTTTGGCATCCCTGCATGCAGCCAGGTCGGCACGGGTCTTTTCAAGTTCGCTCCTGTAACGGTTGATTTCCTCGTTGATGGCATCGCGGTCTATCCTGCCCAGCGTAACGAAGTTCTTGCCGCCGAATGTATAAGCCACACCCAAGTTCACGCGGGCGGTAGCTTCAGCCTTGAGGCAGTCGCTCGCATTGCCGAACATTGAGGGAGTAACACCGATACGGCCTTCGAGGTTGAGTGCCCATTTGTCGGTTATGTTATATCCTAAACCCAAACCTACCGTTGCACCGAAACGGGCTTTCATACCGTGTTCGTTGAATTCCGACTCCGACGTCTCAGAAGTGCTTCCGTTGATAGTGATGTTCATATCGGTGCTTGTGACATTATCAACAGCCTTCCCGATGTTCATGGTAGGACCTGCAAACAAGTAGAGGTTGAACGGATGGTTGGGGTTGTTGTTCTTGCCGAACAGGTTTATCAAGTCAAGCATGGCATCGAGGTTGATTTCGCCGAACTTCTTGCAATAGCGGTGGTAACCGGTACTTTGTTCGTCGAGGCTTCCCCAGAAGCCTCCGATCTGCCCGCGTACACCCCAAACCGGAGTGATGTATTTGCCGACCGTAACGTTCATGTTGAATGTCGGTGTGTTCATCCCGTCATTGATGACGGACATTGCTCCGACACCAAGACCTACGAAAATATTATCCGAACCTTTCTCGGTATAACTACCGGTTTCGGTATAATATTTGTCTTCTTGTGCGTTCACCGTCATGCAGGCTCCTGCCAGCAGCAGTGAAGCTATAAAAAACTTATTTTTCATCTCACACTTCAATTTAATTATACTCGACTATTAATCAGCACTTGAGATGCCGCCGCCGGCATTGGCATCATTGCCGTGACCGTGACCGTGGTAAAGAGGCTCGTGGCTAAAACCAGGAATCTGTTGATCTACAGCTGTGACATCAGCATTAGTTGAAATATAGTTCGTATATGTTACTTCTCCGACTTCCAGAGTTTCGTCACCATCAGTCTTTGTTACAGCCATCGTCACATTTTCCTTATTGTATGTTACAGTGATTGTGGTACGAGAGTAAGCTCCAACGTAAAACTCTATCGTTTTTGTAGTCTCAGCGTAAGTATTTACAATGGTGTTGGCTAAGTTGCTCAAGTAGTCAAAATCTGTGGCATCACCCGGTATTTCCGGAATTGTAGCATTAGTAACACCCTGCTTGGCTGTATAAGTACGTGAAGTATTCCAATAATAAGCCGTTTCGTTATCTATATTATAAACTTCTGATTCAGAAGCATCTACCGGAGTCGTTGTGATAGTATAGGTATACTCTGATGCTTCATCATTTATAAGAATCAATGGAGTCAGATAGAGGTTCTGGCCTGCTGACAAATCAGGTATAACAACGTCAGTGCTCACTTCGTCAAAATCACTGTATTCGGCTGTTATGGTCAGTGTCCCGCCGGTTATGCCCTCATTCTCATTTGCACTGTAGCTGATAGACTTGCCACTGCCGCTCAGAAGACCGCTGTAAGTGATATCTGCATCAGCGGATACATCCGTGATATTCCCCTTCCCATTTACAAACAAGACTGTGGGAGTAACGGTAAGTGTTGCTCCTGGCGTTGAAACGTCTACATTCACATCCACATTGTAGCTGAGATCTTCCTTCTCGCAAGAAGTAAGTGTTGTAGTCAAAGCTACCATTCCAAGTGCAAATAATGCACTCATTCCTTTCAAGAACTTGTTCTTTTTCATCTGATTAATAAATTAAAAATTCAACAATTCCGACTTAATAAAATATGGATTAAAACTATTTTCCTCCATTATGTTGTCGCTCGCCTCCGCCTTGTATTCCCTATAATAATACTGCTCGTTTCCGGCATTATAGACAATGCCCATGTTGGCGGAGGTATCAAAGCGCGGAACATACTTGTAACGCTTATACCTGTATGGCGGCAACGCAACCTGGAACCTGAATCCCCCGTTTGCCTTCACATTTTTGGCCTTCATCGCGTAAAAGCCGATGGAGCAATAGCGGAAGTGTCTTATCGTCTCGAACTTCACACCCTGCTCGCCGTACAGATATTGTTCGCACTTCAGCGTAAACTGGGTATTGTACTGCGGCCAGTAGAACTGCCCTCCCAACGCCCATGTCCACGTCATGTGGTCTGGGTCGTAGTGCAGCGTAAAGCCATCCCAATACCCTGTTCCTGTATATCCTACACGTGCAATCAAAGAAAACCGCTCGTCCTTGAACGGATAGAAGAAATCGGCATCCACACCGAAACGGTCCGTATTGAAATATCCTACCGTTACCTTACCTAAAATATTGTATGGAAGGCGGAAGCGTTGGGATATTGTTATATGCCCCGGGTGGACCTTGTCTTCCAACTGTCCGTATCCGTCGTTGTAAAGCGGTATCTTTACCTGTCCTGTCAGCTTCATGCCCTTCCACAGGGAAACTTCCACCGCAGGACTCAAATCGAACAGAGCCTGATAAATCTTGTTGATTATCAGATTCTTGAACGACAGTTGCGGATATACCAGCACATCAACCTTGAACAAAGAACTATTTTTCCTCTTTGCCTTCCGCACCTTCTGCCAGGAGCCTTGCAGGTCATAGCTGGTATTCCAGTCCCACCTGCCCGGTAACGTCACTGTATCGCCCTTCAACGGACGATAGCAAAGGGAAATTTGAGGCACGTTGTTGTCAAGTACTATAATGCGGCAGGCCTTGTCTTGCGGCAATCCTATTTCCTGTATTACATCCACCGCCTTGCCTATGCCTACGCCTTGCAACCTGTACGCGGAATTCTGCAACACGTACACACGTTCGTCGTCGTCTTCCGTCCATCCGACATTTTCAAATCCCATCTCCACCAATGTGTTAACAGCATCCTCCCCACTCTGGGCATTTCCCGATACCGACAACAAACAGAATGAAAAGAACATCACATGGCATACGATAGCCTTGAGAGACAGGTCTTTTCCCATGTCAGAGTTTTTACACCTCATTGTTTCAAACATTTTTCGCATCTGTACAATACATGTAGATACGAAACGTGTTGCAAAAATAGACACATTTTTCATAATCCCAAAGAAATAATCAGAAAAAATAAGAGATCTGTATTATTATTTATTGGAATATTTGCAAGATGCAGTTTGTATAATGGTGGATAATAAGAATGAAAAAATATTAATGGACGGATGCCGTTTGCGTGCATCATGTTGCATGTACGGACATGACAAACATTAAGCGCGCCTGTGACACGTCGCGCTTACGCCTGCCATACGTTGTCGGCAGAGCCTAAATTTCATATTTCCACTGCTCGAGGGCAAAGCCCCAGTTGTCATTCACCAGGCGCACCGTGCGTTCATCATACTTGTACTTGTTTTTCCTGTATCCTTTCTTGCCTCCTACGTACTTTTCGATATCGGGGAGCACCGTATCGAAGCCCGGCAGGGACAATTCTTCATATATGCGGCGGGTCTGCCCCACTGCCTCCGCCTCAAAGTCTTCGAACCTGACTTCTACCAGGTTGCCTGCCGGTATGCATCCTTTGTCTGCCTCATACTTGTGGTACAGCTTGGCGTATATGGACAGTATGTTTGCCTCCAGCTCTTCGTTGCTGATGTCTTGCAGCTTGAGGGGCTGTATAGTGTTGGTGAAGAAACTGCGCGTGCTTTCGAACACCGTGTAGGGGTTGCGCATGAGGTAGATGAATTTCGCATTGGGAAACATTTTCACCAGCTCGCGCACGCGCCCTGTATGCGGCGGGTTCTTGCTGAGGAAGCGTGTGCCGTGTGTGTTCCAAAGTGAAATCTTTATCAGCTTGACGAAGGTTTTTTCGAATGTCTTCAGCTCGGCTTCCGTCATCCCCTCAAACAGCAGGTACTTGTCCGCATACTCCTGCATGTGCTTCGGCAGGAACCAGAAATTATAATATGTGTAGGGCATCATGTTGGCCAAGGCAAACTCCTCTTCCTGCGGCAGGTCTACGGCCAGTTCCATATTGTCGGTAGGGCGTTTGTCAGGCATCAGCCAGCTCATGTTCTTCTTGAAGAACGGCTGTCCCCACATCATCAGGTGAGGGAAGACGGTCTGGTACGTGGTATTGTACCCGAACCGCTTGTCGCACGAAAAGACGTTGTGCATGAAGGTAGTACCGCTGCGCCAGTGCCCCAGAATGAATACCGGGTCATGCTCGAGTGGCTTGTCGGCCAGCAGTCTGTCGTAACGCCTGTCCTGCAGTGGGGCAAGTAAGGACAGGAGGCGGCATACTGCTTTCGTCAGTCTGTACTTGCCGCGATAGGGGGCATCTATCGTGCGTCCCCTTGTTATGTCATTGAATGTTTTCCAGTCCGCACCAACCAGCGTGTTGATGGGGAGCTTGCTGAATTCAAGTAATCCCATTGGTATAATGTTATGAGTCAGTCTGTAATAAGTTTAATCCCGAAGCCCTGGCGTTCCAGGTCTTTGACAGCCTTCCGCAGTGCATCGTAGTGCTCCGGGGCTATCCCCAGCTTGGGCAGGTCGAGCACAGGCATGTCCGATGTCTGGTGCATGTCCTTGTCTTCCAGCCTGTCCGTTATCATGCCTACCGCACTCGTATTGTTTGTAATAGGGTCTATGAGAATGAACGAGCCGCAGGCTTTGTTCTTTTTGTACGGGTCGAAGAACAACTCCTTGGCCGTGGTCAGCACCACCCGCGCTATCTGGTT
This sequence comes from uncultured Bacteroides sp., assembly GCA_964651035.1. Taxonomy (GTDB): domain Bacteria; phylum Bacteroidota; class Bacteroidia; order Bacteroidales; family Bacteroidaceae; genus Bacteroides. The sequence continues at coordinate 18,013 of CAZYVE010000011.1, forward strand.
GAGCTGCATGGGTAATGAGTGGCTGTCGAGCTTCCCGTTCTCCACCGACAGATGCTCCATGGTATTGACGTCCACCTTGTATTTTATGGAGCTTATATGCGTGCGGCTCAGATTTGTGGTCTGCTTTATGAAGAAAGACTTGTTGAAGTCCATCGGTTCCTCGTCCATCCACACGAGCATGGCCTCGAAATTGCGGCCTACAAACGGAATATTGTCCGGATGTACCAGCATCTCTCCCCGCGAGACGTCTATCTCATCTTCCAGGGTAAGGGTGACTGACTGTGGCGGGAAAGCATAGTCAGGCTCCCCGTCGTATGTCACAATGCTTTTTATACGCGATTTCTTGCCTGAGGGCAAAGCCATCACTTCGTCTCCCTTGTGTACTACTCCCGAGGCAACCTTTCCGCAAAATCCACGGAAATTCTGGTTGGGGCGCAGGACATATTGCACGGGGAAGCGGAAGTCCGCCAGGTTGTGGTCGTTGGCTATATGCACTGTCTCGAGGAAGCCGAGCAGCGTAGGCCCTTCGTACCACGGTGTGCGCTCGGACTTCTGCACCACATTGTCGCCATCCAGGGCCGACAGCGGTATGCATGTGACATCGCTGATGCCCAGCGGCCCGATAAACCGCATGTACTCTTCCACAATCCCGTTGAAGCGCTCTTCGGAGAAGTCTACCAGATCCATCTTGTTGACTGCCAGCACCACATGCCTGATACCAAGCAACGATACGAGGAATGTATGCCTGCGCGTCTGCGTTATCACCCCAAGGCGTGCATCCACCAGTATGATGGCCAGGTTGGCCGTAGAACCTCCTGTTATCATGTTGCGGGTATATTGTTCATGTCCCGGTGTGTCGGCAATGATGAACTTGCGCCTGTTGGTGGAGAAGTATCTGTATGCCACGTCTATGGTAATGCCCTGTTCGCGTTCGGCCTTTAGCCCGTCCAGCAGGAGGGCGTAGTCTATATGTCCGCCGGCGTTGCCCACCCGCTTGCTGTCCCGCTCCAGGGCGTCGAGCTGGTCTTCGTATATCTTCTTGCTGTCGAAGAGCAGGCGGCCTATCAGCGTAGACTTTCCGTCGTCCACACTGCCGGCGGTCAGGAAACGCAGCAGGTCTTTCTGCTCGTCCCTGTCCAGAAAAGCCTTTATGTCAAGTTTATTTTCCATACCATTCTTCATCTTAATCGATTTTGTCGTTCAAAAATAACCTTCGCGCTTCTTCTGCTCCATGCTGGCTTCCTGGTCGAAGTCTATCACCCGCGTGGTGCGTTCGCTCTTGGTAGTGGTCATCATTTCTTCCACAATCTTCTCTATGGTATCCGCTTCACTCTCTATGGCACCGGTAAGCGGCCAGCATCCCAGCGTGCGGAAGCGTATCTTCTTCATTTGTATCTTGTCGCAGTACTGTTCGGGCATGCGTTCGTCATCCGGCATGATAAGGTTTCCGTCAATCTCCACGCAGGGGCGTACCTTGGCAAAATACAGCGGCACTATGGGTATGTGCTCTAACCGTATGTATTGCCATATATCCAGTTCTGTCCAGTTGCTGAGCGGGAAGACGCGTATGCTTTCGCCCTTGTGCACACGGGCATTATAGATATCCCACAGTTCGGGGCGCTGGTTCTTGGGGTCCCACTGGTGGAAGCGGTCGCGGAAAGAGAATATTCGCTCCTTGGCCCGCGACTTTTCCTCATCACGGCGCGCGCCACCGAAAGCAGCGTCAAACTTGTACTTGTCAAGGGCGTCGAGCAGGGCCTGTGTCTTCATCAGGTCGGTATGCACTTTGCTGCCATGTGTAAACGGCCCCACACCGGCGCGGAAAGCTTCCATGTTGCTTTCTACTATGAGGTTCCAGCCATATTTCTTTGCATATTCATCGCGGAACTGAATCATTTCCTTGAACTTCCATTTTGAGTCGATGTGCATAAGCGGGAAAGGAACCTTGCCTGGATAGAATGCTTTTTCGGCCAGGCGGACCATCACGGAGGAATCCTTGCCGATACTGTACAGCATTACCGGGTTTTCGAACTCGGCTGCCACTTCGCGTATGATGTGGATGGATTCAGCCTCAAGTTCTTTCAAATGGCTTAATTTATACTCTTCTTTCATCTTTTATTTTGGGTAAAACGAGTTGCAACAGTTTGTCCACGGAACTTTGCACATCGAGAAGCGACGTGTCGAGTACGAGGTCGGGGTGTGACGGTTCTTCGAACGGGGCCGATATCCCGGTGAAATTCTTTATCTCGCCACGCCGTGCCTTGGCATACAGTCCTTTGACATCGCGTTTCTCGCATTCCTTCAACGGGGTGCTGACGTAGACTTCCAGGAAGTCATCGCGCCCTATTATGCCGGCGGCCATGCTGCGTATGTCGTTGTTCGGGCTGATAAATGCTGCAAGGGTGACAATACCGGTATCGACAAAGAGTCTGGCTACTTCGGCTATGCGGCGTATATTCTCCACACGGTCGGCTTCACTGAAACCCAGGTTGTTGTTTATGCCGCTGCGGATGTTGTCACCGTCCAATAGCCGGCAGAGAATTCCCCGCCGGTGCAGTTCCCGTTCCAAGGCTATGGCCAATGTGCTTTTCCCCGAACCGCTCAAGCCTGTAAACCATACCATAACTCCGCGCTGCCGCAGCAATGTTTCCTTGTCAGTGCGCGACAGCATCTTGTCGAATATGGGATAAATATGTTCCATTCCGTAAGTTGTATTTTCTTGGTTTTCAAAATGCTTGCAATAAGCATGGCATGCGCCAGCCAATTATTCTGTACATAGTGTCTGTCCCATCCGTCATGATACGGCAAAAGGCCATACAAGCGGAATAAGGAGAATAGATACCAGCATGATGAGCAGATCCAGCGGCACTCCGAACTTGACGAAGTCCATGAATCTGTAATTACCGGCTCCCTGCACTATAAGGTTGGTCTGATAGCCGATAGGAGTGGCGAATCCGGCCGAAGCGGCCACACATATCGCAATTAAGAAAGGCATAGGATCTACGCCGAACTTGCTGGCCGTCTCCAATGCAAGCGGGAAAGCGAGGGCGGCTGCGGCATTATTGGTTATAAGCTCGGTTATGACAAGTGTCACAAAATAGAGCAGTGCCAAGGCTCCCCATGCTCCCAATGAGCCGGCTACGTTTTTGATGAACTCGGCTATAAAGGCCGCCAATCCGGATTCTTCCATGGCTGCACTGATGGCAAAGGCACAGGCGATGGTTATCAGTATGTCCCAGCTGATGTATTTGGTATATTTCTTGGGTGGGAAGAGCTTGAGCCATGCCATCACCACTGCCGTCACTGATGCAAAGAAGAACATGTCCAGTTTGACGCCGGGAAACCTTTCCGCCATACCGGGCAGCTCACCTATAGTGGCACCGACAATCATAATGACAAGCAATGTCAGGGCTATCCACTTCTTCCACTTAGGAATCTTGTTCGTAGGTATGTCATGCCCGTTGGTAATCATAAGGAAAACAGATGAGTCACCCCAGGTCTTGGTGAAAGAATCATCGGCAAGCAGCACCAGTGTATCGCCTTCCTGCAGGCGTACTTCTCCTAAGTTTTCCGTTATTACCTGGCCTCCCTGGCGTATTTCTTTTATCTCGGCTCCATAGCGGCGTTTGAAATCGAAATTCTTCAACTGGCGTTTCAGACCGGGGAAACGCGAGGCAAGTACAACTTCCACCACATGCTTCCCGCTTTCTTCTGCAGCTTCTGCCTCTTCATTTTCGAAGATATCGGGACGTTCGGCTGGCAACAGTTTCTTGGATGTAAGCAATATATATAATATGCCGATGACAGTAACCGGTATTCCGATAAAAGCGAGGTCAAACATCTTCAAACCTCCAAAGCCCTTGTCTATCATCATGCCATGGACTACAAGATTGGTGGATGTGCCTATGAGTGTGCATAATCCCCCAAGGATAGTAGCATAGGACAGAGGAATGAGGAACTTGGTGCACGGTATTCCTATTTTTTTTGACCATTGCTTTATGATTGGTGCAAATATCACTACTACGGGAGTGTTGTTGAGGAAAGCTGAGAAGGCACTTATTACGGGTAACAGGCGCAGTTGTGCCTTTATGACAGTGGTCTTCTTTTCTGGCAGAAGTTTCTTTACCACCGCGCCTAACGCACCGCTCTGGCGTACCCCCTCGCTCACGAGGAAAAGCAATGCGACGGTAATCATTCCCCTGTTGCTGAAACCGGCCACCATCTGGCGTGGAGTGATAATACCGGCAGCCATAAACACCACGACAAGACTCAGCAATACGATGCCGGGGCGCATCTTATCCAATATCAGGGCTGTCAGCATCCCTATCAGCCCGAGTAATACGAATATGATTTCAAAACTCATGTTACTGTATTATTTAGGCTCATGTTGCTTCAAGGCATGCTCCCTTGACACTACGAACCATGGATTCAACAAATTCTCTTTATTATAACGCAAAGGCTCGTCCTTGCCGGCTTGCCATACCTCGAAACCGCTTGCACGGGCTATTGCATGTCCTGCCGCAGTATCCCATTCCATGGTAGGTGCAAAGCGTGGGTAAATGTCTGCTTTGCCTTCTGCCACAAGACAGATTTTGATGGAACTGCCACTTGATATTAGTTCCACATTGCCATGGGCACGTTTCAGGCAGTCTATATATGCTTCGGTTTCTGGCGTGAGGTGTGAGCGGGATGCCACTACAACATAATTGTCGCGACCGGATTGCACCGGCAACCGGACAGCTTTGCCTGACAGTGAGTCAAAAGTGCAAGTCCCAAGCTCTGCAATACCGGTAAGTTTGTAGGCACCGGAATGTTCTCCAGCAAAATAGAGTTCTTTCTTTACAGGCAGGTATATCACGCCCGCCACAGGAATTCCTTTATGCACCAGGGCTATATTGACAGTAAACTCCCCGTTGCGCTTTATGAACTCTTTCGTGCCGTCAAGCGGGTCAACTATCCATAATGTCTCCCATTTAGCACGTGTGGCATACGGATGGTACTTCCCTTCTTCGCTCAGCATGGGGAAAGGTGTATCGGCCAGCAGGCGGCTTATCACCTTGTGGGAATGGCGGTCGGCAATGGTAAGAGGCGAATTGTCGGCTTTACTTTCTATCTGAAAGTCTGATTTGGGGTCGTCATAAATAGCCATAATAGCCTTGCCAGCTTCCAAAGCTGCCTCAATCGCTTTCAATATATACTCTTGTTCCATCAGGTGTTATTTTCAATTACCCGCGACTTACAGCCGCAGCTGTCAACTGCCGGTCGGTAAGAAGTTACATTTATAATAAAAATGTATATCAAAGAAGCGCGGATGATATGACATCCTATACCCCTTGATTTATGTAATGTTATAGGGGCAAAAATAAAAACTTTTCCAGCCTCGCTTGTTTATGACACAGTTTTTATAACTTATTTTAAATATTTACATAAAGCCTGCATATTCTTTTATGTTCCAATGTCCGGAACTATTGTTCCTATTTGCCGGAAAGACAGAATATGTCGTAGCCGTGCCGGCAACATTTACTGCAATGCTGCCAACTCATCTTGTCATACGCAGTCTTATGGTGTGACTGCCGGCAGGAAGATGCACAACCTTCTGCCCCTCTACATTGTCGGGCGCATGGAATGTGGCACTGCTGTTTGGTGGGACTGTAACTTCATATACCAGAGTGTTGCCCTTGCGTTTCCAGGAGGAGCGTATTTCTCCGTAAGGCGAATCATGAACGGCTTCAAACTCATTGAGTCCCGAAGGGAAGTTGGGGCGCAATATAATATGTTTGAAGCCCGGATATTCCGGATCTGGAAATATGCCTCCGAGTCCCTTGTAGAACCATCCTCCTATTTCGCCGAACATCATGTGATTGTCAGAAATATCCCTCGTGGCGTTCAGATCCCAGTTTTCGAGCAAGGTAGTGGCTCCGTTGGCAATCCAGCATCCCCATGATGGATATGTATCTTGTGTGGCAAGCCTGTAAGCGGTCTCAGCCTCTCCGTTTTCGCTCAGGGCGTTCAGTATGGCCTTGGCACCTAATACCCCTACATCCAGGTGATAATTTTCAGCCTCCACAAGCTCTGCAAGCCTGCGGGCGCATTTTCGTCTCAGTTCTTCGGGAACGATGCCCCATTGCAGCGGTACGCTTTGTTCTGTCTGTACGCCACTGCCATATATGCCTGTCTCCTTGTCCAGATATTTGTCGTTCACGGCCTGCTTTATTTTCTCTGCCAAAGCAGAATAATGTTTGTAATCACTCGTATGGCCGAACAGTTTCGCAGCATTGGCGAGGATTTTTGTATCCACATAGAAATATACGGATGACGTCAGTTCTTTTGCAGCATGCGACCTCACTGGCACCCAATCTCCCCGTCCCCATGAGGTCAGCCCTTCCGGACTGTTACGGTCTACATAATCAACGTAGCGTTTTATGTTCTCATAGCAGTCGGACAACAACTTACTGTCTCCATAAAACAGATATATATTCCAAGGGATTATGGCTATCGTGCTTGTCCAATCCAAACCGTTATCAGTGCCATATCCCCATCCGCCCGTAGGAATTATGTCAGGCAATACGCCATTAGGCTGCTGTTCGTCACGGTGGTCGGCAAGCCATTTCTCATAGACGGTAATTCCGTCATAATTATATAGGGCTGTCTCAATGGCAAAATGCCCGTCGCCCGTCCATCCGTTCTTTTCCCTCTGTGGACAATCGGTGGGATATCCCATGAGGTTGGATAAATAGGCATTATTGGTAGCTTCCCACAATTTATTGATCAGCGGTTCTGATGCCTGGATTCTGCCTTTCTGAGGTACATCGCTGTGGATGAAATAAGCCGTCATGCTGTTTTTGTCAAGGACAATGGGTTTATCTGAGGTTACTTCCACATAGCGGAAACCTTTATAGTTGAAGCGTGCTGAAAATTCATCAGTTCCTTCTCCACTCAGAATCAGGATATCAGTCTGGAATGGATCTGAGCTATCCACCGGGCGGTGGTATACATTTATATTTGAAAGGTCGACCCTGCCGTTATTATAAAGCCGTTCGCCATGCTTCAGACGGACAGTCGTGCCCGACTCACCTGCAACCTTGATACTGGCTACTCCAGACATGTTTTGCCCGAAATCGAATACGTAGGTCGTATCATCAAGTTGTTCCCACGATTTGACAGCGATAGTGTCCACCGCCCGGATTGGCTGTACTTGTTGCGATACTATGTTTTGCGAAGGTGCTGCACGATAAATCACCCCGTTCCATGCAGAATCATCAAAATCGGCTGTGCTCCAACCTTTCTGTTCCAAACGGGCATCATAATGCTCTGCGGTATATATGCTGTTGAATATCAATCCTCCGGAAGACGTTTTCCAATCCATGTCTGTCGGAATCACCTCTACTGAGCCATCCTCATACGTGATGCGCAAATCCATGCAGAAAGCCGGACGATTACGCCACGGGGCACGATGAAAGTCCCACACGGCCATAGACTGATGATTGTACCATCCATTGCCCAGAAGTACCCCTATTGCGTTACGTCCTTCTTTCAACCTGTCGGTCACGTCATAGGTCACATAGAAGTTCTTCCTGTCAAAACGCGTGTATAACGGATCCAGACGGTGGTCTCCTACTTTTTTACCGTTGATGTATAATTCATACAGGCCTGCCACGGCGATATATGCCCTGGCAGATTTGATTTTCTTCTTTGCTTCAAATGCTTTCCTGAAATATGGGGCGGGCTTATGGTTGATATCCTTGCCGTCTCCTATCCATGCTCCATGCCAATTCCCCATTCCCATAATACCAGTCTCAAAACTGTCCACATCTGAGGATGACGGAATCTTGTCTTTATCCCAGACACAGACTTTCCAAAAATATTTTGTGAACGGTTGAAGTGGCTTTCCGCTGTATGTCACCAGTGTACAATCTGACTCCCGTTTGCCGGAATCCCATACGTTCCCTTCATCTTGCACAACGGCCATAGAGTCAGTGCCTACTATAAGCCGGTAAGCTGTCTGTCTTGCTTCCATGCGATGATCGGTCAGCTTCCACGAAAGCCGTGGAGATGTATTGTCCACCCCCAGAGGATGTTTCAGATAATCGCATGACAAATCTACAGGTTTGCATAATGGTCTTTCCTGCTCCGTTCCATAATTGGCTGCTGCTGAGGCTGCGTAGAACCAGAGAAACACACCGGCAAGAATTGTCTGTCGTTTCATGTTTGTTTGTGTTTATAAAATCAATGATTACTAATGAAAACAAGCTGCAAGCGACAAACCTAATTCATATATGCAATCGTTGCAGGCATTTCACCTTGCAGCAGTTATTTGTCTCTTGCAGCTTGTAAAGCTGTATTATGCGTAAAAAATGATGTTATCAATCAACGCGATATAGGAGCCAAGCCTTCTGAAAGTCTTTGTCTCCGGGATACCTGGCTTTGAAATCGTCGCGTGCCTGTGCGGCAGAAGCCCTGTTGTCATACGTTCCGATAATCACGCGATACGTAGAAGCATCGGCATTGAACAATACCATTGCTTTGTATCCTTCGTTTTCCATTCTGGCTTTTAATCCATCGGCATTGGCTTTGATTGCGAAACTGCCGCAAACTACGCTGTAATCTTTCAGCCCATCATCTCCCGAGACAACGGTTACACGTTCAGAGCGGATATCCTGAGGTGCAACCACCGGCACAACTTCCGGTTCCGACGGTGCTACTACAGGCGTCACATTCTCCTCGACAGTTACCGACTGTTCGGCCAGTTCCTGTTGCTTTGCCTTTTCATAAGCTTTCTTGTACGCGCTTTCACTCGATTTGCAGGCAGAGAATGCGAAAGCCAAGCATACTCCCATTCCTAATACTGTCAGTTTTTTCATTGTCATGCTATTTAGTTAATGAATACAGAAGTCACAATAAGATACTATGCCGTATTCTCCTTATTCCGCGGTCCGTCTGCATTCTCAAGGACTGTCGGCATATATGATTTTGGGCAGCAAAATAATAAAAAAAACATCATCTTTCAAAGAATAATTCTCAAAAACAACGCTTTCAGGTATACATATTCCGGTGAGTGCATTTTACATCTGTCTGTAATCTTTGGCCAGTCCGCCTTCACTGGTTTCCTTATACAAGGACGGCAGGTCGTTACCGGTTTCTTTCATTACTTCCACTACATTGTCGAAGGACACTCGGTGCATACCGTCTGTAATCGATGCATACAGGTTGGCATCCAACGCTCTTGCTGCTGCGTATGCATTTCGTTCTATGCAAGGTATCTGTACCAGTCCGCATACAGGGTCACAAGTCATACCCAGATGATGTTCCAGACTCATTTCTGCTGCATATTCTATCTGTGCCGGGCTTCCGCCGAACAGCTGGTTGGCAGCTGCTGACGCCATGGAGCATGCCGTACCTACTTCAGCCTGGCATCCTGCTTCGGCTCCGGAGATGGAAGCGTTGTGTTTCACTATATTGCCTATGAGACCGGCTGTGGCAAGAGCACGGTATATGCGCATGTCGCTAAATCCTCTGGTCTGCTGCAGGTGATAGAGCACAGACGGCACCACTCCGCATGATCCGCACGTGGGAGCGGTGACGATGACACCCCCGGAAGCATTTTCCTCACTGACAGCCAGTGCATAGGCAAATACCAGCCCGCGTGACTGTAAGGACGCTTTATATCCACTGGCCCGGATATAGTAGGTGGATGCCTTGCGGCGCAGATTGAGGGGGCCGGGCAATACGCCTTCGTTGTCAAGTCCACGTAAGATTGACTCACGCATGGTTTTCCATACTTCTGCCAGGTAATCCCATATATCACTGTCTTCACATTCTTTTACATATTCCCAATAACTCTTGCCCGTACGTTCGCACCACAGCAGTATTTCAGTCATGTGGTTCATTTGGTAAACATCTGGCGTATTAATAGAATCCTCTCCGTCATCTTCTTCTGCCAATGCCCCTCCGCCTATGCTGAATACAGTCCATGTGTCGGTCTCTTTGCCGTTCTTGTCCAACGATGCGAATTTCATGCCATTAGGATGGAACGGCAGGAATATTTTCGGTTCCCAGATGATTTCCACCGGTGCGGTGGCCTGCAATGTTTCAGTAATGGCAATATTGGTCATGTGTCCTTTCCCGGTAGCAGCCAGACTGCCATATAATGTCACTTTGAATGAGGCTGCATCCCGATGTCTTTCCAGAAATATTTCCGCAGCCTTACGCGGTCCCATTGTATGGCTGCTCGATGGCCCTGTTCCTATACGATAAATTTCCTTTATTGATTTCATATTTCCCCTTCACTATTAATAGATTCATTAATCACTCAAAATCCACCACAGTAATACCTGCTCCTCCCAATTGAATATGTTCGTCAGCGAAATTACTTACAGCCGGCACGCTCTTCAGATACCGGCGTATCAGGAGACGCAGAATTCCAGAGCCTGTCCCATGAAGAATCCGCACACGTGATACCCCTACCAATATCGCGTCATCGATGAAAAGCGTGACGGCTTTCAGCGCCTCATCTCCGCGCATACCCCTCACGTCAATATCCTGCTTAAAGTTCAGTTTCTTTTCGTACATGCTATCTTGTGTCTGGCTGCTTAGGAATGTGGTTCTGACGGTAACATCTGCACGTTTGGCATTGTCCTTGGCGAGTTGCAGGCGTTCGGCTTTTACTGTGGTCTTCACATTGCCGAAGGCTACCACAGCCTTCTTCCCGTTTATCTCCAATACATCGCCCACAGCTGTTTGTCCTTCTATTCTGACACTGCAACCGGGCATTATTGCAGCCTGTCTTACGGCAGGTTCTTCATGAGTTTCTTGCCGTTTGCCGTTCTTTTTCTCTTTCTTCCTGTTTTGCCTGTTTTTCAGCTTTTCAATCTTACGGGCTATTTTATCATCTTCTTCTCCGGCAGCCAGGTCTTTTATTGATTCGCGGAAATCATTCAATTCTTGTCTTGCCCTGCGTGTCTTTTCTTTTTCTGCCTGTGCTTCCTTTATGCTGCGTATGGTGTTCTCTATGCTGGCATTAGCCTGCTGTACGAGATGTTCTGCTTCTTCCTGTGACTTGCGTAATATATCTTTGCGTGATTTGCGCAACTCTTCCATTTCAGTACTGTAAGTAGAAATCATTTCTTCCAGTTGTTTCTCCTTCTGACGTATGGATTGCCTTTTATTTTCCCAATAACGTTTGTCACGTACTATGTCTTGCAAATATTTGTCTGAATTGATGTATGCTGTGCCCACTATGCTGGAAGCCTCGGCAATCACATCTTCCGGCAAGCCTATTTTACGTGCTATCTCCACGGCAAACGAACTGCCCGGGTTGCCTATCTGCAATTGGAATAAAGCCTGCATCAGGTTGCGGTCGTAAAGCATTGCCCCGTTTACCACTCCATCATTGTTTTCGGCAAAATGTTTCAGGTTCTGGTAATGGGTGGTTACAATGCCGAATGCACGTTTCTTATTAAAACGTTTCAATACGGCTTCGGCAATGGCTCCCCCTATTTGTGGTTCCGTACCACCGCCGAATTCATCTATCAGGATGAGGCTGCGTACATTGCAATTCTTCATCATTATTTTCATGTTGGTCAGATGAGAAGAATATGTGCTCAACTCATCCTCGATGGATTGTTCATCGCCGATGTCGATGAAAATATCATCAAATACACCGGCATGGCTGCTTTCCTGCAAGGGGACCGGCATGCCACACTGCAGCATATACTGCAGCAGACCTACGGTTTTCAGGCATACTGACTTTCCTCCGGCGTTAGGTCCGGAAATGACGAGTATGCGCTGCTTCTCGTTCAATTCGATGTCAAGCGGGACTACTTTCTTCCCGTGTTTGTCCAGCGACTGTTGCAATAATGGATGTACGGCCATGGTCCAGTCTATAACCTGCTTGTTCTCCATACAAGGTTTCAACGCATTGAATTGTATAGCCAATAATGCCTTGGCTCGTATGAAGTCTATCTCTGCCATGAATTCATAAGACAGCAGTATGTCAGGTATAAGGGGGCGCAGTTTATTGGTAAAATCTGTCAGTATGCGTATTATTTCACGACGTTCTTCACCTTCAAGCTCACGTATCCTGTTGTTGGCTTCTACAACCTCGGCCGGTTCTATAAAAACTGTTTTACCGCTGGCAGACTCATCATGCACAATACCTTTTATCTTACGTTTCAGTGCCGGGGCTATAGGTATGACCAGGCGACCGTCGCGCATGGCCGGGGTAACATCCTTGTCTACCAGCCCTTCGGACTGTGCATTGCGCAGAATGTTATTCAATGTACGGGAAATGCTCCCTACGACAGATGACAATTCGCGCCTTATGCGTAGCAGTTCTGCCGATGCATTGTCTTTGAGCCTTCCATACGGGGAGAGGATTCCATTTATGCTATCTGTCAGTTTGGGAAAAACCTCAATGTCTCCTGCCAGCCGTGCCAGCCGTGGATATGTAGCGGATACGTTATCTTCTTTATTGGTAAGGAGGCACACTATATCACGTATTGTTCCCAATGAACGGGATAAATCGAACATTTCCTGTTCTGTCAGGTATATGCCTTCCACACGTATCCGTTTCAGTGACTCCCTCATATCGAAGAAATACTGCACCGGGAAATTGGTTTCTTCTTGCAGTATGCGGATAAATTCCACTGTCTGGTCCAGGCGTTCTTCTATCTCTCCTAAGTTGGTGGAGAAATTCATGTTGTCAACTCTCTCTTCGCCAAATGCGCACAGGCATTTCTCTTTCAGCAGTTGCCTTATTTGGTCAAATCCTATTTTATATTCAAAATTTTGCGGATATATCATAATTGCGAATATTCTGTTCTGTGTAAACAGGTTTACAGCGTGTTTCTACCATGTCTACCGAATACAAAATTATTGCAAATCTTTGAAATGACCTCGTAAAATGGAAGAAATGACGTTCATAGTAATTGTAATTTTATGCCGAATGACAGCGACAGATAGTCGCGCGGGCGCAGATAGCTGTTTGTAAAGGCGCTGACAAGATATAAGTCGCACGTGCTGATTTCATAGAACAATGAGACTGCCTCGGCTATGAAACGTCGTTTGGGGGATATATCGTACGTAATGCTTTCCCCTAAGAATATATGTATGCGTACCCTGGACGAGAATCCATAGTAACCTTTCGGATAACGTTCCGGTTCATGTGTCCAGAACTCATGGCCGAATACGGTGTTGAAATAAATCCCGCAGGTAAGTGGTTCTATAGAAAACGGGCTGTCTTTTATCTGCAGGCTCCATGGTATATAGTTTTGTTTGACGGTGAGAGTTGTTTTGACTCTTTTCGATTCATATTTTGGCAGTACGCCTATAAGCAGGTCGGTTTCCCATTGCTTACGTCTGCCATAGTCCCAACCTATGCCGGCAGACAGCAGTCCCATGTTTCCGGCATATTGCAACTTGAGTTGTGTAGGAATCAAGGCTGCCCAGCTGCGCCGGTACCGGTGCATACGTCGGTCATACTTGGTCGGTTTTATATTACTGACATGTACACCGTCAGCAGGACTTTGAAGCCATACGGTGTCATGCTTTATTATAACTAATGTATCTGTGATGACTTCTTTTTGCGCCATAGCTGTACATGGCAGCAAAAGTATTATGGCGGTGCAGCATGCCTGTTTAATAATAGACCACTTCGCGTTCATAACCGTCAGGAGTAATGGTGAATATGTAATAGGTGCGGTCTTTCATGCAGCCGCTCATGTAATACATGATACCGTCGCCGAATAGGTCTTCTTCAAACACCCGGTGCTCGTGGGCGGCAGTGCAGAACTGTATTCCCGGGAATGAGCTGATATATTTATGGAATATCAGGGAAACGTTATTGTTGAATTCATCGCATCCGGGGCGTATATGCATGCTGAATACTGTCTTGTCGAATTCGTCTTCGCGGCTGTGCAGTTCGTTTTCTATGAATTCGAAGTCTGGAATAGGTTCCGAGTAGTCGTATTCTATGGCATTGGTGTTTAGGCATACAAACTTCACTCCTCCCGCTATGAATGAGAAGTTAGGGTCGCCAAACACAATCTTGAATGTTTCTTCGCCGGTGCCTATGCAGTCGTGGTTGCCTATCAGCCCCACGTAAGGCACATCCAGTCCGTTCATTATGTCCCGTTGCCACAGGAATTCGTCAGTGACTCCGAAGTCGCTGAAATCTCCTCCATGTATGACGAAGTCGATGTCTGTCCGCTGGTTCAGATGGTTTACGAAGTCTTCTGTTTCGTCGTACCAGCGCTGGGAGTCTCCCATGGTGACAAAACGGATGGTATCTTTGCCCAAGCAGGCACTTTCTATTTTTGCTATGTTGGTGGCATTTATATCTGTTTCTCCGCTGATGCGTACATCGTAAGGATGGTAGTCTATCAAGTCGCAACTACTTGCCAGAATACAGGCCGACAGCAGGCAACAGGCAATAATCTGTCTTAACATTTAGTTCTCTGTTATCCGTATTATGAAAAACGCTGTAAATGTAAAGTTTCCGCTTCAAAAGCCTGTATCCCATATTTCCCTTTTTATGTCCTGGTGTATTCTTTTGTACGTTTCTCAAAAAAACGCGGGGGATAACAATTGCCTTGTTCCCCCCGCGTGACTTTAATAATATGCTATGGCTTTTTATATCCTATGTCAGGCAATTATACGATGCCTTGCGCCATCATGGCCTTGGCCACCTTCATGAATCCTGCCACGTTGGCTCCTTTGACGTAGTTGACGTATCCGTCGGGTTCGGTGCCATACTTCACGCAGTTTCTGTGTATGTCCTCCATGATGTCGTGGAGCTTCCTGTCTACTTCTTCAGCACTCCATGACATGCGTTCGGAGTTCTGTGTCATCTCTAATCCCGATACGGATACACCTCCTGCGTTGGCTGCTTTGCCCGGTGCGTACAGTATCTTTGCTTCCTGGAATATGCGGATGGCTTCAGGTGTGGATGGCATGTTTGCTCCTTCTGATACGGCTATTACGCCGTTGGCTACCAGTTTTTTGGCATCTTCTCCATCTATTTCGTTCTGTGTAGCCGAAGGAAGGGCTATGTCTCCCTTTTCGCCCCATGGACGGGCACCTTCTACATACTTCACTCCCGGGTACTGCTCGGCATACTCGCGGATACGTCCGCGGTAGAGGTTCTTCAGCTCCATGATATAGTCCAGTTTCTCGCGGTCGATGCCGTCGGGGTCATATATATAGCCGTCGGAATCGGACATAGTGAGAACCTTTCCGCCCAGCTGAAGGACTTTCTCGGCCGTGTATTGTGCCACGTTGCCCGAACCTGATATGAGGCACGTTTTGCCCTGCATGTCCAATCCTTTGGTCTTGAGCATTTCCATCAGGAAATATACATTGCCGTAGCCGGTGGCTTCCGGTCGTATGAGTGAGCCGCCAAACTCCTGTCCCTTGCCTGTCAGCACGCCGGAGAATTCGCGTGTCAGCTTCTTGTACATGCCGAACATGAAACCTACTTCGCGTCCACCCACGCCGATGTCTCCGGCCGGTACATCCGTATCCGGACCTATGTGCCGCCACAATTCCAGCATGAATGCCTGGCAGAAACGCATCACCTCGGCGTTGCTTTTGCCTCGCGGCGAGAAGTCCGACCCTCCTTTACCTCCGCCCATGGGCAGGGTGGTAAGCGAGTTCTTGAACGTTTGTTCGAAAGCCAGGAACTTCAGAATGGACTGGTTGACCGACGCATGGAAGCGTATGCCGCCTTTGTATGGGCCGATGGCATTGTTGTGCTGCACGCGGTAGCCCATGTTTGTGCGTATGTTGCCGGAATCGTCCATCCACGTCACGCGGAACTGGTATATGCGTTCCGGTATGCATAGCCGCTCTATAAGGTTGGCCTTGTCGAATTCGGGGTGTTTGTTGTATTCTTCTTCGATGGTGAACAATACTTCTTCCACAGCCTGGTGGTACTCGGGTTCGTTCGGGAACCGTCTTTTCAAGTTCTCTAATACTTGGGTTGCATTCATGATTTGTAATTTGTTTGTTATTGTTATGGTTTTAGCTTGTACGTGGTCATCATCATAAGCAGGGCCGCCATTCATTATTATGTTGGACTGATGTTATCAAAAATATCCATGTCCTTTCTGTTTGTCGGCCCAAAAATCGGTAGCGGTTGCAAAAATATATAATAAATCGATATCTGCAAACAGTCGGGCAAAAAAACGCATCCATTGCAATCAACATGTCCGCAGGCTGCATCGAAAAGTTAATAGCAGATTGACATGTGCCATACGATCGATTCGGATGTAATCATGGTAGAGTCGTAGCCCCGTATGCTACGGGAAGCATATTCATAATTCTTTTCTCTTTATATTGATTTTTACGTGAAAAGCATGATAAATATCGGAAATGTCTGCTATTTTTGCCCACAGAAAACTTTAATTACTAATCTTAAAACTCAACCTAAATGTCAACATTAACAGTTGCAATCGTAATTGTATTTGTAATCGGATACTTATGTATCGCTTTGGAAACCCTTACGAAAGTCAACAAGGCTGCAGTGGCTCTGTTGATGCTCGTAGCATGCTGGACGCTTTATATGTTCGACCCCGGCAATTTCGCGGCTGGGCTGTCGTCCGAAGGTATAGCTTCGGCGGCAAGTTCGGTGATAGAAGGGCATCTTGGCAGTGCCGCCACTACGTTGTTCTTCCTGATGGGAGCAATGACCATAGTAGAGACGGTAGACCAGAATGGTGGCTTCAATTTTGTACGTGACGTGCTGAGGACCAAGAGCAAGAAAGCTTTGTTGTGGCGTATCACTGTCATTACTTTTGTCCTTTCGGCAATACTCGACAACATGACGACGTCCATAGTGATGGTGATGATTCTTCGCAAACTGATTGACAACCGCAAAGACCGTCTGATTTATGCCTCACTGGTTATCATTGCTGCCAATTCCGGCGGTGCTTTCTCCCCCATAGGCGATGTAACTACCATAATGTTGTGGAACAGAAGTCTTGTAACGGCAGTCGGAGTGATAAAAGAATTGTTCGTTCCGTCGCTCGTTTCTATCGTCTTGCCGGCATACATATTGTCATTCTCGCTGAAAGGCAACGTCGTTTCTGTGGCTGACCTCGGAACATCGGTCGCAGGCAACGACTTTACCGCAGGGCAGCGCAAGGCTATATTCTGGGTCGGGGTAGGAGGACTTATCTTCGTACCTATATTTAAGTCCATCACTCACCTGCCGCCGTTTGTGGGCATATTGCTTGTCCTTGGCCTGCTTTGGCTCACCACAGAAATCTTTTACCGCCGCATGCCGGAGCAAAGTGCAAATGAAGGGATTCAGAAGCGTATCACCAACATCATATCGCGTATAGACATGGGCACCATACTCTTCTTCCTCGGCATACTGATGGCTGTCTCATGCCTACAGGAGGTAGGGGTACTGTCGGCTGTAGGGTCAGGGCTTGACAAGGTATTCGATGGAAACCATTATATAATAACGGGAATAATAGGCGTGCTGTCAAGCATAGTGGACAATGTCCCGCTGGTGGCCGCTTGTATGGGCATGTACCCGATGGCCGAAATCGGGGATATGGCACAAGACGGTATCTTCTGGCAACTGTTGGCATACTGCGCCGGAGTCGGAGGTTCGATGCTGATTATCGGTTCTGCTGCCGGAGTGGTGGTAATGGGTCTGGAGAAGATAACCTTCGGCTGGTATATGAAGCGCATCACGCTGATTGCCTTCATCGGATATGTGGCTGGAATATTGGTCTACTGGTTCGAGAAATCAGTGATAGGGTTGTAACCCAATAATCTGAACCCATAAAAAAGCGTAGCGAATCTCCGGATGGTATTCGCTACGCTTTACAAGAATCAAAGATGGAATTGTCTTATTTCATATCTTTCATCTCCCAACCCAGAGCACTGGCGCCGAGCACGGCAGCATCAGAATCTTTCAGTTCAGACATCAACAGTTTAGTCTTTCCCTTGTAGATGTTAAGCACATTATCATCGATTGCCTTTTGGATGGGCTTGAATATGTAATCGCCGGCCTTGGCCAATCCGCCGAACAGGATTATGGCTTCGGGGCTGGAGAAAGCGATGAAGTCGGCCAACGCCTCACCTAATATTTGTCCCGTGAAGTTGAATATGTCCTTGGCCAGCTTGTCATCTTTTACTGCGGCATCATATACGTCTTTCGAAGTAATATTCTCGGCCGGGATGGCACGCAGCAGGCTTTCTTCTGTACGGGCTGCAAGTAACTCGCGGGCAGTGCGCGCTACGCCTGTGGCGGAGCAATATGTCTCCAGGCAGCCATGGCGCCCGCAACCGCAAAGGCGGCCGTTCTCACGGCGGATGATGGTATGCCCCAGTTCACCGGCAAAACCGTCGTGGCCGTACACCATTTGTCCGTTTATTACTATGCCGCTGCCTACGCCTGTACCCAGTGTTATCATAATGAAGTCCTTCATGCCTCGTGCGGCTCCATAAGTCATTTCACCTATGGCGGCGGCATTGGCATCGTTGGTCAGTGCAGTAGGAATGCCCAGACGTTCCTCGAACATAGAAGCCAAAGGAATCACTCCCTTCCACGGCAGGTTGGGGGCAAACTCTATGGTTCCGCTGTAATAGTTGCCGTTTGGTGCTCCGACACCTATACCTTTCACCTTGTCAGCCCCGCCATTGGCCACAATCAAGGGCAACAGATTTCTGCATACCGCATCCACATAGTCATCTATTTGCGCATAAGCTCCGGTTTTTATGGAGCCGCTGGCTATAATAGTGCCTCGTGCGTCCACAATGCCGAATACAGTGTTTGTACCACCAATGTCAATGCCCACTACATAGGGCTTTTCCATGTTTGAATTCATGATATCAATATTATTTATAATGAGTTATTAAGTAAATGTGCGTAGCTTGGTTTAAACAATGGTAGGGCGGGCAAAATATGGCTTGTGTGCAGTGTATGTACTGCACTTGCGCAATACATATTCCGTGTTTGCCGGGTACGCATTTCCCGTACGTGCCGTATATGTACACGGGAAAGGCGGAGCATCTTCCTTATGGGTGGTATATGAATCCTGCAAGACATTTAATTTGCACGCATGTTTGCTATTGCTTGTAAAACATAAACACAAAAGTCACAAAGAAAAATGAGATTACAAAATTTTTGCGGGGAAAATCATTCTTGTTGCAACTTTTTTGTACGTTTGTAACGTCTTATAAGAAAAACGAAAATAAAAAGGGAAGAGAAAGTGATACGTTTGACGGACATTAACAAGACTTACAACAACGGAGCACCTTTGCATGTGCTCAAAGGGATAAACCTTGAGATAGATAAGGGAGAGTTTGTTTCCATAATGGGGGCTTCAGGTTCGGGAAAATCTACCTTGCTCAACATTTTGGGTATATTGGACAACTATGATACCGGAGAGTATTATTTGAACGGCACGCTTATCAAAGGGTTGAGCGAGAATAAGGCGGCAGAGTACCGCAACCGCATGATAGGATTCATATTCCAGTCGTTCAACCTGATTTCGTTTAAAAACGCGATGGAAAATGTGGCCCTGCCCCTGTTCTACCAGGGAGTTGGCCGACGCAAGCGCAATGCCCTTGCCATGGAATATCTGGATCGCCTGGGGCTGAAGGACTGGGCGCACCACATGCCCAACGAGATGTCAGGCGGACAGAAACAGCGTGTGGCCATTGCACGTGCATTGATTACGCAACCCCGGATTATCCTGGCCGACGAGCCTACGGGTGCCCTGGACAGCAAGACATCCATAGAGGTGATGCAGATATTGAAAGACCTCCACCGTACAGGCATGACTATTGTTGTTGTGACACACGAAAGCGGTGTCGCCAACCAGACGGACAAGATTATCCATATCAAGGACGGCATTATAGGCAGCATCAATGAAAACCTGAAGCACGACGTTTCGCCCTTCGGACAAAACGGATTCTTGAAATAACCATATCTATTTATATTAATCACTCTTCATTGAAACATGATAGACCTTTGGCAGGAAATATTTGCCACCGTCACCCGTAATAAGCTGCGCACACTCCTGACAGGATTTGCCGTGGCATGGGGAATCTTTATGCTTATAGTGCTGTTGGGGGCGGGAAACGGCATCATTCATGCATTTGAGCAGAACTTGTCCGAGCGGGCGTTGAACTCCATCCGTATCTACCGGGGCTGGACCACCAAGCCCTACGACGGACTGAAAGAGGGCCGCTATATCGAACTGGATAACCGCGATTTGGATGACACGCGGCAGGCGTTTCCTGACTATGTGGAGGAAGCGGGAGCTACCCTTTCGCAGAGTACCACCGACATCAGCTACGGGGCAGAGTACGTCAACCTCTCGCTGTTTGGTGTCCACCCCAATTACATGGAAGTGCATGCTGTGAAGACGGCCGGCGGACGCTTTATCAATCAGACTGACATAAATGAACGTCGTAAGGTCATAGTGCTGCATCAGAAGTCGGCCGATATCCTGTTCGGCAAAAGCCATACTTCGCCATACGGTAAGTTTGTCAATGCCGGGGGTGTGGCCTACCAGGTGGTGGGGCTCTACAATGACGAAGGCAATACCGAGCCAAGCTATGCTTTCATTCCTTTCAGTACCTTGCAGACTATCTACAACAAAGGCGACAAGCTGAACTCCATTATCTTCACCACCAAGAACCTCACCTCCATCGAGTCCAACGAGGCGTTTGAAGCGGACTACCGCCGCGTCATTGCAGCAAACCACCGCTTCGACCCTACGGACGAGAGCGCCATCTGGATATGGAACCGCTTCACGGACTACATGAGCACCATGTCTGCAATGTCTGCCCTTCGTATTGCTATATGGGTGATAGGCATATTCACTCTGCTGAGCGGCATCGTAGGGGTGAGCAACATCATGCTCATCACCGTACGAGAGCGCACTCACGAGTTCGGCATCCGCAAGGCCTTGGGTGCCAAGCCGCTCAGCATCCTTGGGCTGATTATCGTGGAGAGCGTGTTTATCACGACCCTGTTTGGCTACATCGGCATGGTGGCGGGCATCGGGGTGACGGAGTGGATGGATACCGCTTTCGGCAGCCAGACGGTAGACACAGGCATGTTCGTGGCACGCATGTTTACCGATCCTACGGTTGATATAGGCATTGCCTTGCAGGCAACTCTTACACTTATAATCGCAGGCACCCTTGCAGGCCTGTTCCCAGCCATCAAGGCTGTGAAGATACGCCCGATTGAGGCATTACGTGCGAACTGACAGACAGAATACTACGATTAATGCTTAAAAAATACAGCAATGAGAATCGACAGAGATACATGTGAAGAGATTCTTACTACCATCACCCGCAACAGGACAAGAAGCCTGCTGACTGCCTTCGGCGTGTTCTGGGGAATATTCATGCTGGTGGCCCTTATCGGCGGAGGACAGGGACTGCAGGAATATCTGCAGCAGGAGTTTAAAGGCTTTGCCACCAACTCGGGTTTTGTCGTGGCCAACAATACCGGCGAGCCTTACAAGGGCTTCCGTAAGGGACGCAGTTGGAATTTGGAGATAGCCGACATAGACCGCATCCGCCAAGTGGAAGGTGTGGATGTGGTGACACCATCTGTGGCTTACTGGGGAAAGACTGCCATCTACGAAGGCAACAAGTATGACTGTAACATCAAGGGTCTATATCCCAATTACGAGCAGCTGGAACACCAGGAGATATCCTACGGACGCTTTATCAACGACGTGGACATCAGTGAGGCACGCAAGGTGTGCGTCATTGGCAAGCGTGTCTATGAGAGCCTTTTCAAACCCGGCGAGGATCCCTGCGGAAGTTATGTACAGGTGGACAGTGTTTACTATCAGGTAGTGGGCATGTGCTCCTCGGAGGGCAACATCAACATACAGGGACAGGCATCCGAAACTGTCACTCTGCCTTACACTACCATGCAGAAGGTATACAATATAGGCAATACGGTAGACGTGCTCTGTTTTACCATGCAGTCCGGTGTGAAAGTGCGAGATGTGAAATCCGAAGTGGAACGCCGTCTCAAGGAAGCCCACTACATCCATCCCGACGACAAGCAGGCCGTGATGATGCTCGACCTTGAGGTCATGTTCAGCATGATGGATAACCTGCTGGCGGGCGTGCGTATCCTGGCTTGGATGGTGGGGTTGGGCACACTGCTGGCCGGAGTAATAGGCGTGTCTAACATAATGATGGTTACCGTCAGGGAACGCACCGTTGAAATAGGCATACGTCGCGCCATTGGGGCAAAGCCTAAAGACATCTTGCAGCAAATCTTATCCGAAAGCATGGTGATAACCACTGTGGCCGGCATGGGAGGCATCAGTTTCGGGGTTTATGTGTTGTCGCTGTTAGAGGCTGCTGCCAATCCGCCCGGGGTGATACAGGTTCACTATCAGATAACGTTCGGTTTGGCCGTGGGCACTTGTGCCCTGCTTATCACCTTGGGGATTCTGGCAGGACTGGCTCCGGCTTATCGTGCCATGGCAATTAAACCGATTGAGGCTATACACGACGAATGACATATAGCCGGCAAACAACGACGTAAAGCAAAGTATAGGTAGAAATAATCATAAAAACACTTATAACATGAAAGCAAGGAAAATCTTTAAAACCGCATTGTTGATCATTGTGGCTGGTATCTTTATCTGGACATTCGTGTATCTGTACCAGAAGTCTAAACCCTCCGTCACCGTTTACAATATTGTCTGGCCGGAAATGACCGACTTGCAAAAGACTACTGTAGTCACAGGCAAAGTGGAACCGCGTGACGAAGTGGAAATCAAACCGCAGATTTCCGGAATCATCTCGGAAGTCTGTAAGGAGGCCGGACAGCAAGTTAAAGAAGGGGAAATAATCGCAAAGGTAAAGGTCATCCCAGAGCTTGGCACGCTGAACTCAGCCGAGAGCCGTGTGCGTCTGGCAGAAGTTAACGGTGCACAGGCCGAGACCGATTTAGCCCGTTCTCAGAAACTTTTCGACCAACAGCTTATAAGTGCAGACGAATATGACCAGGTCAGACTCGCGGCAGAACAAGCCCGTGAAGAACTGCAAGCTGCCCGTGACAATCTGCAGATTGTGAAGGAAGGCATCACACAAGCCAGTGCCGACATATCAAGCACACTTATCCGTTCTACCATTACCGGACTGATACTTGACGTACCCATCAAGGTGGGCAACTCGGTCATAATGGCCAATACCATGAACGACGGTACTACCATTGCTACTGTAGCCGATATGAACGACCTCATCTTCAAAGGTAATATCGACGAGACCGAGGTGGGGCGCATACACGAGGGCATGCCGGTGAAGCTTACCATCGGTGCATTGCAGGATTACTCATTCGATGCCGTACTGGAGTACATCTCACCCAAGGCGACGGAAAACAACGGTGCCAACCAGTTTGAAGTGAAAGCAGCCATAGAGGTGCCGGACACAGTACGTATCCGTTCGGGATATTCGGCTAATGCAGAGATTGTGCTGGAGCATGTCCAAGATATTCTGGCAGTACCCGAAAGCGTCATCGAGTTCAGTGGAGACAGTACTTTCGTTTACGTGCTTACCGACAGTGTTCCGCGGCAACAGTTTGAACGCCGCCAGGTGGAAGTAGGCATGAGCGACGGTATACAGATATGCATCAAAAGCGGTGTTGATAGTGCAACGCCCGTACGCGGAACTGTAAAGACAGAATATTAAGGTACTGATTAAAAGTAAAGCATTAAAAACTGAAGAATGAAAGACGATTGTATGAAGAAGATAATCATGTGCGGCTGCCTGGCATGTCTGGCAGTAGCAGCACGGGCACAGGAAGAAGAGCGCTGGTCGTTGCGCCGTTGCATAGATTATGCCATCGAGCACAACATCAACGTGCTTCAGTCGGCAAACACTGCCGAACAAAGTTCCGTCGAGGTAAATACTGCCAAGTGGGCACGTCTGCCGAACCTTAACGGCAGTGCCAGCCAAAGCTGGAATTGGGGACGCACGCAGACGGCTGTTGTAGGAGAGGATGGGGGAGACTACTCTACCGTTTATGTCAATACGAACAGCAATGCCACCAGCATGTCGCTGACTGCCAGCATCCCTCTGTTTACGGGATTGGAGTTGCCAAACCAATATTCCCTGGCCAAACTGAATCTGAAAGCCGCAATGGCCGACTTGGAGAAAGCCAAGGAAGATGTTGCCATTAACATAGCGTCAGCCTACCTGCAGGTGCTTTTCAACGATGAGCTTCATCAAGTGGCTCTCGGGCAGGTGCAGCTGAGCCGCGAACAGTATGACCGGTTAAACCGTATGGCTAAGGTGGGAAAAGCTTCTCCTGCTGAGGTCGCCGAGGCCAAAGCACGTGTGGCACAGGACGAACTTAACGTGGTGCAGACCGATAACGACTATAAGTTGGCTTTGCTTGATCTTTCCCAACTTATTGAGTTGGAAACACCGGAAGGATTCCTTGTCGAGGCTCCTGATGTGAACCTGGAATTCAGGGTGCTCACCCCGCCCGATGAAATATTCCTGTCGGCAATTGCGAACAAACCTTCCATCCGGGCGGCACAATATCGTCTTGAAGGAAGCAAACACAGCATACGCATAGCTCAGAGCGCTTATTATCCGCAGTTGAGCCTGAACGGGAGTATCGGCACAAGCTATTATTCCACTCTCAGCAGGACCTTCAACCAGCAGATGAATGATAACTTCAGCAAATATGTCGGGTTAAGCCTTAGCGTGCCATTGTTCAACCGTCTTTCCACGCGCAACCAGGTGCGCACGGCACGTTTGCAACGGCAGAGCTATGAACTGGAGCTGGACAATGCCAAAAAGACGCTTTACCAGGAGATTCAGCAGGCATGGTACAATGCCGTGGCAGCCGAAAGCAAATACAAAAGC
This sequence comes from uncultured Bacteroides sp., assembly GCA_964651035.1. Taxonomy (GTDB): domain Bacteria; phylum Bacteroidota; class Bacteroidia; order Bacteroidales; family Bacteroidaceae; genus Bacteroides. The sequence goes on from CAZYVE010000011.1 coordinate 42,889, forward strand.
AGCACTGTGGCAGCCGAAGCCAGCGAAGAGTCTTTCAGGCTGACTGCCGAGAAGTATAACAACGGTAAGGCCAATGCTGTGGAATACAATGAGGCTAAGCAGAACCTGATGTCAGCACAAAGCGATGAGCTGCAGGCCAAATATGAATACCTGTTCCGTACGAAGATACTGGACTTCTATGAAGGCATTCCTATTGAATAGGTGTCCCCGTGTCAAGTAGCCGGGAAAGCCGTGTGGCGTGATTGCTGTGGCTTCTTTCAGACACACACTTTCCCGTTTCTCATCCGTTGGCTTCGATTCCGTCCGTATCCAGGCGTATCAGTCTTTTCTTGTATAAGTCGCCCACAGCCTTTTTGAATACCTTCTTGCTGACCCCGAAAGTGGCATATATTTCTTCAGCAGGAGTCTTGTCGTTTAGCGGGATGCGTCCCCCTTTGCTGCGTATGTAGTTGAGTAGGGTAGGGGCAAAGTCTGTGGCGGCGGCGAAGCCTTTCCGTTGCAGGCTAAGGTCTATTTTGCCGTCCTGCCGAACCTGTTTTATGTAAGCCTTCAACATGTCGCCCACGTGCAGGGAACGAAACACTTCGTCCTGATATAACAGGCCTCCGAACTCATTGTCTACTATGGCTTTGAAACCCAGTTCGGTACGTTGCCATATCATGATATAGACCTCGTCGCCCGGCTGGTAGGGAGCATGCTCTTTCGACAGATAACGGTCTACCTTGGCTGAAGCCACGATGCGAAAGCTCTCATTGTCCAGGTGGGCGTGGATGACATAGCGTTTCCCCACTTCCATCCGTTCCTTCTGTTCGCGGAAGGGGACAAACAGGTCTTTCATCAGCCCCCAGTCAAGGAATGCGCCGTATTGGTTGACCCACGATACCTTGAGGCAGGCAAAACCGCCAACCTGTACCAGCGGAGTCTGTGTGGTGGCTACAAGCCTCTCTTCGTTGTCGAGATAAATAAAGACGTCCAGCTCGTCGCCGGGTTGGCAGCCTTCGGGAACGTAGCGGGCCGGCAGGAGGATTTCGCCATCATCTCCTCCATCCAGATACAGCCCGAAAGGTACTTCTTTTACCACCTTAAGTCTGTTGAATCTTCCTAACTCTATATTCATTATGTTTTCACGTTTTGCTAAATTGGAAGCAAAGGTAAGAGGAATATTTAAATTAACTCAATTTCCTTAAGATAGTTTTAGCCGGAAGAACAATTCACTGGAAAATAAATTATCTTTGCACCACCAAAAAAAGCATGCATAATGCGTATTCATTCATTTTTTAAATATAATTTATTATGGAATTCTTGACAAATGAAAAACTTACTATCGTAGGTGCAGCCGGTATGATTGGTTCCAACATGGCTCAGACCGCCATTATGATGCATCTGACTCCTAACATCTGTCTCTATGACCCCTATGCTCCGGGGCTGGAAGGCGTGGCAGAAGAACTGTTCCACTGCGGTTTCGAGGGTGTAAACATCACTTTTACTTCCGACATCAAGGAGGCGCTCACGGGTGCAAAATATGTGGTATCTTCCGGCGGCGCAGCCCGTAAGGCCGGCATGACCCGCGAAGACCTGCTGAAAGGCAATGCTGCTATTGCTGAGGAATTCGGTAAGAACGTAAAGGCATATTGCCCCGATGTGAAACACGTGGTCGTTATCTTTAATCCTGCCGATATCACAGGCCTTATAACATTGTTGTATTCCGGTTTGAAACCTTCGCAGGTGACTACATTGGCTGCCCTCGACAGCACTCGTCTGCGCAGCGAATTAGCCAAGCATTTCAATATTTCTCCTGACAAGGTTGAGAATTGCCGTACTTATGGCGGACATGGAGAGCAGATGGCAGTATATGCTTCAACGGCCAAGGTTGACGGTAAGCCTTTGTTGGATATCATCGGTACTCCGGAACTGACGAAGGAACAATGGGCCGAAATCCAGACAAAGGTGACGAAGGGTGGTGCCAACATCATAGCTCTGCGCGGACGTTCCTCTTTCCAGAGCCCGGCTTACGTATCCATTGAGATGATTGCTGCCGCTATGGGTGGCAAACCGTTCTGCTGGCCTGCTGGTACCTATGTACACAGCCATGGTTTCGACCACATCATGATGGCTATGGAAACAGAAATTACAGCCGAAGGCGTACACTACAAAGAGTTGAAAGGTACTCCGGAAGAAGAAGCCAAGTTGCAGGAAAGCTACAAGCACCTCTGCACATTGCGTGATGAAGTAATCGGAATGGGTGTATTGCCCGCTATCAGCGAGTGGCACTCTATTAACCCGAACATCGACTGATAGACAAGTCTGATTTATATGGGGGAGTATCATAAAGGAGATGCTTCCCTGTGTGAAAAAACAAGAATCACAGAAGAGTAAAAACCTGTATAATGGTTTCTCTTCTGTGATTCTTCTTATTTTGTAAAGAGTTATTGTGCGTAATTATTTAGGTTGTGCCTGTTTTGCATCAGCAGGTTTCCTGTTTTCAGCACGTGGCGGCATTTGCCGTTTTTTGTAAGCTTCGTATTGCTCTTCTGTCAGTATGCTCTGCAGGGCAGTGTTGTAAGCCTCGATGACAGCCTTAAATTCTTCACGGGCTTTTTCCTGTTCTTCTTTGCGCTTATCCAACTCTTCTTTCGACAGAGGTGCGTGGCCGTTGTCTCCTGCTGGAGGAGCAAATTCACCTTGTCCGCCCTTGCATGAGTTTCCGCAGCAACCTTCCTTGCAAGAGTTCCCGCAGCAGCATCCTCCACGGCGGGCATTATGGTCACGGTGTCTGAATCCTTGGCGACCGTCGAAGTGTGGACGCGGAGTATTACCTTGTTGCTTCAGCAGGTTCAGGTTGGCTTCCGTCAGCTGTTTCACCTGGTTCTCGTTAAGGTCATATTTGTCTGCCATATCCAAAGCCATCAATTCGGCGCGCAGGCGCATACGTTCTTCTGAGAATTTTTTCTGCTCATCCTGAGCTTTCACACTTCCTGTGCCGACAAACAAGGCGCCCAGGATCATCAAAATGCCAAATTTCATTGTTTTCATTATCTAACTAAGTTTAATGGTTACAGCAATTTGACACAAAGGAATATAAAAAGTTTAATGAAAATCCCGTATTTTACGTTTAATTAGTATTTTCGCGCTGTAATACCGCCTTACGAGATAATGGAAATAATAAATATATAAATAATGAGAACGATAAATATAATATGTATGTCAGCATTCATCTTTGCAGTGACATCCTGTGGCGGCGCAGGTAAGGATTCTGTCGGTAATGGTAATGAGGCAGACAGCCTGTATATCGGACGCTCGGACATTAAGATTGAAAACAGACGTCTGACACCGGAGGCCTTATGGGCCATGGGACGTATTGGAGGTGTGGTTGTGTCGCCAGATGGCGGACAGGTGGCTTATTCCGTCAGTTATTATAGCGTGGCGCGCAACAGGAGCAATACGGAAATCTTTGTGATGAATGCAGATGGTAGCGGCAATACACAGTTGACTCATGATAACTGGCAGGAAAGCCAGCCGGTGTGGATAAAAGACGGCAAGAAACTGGCATACCTGAGCAACGAAAGCGGAAACAGCCAGGTGTGGGAAATGAATCCTGACGGTACTGACCGCCGCCGGCTTACCGATTATACAGGTGGCATAGATGGCTTCGCTTTCTCGCCCGACGGGGAAAAACTGCTTTTCATTTCGCAGGTACAGACAAAACAAACCACGGCGGAGAAATATCCCGACTTGCCGGAGGCCAGCGGCATCATTATAGATGACCTGATGTATAAACATTGGGATGAATGGGTGACTTCTGCACCGCATCCGTTTGTTGCTGATTTTGATGGAAAAAGCATCAGCAATGTGACAGACCTGCTTGAGGGGGAGCCTTACGAAAGTCCAATGAAGCCTTTCGGGGGCATAGAACAATTGGTATGGAGCCCGGCGTCGGACAAGATTGCCTACACGTGCCGCAAGAAGACAGGGCTGGAATATGCGGTGTCCACAGACTCGGATATTTATCTGTATGACCTCAATACGGGAGAGACTGTGAACCTGTGTAAAGATAAAGATATAAGGCTGGTTGTGCCCGGAAGTGCATCGCATGGTACGGAACAAGTGATATTTTCTTCTTCTGTAGACAATAACGAAGGATATGACATCAACCCGCAGTTTTCGCCGGACGGCAGGTATATCGCCTGGCTGAGCATGCAACATGACGGTTATGAAAGCGACCTGAACCGTCTGTATGTCATCGATCTGGAGAACAAGGAGAAGTTTTGCGCAAGTACCGGTTTTGATACAAATGTGGATGCTTTCGTTTGGACGGCAGATTCGAATGGATTTTACCTGACTGCAACATGGCATGGTACCGAGCAGATATACAGCCTTGGGCTGGACTACTGGAAGGAAAGGAAAAGTCCTGTCAAGATTACAGACGGCATACACGACTACGGTAGCATAGCTGTTTGTGGAAACAATCTTATAGCTACACGTCACAGTATGAGCCAAGCTGATGAGATATACGTTGTAGCGCCAGGTACTGCGGCCAAGAATAAATATGCTGAATGCCGCCAGCTGACGCAGGAAAACACGCATATTTACGACCAATTGGAAATGGGGCGTGTGGAAGAACGTTGGGTAGAAACTACTGATGGTAAACAGATGCTTGTATGGGTGATATACCCTCCGCAATTCGATTCGAAGAAAAAATATCCTGCATTGCTGTATTGCGAAGGCGGTCCGCAAAGCCCGTTAAGCCAATTCTGGAGCTATCGCTGGAACTTCCAGATTATGGCTGCCAATGACTACATTGTAGTTGCTCCATGTCGCAGGGGTATGCCCGGCTTTGGCAAAGAATGGAATGAAGCAATCAGTGGTGATTATGGCGGACAGTGCATGAAAGATTATCTGACTGCCATAGATGAGGTAAGCAAGGAACCTTTTGTTGACAATGAGCGTTTAGGGTGCGTGGGAGCAAGCTTCGGCGGATTTTCTGTCTACTGGTTGGCAGGACATCATGAAGGACGCTTCAAGGCATTCATCGCACACGATGGTATTTTCAATATGGAGATGCAGTATCTGGAAACGGAAGAGAAGTGGTTTGCCAACTGGGATATGGGAGGTGCTTATTGGGATAAAGGTAATAAAACTGCGCAGCGTACTTTTGACAGTTCGCCGCATCGTTTTGTTGATAAATGGGATGCACCAATACTCTGCATACATGGCGAGAGAGATTACCGTATACTTGCCAACCAGACGATGGCAGCTTTTGATGCAGCAAAGATGCGTGGCATACCTGCCGAACTGCTTATTTTCCCGGATGAAAACCATTGGGTATTGAAACCCCAAAATGGAATACTCTGGCAACGGACCTTCTTCGGGTGGCTTGACCGCTGGCTGAAGCCTGGGACATAAACAAACTACAGTATCAGTGTTTTGCAATGAATAATATAACTCTGGCTGCATGGCTTGCCTGTATGCCTAAGTAAATCTGCAAATAAATGAACCGTCAATCATCTGCACGGGTACATATAAACAATCTGTCCATAGGTTATCATACGAGGGATGGAAAACGTGTAGTCTCTTCTGGCATCACTGCAGACATACGTGCCGGTGAGCTGACATGTCTGCTCGGAGCCAACGGGGTCGGAAAATCGACTCTGCTGCGCACTCTTTCGGCTTTCCAGCCAAGTCTTTCCGGAGAGATTTGTCTGCAAGGTAAATTGTTGAATGAATATACGGATAAGCAGTTGGCACGTTTGTTGAGCGTGGTGCTGACCGACAGATGTGACATCCGCAATCTGAGCGTTTTTGAACTGGTCGGTTTGGGACGCAGCCCGTACACAGGATTTTGGGGAGTGTTGGGAGAGGATGACCGGTATGTTGTAAGAAAATCCATAAGTATGGTGGGGATAGAACATTTGTCTTTGCGCATGGTTCATACCCTTAGCGACGGAGAGCGGCAGAAAGTAATGATAGCCAAAGCACTGGCACAAGAGACTCCATTGATTTATTTGGATGAACCGACAGCTTTCCTTGACTTCCCCAGTAAGGTGGAAATCATGCAGCTGTTGCATCGGTTTAGCAGGCAAACCGGAAAGACCATTTTCCTTTCCACCCACGACATGGAACTGGCTTTACAGATGGCCGATTGCCTATGGCTTATGGACAAAGATAGAGGCGTGAAGACTGGTGTACCTGAAGATCTCGTCCTCGATGGTAGCCTGAAAAGTTTTTTCACGAGTCCGGACATAGCGTTTGATGCAGATACAGGACAGTTCAGGGTGTTGCATGAATGCCGTTCATATATCCGTCTCTGCGGCAGTGGAGTCCGCTACGTCATGGCGCGTAAGGCTCTGATGCGCAACGGTATTGATGCCAGCAGTGAGATACAGTCAGACACTGAGGTTGACATAATGGAAGATGGCGGATTTACGGTTCGCCGCCCCGGACGTGATGTTGCCATGGCGGGAAATATAGCAGATATGCTGGAACTGCTATTGAAGTAACAGCCAGTCTGGCTATTGCCATGCAAAGCGCCTTCACTTACCAGATGACTTGGCAGATTGTTTATTAAGTAAAATGATGTACTTTTACCATCCGCATACTACACAAGAAAATTTCGTCCATCTTACTACGGCTCCGGTTCCACGATTGATAATGTCGTTGGCTGTTCCCACCATAGTCAGCATGCTTGTGACTTCGTTTTACAACATGGCTGATACCTATTTCGTTGGGAAAATAGACACACAGTCCACGGCAGCGGTTGGGATAGTCTTTTCACTAATGTCGATAATACAGGCTATCGGCTTTTTTTTCGGTCACGGTTCCGGCAACTACATTTCGCGACGGCTCGGTGCGCGTGACGTTTCAAATGCCGAAAAGATGGCTGCCACCGGATTTTTTCTGGCATTCTTCATAGGTATTTTTCTTGCTGTGTTGGGACTTATGTTCCTGGACCCTCTTTCATTGCTGTTAGGTTCCACACCTACCATCCTTCCTTATACCAGGCAATATCTTGGTGTCATATTGTTGGGGACACCGTTTATGTCGGCTTCATTGGTTATGAACAGCCAGTTGCGTTTTCAGGGTAACGCGGCGTATGCCATGCTGGGCATAGTGTCGGGGGCGGTCATTAACGTGGGATTAGACCCTTTGTTTATTTTTACTTTCGGCATGGGCATAGCAGGTGCTGCATGGGCCACGTTCATCAGTCAGGTATGCAGTTTCTTTCTGCTTTTCCGCATGACTCGCATAGGTAGCAATATACATATACGCTACCGGAATTTTACTCCTACACTTTCGTTAGTGAAAGAAATCATTGGAGGCGGCACACCTTCGCTTGCACGTCAGGGCCTGGCCAGTGTATCTACCATTCTGCTTAACCTTGCGGCGGGGGTGTATGGTGATGCTGCCATTGCGGGCATGTCTATTGTTTCGCGCATAGGAATGTTTATCAACTCTTTCCTGATAGGTTTCGGGCAAGGATTCCAGCCGGTTTGTGGTTTCAATTACGGAGCCGGGCTATATGCCCGTGTCCGTAAGGGCTTCTGGTTTTGCATTAAGGTCGGTGTGGTTTTTCTTGTGGCATGTGTCGTTGCGGGTTTCTGTTATGCAGAAGAAATCGTTGAACTGTTCCGCAAAGGAGATGAAGCAGTACTTGCCACCGGTACTGCGGCATTGCGTTGGCAACTTGTCACTTATCCTTTGGGCGCGTGGATAATAGTGAGCAATATGACATTACAGACCATCCGTAAATCCGTACGGGCTACCATCTTATCTTCGGCAAGACAAGGATTGTTTTTTATCCCCCTTATTTTTATTTTGCCACATTTCCTGGGATTGCGTGGGGTCGAGATGTGCCAGGCCGTGTCGGATATGCTGACGTTTATGCTTGCAGTGCCGCTAATGTGTAGTGTTTTGTCTGAAATGAAACGCAAGGAATTGGATA
>CAZYVE010000012.1:0-44480 GCA_964651035.1 uncultured Bacteroides sp.
TATATAATGTATTATCAAAAATTATACCCGAAACCTACATTAAGGTATATCGGATACATAGCGAATGTAATTGTCTGGAAATCCTTGTTGAACATGTCGTTCAATCCCCAGGTAAGGTCAGCATGTACATTCAAATGTTTATATGCCTTCCATATACACCCGGCTTGTATTCCCCATTGGATTTTGCGTAAATCGTCAGAGAAATCATATGTAGCCTTGCTGTCTCCTGAGAATGTAATACTTTCACCCGTAGCATCCGGCGTTCTCAGATGTCCTTCATATACATCACCGGAAAATTCTCCATCCATCAAGTAAGAGATGTATGGGCCGGCTGAAATTCTCCATCGGGAGTTAATTTGATACGTGCCCAATACGGGAACCGTAATAAGCGACATCCTTACCTTTGTTTTCACTCCTCCCGTCCACAATCCGCTTATGGGTCTTCCCAGGTTATTTAAAATCTCCATTCCGTAGTTTTTTACCGTGGCTTTTGTATTCATTCCTTTATTGTCCAGACGCAAGCCAACGGTAATCCCCCACTGATTCTGTTTATCAAGCCATTTAGTTACATTGCCTTCTATAGTTAGAAATAATCCCGGCTTGTAGCTGTCTATGCTTCTTATCTCTTCCGGCAAAGGTAAAGGAGAAGTTCCTCCTATATTCACGCCTGCTTTTATTTCATATTCCAGTCCGTGAAGCGAAGTCCAATTCAATCCTTTATATTCTTTTTCCATTGTTTGGGCAAGCAGAATGTTTATTCCCGCTATTAATGCCACAAGGGTTATTATGTATTTTTTCATATCCAGTCTTTTATGTCTTTGATAATTGGTGTGGCATTATATATTTATTCGCACACTATAGTTACCTCGTCTATCCATAAAGTGCTTCCCACAGCTCCCTGAAAGTATGCACCCTTTATGCTGGACGAGAATACCACCGCTAATTTGTATTTTCCACTTGTCAAATCTTCGTCAGTTACCGTCTTGCCATTCTGCTCTGTAAATTCCAAGTCAAACCATTCCCACTCATCGGTTTCTTCAGTTTCTTCTATACGCGCCATCAATGCGATATTCTTATTTATTGGCCCATCCAACGGGAAAAGGTCTCCATCCAAAGTATAACTGTTTGATGCTGCTTCATACAATACAGCATAGATGTCACCTTTGTCTTGCTCGTCCATAAGGTCGCCATTTTCATCTGTCATTGTTCCTCCGGAGTTATATTTATAATATCCGGTCATCCGTACCGGCCTCTGCGAGAATGGATATCCGAAACGTGTGGCTTCAAGGGGATTTTGTATAGCATTAGTGACATCAAACGAACCGACGAAAAGATTTCCCGCAGCGATACGCATTCCCACCATTGCACCGAAACTGCCGGTATCCTTGGTTTCCAGTTTGACGGCATTTCCACTATATCCGTCAGTTATCTGTACAGTGGGATAGTCCTCTGCACTGGCAGCCATCCCAGTCAGCAGAAATCCCGGATTACCGCTGGACCATTGCAATGCCTTGGAAGGATCGTCAAGATCGTATTCATACAAGATATGATAGTCTGTACTATTTTCCGATAACTTTTCGAAATGGAACTCGGTTGGCAATTCAGCCTGTATCACCGTTATTGTATACACCGGTGAGTTGGAGCCATCCTCCGATGTAACGGTAAAGTAACGAGGATTGTTTGCGCTGAAATCATAAGTGTCGTCAGTATCCCCTTCCACAATATCGGCTTGCATAGTCGCTCCTTCGGATAGGGTAAACTGAAAGTCTTGCGAAGATAAGTCTGCACTTTTGTTGATATATATGTCTATAGTCTTATTGGAGCTTTGTTTACTTATGATTGCCAACTGCACATCACTCCCTGTACATCCGTCGATAGCCGCCTCCACATTCAATGCTTCATCACTTATGCATCCATGAAATAATAGTGTCAGGAACAGAGCTGGAATTACTGTTTTGAATCTCATCTAAGAAACTTATTATTGGTTTGTATTATCATTTTATTGTATATAGCAGACATTATGCACTGGTACGGTATGCCGTTAACCAGATTCTGCATACTGTATTTATAATTTATACAGCGTATGAAAACGTTGCAAAATTACGCTTCTTTTTGGAATTTACTTACTTTTGCATCATTAAAAATACATATAATATGAACAAATCCGAAATAAATAGTATAATAAACCTTGTGAAGCGTGAAGTGGTTCCTACCATCGGATGTACAGAGCCTATGGCTGTAGCTCTTTGCGTTGCCAAAGCTACCGAGACATTAGGACTTCGTCCGGAGATGATAACGGTTTCTTTGAGCGCCAATATCCTGAAAAACGCCATGGGCGTGGGTATTCCCGGAACAGGAATGATAGGGCTACCCATAGCCATAGCCCTGGGGGCATTGATTGGAAAGTCAGGATACAAGCTCGAAGTATTGAAAGATTGCAACCGACAATCGGTAGAGGAAGGTAAACGCTTCATCGAAGAGAAGCGCATACATATAGCTCTGAAAGAAGGAATAAAAGAGAAATTGTATATAGAGGTAGAATGTAGGGCGGAAACTGATTCCGCCACGGCTGTCATCGCCGGGAGCCATACAGAGTTCCAATACTTATCCCGTAATGGTAAGGTGTTGCTTGATAAACATTTGTCTGCCTCCACAGATGAGAAGGAGCAGGAACCGGAACTTAACATGTGCAAGGTTTACCAGTTTGCAATGACAGCCCCATTAAACGAAATACGTTTCATTCTGGAAACCGCCCGTCTGAACAAAAGTGCAGCAGAGCGTTCTTTCAATGGTGATTACGGTCATGGACTGGGGAGAATGCTGATAGGTAACTACGAACACAGCATTATGGGGGACAGTATCTTTTCACATATTCTCTCATATACATCCGGAGCTTGCGACGCCAGGATGGCTGGGGCCATGATTCCGGTGATGAGTAATTCGGGCAGCGGCAACCAGGGTATTTCAGCGACATTGCCGGTGGTGATATTCGCCGAAGAAAACGGGAATACGGAAGAAGAACTTATCCGCGCCCTCATGCTGAGCCATCTGACCGTTATTTACATAAAGCAGAACCTGGGACGCCTGTCTGCATTGTGCGGATGTGTCATAGCTGCCACCGGTTCCAGTTGCGGCATCACTCTGCTGATGGGAGGCGATTACAGGCAGATTACTTATGCCGTACAAAACATGATAGCCAATCTCACCGGAATGATCTGCGACGGAGCCAAGCCAAGCTGTGCCCTGAAAGTCACCACCGGTGTATCGACAGCAGTACTGTCAGCAATTATGGCCATGGAGAACCGCACTGTGACTTCCGTGGAAGGAATTATCGATGCCGATGTAGACCAGACCATACGGAATCTCACCCAGATTGGTTCCAAGGGTATGAATGAGACTGATAAATTGGTTCTGAAGATTATGACCGGGAAGCAATAGAGTATAGATTGACATGCCTCTCTCACCCGTATCACAACAGCTCGGAGACGAGCAACCAGACATTCAGTAACGTTACCACCACGGCTATGGAATAAAGCACGAAAGCATTCCACTTGCTGTTGGCATACTTCCCCATCACTTTGCGCGAAGATGTAAGCGTAACCTGTAGGAATACAGTAAAAGGCAGCTGCATGCTAAGCACCATCTGCGAAAGCAGCAGTCCCTTGAAAGGATTTCCTATAAAGAATATCAACAGCAATGCAATGCCCAACGATAATACTACTCCAACCTGCGAATGGCTGTCTTTTATATAATAAGACTCGCCGAATATACCGGCAAATATGGAGCCGGCTGCCATGCCGCTGGTAATGGTTGACGATATTCCCGCCATTAACAAAGCCAAAGCGAATATTACCGAGGCGCTGCCGCCAAGCAACGGTTCGAGCAGAGACTTTGCCTGCTGCAGTTCTTCCACCTGCACGCCGTGATTGAAAAATGTGGAAGCCGCCAGCAGTATCATGGCACTGTTTATACCCCATCCCACGAACATGGAGAAGAACGTGTCGAACAACTCGTACTTCAGCATACGGCGTATAGAGGTGTCATCGCGCTTGTTGTACTCATGGCTTTGTATCACCTCTGAATGAAGAAAGAGATTGTGGGGCATCACCACAGCACCCAACACACTCATCACCACCAGCATGCTGCCCTGAGGCATGGAAGGGACGACCCATCCGCGAACTGCCGCCCCCCAATCGATATCTATCAAGAACAGTTCGTATATAAACGAAAGCCCTATAACAGACACGAAAGCTATGATGGCACGTTCTATCTTCTTATACGAATTGGTAAAGAGCATCACCAGCACAAAAGCGACCGTCAACACCGCTCCACACATTATCGGTATACCAAACAACATCTGCAAAGCTATGGCGCCACCAAGTATCTCGGCCAGGGATGTTGAGATGGAGGCCAGTACTGCAGTGCCCAATATTGGTCGCGACACCCAGCGTGGAGTATACCGGGTAGCTGCTTCTGACAGGCACAAGCCGGTTACGATGCCCAGATGGGCCACATTGTGCTGCAAGATAATCAGCATGACGGTGGAAAGCGTAACGACCCACAACAGTCCGTAGCCGAAAGCTGAGCCTGCCGCAAAATTGGATGCCCAGTTCCCGGGATCTATGAAACCGACAGTCACCAGCAGGCCTGGGCCTATGTATTTGAATATGTCAATCCCGCCCAAATAGCGTTTGTGGTCAGTACGACGCAAATCTTTTAGAATATTCTTCATCTCCGACAAACTCTGCTAACGGCTGCAAATGTACGCATAATGAAATAAAAGGAAAGAATTTTACCGTGGAAAAGGCCGACGGGACGCCAATATACCTACTTGATGCGACACAATAATCCGACATGTTTCCCTTTTCCTCCTGACATGTACGACGCATGCGGGAAATGCGTACAAGACGTGTGTAATATACGTCATATACCCTGACATACCTAATACGTGCAATCAGCATAAAAAGACAGGCTTCATAGCACTGTATATAAAGAAAAATTCATTATCTTTGTGGCAAGAACTTTAAAAAGAAAGGATTACTAATGAAAAGCTTGAATGTTTTAGTCGCATTTTTAAGTGGTGCTGCCATAGGGGCCACCCTCGGCATTTTATTTGCTCCGGAAAAGGGAGAAAAGACGCGCAACAAGATTGCCGAAATCCTGCGCAAAAAAGGTATCCGCCTCAACAAAAATGAGATGGATAATCTTGTGGAAGAAATTGCTTCGGAACTCAAGAATGAAGAAGCCTGAACAATCCGGGAAAAGAACGAGGCCATCATGTTTCCAGACGAAAAAGACATAAAGGATATCCGGCAACTGGTAATTGAATTCAAGAAATATCTGAATCTGCAGAAAGAATATACTAAGCTGGAGATAACAGAAAAGCTGTCTCTGCTGCTATCCTGGCTTCTAACTATCTTGCTGACTGTAGTTTTGGGCATGACGGCTTTGTTTTACCTTACGTTTATGCTGGCATATATGATGGCTCCGGCTGTGGGAGGACTCATTGTGAGTTTCTGCATTGTAACCGGCATATATATATTGTTGGCGGTATTACTGGTGATATACCGCAAAAAACTGATTATTAATCCTATGATAAGATTCATCGGAGGATTGTTGCTGAAAAAGACCGATTGAAAAGGCATGCTTACAAGTAACAATATGACGAAACACATTCCTGCCACCATAGATGAGCTCATCGCAAGAAAAACTGAAATATTGCAGGAAATACAAAAACAGAAAATGACAGTGGACAAGCTGGGAAAGAGCATAATATCTCCTATTGTGCCCACTGCTGCACGTGCCGGCAATATAGCAAAGTGCTTCAACAAAGGAATGTTAGTACTCGAAGGGTTTATGCTGGGATTAAAATTCATACGCAGATTCAGGAAGCTATTTAAACGTAAATGATTTGTGGCAAAGCGTCCACAAACGGACAGAGCAAATGTCCGATTACGGACACTATCCCCCTCACAGCGATTCTCTTGCGGATTGGCACGGTCTTTGCCTTAAGACCGTAGTTAAGTCTAAAAAGAGTAAAGCATGAGAAAAATCCTGTTAACGTACATCTGCCTCCTTACATCCTCTTCACTATCTGCCCAAACAGACAGCCTGAAATATGAGCGCGACATAACACTCCCCGAAGCTATTGCCCTGGCGAGGATACAGTCTGTTGATGCTGCTGTGGCTCTCAACGAGCTGAAGACTGCGTATTGGGAGTACCGCACATTCCGTGCCAACCTGTTGCCGGAGGTTAACTTCACTGCCACGCTGCCAAGTTACAACAAATCTTACAGTTCTTACCAGAATTCGGACGGCTCGTACACGTTTGTCCGCAACAACACCTTGGGCTTGTCGGGCGAAATCTCCATCGACCAGAACATCTGGCTGACAGGCGGCACACTGTCGCTAACCTCATCGCTTGACCATGTCCGTCAGCTGGGTAGCGGAGGCAGCCGCCAGTTCATGTCGATACCAGTGTCGTTGGAACTGACGCAACCCGTCTTCGGTGTAAATACCATAAAATGGGACCGCCGTATAGAGCCTGTGCGTTATGCCGAGGCAAAAGCCACATTCATATCGGCTACGGAAGAAGTCACCATGACTACTATCACCTATTTCTTTAACCTGCTGCTGGCAAAGGAGATGCTTGTCACTGCCCGTCAGAACAAAGAGAATGCCGATCGGCTATACGAAGTGGCCATAGCCAAGCGTAAAATGGGACAGATATCGGAGAACGACTTGCTGCAACTGGAATTGAACGCCCTTCAGGGCAAAGCCGACCTTACGGAAGCCGAAAGCAACCTCAATGCACAAATGTTTCAACTTCGTTCATTCCTCGGTGTGTCCGAGACAGAGAGCCTCAATCCTATACTGCCTGAAGCAGTACCTTCCATTGACATAGAGTATAAAGATGTGCTTGAGAAGGCCTTGGAGCGCAACTCATTCGCCCAGAACATCCGCCGCAGACAGTTGGAAGCCGACTACGAAGTGGCTACGGCCAAAGGTAACCTGCGCAGCATCAATCTCTTTGCCAGTATCGGTTTATCCGGCCAGAACCGGAAGCTCGCTTCATCATACAGAGACCTGTTAGACAATCAGATTGTGGAAGTGGGAGTATCAATCCCAATACTGGACTGGGGGAAACGGCGGGGACAGGTGAAAGTTGCCAAAAGCAACCGTGAATTGGAAATGTCACGCATCAGAAAAGAACAAATGGACTTCAACCAGGATATCTTTCTGCTGGTGTCCAACTTCAACAACCAGGCCCAGCAATTGGAGATAGCCGAAGAGGCTGACCTGATAGCAGAGAAAAGATACAAAACCAGTGTGGAAACATTCATGATAGGAAAAATTAGTACACTTGACCTTAACGATGCCCAAAACTCAAAGGATGAAGCAAGACAGGAACATATATCCGAATTGTACTATTACTGGTATTACTTCTACCAAATCAGGAGTCTTACACTTTGGGATTTCGAACAAAACAAGGAGCTTGAAGCCGATTTTGAAGATATAGTTAGAAAATAACGAACTAATTTACGTACTTTTGCGGACATGTCAGACCAATTGAGGTAATCATATATGATACTTATAATAGACGATGACAATGCCATACGTTCTTCTCTCCGCTTCATGCTGGGACATGCCGGATATGAAGTGCATGCCGTATCTGGCCCACGCGAAGCGATGGATACCATACGTACAAGCATACCGGAACTGATACTTATGGATATGAACTTCACGCTATCCACAAGCGGAGAAGAAGGCCTTACGTTACTGAAACAAGTAAAACTGTTTCGCCCCGATGTACCTGTCATACTCATGACGGCTTGGGGAAGCATCCAACTTGCCGTACAGGGCATGCGCGCCGGAGCATTCGACTTCATCACTAAGCCATGGAATAACGCAGCCCTGCTGCAACGCATTCAGACGGCATTGGAACTGAGTCCGGCAAGGCAAGAAAATGATAAAGAAAAAACTCCAGCCTTAAAACGCAGCAACATCATAGGCCGGTCTAAAGAATTGACAGAGGTTCTGGACATAGTAGCACGCATAGCCCGCACCAATGCTCCAGTATTGGTAACAGGTGAAAGCGGAACTGGCAAAGAACTGATTGCCGAAGCAATCCATTACAACAGTCCACGAGCAAAACAGCCATTTGTAAAAGTCAATCTTGGCGGAATATCACAGACCTTGTTTGAAAGTGAAATGTTCGGCCACAAGAAAGGGGCATTTACCGATGCCATATCAGACAGGACGGGACGCTTCGAACTGGCCAACAATGGAACAATATTTTTGGACGAAATAGGCGAACTGGACATGTCTTGCCAGGTAAAACTACTGAGAGTACTGCAAGACCAGACTTTCGAAATGCTGGGCGACAGCCGGCCTCACAAGGTTGACGTACGTATAGTATCGGCTACCAATGCCGACTTGCACAAGATGGTTTCCGAACATACATTCCGGGAGGACCTTTTCTATCGCATTAACCTGATAACTCTACGACTGCCTGCACTGCGCGAGAGACAAGAGGATATCCCGCTACTGGCACGTTATTTTGCCGATAAGCTGACAAGCCTCAACGGATTGCCACGAACGGAGTTTACAGCCGATGCCATGAATTTCCTGTCACACCTACCATATCCCGGCAACATCCGTGAATTAAAGAACCTTGTAGAACGTACTATATTGATATCAGGTAAAGAAATACTTGATACATCTGACTTCAATGCACAATATTCAAGTCATCAGGACATCGAGCAGAAATCGAAAACAGCCACCGGTTTTACAGGAATGACACTGGAGGAAATCGAGAAGCAAACAATTTTGCAGGCTTTGGATACATACAAAAACAACCTCAGCCAGACTGCCTCAGCATTAGGAATAAGCCGTGCCGCCCTTTACAGAAGATTGGAAAAATACAACATAAACATTGCAAATCTATATAACTGATATAAAGTGCGAATAAATTATCTGTTCTCTATACTCGCATTACTTTTGCTGGGGCTGGGAGTATTATTGTATTACTTTTTGCATGAAGTGTCCGGCTACCACGTGTTGCTGGCAGAGTCCGGCATATTTATCCTTCTGCTTTATCTCATAGCCTTCTACAAAAAAATCGTAAAACTGATGAACAGCATAGGCAACGGGATGGAACTGCTGCGTGAACAAGACTTCAGTAGCCGACTGAAGCCTGTAGGACAGTATGAAGCGGACCGTATAGTGTACATATTCAACCGCATAATGGATCAGCTGAAAAACGAAAGACTACACGTGCGGGAGCAGAACCATTTCCTCGACCTGCTTATACAGTCATCACCTTTGGGAATAATCATAATGACCCTAAATGAAGAAATATCACAAATGAACCCCGTCGCCACAAAAATGATAGGCGCCAATACGCCAGAGGAAGTATACGGCAAACGGATGAGCCAACTGGATACAACGCTGGCCAACGAACTGGCTGCTATCCCTATGGATAAGACCACGATTGTGCGCCTGAATGATGCGAGTGTCTACAAATGCTCCCATTCTTATTTTATAGACCGTGGCTTCAAGCATGGCTTCTACTTGGTTGAGAACATGACAGAAGACGTAATCAAAGTAGAACGAAAAGCTTACGAAAGGGTTATACGTCTGATGGCACATGAAGTGAACAATAGTACTGCCGGTATAATCTCTACCATCGATACTACTTGCAAAGTACTGTCTGAAAAGAACGGGACAGAAGATCTTTGTGAGATAATGAATACATGTATGGAACGCTGTCTGTCCATGAGTCATTTCATAACCAGATTTGCCGATGTTGTAAAGATACCCGAACCCGTATTGCAGCCTATAAGATTGAATGATCTGGCCGCTTCGTGCAAACGTTTTATGGAAGGAATGTGCAACGAACATAACATAACACTGAACCTTGAGTGTGACGAGAGAATAAACACCGTACGTCTGGACATTTCGCTCTTTGAACAAGTACTGGTAAATATCATCAAGAACGCGGCAGAGAGCATAGACAAAATTGTAGGAGAAGATAAGCCTGGACAAATCACGATACGGACAATATACCCGGCATCTATAGAAATTGTAGACAACGGTGCGGGAATAAACAAAGAGAATGAATCAAAACTGTTCACCCCATTCTTTTCCACCAAAATCAACGGTCAGGGAATAGGACTGATGTTTATCCGGGAAGTGCTGACTAAACATGGCTGTACTTTCTCTTTGCGAACTTATCCTGACGGACTGACCCATTTCCAGATAGTATTCCAATGAACGGCGTAAAGACATTCCTGTCACACATATCAATAAACTTAATACACGGTAAAAATGGGGAAATACTCTTTTGTTAAACAGTCGTAAAAAAGACGTAGGGTAAAGAGCTAATATACAAAAGAAGATGTACTTTTGTCGCAAATATGGAAAAATAACTAAAAAATGGGGAAGGAATTGTCTGCGAGGATTCAGACTTCAATTCTAAACGAGGCCGAAAAAAAAGCCCTGATATGGCTGGCTCAAAGGCAACCACGATGGATGACATCAGATATATTGACATATATCGGGTTGTCTGGAGCGATAATCTGTGCAGCAGGCTGCATATTGGCAAACATCAATATAAAATATCTATGGTTGTCTTCCGCAGGATTGTTAATCAACTGGTATGGAGACAGCTTAGATGGTACACTTGCACGGGTACGCAATACACAGAGGCCTATATATGGTTTCTTCATTGACCACACACTGGACGCCACCACCATTTGCATAATGTGCATAGGATTCGGCCTGTCACCGATGTTCAAGCTGGAGATAACGCTGCTGGTCCTGGCCGGTTATCTGGTCCTTTCCATTTATACATACATCTGCACTATAATAAAAGATGAATTCCGGCTGACTTATGGCAGATTCGGCCCTACAGAGTTCCGGCTGGTTGTAATCATCATCAATACATTATGCATGTACACTCCGTGGGTAAAAGTACACTTCAGCATACATGGCTATAAGTTTGGTGTATTTGACATTATAGGAATTGGAATTGCCGTATTCCTGTTCACGGCTCATTTAGTCCAGTTTGCCAAAGACCGCCGGATATTATCAGAACGTGACCCTCTGAAGCCCTATAATCCTTAAACACAACGAATAAAACCGCTATTCATCTTGCTTAAATATTTAGAATTTTTAGCAACCCGATTGTTTGGTACAGGAATAGACACGCTTGTCTTGTGGATATGTTCCGATTTCTTGTTCGACACATATTGGACAGTATATATACTGTCTCCTGTCATATCATTCGAGTTTGCCGTATTAAGCAATTTTCTGTGGTCATACTACTGGATATGGAAAAAACGTATCCACAATAAGAATACGCGCGATTTCTGTTACCGCTTTTTCATTTTCAACCTTTCTTCCATTGCCGGTTTTCTGATAAAGATGCTGTTCCTGCTCCTTTTTGAAAAGATTTTTGGATGGAGTGTTATTTATTGCAACTTTGCGGCCCTGCTCATATCCGGAATCTTCAATTATTTCTTGGCAGACACTGTGGTATTCAGAATACGTTTCCATGCACTCAAAGACAAACCGCGTAAATAAAATTTCCCATTTGAATATCTGCATGTTGCCACACATAACATGCCCGCGCGCATAACATACATTATGCACGTGCGGTACACATTCTGTATCCGCAGAATATATAACGTCAGTAACCGATAAACCTATTCACCGGCCGAAGAACGGCTCACAACCCGTTATCTTGTGATATATAACATATATTTCCCGTATTTTTTTCGTATAAATTTGTAGTATACATAACAACCAAACCTCTATATTTGCATATATGAACATAAAGATAAAAAAGCATGAAGTGTATTTTTTATGAAAAAGGAAATTAAATTCAGTCTCGTTTATCGGGACATGTGGCAGTCTTCCGGTAAGTACCAGCCACGAAAAGACCAGTTAGAACGGGTCGCTCCACTGATTATCGAAATGGGATGCTTCGCACGAGTAGAAACCAATGGAGGGGCTTTCGAGCAGGTGAATCTGTTGTACGGCGAGAATCCGAACAAAGCCGTACGGGCTTTTACCAAACCATTCAATGAAGCGGGCATCCAGACACATATGCTCGACCGCGGACTGAATGGATTGCGCATGTACCCTGTGCCGGCCGATGTACGCCGCCTTATGTACAAAGTAAAGCATGCACAAGGTGTGGATATAACACGTATATTCTGTGGACTGAACGAAACCCGAAACATCATACCTTCCATCAAATATGCCCTGGAGGCTGGCATGATACCGCAGGCTACGCTCTGCATAACTCATTCTCCTGTTCATACAGTAGAATATTATACTCAAATAGCTGACCAGCTTGTTGAAGCCGGTGCACCGGAAATATGCCTTAAAGACATGGCTGGCATAGGACGCCCCGGCATGCTTGGAAAGCTGGTGAAAAAAATTAAGGAAAGACACCCGGATGTGCTGATACAATATCATGGACATAGCGGACCGGGGCTTTCCATGGCTTCCATACTGGAAGTATGTGAAAATGGCGCGGACATTATTGACGTAGCTATGGAGCCTATGTCGTGGGGAAAAGTGCATCCTGATGTAATATCGGTACAGGCCATGCTGAAAGACAAGGGATTCCAAGTGCCGGAAATAAACATGAAAGCCTACATGAAGACAAGAGCCATGACACAAGAATTCATTGACGACTTTCTGGGGTACTTCATGGACCCGACAAACAAGCACATGTCTTCGCTCCTGTTGAAATGCGGTTTACCAGGTGGTATGATGGGATCCATGATGGCAGATTTGAAGGGTGTCCATTCGGGTATCAACATGATATTAAAAGGGAAAAAAGAGCCGGAAATCAGTATAGATGATCTTCTTGTTATGTTGTTTGACGAGGTGGAATACGTTTGGCCGAAATTAGGCTATCCGCCTTTGGTGACTCCCTTCAGCCAATATGTGAAAAATGTTGCTTTGATGAACCTTATGCAAATGATAAAGGGCGAAGAGAGGTGGACTATGATAGACAACCATACATGGGACATGATTTTGGGAAAGAGCGGACGTCTGCCCGGCAAACTCGCACCGGAAATCATAGAGTTGGCTAAATCGAAAGGGTATGAATTTACTGACACTGACCCGCAATTAAATTATCCTGATGCACTCGGCCAATACCGAAAGGAAATGGATGACAATGGTTGGGAATACGGTGAAAATGATGAAGAATTGTTCGAACTGGCTATGCACGACCGCCAATATCGCGATTATAAATCAGGTATCGCCCAAAAACGCTTTGAAGAAGAACTGATGCGGGCAAAAGATATAGCTTTGGCAAAAGAGACTGTTTCGGAAGAAGAAATAAGAAAGCTGAAACGGGCGAAAGCAGATCCAATCATCGCACCCTCCAGGGGGCAAATTCTGTGGGAGGTATCAGTAGACGGTCCTTCATCTACACCGTTCATTGGCAGGAAATATCAACATGACGAAGCATTCTGCTACATCTCGACTCCATGGGGAGAATACGAAAAGGTTGTTACAGGATTCTCAGGCCGCATAGTGGAAATCTGCGCAAAACAAGGAGATGTATTAAACAAAGGTGATATCATTGCCTATGTAGAGCGTAGTGACATTTTTGCCTAAGACAGATTCAAGGAAACAAGAATAGGTTAAATATGAATGCAAACAAAACTATTCTTTGAGACCGCCCCCAATAAAGGTCCATTATTGGGGGCGGTTGCCGGTGATATAACAGATTATGAAGATGCCATATCTTCAGGTGGTGGTGCAGGCATAATTGGAGCTATTGCTGGTGATATTGCAGAAGCATATTATTCTTTTTATGCGTAACAGTCAGAACAAGTCTTGTTGACTATTACACTTTAACGACGTTCTTGTGCAGAATAGTTAATCTTTAGTGCGTAAGCCCTGCGTAGCGCTTCCTTGACTTCTGTCACTATGCCCATCTTTGTATCTTCATCTATTTTCAGTGATACCTGCATTAGTGGTCGGTCTTCTTCTTTCAAGCTTGCACGCTCTCCAATAATATAGTCTTGGATTTCATCAACTTCAGCAAAAGCATCATTCAACTGGATACGGCTTTCATTACCCAGTTTGCTACGAAATTCAACCGAAGGTTTTCCTATATAGATGAATGTCACCAGGGATTTACGTTCCAACTTCTCCAATTCAGTAGCCTGAGGTACACGAAATTCCACTTTCAGCCTGACCTCACTGATTGTTGTTACTATCATAAAAAAGAACAGGAGGGTAAAAATAAGATCCGGCAAAGAAGATGTGTTCAGCGTAGGAATCTCCCTTCTGCCCGTTCTGTTAAATCTGCCCATTCTTTCTATCCTCCATATTTTGGGGTTCCGCTTCTGATATTCTCTGGGGATAAATCTCGCGTACAGCTCTACGCTGTTCTTTGTTTAGGGAAGAATAGGCCTTTCCCCATTTTGAACGTGATATTTCGTCACGCAATTCATTGTATGCCGCAATCAATTCATTTTGGACGGCAATATATGCTTTGTATGACGTACCTCTGTCGCAACGTAAAGAAATAATATGATTTTTCGTTACCATCATGGAGCCAAAGAAAGGTATGTCAACCGCTTGTTTTTCCGGCAAGGCTTCATCATCTGTCGGATTGGAAATGAAGATTTTAGCTCTTTGGCGTATATCCGATATATTGATATAATCTTCTCCGCACATAATCTCATTGTTGAAATTCAGATAGATTCTTAACACATTGCGCTCCTTCAACTGCATTTCTTCTTGCAGATTCTCTTCCGGCGGCCTTGGCAACTGCCTTGCCAGCCCACTGTCAGTCTCCATCGATGTGGTTATCAGAAAGAATATAAGCAGCAAAAAAGCTATATCTGCCGTAGAACTGGAATTAATCTCAGGCACTTTCTTCCTGCGCTTTCCGTTTATCATTTCACACCTCCTTAGATTATATTTTTAATCTTTTTATTTATACCAAAGCCCAATATCAACAATATTATTGCCGCCAGCTGTATATATATGGTGTACAAGAACATATCCGCAATTTTCAGCCAGAAAGATACATTCTCTGAGCCATCATAGCCGGGAATAATCAAAGGCTTATCACTCCCCATAAACCAGGAAACAGCCATCAGTGCAATGAGTACAGCCACACCGGTCAGTGTATTCAGAGCTGTTCTAGGTGAATCGGCAAATGATTGGCCAAAATGATAAATGATAGAAATAACCGTTACGAGAAGTGTAGTGGCAAGCAAGGCATATATCAGATATATCAAGACATCGGTCTGTGCAGGTTCAGGAATAGAAGTATCTGCCACTAATCGTTGCTCTACTGAAGTCTCACCTCCAAAAAAGAAAAAGCACAATACAACAAAGATAGTAGCAAGAATTACATACAGTACGCATGCTGAAACATTTTGAATTTTAAACCTTCTTCCCATCTTCAAAGATTATTCTTGTATCTAAGTTCATATTTGATGGCCATATCCAACAATGTAACTGTCGAATCTTCCATATCATTCGTAATGGTCTCAATTTTAGATAGAATATAGTTATAGAACAACTGTAATATCAGAGCTACAATCAATCCAAAGATGGTGGTAATCAGAGCTACTTTCATACCTCCGGCAACGACTGTTGCAGAGATGTCGCCAGCCAGTTGAATTTTATCAAAGGCCTGTACCATCCCTATCACTGTACCTAAAAAACCCAAAGAAGGAGACATTGCTATAAACAATGTAATCCATGAACAGCCTTTTTCCAGATAACCGGCCTGAACCCCTCCGTAAGAAACCACCGACTTCTCTACAACATCAATGCCCTGGTCCAATCTCATTAACCCCTGATAGTAAATGGATGCGACAGGTCCTCTTGTATTGCGGGCTATATCTTTTGCAGCTTCAACATCGCCTTTATCTATCGCATCTTCAATTGAGGCTATGAACTTCTTAGTGTTAATCTCGGACAAACTAAGGTAAATAATACGTTCTATACAGAAAGCCAGACCGATAACAAAAGCTGCAGCTATCCAGCTCATGAAGAAAGCAGAGCCTTCGATAAATTTAGTTTTCAATTCCTTATGAATCCCGCCTTCATATTCTTCGTGCCCATCATAATTTGGATATTCCTCATCAGCAAGAGTTTCATAAGTTTGTTCTGTCTGGGAAATATCTTGGGCTTGTAAATGCTGCATAAAAACCATGTGAAGAGTTGTTATCACGGCAACAATCGCAATAAGTTTTTTCATCGGATGTTTTTTTAATGAAGTAATTTAAACTTATGTTAGATTCTTAATTTTGTATGAATATGTTAAAGCATAGCGTACAAAGCGAATTATTTCTTTATTATGGGTGACCAAACTTCTATATAAAGAAAAACCTATGTACACCGTGCTCGACAAAGATACGATAAAAAACGAGATATTGCCTTATCTTTCCAAGACAAAACGTGGTTATGTGACTCAAAGTTGCATAATAGAAGTGATAAACGCCATTTTGTACAAACTCAAGACCAGATGCCAATGAACTCTCCTTCCGGTGAAAGCCTTATTCAGCGGCAAGGTGCTGACATACGGTACCGTGTAGCACCATTACAACAAATGGAGCAAGACCGGTGAATGGAAATCCTTATGAATTAAGTTACTTGACAGGCACCGCACGGAATTGGATATGTCAAGTGTTGACCTGGACGGGAGCCATACAACCGTTCTCGCGGAGGAGAAGAGGTCGGATATCAAAGCCGTAAGAAACGGGAACGACAAATGACCTTTACCTGGCAGACAGGCAGGAGTTTCCGTTTGCCATGTCCTCCCCGAAATCCGGGGAACACCATGGCATGCATGACATTGAAAATGTTATCGGCAACATGTTTGAAGACCTGTTTTACAACTGTTCCGGACAGAATATGATCCGGGAAAGCATGCGCTTGTACGTGTGACAAGAACGGTGGAGTCATAAAGACAGGGGACTTGATTCTTTCTTAAAGAAAAGGAATAAAACTTAACTGATGAATTTACTCAAACATTCAGGCCTTATGGTCACCACCACATATAACTGCTCCCGCAAAGCGGTTCGTTGTTGCACGGGTCAATGGTCCACATTGTCCTCGGATACTTCCTGTTTTTCCACCAAAGCCGATAACGTTCCACAGCATCCAGAACTTCCGCATCTGACAGAAAATATATACCCTCATAATTATCCGCATCAATATGTACAAGCTTGCATCCCATGGAAGCGTTGTGCCCCAGGCGTATTGTTTCTATTGTCCATAAGATGCATTCACCCAAGCGTAATTTTCCTCCCGCCGAATAAGATACCGGTGCCAGTGGGAAAGACGGGATATCACTCAAGTCATCTGCATACATCAGCAGTTCTCCTATGTCTTCTGCACTAAAGCGTGGCATTCTCCCCGCAGTATCAGATATTTGTGTAGAATATCGACCCGATTTCAACAGCCTGACAAACAAATCCACATCCGGATGGTCGCAATCTAAAACATCTTCCGAACACGATATTGTAAATACAGCCAGCACAGCCAACACGACCCAACGGGCAAACCTCTTCAGATTTATAACCAGAACACTCATTTCCATAGAAGTCTTGTCAATAGGTCATGCGCAGTCCACATGACAGGTTTATATTAGTAGGACGCTCTGTATACAGACTTCTTGTGTCCGAAGATGTATCGAAATGATGTGAAATTGTAGGTTCGGCAAACAAGGCGAAACGTCCATTCACTTTATATCTCACTCCAAGACCTGCCAGTAAGGAAGTTTGCAGTGGCTCGGCACTAAGACTATTGTCCGATGTTCCGGCCACACATTTTTCCACCATTCCACCAGCAACGGCATATAAATCTACATTAGGAAACTTTGCCAGCAAGATATTGACCTTAATAGGGATTCCAAGTACATGCAAGGTTTCATCACTTTTCATGCGACAATATTGTAATCCGGCTTTCAGAGACAGACGTTTACTCAATTTACGTTCTACATCGACTTCTGCCTTCATCGCATTATAGCCACTTTTAGGCAGTGATGTCCCCAAAGAAGCTTCCACTGCCCAATTATGTTCTTTTGAAGGTGTTATGGCATTGCGCTGAGGTACGTCCTCATCAGACATATCGAATGAATTTCTATCTGTTGTCCCCCTCCTATCCATACCATTATCCATCGCAACATTAGCATAATCCCTTCTCTCTACAGAAGAATGGCGTTCCCTGTCGGGCGATATATTTTGGGTTATCCTTATAGAAAAATGGTAAGAAACAGGATTCTCTTCTGTTATCACTTCTGCTTTAGCATGACTTGCAATATATGCAGTTGTTTCATTTTTCTTCAGAAAACGTGGAGGCACCTCTCCAATAACAGGCAAGGTCAGAAGTGAACTATCGGTAGAGGTTGTGACAGACATGCATGCCGCTATTTCAGTCAACGAGTCTTTCATATCCTCCTGTAAGTTATAGTAGAACAAAGTCATAGATCCCATAACCAATATCAAGATTATGGAGGCTGCCAACATAGCCCAACGCCAATTCGTGTGGATAGAAAAGATTCTCTGTCCTGTGCGTTGAGAATACTTTTTCATGTCATTTTCCAATTCTTCCCAAAATCCTGTCCTGACTTCCAGTTCAGCATTGCCCAGGCATTTATAGAACAAATTGGTCAATTCACTTTTTTCTTGCTGCATATTCTTTTATCTTCTGGACTAATATCTTTTTTGCGCGATGTAATTGCGAAGTAGAAGAGTGTTCTTTTATATGCAGTATTTCGGCTATATCCTTATGGGACTTTCCTTCAAACACATATAAATTAAACACCATGCGACATCCTACGGGAAGCTCTGTCACAAACTTCATCAAAATTTCCTCTGACAATGTGCCTCCGACCTCTGCAGCTTCAGATTCATCCGCAATATCTAGCAGTTCTTCTACTGCCATTAATTGATTGAACCGCTGCTGTTGTCTCAGATAGTCTATAGCTTGATTCACCATTACCCGGTTTATCCATGTTTCAAGAGAACATTCTCCTCTGAATGTAAACCGTGTAAAAATCTTAATAAACCCGTCGTGCAATACGTCATGAGCTGCATCCATGTCACCTGTATAGCGGTAACATACCGCCAACATCTTCTTGGCATACAAAGTGTAGAGTTCTTTCCGAGCTGAATTTACTCCGGCCCGGCATCCCTCAATCAGTTCTATTTCATTATCTAATGCCAATGTTGTTTTATACAGATGGCTCTTCGCATTTCTATCTGTTAGACGATGTCTAAAGCGATATGCTGCAAATAGAATTACTAAAATCAGTTAAATAATTATGTAAAAAAAGACCTTTCATAAGAATATCGGGCTTATGAAGGGTCTCTCATACTTTTTTATCTTTTTTTATCTGTCAGCAAGCCTTGAAACTCATATCCAGACCTTTCACGGAATGTGTAAGCGCACCCACCGATATAAAATCAACGCCACACTCAGCATAGTCCCTCAGCGTATCAAATGTTATTCCACCAGACGATTCCGTTTCGTAACGTCCGCCTACCATTTCTACAGCTTTCCGTGTCATATCCGGTGTGAAGTTATCAAACATTATGCGGTCAATACCTCCAAAATCAAGCACTTGCCTTAACTCATCCAAATTGCGTACTTCAATCTCTATTTTCAGATTCTTGCCTTTTTCTTTACAATATTCCTTAGCTCTGGAGATTGCTTTATCTATACCACCAGCGAAGTCCACATGATTATCCTTTAACAATATCATGTCAAAAAGCCCAATGCGGTGATTTACTCCTCCACCTATTTTCACCGCCATCTTTTCAAGTATGCGCATTCCCGGTGTGGTCTTACGCGTATCAAGCACTCGTGTATGTGTACCTTTCAGTCGTTCCACATATTTGTGCGTCATAGTCGCTATCCCGCTCATACGCTGCATTATATTCAACATCAGACGCTCTGTTTGCAAAAGAGATTGCACTCTGCCTTCCACCGTCATGGGTATATCTCCAGGCTTGACTTCTGCACCATCCTCCATAAATACTTCTACTTTCATATCTGGGTCGAATCGTCGGAATACTTCCTTGGCAATTTCTATTCCAGCCAGAATACCCTTTTCCTTTATTAACAACTTAGATTTGCCCATGGCACAGGCTGGAATACACGACAACGTGGTATGGTCGCCGTCACCTATATCTTCAGCAAAAGAAAGATCTATTAACCTGTCTACCAATATTTGCTCCTTGTTCATCATTCTTGTTTATTCTAATTAACTGATTAAAATATTGGGCATACAACCTTTCTGGAAGGCTAACATAACGTGTGTATTTTCCCAATGATTCCCTATACTTCTTTTATAGTGGCAAATATAGGGATTTTTTTAATATAGTCTACCTTTAGAGCCTGTTTAAATTTAAGGGTTTTATACTTCCAGGGAATTCACGTAAGACGTGATACAGACTTGATTAAAACCTATGGATATAACACCAAAGATTTCAACCAAGATTTCATGTTTATTCCAGTTGACAGATAAGAAATGTTAAATCTTAATATGTAAAGTTAGCAACAAGGCAAACTAAAGCCTTGATTCTCATCTGCCACAAAGTACATGCAGGATTATCTCAACCGGTTGCTGTTGGGATACAATGAAAGTTCCTTAAAGGTACGTTTGCCTTTGACATAGAAACGCCACAATAGACTGAATGATACGCGTTCCGGAATATTGTCAGTTACGGCTTTTCGCATATTTTCTTCTCTTGAAACCTTTAGTGCCGGGCGCATTTTTCGATATGCTTTATGGGCCTGAAATATGGCCCTGGCATTAGCCAGGCGGAAAGAAAATAGGAACCACAAAGCAGACATGCTGTCCAACAAGATACGTACACCCATTACCATCTTGAATTCACCCGGTGGTAAGTTCTTGTACAGCATGCATAAATTGTTTCGGAAATTGAGAAAAGTCTTTCGCGGATTCTCACGTTTCAGAGTAGCTGCCCCTACATGATAAACCACACTTTGCGGTACACATACTATAATTCGTCCTCTTGCACGCAGACGCCAACAGAGATCAATCTCTTCCATGTGCGCGAAAAACCGTTCATCCAGACCGCCGGCATCAAAGTATTCTTTTCTTCGTATAAAGAGTGCAGCCCCGGTGGCCCACAATACCTGTGTCACATTATCATACTGTCCGCAATCCTCTTCCACTACATTCATGATGCGTCCACGACAAAAAGGATATCCGTAACGGTCAATATACCCTCCGGCTGCTCCTGCATACTCAAACATGTGAGGCTTATACCAACTGCAAAGTTTTGGTTGGCATGCAGCCACTTCCAAATGAATATCCATGTATTCAACAAGTGGAGCAAGCCAATGCTCAGTAGTCTCAACATCAGAGTTCAGCAATACCACATATTCGGCTTCAACCTGAGCCAAAGCATGGTTATATCCTCCAGCGAAGCCATGGTTACATTCCAAGGCCAACACTCGTACGGTAGGAAACTCATTATGTACCATATCTACCGACTCATCTGACGAGCCGTTATCGGCCACGTACACCACAGCTCCGTCTGCTTCGGAATGACGTACCACAGCGGGCAAAAAACGGCGAAGCATAGCACAACCGTTCCAATTCAGAATAACAACTGCAATCTTATCCATGTTGTGGCAAATCTTCACGTTTTAATTTCCATCGTCTGTGCGACCAGAACCAATATGCAGGAGCACGGCGAATCGTATTTTCCAAACGACGAACAAAGTACTCAGTTATTTCTCCTGCGGCCATAGTTCGTGGACTTTCTGTCAGCAAATCAAACTCCACCCTGCAATACCCCCTTTTTATGCGATACAATTCGCAATAGAAGACAGGAAAGTTCATCAGTTTGGCTATGCGTTCTGCTCCGTCCATAAATACGGTATCCTGGTTGAGGAATGTTGTCCAATAATGTGCTTCGCTACGGTTAGGGCACTGATCGGTAATGAGACCTATTGCCATACGTTTTCCTTGCTGTCGCAATCTCACCAGCTCGCGGGCAGTGTCATGCTTACGTATATTTTCCCCTCCGAAACGACTGCGTATATGACAGAACAGCTTGTCAATATATACATTGCTCAATGGCTTGTATATTTGAACCGGCACACCTTCGGGATGAATAAATGGACTTATACCCGTTATCCATTCGAAATTGGCATAGTGTGGTATTAACAAGACGAAGCCTCCATGGTGCTTTATCATTTTCAGACAAGCCTCTTTATTGTCAAAAGACATGCGATGATACAATTCGTCAAAAGACATGCGCAACATTTTAGCTTCCTCTAACAGGTAGTCGCATATATAATGATAAAAGTCTCGCTCTATCTTCCGGAGTTCCGATTTACTTTTTTCAGGAAAGGAATTTGCAAGATTTGTACGTACCACTTTCCTACGATACCGCACTACATAATGCATGAGTAAGTAAAGACCATCGGAAATTACATACAGCACTCTGAATGGCAAGGAGGCCAACAGCCACATCACAGCGTATGTTGCATAATAAACCAGTTTGAATTTCATCTTTTCTACTTCTTTATCTTTATTCGATGGTGATAATTTCTCCAGACAGGGCTGTTCCGTCGGAATTAAGCTCACCAAGGCGGACAGTTGCTATCTGGTTGTCCAAAGTATTATCGCGCTGCACTTCAACACGTATATAGTTGGGTGTGAAACCATGCATCGAGATACCGGAACTGGAACGTTCAAGAAGTACAGGCATAATACACCCTGTATGACGGGAATAGAAAGTCTTCCTCTTCTCATCGGAGAGTTCCAACAGGAGTTGGCTACGGCGATGCTTTTCACTTGATGGGACTGCATAAGGTATCTGCAAGGCTTTGGTGCCGGGACGTTCGGAATAGCTGAATACATGCAACTGTGTAATATCCAACTTTCTGATAAATTCATAAGTACGGTCGAAGTACTCAGCTGTCTCCCCGCGTGTGCCGACAATTACATCCACACCAATGAAGGCATCGGGCATAATCGACTTGATATGGCTGACCTTATCCGCAAAAAGAGCAGTATCGTAACGACGACGCATCAGTTTCAATACCTCATCGCACCCAGACTGCAGTGGAATATGGAAATGGGGCATGAAATGATCCGAATGTGCCACATAGTCTATAATATCGTCTGTCAGCAAATCCGGCTCTATGGAAGAGATGCGGTAACGTTCTATGCCTTCCACTCCGTCCAAAGCTTTAAGTAAATCGAAAAACGATTCACCTGTCGTTTTCCCGAAGTCTCCAATATTGACTCCCGTCAGCACAATTTCCCGGCCTCCTTCACAGACTGCCCTACGAGCCTGATTCACCAGCGAGGCTATGCTCCCGTTTCTGCTTCGTCCACGTGCAAATGGTATGGTGCAGTAGGAACAGAAGTAATCGCAACCATCCTGCACTTTCAGAAAGAAACGTGTCCTGTCTCCTCTTGAACATGATGGAGAAAACGAACGTATGTCTTTGTATGTCGACGTATATACCTCCGTTGTCTTATGCTTTTGCAATGTATCCAGATAATCCAGTAGCTTGCCTTTCTGTTCTGCTCCCAGAACCAAATCGACCCCCTCGATATTTGCTACAGTTTCCGGCTTTAGTTGCGCATAACACCCCATCACCACGACAAAAGCTCCGGGATGACGCCTCACCAACTTGTGGATAGCCTGCCGGCATTTCTTGTCAGCTACATCTGTCACAGAGCATGTGTTGACCACGCAAATATCTGCATGCTCGCCTTTGCGGGCTGTGCGTATTCCCGCTTCTTGTAGCATACGCCCCACGGAAGAGGTCTCTGCAAAATTCAATTTGCAGCCTAACGTATAGTATACAGCCGTTTTGTCTTGGAAAATATTATTGTCTATCATAAAATCGTGAAGCCGCAGAACAAGTTGCAAAGTTACGTATTAATTATGACATTCTTTCCGTTCTCGATATTTTTCCGCGACGGTAGAGTCAACCAGTAAGCCAAAACTCCAATATGATACGCCCGCCGTTGGCAGCCGTCAGACTTTGTTACATTTCATAAACTGTATCATTGCCTTGACACACATACATTGTATGATAAAGATAGAAAACACTGTGTAACAGTATCTACCGAAGAGACATATTTCCTGCGTGCTGTAATCGTGTTTCCCGTCCGCTGGCAACGTATCGTACTTCAGCCTGCGACGTGTAAACCGTAATCGGAGCGACAAACAAACAAACGGGGAAAGCCCGAATGCGCCCCGAAGTGAAGCAAAAAGACAATGCTCAGCAGAAACACAATAAACTTGTATTTTTATGAATATCTCACAGCGTTATACTTCTTATTTGGTTCTTCCGATGATGCTTTGGCACGCTTTTTGTCGTTTTATAAAACATTTCCTGTGTACATTTATATAAAACCCTTACCTTTGTAGACACTTACAAATAGGGTGTTGCCGGAATAAAAAAACAGAAAACGAAAGATGAAAAAATATTTGAATACAGATGATAATATGTCGGATGACAGGATAGAACAAAAGAACTTTTCCGTAATAGCAGATTTTGAAGGCAATGAAGAACAGCTGATGGATATTACAGTTGATAAGGAGTTGCCTATACTGCCGTTGCGCAACATGGTACTCTTTCCTGGTGTATTCATGCCGGTCTCGGTGGGACGCAAGTCGTCAATGAGGCTCGTGCGTGATGCTGAACGCAAGGATTTGTACATAGGTGTGGTTTGCCAGAAAAATGCCGATACCGAGTCTCCGGGATTCGAAGATCTCCACCACATTGGAACCGTAGCCAAAATAGTACGAGTGCTTGAAATGCCGGATCAAACCACTACCGTAATTCTGCAAGGTTCACGCCGTATGCAAGTGCTTGATATTGTAGAGACTTCACCCTACCTCATAGGTAGTGTGAAATTATTGGATGAGGTGCTTCCCGATAAGAATGACCGCGAGTTCCAGGCTCTTGTAGAAGCATGCAAGGATCTGACTGTGCGATATGTCAAATCGTCAGATATGCTGCCACAGGAATCTACTTTTGCCATAAAGAACATTACCAATCCAATGTTCCTTATAAATTTTATCTGCACTAATCTGCCTTTCAAGAAAGATGAGAAACTCGAAATGCTGGGCATCAACGAGTTGCGTCAACGCACATACCGCCTGCTTGAAATACTGAACCGTGAGGTGCAACTGGTAGAAATAAAAGAGTCTATACAAATGCGTGCAAAGGAAGGTATAGACCAGCAACAACGTGAATACTTCCTGCAACAGCAGATAAAGACTATACAAGACGAATTGGGTGGCAGCGGTCATGAGCAGGAGATAGAAGATATGAGGGCTAAGGCCGAAACAATGCTGTGGGGAGAAGAGGTTAAGGAAACATTCCTCAAAGAGGTTGACAAACTGGAAAGGATACACCCGCAGTCGCCTGATTACAATGTACAGTTCAACTATCTTCAAACCATGCTCTCCCTTCCGTGGGGTAAATACACTACTGATAACCTGAATCTTAAAAATGCCGAACGCATACTTAATAAAGACCATTACGGATTGGAAAAAGTCAAGGAACGCATACTTGAGCATCTGGCAGTCCTTAAACTGCGGGGAGATTTGAAATCGCCAATTATATGTCTTTACGGCCCTCCTGGAGTTGGCAAGACTTCTTTAGGGCGTTCCATAGCTTCTGCCCTCAAACGGAAATACATACGCATGTCTCTCGGAGGGGTGCATGATGAAGCTGAAATACGGGGACATCGCAAGACATACATAGGCGCGATGCCGGGACGCATTATCAAGAGCCTGGCCAAAGCCGGGTCTTCGAATCCGGTATTCATTCTTGATGAGATAGATAAAATTGGGAATGACCGCCAAGGAGATCCATCATCCGCGTTGCTGGAGGTCCTTGACCCCGAACAGAATACAACATTTCACGACAATTTTCTCGATGTGGATTATGACCTGTCAAAGGTCTTGTTCATAGCCACAGCCAATAATATAAATGCCATACCTGCTCCTCTGTTGGATCGTATGGAACTGATAGAAGTGAGTGGCTACATCACTGAAGAGAAAATTGAGATTGCCAAACGTCATCTGCTGCCCAAAGAACTGGAAGCAAACGGGTTCAAGAAGAACAGCATAAAGATGTCCAAAGCAACTCTTGAGGCAATAGTGGAAAACTACACGCGTGAAAGCGGAGTGCGTGAGTTGGAAAAGAAAATAGGGAAAATACTGCGGAAGTCTGCCAAGATTTATGCCATGGAGGGAGTCTTGCCCAAAAACGAGATAAAGCCAGAAGATCTGAAAACATATTTGGGATCTTCGGAATACTCACGAGACAAATACCAAGGCAATGAATATGCCGGAGTGGTGACAGGTCTCGCTTGGACTGCCGTGGGAGGCGAAATTCTTTTCGTTGAGACAAGCCTCAGTAAAGGAAAGGGTGAAAGACTGACAATTACCGGGAACTTAGGAGACGTGATGAAAGAATCAGCCATGCTCGCTCTCGAATATATCAAGGCACATGCCTTCCTGCTTGATATAAATCCTGATATATTTGAAAGCTGGAATATACACATACATGTTCCCGAGGGAGCCATACCCAAAGACGGGCCTTCTGCCGGCATCACTATGGCTACATCGCTCGCCTCAGCCCTCACCCAACGCAAGGTGAAAGCCAATTTGGCGATGACTGGTGAGATAACCTTACGTGGCAAAGTATTGCCGGTCGGAGGAATCAAGGAAAAAATCCTTGCTGCCAAACGGGCCGGAATAAAAGAAATAATCTTGTGTGAAGATAACCGTAAAGACATAGAGGAAATACAAGATATATACATAAAGGGGCTGACATTCCATTATGTGAAAGACATGAAAGAAGTTTTATCCATAGCTCTGACTTCAGAGAAAGTTGCTGATGCGATTGATTTTTTCTATAAAAAGAAAGACAAAACAGATAAATGACTTTCGAATTACTAAATACATCTCCACGTAGCCAGGCACGTGCCGGAATTATCACTACCGACCATGGACAAATAGAGACACCTATCTTCATGCCGGTAGGAACTGTGGGTTCAGTAAAGGCTGTCCACCTTACAGAACTGAAAGATGATATACAGGCTCAAATCATATTGGGCAATACTTATCATCTATATTTGCGTCCCGGAACCGATATAATAGAACGTGCCGGAGGATTACACCGGTTTAATGGTTTTGACCGACCTATACTTACCGACAGCGGAGGATTTCAGGTTTTTTCACTGGCAGGCATACGCAAGCTGCATGAAGAAGGAGTAGAGTTCCGTTCACATATAGATGGGAGCAAGCATTTTTTTACTCCGGAGAAAGTGATCGATATCGAAAGGAGCATCGGCGCGGATATAATGATGGCTTTCGATGAGTGCCCACCGGGAAATTCCGATTACGCTTATGCAAGAAAATCACTCTTACTGACCCACACATGGCTGGACCGGTGCATAGCACGGTTTAATGAGACGGAACCCAGATATGGTTACAGGCAATCTCTATTCCCTATAGTACAAGGTTGTATTTATCCGGATCTGCGCAGATATTCTGCAGAATATATAGCATCAAAGGATGCTGACGGGTATGCCATAGGCGGTCTGGCCGTAGGTGAACCAGTAGAGAAAATGTATGAAATGATAGAATTGGTGAACTCTATATTACCAATGGACAAACCACGCTATCTTATGGGGGTAGGCACTCCGGCCAATATATTGGAAGGGATAGAACGGGGAGTAGACATGTTCGATTGTGTCATGCCGACACGTAATGGGCGCAACGGTATGCTGTTCACCAAAGACGGAATAATCAACATGCGTAACAAGAAATGGGAGACAGACTATTCTCCCATAGAGGCAGATGGGGCTTCTTATGTGGACACGCTATACTCCAAAGCGTATTTGCGCCACCTGTTCCACGCAAAAGAGCTGCTGGCCATGCAAATTGCTTCAGTGCATAATCTCGCTTTCTATATATGGCTGGTAAGAGAGGCGAGGAAGCATATTGTGGAAGGTGATTTTCTTGAATGGAAACAGGTTATGACAAAACGTGTATCTGCAAGGCTATGAGAATATCTGATATATGGAAAAACATTTCGATACGGATACCCCGTGTGAAGTGGCTTGAAGAAAACCGTCCTCTGAAACGGCTTGACGTATATATAATAAAAAAATTCCTGGGAACATACGTCTTCGCCATTGCACTTATAATATCCATAGCTGTAGTATTCGACTTCAACGAGAAGCAAGATAAATTCATGTCGCACGATGCTCCATGGAGTGCAATCATTTTTGATTACTACATGAATTTTATCCCTTACTTTGCCAATCTGTTCAGCCCCTTGTTTGTCTTTATTTCTGTAATATTCTTCACATCCAAGTTGGCTGAAAATTCTGAAATCATTGCGATGTTTTCTATCGGAATGAGTTTCAAGCGCATGTTACGCCCATATATGATTTCGGCGGCAATCATTTCAGTAGTTACTTTCTACTTGGGTGCATACGTCATTCCTAAGGGAAGTGTCACCCGAATTAATTTCGAAGATAAATACTATAAATCACGCAAGACCAATACGGCCCGGAATATTCAGCTGGAAGTGGATTCTGGCGTAATAGCCTACATAGACAGATTCGAGAACCACAGCCAAACAGGTTACCGATTCTCACTGGACAAGTTTAAAGGCAAGCAACTCGTGTCTCACCTTACGGCACGAAGTATTACGTATGACACCGCATCCGTGCACCGCTGGACTATAAAGGACTATATGATACGTGAAATGGAAGGGATGCGTGAAAACATATCAAGAGGAAACAAAATTGATTCGACACTCTTCATGGAGCCTGCCGACTTCCTCATAATGAAAAATCAGCAGGAGATGCTTACAAGCCCGCAACTGGATGAATACATAGCCCGTCAAAAACAGCGTGGATTTGCCAATACCAAAGAATTTGAAATCGAATATCATAAGCGCATAGCCATGTCATTCGCTTCTTTCATCTTGACGCTGATAGGCGTATCCCTGTCTTCCAGGAAAAGCAAAGGCGGGATGGGACTGCATCTGGGTATAGGACTGGCATTAAGTTTTTCATACATACTTTTCCAGACAATTGCCTCTACCTTTGCTGTGAACGGAAATATGCCTCCGGCTTTGGCTGTATGGACCCCAAATGTGCTATACGCCTTTATAGCATTCTATCTTTACCGAAAGGCACCGAAGTGAACGGATTATTGCCCTCTTTCACCATTGATAGAAATCATTTTAAATCAAACACCTGATAGACAGGATAGCTCTTTTTTACAATAATCCCTTGGAAGTAGGCAATTCGAAATGGTAAATATCCCTTTTTATGGCCATCTTCAATGAGCGTGCCAAGGCCTTGAATATACCTTCTATCTTGTGATGTTCATTCAGGCCTTCTGCTTTTACGTTGAGGTTCATATGTGCAGAATCAGTTAACGATTTAAAAAAATGAAAGAACATCTCAGTAGGTACATCCCCAATACGTTCACGCTTGAATTCTGCGTCCCACACCAACCATGGACGTCCACCGAAATCCAGACACACCTGGCAAAGACTGTCATCCATGGTTATGGCATATCCATAGCGTTCTATGCCGCGCTTGCTGCCCAACGACTGGTTAAGGCATTCGCCAAGGGCGATGGCGGTATCTTCGATGGTATGATGCTCGTCAACATTTAAATCCCCCTTGACTCGTATGGATAAATCAATGCCGGAATGTTTCCCTATCTGCTCTAACATGTGATCAAAAAAGCCTAATCCGGTATCAATATTACAATGTCCATTGCCGTCTAAGTTAATAGTTATACGCACATCTGTTTCATTTGTTATCCTGCAGACTTCTGCCCTGCGCTCACCGGCAAACAGGAACTCGGCGATGCGATCCCAGTCCTTCGTTGCCAAGGCACATATATCCTTAAGATTATTGAGATTGGTATCAGCCTCCGAAGTTATCGGTATCAGGGATGAGATGTCATCTTGCAGCAGAATGGCACGACAACCCAGATTCTTAGCCAGTTCTACATCTGTCAGTCTATCGCCTATGACGAAGCTACCTGGCAAGTCGTACTCGGGGTTGTCTATGTATTTAGAAAGCATACCTGTACGTGGTTTCCGTGTGGGTGCGTTATCCTGTGGCAAGCTACGGTCTATATACACTTCATCAAAGGTAATCCCTTCACCGGCCAAGGTTTTCATCATGAGCTTATGTACAGGCCAGAAAGTCTCTTCCGGAAATGAAGCCGTGCCCAAACCATCCTGATTGGTTACCATCACAAACTCAAAGTCGAGCTTGCTTCGCACGAATCCCAGGTTTCTCATAACCTTAGGGTAAAACTCAAGTTTGTCAAACGAATCTAACTGGTAATCAGTCGGCGGTTCTATAACCAATGTCCCATCTCTGTCTATAAACAAAACTTTTTTCATCAATAAACGAGTATAAATATATTCAAATGACACTCACCCTGGTATCAGTGATACTTATTGCAGAGTTATTTCCTTTAAAGTTTTTATGAGGGTATCAGTCTCAGTTCTGGTGCCTACCGTTATGCGCAAACAGTTTCCGCATAGTTGCACATTGTTGCGGTTGCGTACTATAATGCCTTTATCCACCAAATATGTATATATCCTTGTGGCATCAGTCACACGCACCAAAAGGAAATTGGCATCAGACGGGAAAATCTTAGTCACGCACGGCAAAGTAGCAAGCTGTTTCTCCATGTACAGACGTTCCTTCTTCAAGATATCGACCCAAGCGTCTTTGTCTGAATAGCGCAATATTTCTTCCATTGCCTGACGTTGTGTCAGTTCGCTGACATTATACGGATACTTTACCTTATTGAACAAATCGATGATTTCCGTAGAAGCGAAAGCCATGCCAAGACGTATTGCAGCACACCCCCAAGCTTTGGAAAAGGTCTGTAATATTATGAGATTGGGATAATGCTCCAACTGTCCCAAAAAAGAAGGTTCGTCAGAAAAATCGTTATAAGCCTCGTCAAGAATGACAATACCGTCGAAAGTTTCTATAAGTTTCTTTATTTCCGAATATTCCAGATTATTCCCCGTTGGATTGTTTGGTGAACAAAGAAAAATAAGTTTTGTATGTCCATCAGTTGCAGCCAGCAGTTTGTCTGCAGATAATTGGAAATTTGTATCCAACAGCACATTTCTGTATTCCACATCATTAATGTTTGCACACACCTGATACATGCCATACGTAGGTGCAATGGCTGCCACATTGTCTATACCAGGTTCACAGAAAATGCGGAAAGCAAGGTCAATAGCTTCATCACTGCCATTACCTAAAAATATGGACTTCGGTGCGACCTCTTTAATTGCAGCGATTTTGAGTTTAAGCCCCATCTGCAATGGGTCTGGGTATCGGTTGTAAGGGGAATTGTAAGGATTTTCATTCGCGTCAAGAAATATGGAAGCCTCACTGCCACTATATTCATCACGTGCAGAAGAATAAGGTTTCAAGTCCCAAATATTGGGACGTACCAACTGTTTCAATGCCTTCATTTCTAATGTTGTAATCGGTTGGAAAGTAAATAATCCATTAATATAATTTGAGTTTTATGATTTATACCGCACATAGTTTCAGCATAAACATAGCTATAATCAAGAATTTTCTTTAACCTTCTAACATATGACTCCGGGCCAACATACAAGCCCCTAACACGCCGGCTTTTCTTTTCAACTGAGAAATAACAATGTTGGAATCTTTATAGACAAGATTCAGCGAATACTTTCGGACCGAGGTTTTAAAAGGTTGCAGAATATATTCATCTGTCTGCGCCAATGCACCTCCCACAATCACCAATTCCGGATTAAACAGATTAATCAGTCCGGCAACATGCTTACCCAGTTTATGTCCGATATTTTCCAGTATATCAATACAAAGAAAATCTTCTTTATTGGCAGCCTCAATAATCTCGTCCAAAGTCAGAGGTGTCTTCATATTCAACACTCTGTCCGAAAGTATGGAACGTTCTCCATGGTTGATGCGTTCTATCAAGATACGATGCAATGCCGAGCCAGAGGCTTCTGTCTCCAGGCATCCTTTCTTACCACAATGACAAATCACCTCGTTGTCAAAGGCATTGATGTGGCCAAACTCACCCGAGAATCCGGATTTGCCTGTATATATCTTCCCATTAATAATAATGCCTAACCCCAATCCCCAACTGACATTAATGAACAAAACATCCTTTTCACCTTTAGTGACGCAGCCACGCAGATATTCGCCATAGGCCATTGCCCTTGTGTCGTTATCTATACATACAGGATAACCAATCTTACTACTCAAGACATCAGACAAAGGGTCTTCGGAAAAATTGAAAATACTATAGCTATATCCTAATACAGGATTGACCCTGCCGGAAATATTGACACAGATATTCAATATCTTCTGGGCATCTTCCGATTCAATTCGGCTAATAAAGCCTTTCACCCTATCACATAAATCCTCCAATGCTTCGGGAGTATTCTCGAATTTATAGGGGACATCCATTTGAAGCTCGACAACGTCTCCCTTAAAATTAATCAAACCTATATCTATACAGAACTTCTTAATATCAACCCCGATGAAGTATCCCGACTCCGGATTCAAACCGTATAATATAGGATGTCGGCCTCCATCGGTTTCCTGTTTCCCGTAATCTTTGATGTAACCGTCCGTACACATCTCATTGATGAACTTTGCCACAGTCGGTACACTCAGGTTTAGTACTTTGGATAAGTCCACAATCGTAGACCCACCATTATATATATAATAGGTAATGATTTTCTTTTTCAAGATAGCATTTTTGCCACCTTTAGCAAATTCTTTCAAAAAATCGTGTGACATAAACGTATTTTATATGTCTACAAAGTTAGACAAATTTCTACAGATACTCATTCTTATAGTGAGAATTTTGAGTAAAAAGCCGTTTCCCTTTGTATTTCCATACACAAATGCAGCATACAGAAGTTGTCTTAACGCAATACATTCCCCATTGTTGTATGCTCTTACGAATTCTATCAAGGCTACAAAGTAACATGCAAGAGCTTATTAGAAGTCAGATATATGTCTGTCAGCCCCAATAGCTTTTGTCTCATCAGGAAGAATTACTCTCAATCTCTTGATTGTTGTTCAAAAACTCTATTAGGGTACGACTTGATATTCATGCATTAGGAAAATTCTCTATTTTTGCAAGCATTATGAAAATCTGCGTAAAAGAAGTTGAGACAAAACATGAAATGACAGATTTCGTGAAATTGCCCTTTCGGCTATACGCTGACTGTCCATACTATGTACCTGATTTGGAGACAGATATACGGGATACGTTTAATCCGCAGAAAAATGCAGGTCTGGAATTCTCGGACATACAACCCTTCATTGCATATAATGAAATAGGGGAATCTGTAGGTCGTATTGTAGGCATAATCAATCACCGTGCAAATGAAAAGTGGCACACAAAGAATGTTCGTTTCGGTTTTGTCGAATTCATTGATGATTTGGAAGTATCCGATGCTTTGTTACATGCTGTTGAGAAATGGGGTAAAGAACGCGGCATGGAATATATACAAGGACCTATGGGCATCTTTGATTTTGATAAAGAAGGCATGTTGATAGAAGACTTCGACAAACTCGGGTCAATGATTACAATATATAATCCGCCATATTATCCGAAACACATGGAAGCCTTGGGATATGAGAAAGAAGTCGACTGGGTGCATGTATGCATAGATATCCCACAAGAGATCCCGGAAAAATATGCGAGGGTAGCAAAATTGTCAAAAGAGATGTTCGGACTTCATGTCAAGAAACTCACGGATAAGGATATTAAAAATGGTTATGGTAAAAAGGTTTTTGACTTACTAAATACCGCATATTCTCCATTGTTCGGCTATGCAGAGCTATCTGATAGTCAGATAGATTCATTTCTTAATAAGTACTTACCATTATTAGATAAAGAAATGTTGCCACTCGTAGAAAATGAAAAAGGCGAATTGGTAGGAGTAGCTATAACGATGGGAAGCCTGTCGCACGCTTTACGTAAAGCTAATGGAAAACTTTTGCCTTTCGGCTGGTTCCACTTGCTCTATACATTGAAATGTAAGCGGGAAAGAAAAGTGGAATTATTCCTGATAGCTGTTCATCCTGACTATCAGGGACTCGGAGTCAATGCTTTATTCTTTGATGACCTTATTCCTATCTATAACAAATATAAATTCAAACAGGCGGAAACCGGACCACAGTTGGAAGATAATGTAAAAGAATTATCACAATGGAAACCATTAAACCCCACGTTTACAAAACGTAGAAGATGTTATAAGAAGCATTTGTAAACTAATATTGCCACCAATAGTGAACTCTCACGGTGAAAGTAAACAGGAATTCAATAATAAAGATATTCTATGGAAAGAAGAGTAGTAATAACTGGAATGGGAATTTGGTCGTGCTTGGGCATCACTCTCGACGAAGTCCGGGATGCGTTATATACTGGTAAAAGCGGCATTATTTTCAGTCCAGAACGAAAAGAAGCAGGATTCCGTTCGGCCTTGTGTGCCAATGTGAAACATCCTGACTTAAAGCCATTCATCTCACGTAATCTACGGCAATTTATGCCAGAGGAAGCACAATATGCATATATGGCTACGCGTTCAGCTCTCGAAAATGCAAAGTTGTATCAGGATTATATTGATAAT
This sequence comes from uncultured Bacteroides sp., assembly GCA_964651035.1. GTDB lineage: Bacteria > Bacteroidota > Bacteroidia > Bacteroidales > Bacteroidaceae > Bacteroides. The sequence continues at coordinate 34,735 of CAZYVE010000012.1, forward strand.
CACGAAATCGGTATTATTTACGGTAATGACTCTGTAGCCGAAGCTACAATGCATGCTCTTGATAAGTTCAGGGAATTCAATGATACTGCCGCATGCGGAAGCGGAGCCATCTTCCAGTCTATGAATTCCACAATTACAATGAATCTTGCCTGTTTGTTTCATTTGCGTGGTATTAACCTGACTGCATCAGCAGCTTGTGCTTCGGGTTCACATTCTGTAGGATTGGCTTATATGCTGATACGTTCAGGGATGCAAGATTGCATTATTTGTGGTGGTGCCCAAGAAGCCAATATGTACGGAGTTGCTTCATTTGACGGCATCCAATCATTCTCCATACGCGAAAACGAACCAGCTAAAGCGAGTCGGCCTTTTGACCGCGACCGTGATGGTCTGGTTCCAGGTGGAGGGGCTGCTACAGTAGTTGTAGAGAGCTATGAACATGCTATGAAACGTGGGGCACCAATATTGGCAGAAATCATGGGTTGGGGCTTTTCCGGCAATGGAGATCATATATCAACACCTAATTTGGACGGCCCAATACGTTCACTGGAGTTATGTCTGAGAAATGCTAATATTACTCCTGATAAAATAGGTTATATTAATGCTCATGCTACTTCCACACGTATTGGCGATAGCAGAGAGGCGCAAGCAATCGCTAAAGTTTTTGATGGACTTAAACCCCCTGTTACTTCGACTAAGAGCCAGACTGGCCATGAAATGTGGATGGCTGGAGCTAGTGAGATTATTTATTCAATGTTGATGATGAAAAATGATTTCATTGCAGGAAATATAAACTTAGTAAATCTTGATGAAGAGACAGATTGCATTAATGTTTTGCCAGAAACAAAGAATATACATTTCGATACATTCTTATCCAACTCTTTTGGTTTTGGAGGAACAAATTCGACTCTTATAATAAGAAACTTATAACATAAAAATTATATTAGTATGACACGCGAGGAGATTGTAGGAAAAATAAACACTTTGTTGGCTGAAGAATTTGAAGTAGATGCGGCTCTGTTTACACCAGAGGCTAATATTCGTGAAACTCTTTCTCTGGATAGCCTTAGTTTAGTGGATTTAGTAGCAATAATCCAGCAAACGTACAAACTTAAAATTCCTGTAGCTGATTTACGTAACATAAAAACATTTAATGACTTGTACGATTATATTGAGTCTCACGTTAGTTAAATGATAAAGTCTTACGATATAAAGGAACTTATCCCACAACGTGAGCCAATCCTTGTGGTGGATAAATTGTTGGATGTAGAAGAAGACAACAAAGCCACTACAAGTTATATTATCACAAGAAATGGTTTTTTCATTGATGATAACGGCTTCATGGCTGAGGTGGGTGTTATAGAACATATAGCCCAGTCTGCGTCAGCTTTTGCTGGATACAAAGTTTTAGAAGCCGGCACCAATAAACCTCCGATAGGATATATAGGTGAAGTGAAAAAATTCACACTTCATCGCCTACCTCATGTCGGCGAAGAATTGTTGACAACCATAACCATGGGCCCAGAGGTCGAAGGGGTAACAATTTTGACAGGAGAAACTTACATAGGAAGGGAAATGGTAGCAAATACGTTGTTGAAAATCTTCTTAGAACAACCTCGTTCGTTCTGAATTTACAGAATTGTATAAAATACATACATAAAAATGCTGGACTATGTCTTGTTGTCTTTGAGCCAAAAGCATATCCGATTTGCCAGAATTATATTTGGGTGAAAGGGTTATATGAGTAATTATTCGTTGAAAAATAAATATTACAATTTGGATGCAATGTATGGAGATGGGAAAGAGAGAATTTTCCATATTTCTCTTATACGGGATTGTGATGTTTATAATGGTCATTTCCCCGGACGTCCGGTCTGTCCAGGAGTATGCAATATGCAGATTATTAAAGAATGTGCAGAATTGATGACATCCCATAAATTGACAATTGCCCGCATAAAACAATGTCGTTTAACTACAGTTGTTACTCCAGAGATGTTTCCCAAGCTAAGGGTTAAAATCAAGATAGACGTGTGTGACAATAACATTGGAGTGCTTGCTGCAATAGATTATTCAGGGAAATTGTGTATGGAATATAATGGCATAATGAATTTTGAATTATCAGCGGAAGATTGTTTTTAAATTATGACATACTATGATGTAATCATAATAGGCGGAGGACTGGGCGGTCTGGAATGTGCGAATATTCTGGCACGAAATGGCATTAACGTTCTGCTGTTGGAACAAGGAAAGCAATTGGGAGGGTGCATTCAAAGTTATAACAGACACGGCTTGGGCTTTGATACTGGATTTCATTATGTAGGAGGTTTGGACGAAGGACAATCGTTGTATGCCCCTTTCTGTTATTTGGGATTATTAGATTTGCCTTGGAAACGTTTGGACTCCTATTTCGATCGGGTAACAATTGGCGGATACACATTTATGTACTCTCAAGGTTATGAAGCTTATGCAAACACATTATCCGAGTATTTCCCATCTGAACGTGATGCATTATATAAATATGTAGAATTACTGAAAGAGACATCTAGACAACAACGTTCTCTGTTTAATCCTGATGCCGTTACTTATGAATATTCTCAATATCTGTTCGAAACAAGTGCCTGGCAATATCTCAGGGAGACATTCCATGACCAATTGCTGATAGATGTGCTTAGTGCCACTTCTCTGAAAATGGAGCTTCGAAAAGAATCACTTCCCCTTTTCACCTTTGTTCATGGAAATGGAAGCTATATTGAAAGTAGCTGGCGTCTGCAAGGCGACGCTTCACTCTTAGTGGATGCATTGGCAAAAGGCATTACAACACATGGAGGCAATATTATTTGTAATACCAAAGTCCAGCAATTGGTAGAGAAAAATGGAAAAATTATATCCGTGATATGTTCTAACGGTGAGGTATATGAAGGAAAAAACTTTATCAGTGACATACATCCGTCTCTTACTTGCGATTTGATAAAGCAAAGTGACAAAATGAAATATGTGTACCGTAAACGTATTGGAGGATTGGAAAATACGTTCGGAATGTTTACAGTATCTCTCTGTATCAAACCCAACACGCTGAAATACTTTAATTGGAACCAATATATATACACACAGCCTGATGTGTGGACATTTTATCAAAAAAAAGGATCTATAACTGGGCTGTTGGTAAGTGCGCGTGTACCAGAAGACGGCGGGAGCTATACTCGCCAGATAGATTTACTTACCCCGATGCTCTGGGAGGAGTGTCAGAGTTGGCACGACACAAAAACAGGTCATCGTGGTACTGACTATAAAGACTTGAAAGAACGTCTTGCCGGTGAATGTATAAGTTTGGTAGAAGAAAACTTTATTCCAGGTCTGAGAGATATGATAACCGGATATTATACTAGTACTCCGTTAACGTACAGAGATTATACCGGAACTCCTTCAGGCTCTGCATACGGTTTACGAAAAGATTATAAGAACCCGTTGATGACTATTCTTTCCGTGCGTACCCCAATCCCAAATCTTTTTCTCACAGGACAGAACCTTATGTTACATGGACTTCAGGGCGTGACTATGACTTCATTATTCACATGTGCGGAGCTGCTCGGCAAAGAAAAAATAAGGAATATTATAGCTAATAAAATATAGTAAAATGAAATATGCATTAGTAACAGGAGGAAGCCGTGGCATAGGTCGTGCCATCTGTGTAAAATTGGCCGAAAGAGGCTACTATGTCCTAATCAATTACATGAACAATGTCTTGGAAGCAGAAAAGACGCTTAACCTCGTACGCAGAGCTGGTCAAGATGGCGAAACCTTGCAATTTGATGTAAGCAATCGCGAGCAAACCATTGCAATACTCGAATCCTGGGCAACTGCCCATCAGGGAGAATATATAGAGGTTCTCGTGAACAATGCAGGAATACGTCGTGATAATATACTGGCATTCATGTCGGAGGAAGATTGGAACCGCGTGCTTGACATAACACTTGGCGGATTTTATAACGTTACACAGGCGTTGTTGCAGCCAATGTTGTTGCATAAATATGGCCGCATAGTCAATATGGCCAGTGTGAGCGGACTGAAAGGGACTATTGGGCAGACAAATTATTCAGCAGCTAAAGGTGGAATCATAGCCGCAACCAAGGCATTGGCTTTGGAAGTGGCTCGAAAGAATGTTACAGTAAATGCTGTGGCTCCAGGATTTATCAAGACAGATATGTTGGAAGGGCTTGACGAAAGTGACTTGAAAAAAAGCATACCGGCCAACCGCCTTGGCACACCGGATGAAGTAGGTGAGTTGGTGGCCTTTCTGGCTTCTCCCGCAGCCGGTTACATAACCGGTAATGTCATAAGTATAAACGGAGGACTTTATACGTAGAAAACGGTCTATGGATAATCTTGAAGATATTTGCTATATCCGTGTGAAGTTCAGCGAGATAGACATGATGGAACGTGCATGGCACGGCACCTACGTAAGCTATTTTGAAGATGGACGCGAATCATTCGGAAGGCATTATCCGGGCATTGGTTATGCTGATATGAAACATGCAGGCATATATGCTCCCGTTTACGAGCTTCATGTGAAATATTATGCACCACTGGCAATGAACGATATTGCAGAGATTCATACTAAGTACGTTTATAAGTTGGGAGCCAGACTTGACTATACCTACCAAATTTATCGTGAAAGCGATCAGACGTTGTGTGCAGCAGGCAGTACGGTGCAATTATTTATTGATTCCCACGGGACTCTTATGTTAGAAAAGCCTGCTTATTATATGGAATGGCAGAAGAAATTCATACCTCATCTGCTGGAGGATCTTTAACTTAAACGTAACGATATGAGAAAGAGAATTATTCTTTTTTTGTCATTTTTGTTTTGGACATGGATGGCAAACGGACAACATACGTTCATAAAAGGTACAGTCACCGATTCTATTACCGGCGAAGTACTATCTTTTGCTTCTTTGGTATGGAAAGGGACTACCACTGGAGTGAAGAGCGATGTTGACGGAAATTTCTCTTTCTCCAGCGAAGGAAAGCTTAACATATTGCAAGTCTCTTATCTGGGATACTTCACAAAAGAGGTGAATATTGAAGTAGGCAGGACGAACAAACTTGACATACGCCTGGTTCCGGTTGAAATCGCTTTAAATGAAGTTGTGGTAAAGCCAAAGAAAGAGAGGTATAGCCGCAAGGATAATCCGGCAGTGGAATTCATCAGGAATGTGATAGCTATGCGTGACAACAATAATCCACGTGATCATGACTATTTCAGTTATGACGAATATGAAAAGATGCTTATAGCAATGAATGACTATGAGCCGAAGAAAAAAAAGGACGGCAAAACTGGAAAGTTTGATTTTCTGGTGGATTTTATTGATACGCTCGACATAGGCACCACCATATTGCCAGTCTCGGAGAGGGAAAAGGTAGAAACTGTATATTATCGAAAGAATCCAAAGTCGGAGAGAAGGTTGGTAAGAGGGAGCAAGTCAGCCGGGGTGGATGAAATATTGTCGCGCGACGGAATGAAGCAATTCCTAAACGAAGTGTTCCGCGAAGTGGATATATTCCAGAACAACATACCGCTCTTCCTGCAACGTTTTGTAAGCCCTATTTCCTCCATAGGCCCAGGCTTCTACAAATATTACCTACTCGATACTCTGGACGTGGCGGGCCATCGTTGTGTAGATGTTGGTTTTGTCCCGTTCAACTCAGAGTCGTTTGGCTTCACTGGACACTTGTATGTAAGGCAGGATTCTACTTATTTCATTCAGAAAGTCATACTGAATGTCGCTAAAGATATCAATCTGAATTTTGTATCAGGCATGACGATAGAAGAGACTTTCGACTGTGCAGAAGACGGTACACGCCTTATTACAAAAGATGATATCAGTGTAAATTTCAAATTGAGCGAAAAGTCGAAAGGATTGTATGCAAGGCGGCTAAATGTGTATAGTAACCATTCGTTCGAAGCACCAGAAGTAACAGAGGCCAATCTCTTCAAGGAAAGTGCATCGGTTATAACATTGGACAATGCATACAGGCGGCCGGATAGTTTCTGGCAGGAAAACCGACCGGAGGAGGCTCGTAAGCGCAATCCCAATAGTGTGGATAAGCTGATGCAGAAACTACGCTCTGTTCCGGTATTTGCCATTACGGAAAAAGTAGTGTCGGTTATCGTGTCGGGATACGTACCGGTAAGCAAAGACCCTGAGAAAAACAAGTTCGAATTCGGCCCCATGAACTCAACTTTCAACGGTAATGCTATAGAGGGAGGGCGATTCAGAGTAGGTGGAGCTACCACTCCGTTGTTCGACAAGAACCTATTCTTCGAAGGGTACGCAGCCTATGGTACCAGGGATAGAAAGATGAAATATGACATATTGGCGGAATACTCATTCAACGAACGCAAAAACTATCTTAGGGAGTATCCTATGCATTCTTTACGATTTGAGTATATGTACGATATCAATAAACTCGGTCAGCAGTACATGTACACCAGCAAGGATAACATGATGCTGGCTATAAGGCGGAAAAAGGATAACCACGCGACATACCTTCGTAATGCCGAACTGACATACACAAGGGAGCACTACAACGGACTGTCGTACAGCGCAGCAATACGCAATCGCCGTGAGTATGCCACGCAATATGCCGAATTCAATCGTATAGAAGCCGACGGTTCGTTGACATCTGTTGGGCATTATGACATGACCGAGTTGGAACTGAACGTGCGTTTTGCCCGCAATGAAAAGTTCTACCAGACACACAATTTTCGCATACCAATCACTTATGATGCCTTAGTCTTCAACCTAAGCCATGTAATGGCCAAGAAGGGCTTGCTCGGTTCTTCTTTCAACTACCACCGCACAGATGTTGGTATACAGAAACGCTTTTGGTTTTCAGCTTTTGGTTATACTGATATCATAATAAAAGCCGGCAAAGTATGGAACAGGGTACCTTATACGTTACTCATCTTGCCCAATGCCAACATGACGTACACAATACAACCAGAGTCCTATACCAATATGAACGCCATGGAGTTCATAAACGATGAATATGCCTCGTGGGATTTTACGTATTACATGAACGGCATCCTGCTGAACCGCATCCCCCTTATAAAAAAACTGAGATGGCGCGAAGTCTTCTGCTTCAGAGGATTATGGGGGCATCTTACAGACAAGAACAACCCCGAACAAAATGGCGAAGGACTGTACAAATTTCCATCCGGAACAATGACGATGGGTAAGACACCTTACATGGAGATGAGTATAGGTATTGAGAACATTCTCAATTTCCTCCGTTTAGACTACGTGTGGAGACTGAATTACCTGGACAACCCTAATATACAGACACGCGGAGTACGTTGCACCATGAAGATATCTTTCTGAAAACTCATTTGAACCTGCAAAACCACGTAATTCTACCACATATCCTCAGAAGCTTAGCACACTTAGATACTATCTGACAATGGTAATCGTGCCGGATTTAGGATTCTTCACTATTGGTACAATATCGGTCTGCGCATATCCCAATGCTGCGCATCCATACACTTTATGCTCTTCGGGCACACCCAATCTGGTAAGCAGAGCACGTACCTCCGGGTCGTCACACGTCTCTCCCAACTGGTTTATCCAACATGAACCTATCCCCAACGAACAGGCAGCCAAGAAGATGTTCTCTAAAGCACATGCACAATCCATTCCTGCCCACCATTGCGTAGGCTCATTGGATACTATGACAAGTGTAGGGGCATTGTAGTAACAGCAGTATGTTGGACTCAGTCCACGTTCTTTCAATCTTATGTCATCACTTTTGGCGTATGCTTTTTTTATCTTTTCATTCAGTTCTTTCAGCATATCTTTATTCTGGACGGCTGTAAAATGCCATGTTTCCCGATGCATTCCGTTAGGAGCATATGTAGCAGCTTCAAGGATGAGATCCAGGTCTCCGGAAGATATCTGCTGAGATGTATAAAAGCGCACGCTTCGGCGTGACTTGATGTTTTCTAAAACTGTGTTCATAATGATATATTTTACTTATAGTTTGACATATTCTGTCTCTTGCTGTATTCACGCCATCCTCGTGCAGAGTTACTTGCATAAGCACGTAATATTTTCAATGTAAGCGCACGTTGACGGGTTGTTTCTCTTTTCCAGAAATCCTTTGTGAATATCCTCATAAAATCCAATCCCGATGGCTTTGTCACCCCATTACATTTGGCACTATATGCAATGCCTATCTTGACTTTGCGGAAAGGATCTCCACGCCATGTATCTTTATCTACCTTTATCTTACGGCGGTATATAGGATCCCAATTATAAGGAGTGTCCGCTTTGTATGGGTACAGCGTAAGTAGAGCTCTCAACTGAGCCGTTCTTCATCGTTTGGCACATCGGGCAATGTAGTATCGTACTCCAACCAAGGCTTGTATGTATCTGACTGCTGCATACCGAAGTTCATCCTCAATTCCTCCAATGCCTCTCGGTTGAAGCGAATCTCCTCAATTCCATCGAGTATGAGTTGCAGGGTTAAAGAATCCTGTCTTTCCCACCCCTGCGCCAAAAGCATCTCTGTTGCCATAAGCACACTGCAGAACACCCACAACTTGCGAATGCCACGTATCATAATAATTACAAATTTAGATATAAATCACAATTTATATGCCAGTGTTATAAGAAGGAATCAAGACCATCCTGTCTTTACAGCGTGGAGATCCCGGTGAGCGAGCTTTAAAATTAATGTCGTACAACAGGCTTGATATCTCCAAAATGTATAAGCCTATGCGGATAGTATGTGGCCCTGACGTGCACAAAGATAGTGTATTCGTCTGTATTCTGTGTGAGAACGGTGACAAATTTGAAGCCGGATATGGTATTTTAACGCCTGAGTTGGAAAAATTGCGCCGGTTACTTCTGACTCATGAATTAAATGAGGTGAGCATGGAAAGCACCGGCATCTACTGACATCCCGTCTTGCACGTTCTGGAAGGTGTCAGCTGTCTGAAGCTAGTGAATCCTTACTTCATCAGGCAGCTTCCCGGATAGAAAAGCAACGTAAGCGATGTGGCGTGAATGGCAGAAATGCACGCTGAAGGATCTTGTCCGCGGAAGTTTCGTCCCGGATTCCCTTGTCCGGCGGAAGAATGCGTGAAGGTTAAAGTGGCTATAGCCTGTAAATGCTCAACCGCCATATAGCATGTATTGGATGAAGGGGTAGCTTACCGTGATTATAAGATGTCTGTTGCGTCATGTGCATTTGGCAATTCGTTGATGTTCACCTTGTCGCGGCTGCTGACGGTTGGCTGTTCCAGTCTTTCTCCCCTCTCAACCCACGCGTAAGTGGAACAGTTGTTATGGTGCGGATGAACACCGTCGGCATAACATCAACCGCACCATTCGACATATTGGGAAGTAATCAGACATTCGGGCACACTTAGCTTTGTATGCGCTTCTTAAAGTACGAAAGAGTAAACTGATAGTTTTTTCTCTATTGCCTTTAGCACGTAACCATTTCTCGTATTTATAAAGCCATGCAACATCACATTAAAGGGGATTCTCCATTTGCTAAAGTCTCCCACTTGTAACACACGACGTTGATTGTTGCTTTCATAAAACTTTATTCAGATTGACTTCAGCTCTATAATTTAGTGCAAAATCATCCTCTACGAAAACAAAAAATCAGATAGAAATCTTCCGATAACTATCTGACTGCCAATTGAGCGGCAAACGAGGCTCGAACTCGCGACCCTCAGC
>CAZYVE010000013.1:0-43940 GCA_964651035.1 uncultured Bacteroides sp.
AGGTCTGCAACATACACTTTAGCTCCCGCACTTGCAATTTCTCTTGCAATAGCTTTGCCGATACCGCGCCCTGCTCCCAAAACAACGGCAGTTTTGCCTGAAAAATCAATTTTCATCATAATAAGACCTCCTGTAATTGAATTGATATTAGATAAAGAACAATAGCCCGATGGTTAAACGAACGAAGCGCGAACATACCGCCGTTAATCCCCTCGCCGGAATGAATGCAAAAACCGGCATAAGAAAAAACGTTGCCGCCATGCGTTTGGGAGGTCTTCTCTCCGTCCCGTCGTTTGCCCTGTTATGCCGGGGAAACGAAAAGGAAACCGGATCCGCTTCCGGCAGCCTTGCTCAAGCACCCGATGCAAAATTCCCGGAACCTGAACATTGTTTGCATTTCGTCACAAATTTACGTTATTTCGATAAATATTCCAACCCGTATCTTGACAAAAAGCATTCCCCAGCGTACTTTTATCCCGTCCGGCGCAACTTGGCGTATTATCGTAATTGGTCGCATATACGCCGATTGAAGAATCACCGGAAAAGAAATCTGTTTCATTAGATAATGCCATTACGTCGTAAGCAGGCGGGCGTTTTGTCGGAGCCGGACGGGCAACCTGTTGCGGCCGCGCGTGCAAAATGTTGCCGTGATTGTTGTTTATTTGCTGCGATAGCACTAATTTAGGCGCGTCGCACCGTGGCGGCAGAATGTCTTACATTAAACGAACAGATTAATAGTATGGAAAAGTCAGATAACAACAATGGCCGTTTGCAGATAGACTTGCGTGAGGACGTGGCTCAGGGAACCTATGCCAACCTTGCCATAATCAGCCACTCGAGTTCGGAATTCGTGCTCGACTTCGTGCGCGTGCTGCCGGGCATTCCCAAGCCCGCCGTCCAGTCGCGCATACTGCTCGTTCCGGAGCAAGCCAAGCGCCTGCTGCGTGCCCTCGAGGAAAACATATCCAAGTACGAGCGTCAGTTCGGCGAGATAAGCATCCACGGCGGGCCGTCCATAGCCCCTTTCCCGGTCATTAAAGGCGAAGCGTGAGTACATGTTCATGTTGCCGGAGGAATCATCATGCAGGGTGTGCTGTCTTTAATTTGAACTGCCTGTAGATAACGGAGTAATGATGGGTGAGGATTTCGAACATGTGTACAGGCAACTGTTCCGGAAGCATTATGCCGGACTGCTGTTTTATGCCGCACGCCTGATTGGTGAGGACGAGGCAGAAGACATCGTGCAGGACGTCTTTGTGGAACTGTGGAAACGGAAGGAAACGATAGAGGTAGGCGAACAGATCCAGGCTTTCCTCTACAGGGCTGTTTATACACGTGCGCTGAATGTGCTGAAACACCGGGCCGTCGTAGACGAATACGAGGCGGCTGCGGCGGAGATACACAAAAAAAGGATGGAGTTCTACCGGCCTGACAACAACGAGGTGATTCAACGGATAGAAGATATGGAGCTCCGCCGCAAGCTGAACGAGGCCATCCGCTCATTGCCCGACAAATGCCGGACTGTATTCGTGCTGAGCTATCTGCACGAGATGAAAAACAAGGATATAGCCGAAGCCCTCGGCATCTCCCTGCGCACGGTGGAGGCCCACATGTATAAGGCACTCCGGCTGTTGCGCGACCGGCTGGAGGAACTGCACCTGTAGTCTGTCCTGTTTTTTGTGGGCAGGCTAAGTGTTTTTATGAGATGTATTGTTATATTTTAAAATATAGTTGTAGTTGGGAGTAAAATGAGCGCCTTGAGTGAAGAAATAAAAGTCCGCTTTCTTATGAACGAATGTACGGAGGAAGAGCTGCGTACGATAAACGCCTGGCTGGAAGAGTCGCCGGAGCATGCCCGCCAACTGTTCGAGCTTGAAGAGTTGTATCACTTGGGGAAGCGGGACGGCACATCCGACGGACAAAAGGTACTGATGGAAGAAAAAAGACTTTTCAGAAGACTGGAAACCGAAAAATACAGCATGCGCAAACGGCGGGTGATGAAACGTTGGATGAGATTTGCTGCTGCAGCGGTGCTTCTTTTGGCATTGGGAGGGACCACCTACCGTTTCTTCCGCCCGTCTTGTGAAACTGAAGAATCTTTGCTGGTCATCACTGCCGGCGATGAGATAAAGGACATCACCCTGTCTGACGGGACGAAGATATGGTTGAACAAATATTCCTCTCTGCATTATCCGCAGGAGTTTGCAGGCAAGCAGCGTCGGGTCTATCTGGATGGAGAAGGATATTTTGAGGTGATGCGCGACCAGGACAAACCTTTCATAGTCCGGAGCAATGCCATGCAGGTGCGGGTGCTGGGGACAGTGTTCAACCTGAAGTCTGACGAAAAAAGCCGTTTGGCTGTGGCCACCTTGCTGGAGGGCGAAATCGAAGTGGAGGGAAACAACGACGAAGGCAGGATAATACTGACTCCCGGACAGCGCGCCGAACTGAACGGGGTGTCGCGGCGTCTGGTCGTCAAGCAGGGAGATACCGGTTTTGAAAGCTGGCACACCCGGCAATTCTTATTTGACAAGGCTGACATCTTTACCATAGCCCGTACTCTGGAACAGTCCTACGACGTAAAAATAATTCTTTCACCCGACATCAATCATCAAAATACATATACCGGGGCATTGCCGCGCAAGGAAAGCGTAGGCGATGTAATCGACCTGTTGGGTAATGTCATTCCTATCGGCCATAAGATAGTGGGAAGCAGTGTTTTCCTGTTTTCCGAAAAGCAGTGATTGCTTGTTGTTCATGAACAAATGAAAGGCAGCCGCACCGGATTAGTCAGATGACTTTGGCAGGCAAAACTTATTTTTAATGTAAAGTAAGATAAAAAGTGAAAAATAGAGTAAGTGTATTTTTCACTTTTGTTGTTTTTTTATGGAAACATGGGAAACACCCTTGTCTGAGAAATAATTTACATATTGTATAACCTATTAAAAATTGTTTATGAAGAACAGTTCTGCTTTTCGAAGCCCATTGTTCATACGGGCTTTTATCGCTTTGTTATTCATGGCAGTTCCTTTTCAATGGAGTTCGGCTCAGGTGAGTCTGAAGACGGAGCGTACTACATTGGGGAGTGTCATCGAACAAATCAAAACCCAATCGGGGTATCAATTCTTTTATGACGACAAGCTGGCTGATGTATCGGTGGCGGGTGTAGACGTGGAGAATGTTTCCATCGGGCAGGCATTGGATGCCATCCTGAAAGGGACGGATGTCTCTTATAAGGTGGAAAACAACATCGTCTATCTGTCCGCCTCTTCCCAAAGCCCGCAGCAGGGCACTGCCCAAAGCGGCCGGGAACGTACCATTACAGGTGTCGTGTCTGATGAGATGGGCCCGCTGATCGGTGTGAACGTCATTGTTGTGGGAACCGATGCAGGGTGCATCACCGACCTTGACGGAAATTTCTCTTTGAAGACCACCGAAGCCAATCCTGTGTTGCGCTTCTCGTATGTGGGCTTTACCACACAAGAGGTTGCCGTGACCGACAACAAGCCTTTGAATGTCATCATGTCCAGCGATGCCGAGCTGTTGGAGGAGGTCGTGGTAACGGCTCTCGGTATCAAGCGCGCTACGAAGGCTCTGAGCTACAATGTGCAGGAGGTGAAAGGTGAAGACCTGACGCGCAACAAAGACGCCAACTTCATCAATTCGCTGAGCGGTAAAGTGGCCGGTGTCAACATCAACTCTTCATCGTCAGGCCCTGGCGGCGTGTCGAAGGTTGTGATGCGTGGTACGAAATCCATCATGCAGTCGTCCAACGCCTTGTACGTCATTGACGGTGTGCCTATGTATACAGGTTCTTCTTATGGCAGCTTGAGCTCGGAGTTTGACTCGCAAGGGTCTACTGAGCCTATAGCCGATATCAACCCCGAAGACATCGAATCCATGTCCGTGCTGACGGGTGCTGCCGCTGCCGCTCTGTATGGTTCGGCGGCTTCCAACGGTGCCATTGTCATTACTACCAAGAAGGGACAGCAAGGACGTGTGCACATAACGGTGAACAGCAATACGGAGTTCTCCCGCGCTTTCGTGCTGCCGGAATTCCAGAACCGTTATGGAACCAGCAGTACCGATGCCACCAGCAGCTGGGGCAGTCGCCTGAACGAATACAATTATTATGGCTATGACCCTGCGAGTGACTATCTTCAGACCGGTATTATCGGGACGGAAAGTATCTCACTGTCCACAGGTACGGACAAGAACCAGACGTATGTGTCGGTGGCTGCCGTCAATTCGCGTGGCATAGTGCCCAACAACAAGTATTCGCGCTATAACTTCACTTTCCGCAATACGACATCTTTCCTCGACGACCGCATGACATTGGATGTGGGTGCTACCTATGTGTTGCAGAAAGACCAGAACATGGTGAGCCAGGGTACTTACAACAACCCGTTGGTGGGTGCCTACCTCTTCCCTCGTGGCAATGACTGGGAAGACATCAAAATGTACGAGCGCTATGATTCTTCACGCAAGCTCTACACACAATACTGGCCGGTGGGTGATGCCGGTATGGTGATGCAGAATCCTTATTGGATTAGCTACCGCCAGTTGCGCAATAACACCAAAGACCGTTACATGCTGAACGCCAATCTGAGCTATAAGATTCTCGACTGGTTGAGCGTCAGCGGCCGTGTAAGCCTTGACAACTCAAATAACGACTATACGCGCAAATATTATGCCGGAACCAATACGCAGATGACAGAATCGTCCAACCGTGGTTTTTATGGCATTACCAAATCGGAGAACACGTCTCTCTATGCTGACTTCCTGGTAAACATCAACAAGAATTTCGGTGAAGAGTGGTCGCTGTCTGCCAATATCGGTACATCGTTCTCCGATATCCGTTACGATGCGCTGGAAGTGTCCGGCCCCATCGCCGATGAGACCTTTACGGGCGAAACTCCGGGTCTTGCCAATGTATTTAACGTGCAAAACCTGAGTTCCGTCAATACGTATCGTATGCAGGAAGGCTGGCGCGAACAGACACAGTCCATCTTTGCTTCGGCCGAACTGGGCTACAAGAGCACTTACTATCTGACTCTGACCGGACGTAATGACTGGCCTTCACAGCTGGCCGGCCCCAACTCGACCAACAAATCCTTCTTCTATCCTTCGGTGGGTCTTTCGACTGTATTGTCTCAGCTGATGCCCAACCTGAATACCGATAAACTCTCCTTCCTGAAGGTACGTGCTTCGTACGCATCGGTAGGTACGGCTTTCGAACGTTACATAGCCAACCCTCGCTACGAATGGAACGAGAGCACGGGGCAGTGGAGCACTTCTACACAATATCCGGTATATAACCTGAAGCCTGAACGCACGGAGTCATGGGAAGTCGGTTTGAGCATGCGCTTCTTGAAATATTTCAATATGGACGCTACGTTCTATAACACGTTGACAAAGAACCAGACGTTCAACCCTGGCCTGGGCGTATCCGGCTATTCTGCCTTGTACATCCAGACGGGTGCTGTGCGCAACCGCGGTGTGGAACTCTCACTGGGCTTCGAGAATACCTGGAACAACTTCCGCTGGAGCAGCAACTACACGTTCTCGACCAACAGCAACAAGATTACGAAGCTGGCCGACAATGCCATCAACCCGGTGACAGGTGAGTCTTTCTCCATCTCTACGCTGGATGTAGGCGGTTTGGGCAATGCCCGCTTCCTGCTGCGTGAGGGAGGCTCGATGGGAGATTTGTATTCCACGGTAGACCTCCGTCGTGATGCAGACGGCAATGTTTATGTTGACGAGGACGGTTCGATATATGTGGAAACCATTACCAATTCGGACGATTACATTAAGCTGGGCAGCGTGCTGCCGAAGGCCAACATGGCATGGCGCAATGACTTCTCGTGGAAAGGCTTCAATTTCGGCTTCATGATTTCGGCTCGTTTGGGCGGTATCGTTTATTCGCAAACCCAGGCCATGCTGGATTATTACGGTGTATCGGAAGCAACGGCTGCTGCCCGCGACCAGGGCGGTGTGTGGGTGAACGGCAGCGACTTTATCAGCGCCGAGTCCTGGTACCGCACAATTGCCAGCGGCAACTCCGTTCCTCAGTATTACACATATTCGGCTACCAATGTGCGTTTGCAGGAGGCCTCCATCGGATATACCTTCCCACGCAAGTGGTTCAAGAATGTCTGCGACCTGTCCATTTCGCTTGTCGGCCGCAATCTGTTGATGATTTACAACAAGGCACCCTTTGACCCGGAAAACGTGGCCTCTACCGACAACTTCTACCAGGGTATCGACTACTTTATGATGCCCTCTACCCGTACTTTCGGATGCAGTGTAACTCTTAAATTTTAAATGAACATGAAACGTCTTATAAATAGAATTCTGGTAGGGACTTTTATATTCGGCACGGTCTCATGTACCGGTAATTATCTGGAGATAAACTCCAACCCCTATCAGCCGGATGCCGATGACATGGAGGCGGATGACTATGCGCTGACTTCGGCCATGAACAATATTGCCGCTACGGTGTATTCTTCGGATGTCAATACTTTACAGTTTACGGACTGTCTGTTAGGTGGGCCTGCCGGCGGTTATTTCGCATCGTCCAATACCGGCTGGAGCAATACCATAGAAAACTTTAATGCTACGGACGACTGGACGCGTGTCTTCCTGAAGGCTGATCTCATCATTCCGCAGTTGTACACTAACCTGACGCAGGTGAAGACTTTTACAGAACAGTCTGGTGACCCGGTGCCCTATGCGGTTGCCTTGATTATGAAGGTGGCAGCCATGAGCCGTGTGACAGATACCTACGGCCCGATTCCCTATTCACAGATAGGTACGGACGGCTCCATCACTACGCCTTATGATTCGCAGGCCGATGTCTACAATATGTTCTTCGATGAACTGGATGAGGCCATTGCCACTCTGGAGGATAATCCGGGCTCAGCTCTTTCGTCCTCAGCCGATTATGTGTATAGCGGAGATATTTCCAATTGGATAAAGTTTGCCAATTCGCTGAAACTTCGACTGGCCATGCGTATTGTCTATGCCGATGAGAGCCTGGCACGCACGAAGGTTGAGGAAGCCGTTTCCCATTCTGGCGGACTGATTGAAACAAATTCGGAAAATGCCCAGTGGGACTATTTCGGCTCTATCACCAATCCTTTCTATACGGCTACACGCTATAACTCTTATTCGGGTTCCGACCATACTTGCGAGACAGGTGGTGATACTCATGTGGCTGCCGATATCATCAGCTACATGAACGGTTACAACGACCCGCGCCGCGAGGCTTATTTTGTGCCTTCCGAATGGGATGGTTATGAGTATGTAGGCATACGCCGCGGCATTGTCCTTTCGACGTTGAGCACTGATGCCCACCAGTATTCTGGTGTCCTGGTAACACAGACCGACCCCATCCAGTGGATGAACGCGGCCGAGGTGGCTTTCTTGCGTGCCGAAGCAGCCCTGTTCGGATTCTCTGTAGGTGGTACGGCTCAGTCGTTCTACGAGCAGGGTGTGGAGCTCTCTTTTGAGCAGTGGGGTGTCTCTTCCTCAGTCTCTGCTTATCTGGAAGACGACACAAGCATGCCCGAAATCTATATAGACCCGATGGGACAATATAGCTACAGCTCCCGTTTGTCTACGGTGACGGTGAAGTGGAATGAAAGTGCCACTACTGACGAGAAGCAAGAGCGCATCATTATCCAGAAATGGATTGCCAACTGGATGCAGGGCAACGAAGCCTGGGCCGACTACCGCCGCACGGGTTATCCGCACCTGCTGCCCACAACCGACGCAGGCAATATGAGCGGAGGCATTGTGGACAATACGCTCGGTGCACGTCGTATGCCCTATCCGTCTGACGAATACGTAAGCAACGCAGCAAATGTGACGGAAGCTGTCTCAACGCTGCTGAACGGTCCCGACAACTATGCAACGCGGATGTGGTGGGACTGCAATCCTAATATCAACTAATAAACAGATAAGGTTATGAGAAAAAATATGATAAAACCTTTTGCTGCCATGTTGGTGGCGGGCACTTTGGCTATGACAGCCTGCACCGATGTGGAGAGCATCACCATCAACGAAGTGTCTGCCGTGACTTCGGATGCCCGCTATGCCCAGTACCTGAGCAACCTGACGGCTTACAAGAATACGGATCACAAAGTAGTATATGGCTGGTTTGACAACAGCGAAAAGACGCCTTACAGCCGGGGACAGCATATCACCAGTGTGCCCGACAGTGTGGATTTCATTGTGATGACAACCCCCGAACTGGAAGACTTCGAGTTGTCAGACATAGAGTCTGTACACGAAAAGGGTACGAAAGTGCTTTGCCTGCTCAGCTACGATGACATCGAGGACGAGTATGAAAGTCTGGCTTCTGGAAGTACGACCCTGTCAGAAGATTTTGCTACCTACCTTCTGGCCGAAGTGGAGAGTGTGTTGTCTCTGACCGGTGATTATGACGGACTGGTAGTCGAATTCACGGGCCAGGATCCGGACTTCATGTTCGAAGAAGAACGCGAATCGTATGTGGAGACGCAGAACTCTTTCCTTAACCTGATTACAACATGGAAGTCTGAAAATGAATCAAAGATGCTGTCTTTCTTCGGGAAGCCTCAGAATCTTGACAGCAAGACCTTCCTGCAAAGCTGCGAACACATTATTCTTGACAGCAGCGATGATGCTTCTACGGCCGAACAGCTAACCCTGCTTGTGATGAATGCTTTGGAAGACGACGTGCCGACCGACCGCTTTGTGATGATGGCCTCTACCGTCTCGCTGAGCAGTACGGATACGGAAACCGGTTATTGGAGTAGCAGTGTGCGCGCTTTATCCGAAGTGGCCTATTGGGTAACGGTGGAGGAAAACGGAGACTTCGACCGTGTAGGCATGGCCATCTTGGACATCCAGAATGATTATTATGCTACAGACGGCTACTATACTTATGTGAAAGAAGCCATAAATATCATGAATCCTGCTCCTGTTAATTGACTTGAACTATGAAACAGAAATTTGCATCATTATTTTCATTGGCACTGCTTGCCGCCTTTTCCGGCTGTGCCGACGATACGGAAAACTTCGATAGTAAGATTTACCTTACTTCGACAAGTCCGACTACCTATTACGTGAAAAGTACCGATACGGGCGAGTCTGCCGAACTGACCCTTTCAGTGCCCCGGCCTGCCGAGTCCCAGATTTCATTCTCGCTGAAGGCCGACGCTTCGTTGGTAGTTGCCTACGAGGCCTCGTATGATGCCAGCGGTGTAGAAATGCTGCCCGATGAGTGCTATAGCTTCGACTCGACAGAGGGCGTTATCGAATCAGGCGCTCTTGAGTCCGACCCTATTACGATTTCCTTTACCGGGCTTGGCGACCTGGATTTTTCTACTACCTATGTCCTGCCGGTTACGATTTCCAGTTCCAGCATCACTGTGCTTGAGTCGGCACGCACCACTTATTATGTATTCAGAGGTGCTGCCCTCATCAATGTGGTGGCCAACATCAAGGAGAACAATGTCTATGTGGATTGGGTTAATCCCGATGTCGTGCAAGGTCTGACCACGATGACCTGCGAAGCCTTGATCCGTCCTCACGGGTTCACCAACCAGCTGAATACGCTGATGGGTATTGAAGATCAGTTCCTGCTCCGTTTCGGCGATGCCGGATTGGATTCCAACCAGCTGCAGATTGCTACGGGAAACGGGAACTTTACCGATACGCGCATGGCGGCCAATACGGAAGAATGGCTGCACGTGGCTCTGACGTACGACTACAACGCCGGTACGATACAAGTCTACTACAACGGCACCCTGGTGGGAGACTTCACAGGCGTCACTTACGGGCCTATTAACTGGGGCATTGAACACTCTGATGAGTCGGACGGCAATCCCCGCTGCTTCTGGATTGGCTATTCTTACAATGACGAGCGTTGGTTCGACACAGATATCTGCGAAGTGCGTATCTGGAACCGCGTACTGAGTTCCGCAGAAATCAACGAAGAGAACCATTTCTATTCAGTAGACCCCGACACAGCCGAAGGACTGGTAGCTTACTGGAAATTTGACGACCAGACCGACGACATCACCGACTATAGCGGCAACGGCAACAATGCTACACCGTCTTATACGCTGACGTGGGTGTCTGTAGAACTTCCGGAATCTGAATAATAACCTTAATTCGAGTTAAAGCAATGAATATGAGAAAATATATCATGAAGTTTGCAGCCGCTTCGCTGTTGGTGTCTGTACCGGTGTTTACGGCTTGCGAAGACGACTTGACTCTTGTAAACGGCGATACCAGCAAGCTGGACACTGTGGACGGCTTTTACGGCAGTGTACGTTCGGCAGCTGGTGCCAAAGAGGGGACAACCATTGTCCTGAAGAACGGCAATGCAGGAACAGGGCATGTTTACTTTGAACTGAGCTCGGTTGCCACGACCGACGTTACGGTCACGTTTGCGATAGACGAAGATGCCTTGGCTGAATACAATACAGACAATGGCACCAGCTACGAGATGTATCCCAACCTGTCGTTGGCCAATAACGGCGTAGTGACGATTGCCGCCGGCGAACGCAAGTCGGAAACTGTCGAACTGAACATTCCCAATGGCGGAACGGTGGGCACAGTCTATGCGGCTGCTATTTCTGCCACGGCAGACAACGGCGTGACAGTGTCCAGCAATACCGATTCTTATGTCTACCTGGTAGAGAACATCGGTGTCATTCCCAATCCTGCCGACAAGGGGGATGTCCGCACCCTGGTCTACATAGAGGTGAATGATGAAAATATCCTGAATGCAGGCGAATACACTGTGAACGGAGTTCCTTTCTTTGATGTGGTGAGCATCTTTGCCGCCAACATCAACCTGGACAGCGACGGCCGTCCGTACATCTATTGCAACACACAGGTCTCCAATGTCCTGGCCAATATCGATGAGGTAATCCGTCCCTTGCAGAAAAAAGGCATCCGCGTGCATCTCTCCATCCTGGGCAACCACGACGATGCCGGCATGCGCAGCCTCAGCGAGGTAGGTGCGGCAGCTTTTGCCAAGGAGTTGAAGGCCTACGCCGATATTTACGGTCTGGATGGTTTTGACTTCGACGACGAATATTCTTCTTACGCCGAAGGTACCTACAGCGGCTCCTCTGCCGGCGTTGTGTCCAGCTCAAGCGAATGTACGCCGCAGAACTATTACAGCTTTCTGGAGACTTGCCGCGAGCTGATGCCCAAGGAAGACGGCACGGCTTTCGGTATCTACTGGTACACCACTTCTGACCATCCGTTTGGTTCCGGTCTGGAAGATCTGATTGACTACACTGTTTATGGTTCTTACGGCTATTTCTATGAATATTACGGGCAGACTATCTCAGCCTCCCTACAGGCTCCCTATGCCATCAACCTCACCACAGGAGCAACGGTCAATTCCACCTACTTGCAGCGTGTGGCGGACGGTGGCTATGGCTACATCGCTTTCTACAACCTGAAGTCCAGCATCATGCCAAACTACATGGATGGTTTCAATCAGATAGCTGAGACCCTATGGGGCAGTTCTGTGGAGTGGACCGGCAACTATTACAGTAGCAGCAGCAACACAGCTTCTTCGTATCCCATTAACTATGAGGATTTCCTGGGTACATGGGAAGTGACTTCGAGCACCTCGCTCTATTATTATTACGACGAAACAGGCACCCCGAGGTGGTGGGACTGGGGCGGTTCGCAGACCTTCACCGTGACCATTGAAGAAAATGTGGAAGGCGAAAGCTACCTGGTCTATGGCTGGGACGGTCTGGATGAGGCTCAGGAACATCCCTTTGTGATGACATTTAACGGATATGGCTCGGCAAGCATCGTTTCACCCCAATACCTGGACGATGCCGAGACATGGGGAATGGCCGTGGGCACTTATGGCAGTGGCACCAGCTGGAGTGCGCCGTACACCTATACCTATAGTGTGTCAATGTCCTCTGACGGCAGTATTTCCTTCTCCGGCTCGGCCGACCGCTACGGACTCGGCCTCTATCAGATAGAGGATGGCACGTGGTCGCCGGTAATATCGGATCCTGCCCTGCCGCATCCTTGTGGCACTTACACGTTGGTAAAGCAATAATGCTCTGCCATCGAGACTGACCGATACAGATGTTCCAATGCTGGCCTGCCGGTGTTATAATGTACGTTTGCCGGCATTAGTATGGCCGCGGGCCGGCATTGGGACTTAATGTTTAGACTGGAAACAAAATATGAAAACAAACTCAATACTGACCTCTGTCCTGTCGGGGACTCTGCTCTGCACAGCTCTGCTCTGTGCCTGTACGACGGCTCCGAGGGATTATGCATCCTATGTAGACCCGTTCATCGGGACGGGCGGGCATGGGCATACATATCCCGGTGCCGTGGTGCCCAACGGAATGATTCAGCCCAGTCCCGATACACGTATCGACGAGTGGGATGCCTGTTCGGGCTACTACTATGCCGACAATACCATCAACGGTTTCTCGCACACCCATGTCAGCGGCACAGGATGTGCAGACTATGGCGACGTGCTGCTTATGCCCACCGTGGGGGTGCAGGATTGCCGCCCGGTGAGCCGCAAGAGCCAGCAACTGTCTTACTGCTCCCCCTTTTCGCATGAAAACGAAACGGCTGAGCCGGGATATTATTCGGTCTTTCTGGAACGCTACGGGGTGAAAGCGGAACTCACCGCCACCCAGAGGGCAGCCATCCACCGCTATACCTTCCCCGAAGCGCAGGATGCGGGTTTCATCCTCGACCTGGACTATAGCATACAGAATCAGAAGAATGAAGAGATGGTGCTCGAGGTACTGAGCGACACCGAGATACGCGGGCACAAGAAGACCGTCTATTGGGCCTTCGACCAATATATCAATTTCTATGCCAAATTCTCCAAACCTTTCACCTGTACCTTGATGACCGACTCGGTTACGGTTGACGAGGACGGCTCCCGCCTGCCTGTGGCCAAGGCCCTGTTGCAGTTTCCCACGGCTGACGGCGAGGAAGTGCTGGTTAAGGTAGGTGTCTCGGCTGTCGACATGGATGGTGCCAGACGGAATGTGGAGACCGAGATTCCCGGATGGGACTTTGACGGCGTGCGCCGTTCTGCCCGTCAGTCTTGGAATGACTATCTTTCCAAGATAGATATCACGACCTCGGATGACCGCCAGCGTACCATCTTCTATACATCTCTTTACCACACGGGGATGCAGCCGAACCTCTTTACCGATGTGGACGGGAGGTATCTCGGCATGGATCTGAAGCCTCACCAGGGTAGTGTGGCCGACCCTGTCTACACCATTTTCTCATTGTGGGACACCTTCCGGGCCTACCATCCGCTTATGACTATCATTCAGCCCGAGTTGAACCAGGCCTTCATCCGCTCGCTGGTGCTGAAGCAGAAAGAGGGTGGCATATTCCCCATGTGGGAACTGGCCGGCAATTACACAGGTACGATGATAGGCTATCATGCCGCTTCGCTCGTTGCCGACGCTTATACAAAGGGTTATCGCGACTTCGACGTGCAGGAGGCCTACCGGGCATGTCTGCGTGCTGCCGAGTATGATACCACGGGCATTCATTGCCCTGATCTGGTGCTGCCGCACCTGATGCCTCCCGCCAAGTACTGGAAGAACAAGATTGGCTACGTGCCCTGCGACAAGGACAACGAGTCAGTGGCCAAGGCGTTGGAATATGCTTACGACGACTGGTGTATATCTGTGCTGGCCGATGCGCTGGGGGACGAACAGAACCGTTCTAAATATGCGGCCTTTGCCGAAGGTTATAAGGTCTACTTCGACCCGGTGACGCGCTTCATGCGGGGCCTTGACAGCAAAGGCAATTGGCGGACGCCTTTCAGCCCGCGCTCGTCCAACCACCGCAACGACGACTACTGTGAAGGTACGGCTTGGCAATGGACGTGGTTTGTGCCTCACGACGTGGACGGACTGGTGGAGCTGATGGGAGGCCGCGAAGCCTTTATCGGCAAGCTGGATTCGCTCTTTACCGCCGAATCGGCTCTTGAAGGCGACATGGTGTCGGCTGACATCAGCGGCCTTATCGGGCAGTATGCCCACGGCAATGAGCCGAGCCACCACATAGCTCACCTATATAATTATGTGGGGCAACCGTGGCGCACGCAGGAGATTGTGGATGAGGTGCTCCATACTCTCTACTCCGACCAGCCGGACGGACTGTCGGGCAACGAAGACTGCGGCCAAATGTCTGCCTGGTACATACTGAACAGCATGGGCTTTTATCAGGTGTGCCCGGGCAAGCCGGTCTACTCCGTCGGCCGTCCCCTGTTTGACGAGGCGGTCATCCACTTGGGCGAAAACAAGGATTTTGTCATCCGCACCATAGGGAACAGCCCGGAAAACAAATACGTGCAGAAAATCGTGCTCAACGGACGCGAACTGGATGCGCCGTTCTTTACCCATCAGGAACTCGCAAACGGAGGTGTACTGGAACTGACGATGGGCAGCTCGCCGGCAATCCCGTCTGGCGACTGACATAGCATACCGGAAATACAGTAAGAAAGGCAGACGCTCACAGGCAGGCTCGCGCAAGCGCTCGCTGCCGCTTGTGGCCGTCTGCTTTGTTTCGTTATCTCCCGTTACTCTCTACCGGTTGTCTGAAAACCAAAAAAATATTGTAGTGCATTGATTATTCTAAATTTATTTGTATCTTTGCAGCCCGAAAAAGAGTACAGTTTAGAATTGAAATACATAATATATAATTTAATAAACAATTAAAATGCCTACAATTCAGCAATTAGTAAGAAAAGGGCGCCGCGTCCTGCAGGACAAGAGCAAGTCTCCGGCACTGGACTGCTGCCCCCAAAGAAGGGGCGTTTGTGTGCGTGTGTACACAACTACGCCCAAGAAACCGAATTCGGCCATGCGCAAGGTGGCCCGTGTACGTTTGACCAACGGCAAGGAGGTGAACTCCTATATACCGGGTGAAGGTCACAATCTGCAGGAACACTCCATAGTGCTGGTGCGCGGAGGCCGTGTGAAAGACTTGCCGGGAGTGCGCTACCACATAGTACGCGGCACGCTCGATACTGCCGGTGTGGCAGGACGCACCCAGAGACGCTCCAAGTACGGTGCAAAACGTCCGAAACCGGGACAGGCCGCAGCAGGCAAGAAGAAATGAAGTATCCGCCAGCCGGATTGTACCGAACTAATACAGTAAAATATATTTATTTGCTTGGAAGGTGCTGAGGTTGAGTAAATCCTCCGGAGGGAGGACTGAAGAAAACATAAGTAAACAGCCAAGAAGAGAACATTATTTTTAAAGAAAGATGAGAAAAGCAAAGCCTAAGAAGCACGTCATCCTGCCGGATCCCGTGTACAATGATGTGAAAGTCTCCAAGTTCGTTAACCACTTGATGTATGACGGCAAGAAAACCATCTCCTACAAAATCTTCTACAATGCCCTGGAAGTGGTGAAGAACAAGATGAAGAACGATGAAAAGACTCCCCTCGAAATCTGGAAGAAGGCCTTGGACAATATCACCCCGCAGGTGGAAGTGAAGTCGCGCCGTGTCGGCGGGGCAACGTTCCAGGTACCTACCGAAATCCGTCCGGAACGCAAGGAATCCGTTTCCATGAAGAATCTGATAAATTATGCCCGCAAACGTGGCGGCAGGTCTATGGCCGAAAAACTCGCTGCGGAAATAATGGACGCCTACAACGAGCAGGGCGGTGCCTTCAAGCGTAAGGAAGACATGCACAGGATGGCTGAGGCCAACCGTGCGTTCGCTCATTTCCGTTTCTGATTACTTGTTTTTATTGACCAGATAGGAACTTCATTTAAGCAAAAGGATAATAATTAAATGGCAAAACAGGATTTACATTTGACTCGGAATATCGGCATCATGGCTCACATTGATGCCGGCAAGACAACTACTTCGGAACGTATTCTGTTCTATACAGGCCTGACGCACAAGATTGGAGAGGTGCACGACGGTGCAGCTACGATGGACTGGATGGAACAGGAGCAGGAAAGGGGTATCACTATAACCTCTGCGGCTACCACCACTTACTGGAACTATGCAGGACATAAATATAAAATCAACCTTATCGACACTCCGGGACATGTGGACTTTACGGCCGAGGTGGAACGCTCGTTGCGTGTGCTCGATGGCGCCGTGGCTACTTATTGCGCAGTAGGCGGGGTAGAACCGCAGTCGGAAACCGTCTGGAGACAGGCCGATAAGTACAATGTTCCCCGCATAGGTTACGTTAATAAGATGGACCGCTCTGGTGCGGACTTCTTCGAGGTAGTGCGCCAGATGAAAGAAATTTTGGGAGCCAATCCTTGCCCGGTAGTGATACCTATCGGAGCAGAGGAAAACTTCAAAGGCGTAATCGACCTCATTAAGATGAAGGCCATCCTGTGGCATGACGAAACAATGGGTGCAGACTACGATGTGGAAGAGATTCCTGCGAACCTGCTGCCCGAGGCCGAGGAATGGAGAGGCAAGATGCTGGAGGTTGCAGCAGAATGTGATGATGCCCTTATGGAGAAATTCTTTGACGACCCGGAATCGATTACCGAAGACGAAATCTTGCGCGCATTGCGTGCGGCTACGTTGAAGATGGATGTTGTACCGATGCTGTGCGGCTCCTCTTTCAAGAACAAGGGTGTGCAGACGTTGCTCGATTATGTATGTGCCTTCCTGCCTTCGCCGCTCGACACTCCTAATATAATAGGGACCAACCCCTCAACCGGTGCGGAAGAAGACCGTAAACCTAATGAGGATGAGAAGACTGCTGCTCTGGCATTCAAGATAGCTACCGACCCGTATGTGGGACGTCTCACCTTCTTCCGTGTATATTCCGGTAAGGTAGAGTCCGGCTCATATATATATAACAGCCGTTCGGGTAAGAAGGAGCGCGTCTCCCGTCTGTTCCAGATGCACTCCAACAAGCAGAATCCGGTTGAGGTGATATCGGCCGGAGATATAGGCGCAGGTGTCGGCTTTAAGGATATACGTACCGGTGACACACTGTGTGACGAGGCTGCCCCAATCGTGCTCGAGTCTATGGATTTCCCTGAACCGGTTATCGGAATCGCCGTGGAGCCCAAGACGCAGAAGGATATGGACAAGCTGGCGAACGGGCTGGCTAAACTGGCGGAAGAAGACCCGACTTTCACTGTGCGTACAGATGAACAGACAGGACAGACGGTAATCTCCGGTATGGGTGAGCTTCACCTTGATATAATAATTGACCGCCTGAAGCGCGAGTTCAAGGTTGAGTGCAACCAGGGCAAACCTCAGGTCAACTACAAGGAAGCTATCACAAAGACAGTCAACCTGCGGGAAGTTTACAAGAAACAGTCCGGCGGTCGCGGTAAGTTCGCCGACATAATTGTAAATGTAGGTCCCGTTGATGAGGACTTTAAGGAGAACGGCTTGCAGTTCGTGAACGAAGTTACGGGCGGAAATATACCCAAGGAATTCATTCCTTCTGTGCAGAAAGGTTTCCAGACGGCCATGAAAAATGGTGTGCTGGCAGGCTTCCCGATGGACAGTCTGAAAGTAACTTTGCTGGACGGTTCTTTCCATCCGGTCGATTCAGACCAACTTTCTTTTGAAATCTGTGCCATACAGGCCTATAAGAATGCCTGCTCAAAGGCCGGTCCTGTATTGATGGAGCCGATAATGAAGCTGGAGGTAGTTACTCCGGAGGAAAATATGGGTGATGTGATAGGCGACTTGAACAAGCGCCGCGGCCAGGTGGAAGGAATGGAGTCGAGCCGTTCCGGTGCCAGGATAGTGAAGGCTATGGTGCCGTTGGCCGAGATGTTCGGTTATGTTACGGCTTTGCGTACCATCACATCAGGTCGTGCTACTTCGTCAATGACGTATGACCACCATGCCCAAGTTTCTACTTCTATAGCCAAGACTGTGCTTGAGGAAGTGAAGGGGCGTGTGGATTTGCTTTGAATTTATAAGCCCGCAGGTTAGCGAATGACTCTTAACCTGCGTGCTTCATGTTAAATATAAACCATATTAATACAATACAAATAATGAGTCAGAAAATCAGAATCAAATTGAAATCTTACGACCATAATCTGGTCGACAAGTCGGCAGAGAAGATTGTAAGAACGGTAAAAACCACTGGGGCGATAGTAAGCGGTCCTATACCTCTTCCTACCCATAAGCGTATCTTTACGGTGAACCGTTCGACTTTCGTCAACAAGAAGTCGCGCGAACAGTTCCAACTGTCTTCTTACAAGAGGCTTATTGACATATACAGCTCTACAGCCAAGACAGTCGATGCATTGATGAAGCTGGAGTTGCCCAGTGGTGTGGAAGTAGAAATCAAAGTGTGAGTTATTTAAATTTTCAAGTGAAATGCCAGGATTATTAGGAAGAAAAATCGGAATGACATCCGTTTTCAGTGCCGATGGCAAGAATGTGCCATGCACTGTTATCGAAGCAGGTCCTTGTGTTGTTACTCAGGTAAAAACCGTCGAGAAGGATGGCTATGCTGCCGTTCAGTTGGGCTTTCTGGATAAGAAAGAAAAACATACGACGAAGCCCATGGAAGGGCACTTCAAGAAAGCCGGAGTAACACCGAAGAGACACTTGGCTGAGTTCAAAGAGTTTGAAACAGAATTGAATTTGGGTGACGTTGTTACCGTTGAACTGTTTAATGACACTTCTTTTGTAGATATTATTGGTACCTCCAAAGGTAAGGGATTCCAGGGCGTGGTTAAAAGGCATGGCTTTGGTGGTGTAGGTCAAGCTACTCACGGTCAGCATAACCGTGCGCGCAAGCCCGGTTCTATTGGTGCCTGCTCTTATCCGGCCAAGGTTTTCAAAGGCCTTCGTATGGCTGGCCACATGGGTGCCGACAGGGTGACTGTTCAAAACCTGCAGGTTTTAAAAGTGATTGCGGAGCATAACTTGCTGCTGATAAAGGGCTCAGTCCCAGGTTACAATGGTTCAATCGTATTAATTGAGAAATAATGGAAGTCAGTGTATATAACATTAAAGGTGAAGATACTGGAAGGAAGGTTTCCTTAAATGAATCTATCTTCGGAATTGAGCCTAACGATCATGCTATTTACTTGGACGTTAAACAGTTTATGGCCAATCAGCGTCAAGGCACCCACAAGTCGAAGGAAAGAAGTGAAATCAGTGGTTCGACACGCAAGCTTGGACGTCAGAAAGGCGGAGGCGGTGCCCGTCGCGGTGATATCAACTCTCCGTTGCTTGTAGGTGGTGCCCGTGTTTTCGGTCCTAAGCCCCGTGACTACAGTTTCAAGCTTAACAAGAAGGTGAAGGCTCTGGCCCGCAGGTCTGCTCTTTCTTACAAGGCTAAGGGTAATGCTATCGTTGTGGTTGAAGATTTCACTTTCGAAACACCTAAGACAAAGGATTTTATCGAAGTGGTAAATAATCTTAAAATTTCCGACAAGAAGTTGTTGATGATTTTCCCTGAATCAAATAAAAACGTATATTTGTCGGCTCGTAATCTGAAAAAGGTTATGGTTCAGCCTGTTTCGGGTCTAAATACTTATCGGGTATTGGATGCCGGAGTACTCGTGCTCACAGAAAGCGCGATTTCTGTTATTGAAAATATCTTAAGTAAGGAGGAGGCATAAATAATGATGGGGATTATTATCAAACCGCTGGTGACGGAGAAGATGAATGCAATTACGCAGAAAATGAACAACCGTTTTGGCTTTATCGTTCGTCCGGATGCCAATAAATTGGAGATAAAGGCAGAAGTCGAAGCTCTTTATAACGTTACAGTGAAGTCTGTAAACACAATGCGTTACGGAGGCAAGCGCAAGACCCGTTACACGAGGACCGGGCTCATCAAAGGACGCACCAATGCTTACAAAAAAGCTATTGTTACGTTGAAGGAGGGAGATACTATTGATTTTTATAGCAATATTTGACAGATAAAATATGGCAGTGCGTAAATTTAAGCCCACTACACCGGGGCAAAGACATAAAATTATTGGTACCTTCGAAGAAATTACTGCACGGGTACCAGAAAAGTCTCTTGTGTTCGGCAAGAAGTCTTCGGGCGGCCGCAATAACCAGGGTAAAATGACAATGCGTTATATAGGCGGCGGTCATAGGAAGGTGATTCGTATTGTTGATTTCAAGAGAAACAAGGACGGTGTGCCTGCAGTGGTTAAAACAATAGAATACGACCCGAATCGTTCGGCTCGTATAGCATTGTTGTTTTATGCAGATGGTGAAAAAAGATATATCATTGCTCCTAATGGACTGCAAGTAGGGGCGACTTTAATGTCAGGTGAAAATGCCGCACCTGAAGTGGGAAATGCACTCCCTCTTCAGAATATTCCGGTAGGTACCGTAATTCATAACATTGAACTGCGGCCCGGCCAAGGGGCTGTTTTAGTCCGTTCGGCTGGTAATTTTGCTCAGTTGACTTCGAGAGAAGGCAAATACTGTGTCATCAAATTGCCTTCAGGAGAGTTGCGTCAGATTCTCAGCACATGCAAGGCTACAATCGGAAGCGTAGGCAACTCAGACCATGCTTTGGAGAGCTCTGGTAAAGCAGGTCGTACCCGCTGGATGGGACGTCGCCCGCGTAACCGTGGCGTTGTGATGAATCCTGTTGATCACCCGATGGGAGGTGGTGAAGGACGAGCTTCAGGTGGGCATCCCAGATCTCGCAAGGGCTTGTATGCTAAAGGACTTAAGACGAGGTCTCCAAAGAAACAATCGTCTAAGTATATAATTGAGAGAAGAAAAAAGTAACCTGATAATAGAATAGTATAATTTATGAGTCGTTCTTTAAAAAAGGGTCCATATATTAACGTGAAGCTTGAAAAGAAGATACTTGCCATGAATGAGAGCGGCAAGAAAGTGGTGGTTAAGACTTGGGCCAGAGCCTCAATGATTTCGCCTGATTTTGTCGGGCATACCGTTGCGGTTCATAATGGAAATAAGTTTATCCCCGTTTATGTTACTGAAAACATGGTCGGGCACAAGTTGGGTGAATTTGCCCCGACGCGTACGTTCAGAGGCCATGCCGGTAACAAGAAGAAATAGAACGGGTTTTTCTGAAACAATATGTAAATGAAATATAATGGGAGCAAGAAAAAAAATATCGGCTGAAAAGAGAAAGGAAGCCCTTAAGACCATGTATTTTGCTAAGTTGCGGAATATCCCCTCTTCCCCACGTAAGATGCGCTTGGTTGTTGACATGATACGCGGAATGGAAGTGAACAAGGCGTTGGGCGTTTTAAAGTACTCTACAAAAGAACCGGCCGCGAAGGTTGAGAAATTATTGCGCTCTGCAATCGCTAATTGGGAACAGAAAAACGAACGTAAGGCGGAAAGCGGAGAGCTGTTTGTCTCGAAAGTTTTCGTAGACGAAGGCATTACTCTGAAGAGAATGCGCCCGGCTCCGCAAGGAAGAGGGCATAGGATTCGTAAACGTTCGAATCACGTGACCTTGTTCGTTGATTCTAAGAATACTAATGAAGCTCAAAATTAAGGTGTATGGGACAGAAGGTTAATCCAATAAGCAACCGTTTAGGCATCATCCGTGGATGGGATTCCAATTGGTATGGTGGTAAAAAATACGGAGATTCTTTGCTGGAAGACAGTAAAATCCGTAAATATTTGAATGCCAGGCTTGCAAAAGCCAGTGTATCGAGGATTGTCATAGAACGTACACTGAAGCTTGTAACAATCACGGTTTGCACAGCACGTCCGGGCATCATCATCGGCAAGGGCGGCCAGGAGGTCGACAAGCTGAAGGAGGAATTGAAGAAGATAACCGATAAGGATATCCAGATTAATATTTTTGAAGTAAAAAGGCCTGAACTTGACGCGGTTATCGTCGCCAATAATATTGCCCGCCAGGTGGAAGGCAAAATAGCTTACCGCCGGGCCATCAAGATGGCCATTGCGAATACAATGCGTATGGGTGCGGAAGGTATCAAAGTGCAGATTTCCGGTCGCCTGAACGGCGCTGAAATAGCACGTTCTGAAATGTATAAGGAAGGAAGGACGCCGTTGCACACTTTCAGGGCTGATATAGACTATTGCCATGCCGAGGCTTTGACAAAAGTCGGTGTATTGGGCATCAAGGTATGGATTTGTAGAGGTGAAGTCTATGGCAAGAGGGAATTGGCTCCAAACTTTACACAGAAAGATACCGGGCGCGGAAACAACGGTGGCAATGGCGGAAAGAACTTCAAAAGAAAGAAAAACAATAATCGCTAACGGATTTGATTTTTAGGAATTATGTTACAACCGAAAAAGACAAAATTCAGAAGACAACAAAAAGGCCGTTTGAAAGGAAATGCCCAGAGGGGTAACCAGCTGGCTTTCGGATCTTTTGGCATAAAGGCTTTGGAGACAAAGTGGATTACCGGCCGTCAGATTGAAGCAGCCCGTATTGCGGTGACAAGATATATGCAGCGTCAAGGTCAGATTTGGATCCGTATTTTCCCGGACAAACCTATTACCCGCAAGCCAGCCGATGTCCGTATGGGTAAAGGAAAGGGTAACCCGGAAGGCTTTGTCGCTCCGGTAAAGCCGGGCAGGATAATCATAGAGGCAGAAGGTGTCTCTTATGAAATAGCCAAGGAGGCTTTGCGGCTTGCTGCGCAGAAACTTCCTATCACGACAAAATTTGTCGTAAGGCGTGATTATGATGTTCAAAATCAAAATGCGTAAGAGATATGAAGATAGCAGAAATCAGAGAAATGACAACCGGTGATCTGAAAGAAAGAATAGAAACAGAGGTGGCAAACTATAAGCAATTGATTTTGAACCATTCTATTTCTCCGTTGGACAATCCGGCTCAAATCAGGCAGTTGCGTAGGACTATCGCACGGATGAAGACAGTGTTGCGCCAAAGAGAACTTAATATTTAAAATGTGCTCGCAATGGAAGCAAGAAATTTGAGAAAAGAAAGAACAGGGGTCGTGGTAAGCAACAAGATGGATAAGACCATTGTTGTTGCCTCTAAGTTCAAGGAGAAACACCCCATATATGGTAAGTTCGTAAGTAAGACCAAAAAGTACCATGCACATGATGAGAAGAATGAGTGCAACATAGGCGATACTGTTCGTATTATGGAGACTCGTCCTTTGAGTAAAACTAAAAGATGGCGGTTGGTTGAAATTGTAGAAAGAGTTAAATAATTATGATACAGGCAGAAACTAGGCTTACAGTATGTGACAACAGTGGCGCAAAGGAGGCTCTGTGCATTCGTGTCTTGGGGGGTACGGGGCGCCGTTATGCTTCTGTAGGGGATGTGATTGTCGTTTCAGTCAAGAGCGTAATCCCGTCGAGTGATATAAAAAAAGGTGCAGTGTCTAAAGCTTTGATTGTGCGTACCAAGAAAGAGATACGTCGTCCGGATGGTTCTTATATACGTTTTGATGATAATGCATGTGTGTTGTTGAACAATGCCGGTGAAATAAGAGGCAGCCGTATATTTGGTCCGGTGGCCCGCGAACTGCGTGCTACGAACATGAAAGTTGTGTCACTCGCTCCTGAAGTACTTTAACATCGTAAAAGATTTGGGTAATGAGTAAATTGCATATAAAGAAAGGTGATACAGTTTACGTGAACTCCGGTGAGGACAAGGGTAAGACTGGTCGTGTGTTGAAAGTTATAGTGAAAAAGAACCGTGCCATAGTGGAGGGCGTCAATATAGTGTCCAAAAGCACGAAACCGAGTGCCAAACATCCTCAAGGGGGCATAGTGAAGCAGGAGGCTTCGATTCATATTTCAAATCTGAATCCGCTTGACCCTAAGACCGGTAAACCCACGCGTATCGGAAGGAGAGAAGCTGTGAATGACAAGGGCAAGAAAATATTGGTACGTTATTCTAAAAAATCTGGGGAGGAAATCAAGTGATGAGTAATACTGCAAGTCTGAAAAAAGAATATATTGAACGCATTGCTCCTGCGTTGAAAGAGCAATTCCAATATTCTACTCCTATGCAAATCCCCGTGCTTAAGAAGATTGTCATAAATCAGGGCTTGGGTATGGCTGTGGCTGACAAGAAGATTATTGATGTTGCTATCAATGAGCTTACTTCGATAGCGGGGCAGAAAGCTGTGGCTACCATATCGCGTAAGGACATAGCAAACTTTAAGTTGCGTAAGAAGATGCCTATCGGTGTGATGGTGACATTGCGTCGTGAAAGGATGTATGAATTCCTGGAGAAACTGATCCGTGTGGCTCTTCCACGTATCCGTGACTTTAAAGGCATTGAGAGCAAATTTGATGGAAGGGGTAACTATACACTTGGTATACAGGAACAGATTATCTTCCCGGAAATCAATATCGACAGTATAACCCGGATTCTTGGTATGAATATTACTTTTGTGACCTCGGCCAAGACCGATGAAGAAGGTTATGCTTTGTTGAAAGAATTCGGTTTACCTTTTAAAGACGCAAAAAAGAATTGATATATGGCAAAGGAATCTATGAAGGCGCGTGAAGTAAGGCGTGCCAAACTTGTAGCTAAATACGCTGAAAAACGGGCGGCTTTAAAACAAATAGTGCGGACTGGTAGCCCGGTAGAGGCTTACGAGGCTGCCAGGAAGTTGCAGGCTCTCCCGAAAAACTCTAATCCTATCCGTCTGCATAACCGTTGTAAGCTGACAGGGCGTCCGAAGGGGTATATCCGTCAGTTCGGAATATCAAGGATTCAGTTCCGTGAGATGGCTTCCAACGGTCTTATTCCCGGAGTAAAGAAGGCAAGCTGGTAAATTTTTGTTTTAAATATTGTCAGGGCAGTCCTGATTAATTTAATATTATTTTATATGACAGATCCAATCGCAGATTATTTGACGAGATTGAGGAATGCTATCCAGGCCAAGCATCGGGTCGTGGAAGTTCCTGCTTCTAACCTGAAGAAGGAGATAACCAAAATCCTTTTCGAGAAAGGTTACATACTTAATTATAAATTTGTGGAAGACGGGCCTCAGGGTACTATAAAAGTTGCCTTGAAATATGATCCGGTAAATAAGGTGAATGCTATCAGGAAGTTGATAAGAATATCTTCTCCGGGCATGCGTAAATATACAGGCTATAAGGATATGCCGCGTGTTATTAATGGGTTGGGCATTGCCATATTGTCCACTTCCAAAGGCGTGATGACTAACAAGGAAGCTGCCGAACTTAAAATCGGGGGCGAAGTGTTGTGTTATGTTTATTAATTGGTGGAGGATAGAAAATGTCTAGAATTGGTAAATTACCCATTAATATTCCTGCAGGGGTGAGTGTTACCTGCAAGGATAATGTTATCAGTGTGAAAGGTCCCAAAGGTGAGTTGAGTCAATATGTGAATCCTGCTATTGAGGTGACCATAGATGAAAAGCATGTGGTTCTGACGGAAAAAACGGATGCTATGCTGGATAATCCGAAGCAGAGACATGCCTATCACGGACTTTATCGTGCCTTGTTGAATAACATGATTGTGGGCGTTTCTGCAGGTTATAGGAAAGAACTGGAGCTGGTGGGGGTCGGTTACCGTGCCTCTAACCAGGGCAATATAATAGAACTGGCATTGGGATATACGCATAATATATTCATCCAGTTGCCTCCGGAAGTTAAGGTTGAGACAAAGTCGGAAAGAAATAAGAATCCGCTCATTATTCTGGAATCTTGCGATAAACAGCTGCTGGGGCAAGTCTGTGCAAAAATACGTTCTTTCCGTAAGCCTGAGCCATACAAGGGCAAGGGTGTCAAGTTTGTTGGCGAAGAAATCCGGAGAAAGTCTGGCAAATCTGCTGGTGCCAAGTAATCATTAAAACTGATAATATTATGACAACAAAAATAGAAAGACGAATTAAAATAAAATATAGGATACGCAAGAGAATATCGGGGACACCTGCATGTCCGCGTATGAGCGTGTTCAGAAGTAATAAGCAAATCTATGTTCAGGTAATTGATGACCTGTCTGGCAGGACACTTGTTTCCGCTTCTTCGTTGGGAATGGCAGAGAAGATGACAAAGAAGGAGCAGGCTGCTAAAGTCGGTGAGTTGCTGGCGAAGAAAGCACAGGAAGCCGGTATCACGACCGTCGTTTTTGACCGTAATGGTTACTTGTATCATGGAAGGGTGAAAGAAGTGGCTGATGCAGCCCGTAACGGTGGACTTAAATTTTAATCATTATGGCAAAACTGACTAACAGAGTTAAAATATCTAGTGACATAGAGCTTAAAGACAGATTGGTTGCCATCAATCGTGTGACCAAAGTTACTAAAGGTGGCAGAACTTTCAGCTTCTCAGCCATTGTGGTAGTAGGAAATGAAGAAGGCATCATAGGCTGGGGCTTGGGTAAAGCCGGTGAAGTAACCGCTGCCATAGCCAAAGGGGTTGAAGCTGCCAAGAAAAACCTGACAAAGGTTGCTGTATTGAAAGGGACTGTCCCGCATGAACAGTCTGCAAAATTTGGAGGTGCGGAAGTTATTATAAAGCCGGCTTCTCATGGTACCGGAGTGGTTGCAGGCGGTGCAATGCGTGCAGTGCTTGAGAGTGTTGGCATAACGGATGTCTTGGCCAAATCAAAAGGTTCATCCAATCCTCATAATTTGGTGAAGGCTACAATCTTGGCATTAAGCGAAATGCGTGATGCAAGGATGGTTGCGCAAAACAGAGGTATTACTATCGATAAAGTATTTAGAGGATAAGGAGGTTAAAGTTATGTCAACTATTAAAATTAAGCAGACTAAGAGCAGGATAGGTGCTCCGATAGACCAGAAGAGGACACTTGATGCCCTGGGACTTAGGAAAATGAATCGTGTGGTTGAACACGAGGCTTCTCCTTCGATTCTTGGGATGGTCAAGAAGGTAAAGCATTTGGTTACAATCGTTGACTAATTAGTGTTGAATATAAAAAGATTACAATATGGATTTAAGTAATTTAAAACCGGCAGCAGGCTCTACTAAAACCAGAAAAAGAATAGGGCGTGGTCCCGGTTCCGGATTGGGAGGGACTTCTACCCGCGGCCATAAGGGTGCCAAATCAAGGTCAGGTTATTCTAAGAAAATAGGTTTTGAAGGTGGGCAGATGCCGCTTCAACGCCGCGTACCGAAGTTTGGCTTTAAGAATATAAACCGTGTGGAGTATAAGGCCATCAATCTGGATACGATACAGAAGCTTGCGGAGGCAAAAAATCTTCAGTCGATAGGAATTAATGAACTTGTTGCTGCAGGTTTCATTTCTGCCAGGCAGTTGGTTAAAGTCTTGGGTAAAGGGACGTTGACTGCCAAAGTGGATGTTGCGGCGCATGCTTTCTCTAAAAGTGCAGCTGCTGCTATAGAGGCTCTCGGTGGACAAGTCGTAAAACTCTGATTCTGATGAGAAAGGCTATTGAAACATTAAAGAATATATGGAAAATTGAGGATCTGAGACAGAGGATCCTCATTACCGTATTGTTTGTGGCAATATATCGTTTGGGCTCTTACGTGGTATTGCCGGGCATAAACCCGTCTATGCTGTCGCAACTGCATCAACAAACGAGCGAGGGACTTTTAGCCTTGTTGAACATGTTTTCCGGTGGGGCATTCTCCAATGCTTCGATTTTTGCATTGGGTATCATGCCTTATATTTCCGCCTCTATTGTGATTCAGTTGTTGGGCATAGCTGTGCCTTAT
The DNA here is from genome assembly GCA_964651035.1 of uncultured Bacteroides sp. GTDB lineage: Bacteria > Bacteroidota > Bacteroidia > Bacteroidales > Bacteroidaceae > Bacteroides. The sequence goes on from CAZYVE010000013.1 coordinate 27,632, forward strand.
TTCCAGAAACTGCAGCGCGAGGGAGAAAGCGGCAGAAGGAAGATGAACCAATATACCCGTTATCTTACTATAATCATACTGGTATTCCAGGCTCCTTCTTATCTGTTTAACTTGAAGATGCAGGCCGGCCCTGCCCTGAACGCTTCATTGGACTGGACGTGGTTCATTGCAACTTCTACAATAATTCTGGCGGCTGGAAGTATGTTTATATTGTGGCTTGGCGAGAGAATTACAGACAAGGGCATAGGCAATGGAATCTCTCTGATAATCATGATAGGCATAATAGCCCGTCTCCCTCAGTCTTTGTTTCAAGAGTTGGTTTCGAGAATGACGGAGAGAACTGGTGGCTTGGTCATGTTTCTGATAGAGATAGTCGTTCTGTTGCTGGTCATTGCGGCTGCAATCCTTCTGGTGCAAGGTACGCGGAAGATACCGGTGCAATATGCTAAGAAGATTGTGGGGAACAAGCAGTACGGCGGCGCACGGCAGTACATACCTTTAAAGGTGAATGCAGCCAATGTGATGCCTATAATATTTGCCCAGGCTATCATGTTCATCCCTATCACTCTTATCGGTTTTTCAAATGTCGACAATGTCAGCGGCTTTACACGTGCATTTACCGACCATACAAGTTTCTGGTACAATCTGGTCTTTGCAGTACTGATAATTGTGTTCACGTATTTCTATACTGCGATCACGATTAATCCGACCCAGATGGCTGAGGATATGAAGCGTAACAATGGCTTTATACCGGGCGTAAAACCAGGTAAGAATACGGCAGAGTACATAGATGTCATAATGTCGCGCATTACCCTGCCGGGCTCTTTCTTTCTGGCTTTGATTGCCATTATGCCAGCCTTTGCCGGCATCTTTGGAGTGAAGGCCGAGTTTGCCCAGTTCTTTGGTGGCACGTCATTGCTGATTCTGGTGGGTGTCGTTTTGGACACCTTGCAGCAGGTCGAAAGCCATTTGTTGATGAGGCATTATGATGGTTTGTTGAAGTCCGGCCGCATCAGGGGACGTAGTGGCGTCGCAGCATATTAAGTCTGTACGATGGTATATCTTAAGACCGAGGATGAAATAGAATTACTGCGTCAAAGCAACCTGTTGGTCGGACGGACATTAGCTGAATTAGCCAAGCTGATAAGACCGGGTGTGACAACGGGTGAGTTGGATCGGGTTGCCGAAGAATTCATCAGAGATAATGGGGCTATTCCGACTTTCAAGGGATTCCCAGGCCGGTTCTCCGGCCCTTTCCCGGCTTCCATTTGTACCTCGGTCAACGACAGTGTAGTCCATGGCATACCCGGCAGCCGGGTCCTGAAGGACGGTGATATAATATCAATCGATTGCGGAACGTGCCTGAATGGTTTTTGTGGCGATTCGGCATATACGTTCTGCGTGGGCGAAGTCAGCGATGATGTCCGCCGTTTATTGAAGACGACGAAAGAGGCTCTATATCTTGGCATCGAGAATGCTGTGCTTGGCAAGCGCATAGGCGATATCGGGTATGCTGTCCAGCAGCATTGTGAAACCCACTCTTGTGGGGTGGTCCGTGAATTTGTGGGGCATGGTATCGGAAAAGACATGCATGAAGAACCGCAGGTTCCTAATTATGGCAAGCGGGGCACCGGAATGTTGCTGAGAAATGGATTGTGCATAGCGATTGAACCGATGATAACCTTGGGTTCACCTGAGATTGTGCTTGAAAGAGACGGTTGGACTGTCAGGACCAAGGATGGTAAATATGCTGCTCATTTTGAGCATACAGTCGCAGTCAGAGCCGGTAAGGCGGATATTCTGTCTTCTTTCAGGTTTATAGAAGATGTATTGGGAGATAATGCAATTTAAAAAAGTAATATGGCAAAGCAGTCTGCAATAGAACAGGACGGAGTCATTGTCGAAGCATTGTCAAATGCAATGTTTCGTGTGGAATTGGAGAACGGGCATGAGATTACTGCCCATATCTCGGGCAAGATGCGTATGCACTACATCAAGATCTTGCCGGGAGATAAGGTCAGGGTCGAGATGTCTCCTTATGATTTATCAAAAGGAAGAATTGTCTTTAGATATAAATAAAATTGAGATATGAAAGTAAAAGCTTCTTTAAAAAAACGTACGCCAGATTGTAAAATCGTAAGACGTAATGGCCGTTTGTATGTTATAAATAAGAAAAATCCTAAGTATAAACAACGTCAAGGATAATTTATTATTTTTGCAAAAAAAATAATCTAGTATATGGCAATAAGAATAGTTGGTGTCGATTTGCCTCAAAACAAGAGGGGTGAAATAGCATTGACCTATATTTATGGAATAGGTCGTAGTAGTTCCGTTAAGATATTGGATAAAGCCGGCGTCGATAGAGGCTTGAAAGTAAAGGACTGGACTGATGACCAGGCGGCCAAGATTCGCGAAATAATCGGCGCGGAATACAAAGTGGAGGGAGACCTTCGTTCAGAGATTCAGCTGAACATCAAACGCCTGATGGATATCGGTTGCTATCGCGGTGTACGCCATCGTCTTGGGCTTCCTGTGAGAGGACAAAGTACCAAAAACAATGCACGCACCCGGAAAGGCAAGAAGAAAACCGTTGCAAATAAGAAAAAAGCTACTAAATAATTAATTGTTGATATGGCAAAAAAAACAGTTGCAGCAAAAAAAAGAAATGTAAAGGTGGATGCTAACGGACAATTGCATGTACATTCATCTTTTAACAACATCATTGTTTCTTTGGCTAATAGCGACGGCCAGGTAATATCCTGGTCTTCGGCAGGGAAGATGGGGTTCAGAGGTTCTAAGAAAAACACCCCCTATGCAGCACAGATGGCTGCACAAGATTGTGCCAAGGTGGCTTATGACCTTGGTCTGAGAAAGGTAAAGGCTTATGTAAAAGGACCGGGTAACGGACGCGAATCGGCCATCAGAACCGTGCATGGTGCCGGTATTGAGGTGACGGAAATCGTTGATGTCACTCCGCTGCCACACAACGGATGCCGTCCGCCGAAAAGACGTAGGGTATAATTTGAAAGCATGAAACTTGATTTTGTTATTGGATTGTATAAATTCTTCTCTGCAATCGCGGCTGCAACAAATTGAGTTCATTAATAACAATTAAATTTTTAAAGAAGAAATGGCTAGATATACTGGACCGAAATCAAGAATAGCTCGTAAATTTGGTGAAGGAATTTTTGGAGCAGACAAAGTGCTGTCGAAAAAAAATTATCCTCCCGGCCAACATGGAAACTCACGGAAAAGAAAGACCTCAGAATATGGTGTGCAGCTTCGTGAAAAACAAAAAGCCAAATATACTTACGGCGTGCTGGAAAAACAATTCCGCAATCTGTTTGAAAAAGCTGCGAGAGCAAAGGGTATTACCGGTGAAGTGCTGTTGCAGTTGCTGGAAGGCCGTCTGGACAATGTCGTATATCGTCTGGGTATTGCCCCCACGCGTGCTGCTGCACGTCAGCTGGTAAGCCACAGGCATATTACGGTCGATGGAAAAGTTGTCAACATCCCATCGTATGCCGTTAAGCCGGGGCAGATTGTCGGAGTCCGCGAGCGTTCCAAGTCATTGGAAGTAATCGCAAACTCTTTGGCAGGTTTTAATCATACTAAGTATCCTTGGTTGGAATGGGATGATAACACGAAGCTGGGTAAGCTGCTCCATATCCCGGAAAGAGCCGACATTCCTGAAAACATTAAAGAGCATTTGATTGTAGAGTTGTATTCTAAATAATAATTCCATGGCGATATTAGCATTTCAAAAACCTGATAAAGTATTGATGTTGGAAGCGGACTCCAAATTCGGCAAGTTCGAATTCCGTCCGTTGGAGCCAGGCTTCGGAATTACCATCGGCAATGCATTGCGCCGCATCCTGCTTTCTTCATTGGAGGGTTTCGCAATAACTACCATTAAGATTGACGGGGTAGAGCATGAATTTTCCAGCATTCCGGGAGTCAAAGAGGATGTTACTAATATTATCTTGAATCTGAAACAAGTGCGTTTCAAGCAGGTCGTTGATGAATTCGAGAGTGAGAAAGTGAACATTACAGTCGAGAATTCGACCGAATTCAAGGCCGGTGACATTGGTAAATATCTGACCGGTTTTGAAGTGTTAAATCCTGAACTGGTTATTTGTCATTTAGATTCGAAAGCTACAATGCAGATGACTGTTACAATCAATAAGGGGCGCGGTTATGTTCCTGCAGAGGAAAACCGTGAATATTGCACCGATGTGAATGTACTACCTATTGATTCTATCTATACTCCGATACGTAACGTGAAGTACCAGGTTGAGCCTTTCCGTGTTGAACAGAAGACCGACTATGACAAACTGGTGCTTGAAATTACCACCGACGGTTCCATCCATCCGAAGGAAGCCCTGAAAGAAGCTGCCAAAATCCTGATTTACCACTTCATGCTGTTCTCTGATGAGAAAATCACATTGGAGACGAACGATGCAGAGAATAATGAGGAATTTGACGAAGAGGTACTGCACATGCGCCAGCTGCTGAAGACCAAGTTGGTAGACATGGATCTTTCAGTACGCGCTTTGAACTGCCTGAAAGCCGCAGACGTTGAGACTTTGGGCGACCTGGTGCAGTTCAATAAGACAGACCTGCTGAAATTCAGGAACTTTGGAAAGAAATCGCTCACCGAGCTTGATGATTTGCTGGAAAGCCTGAACCTGTCGTTTGGTACCGATATTTCTAAATACAAATTAGATAAAGAATAAACAATGAGACATAATAGGAAATTCAATCATTTGGGTCGTACTGCTTCTCACAGGAAAGCTATGTTGTCAAATATGGCCTGTTCTTTGATAAAGCACAAAAGAATCAATACGACCGTTGCAAAAGCCAAGGCTCTGAGAAAATATGTTGAGCCGTTGATTACCAAATCAAAGGATGATACCACAAATTCCCGTCGTGTAGTTTTCAGCTACCTGCAGGACAAGCATGTGGTGACAGAGCTGTTTAAGAGTGTATCGGTGAAGGTTGCCGACCGTCCAGGCGGTTATACCCGCATCGTGAAGACCGGCCATCGTCTGGGTGACAACGCAGAAATGTGTTTCATCGAGCTGGTTGATTATAACGAGAATATGTTGAAGGAAAAGAGCGTGAAGAAAGTTACCCGCACACGCCGTTCGAGAAAAAGTGCAGCTTCGGCCGCAACGTCAGAAGCTCCTGTAGCAGAAGCTGTTCCGGCTGCTCCGGAGGCTGCTGAAGCAACCGCTGCAGAGGAGGAAACCAAGGCTTAAGAAGTAAGACTGTTCTTACTGATTAGAATATGGATTCGGAAAGCCGTCCCGGAAGGGGCGGCTTTCCTGTTTTTCTGCCTTGTACACAGGTGTTGCCATCCGATGTACGTTTGCCGGCTGAGATACCGTTCACCCGAAGTCAAGTTCCAGTTGCCCGTCATTGCCTGTGAGGTTGAACGTCTGTCTGTGGCAGGGTGTCGTGCCGTGTGCGGCTATTGCGTCCCGGTGTGCCTTGGTGGGATAACCTTTGTTGCGGTCCCATCCGTAGACCGGGTATATGGCGTGCAGCTTCATCATGCAGTCATCGCGATATGTCTTTGCCAATATTGACGCCGCAGCTATGGACAGGTATTTGCCGTCGCCTTTCACCACCGTGGTATGTGCTATGCCCGGGTATGGGCGGAACCGGTTTCCGTCGATGAGCAAGTGTTGCGGGCGTACCTTTAGGGCAGTCACGGCGCGGTGCATGGCCATTATCGATGCGTTGAGTATGTTCATGCTGTCTATCTCTTCGGCAGAGGCCGTGCCCACAGCCCATGCTAGAGCCTCGCGTTCAATCACCTCACGCAGGGCGTAGCGGCGGCGTTCGCACAGCTGTTTCGAGTCGTTCAGCTCTTCGTTGCGGAAGTCCGGGGGCAGGATGACGGCCGCCGCATATACCGGTCCGGCCAGGCAGCCCCGTCCGGCCTCATCGCATCCGGCTTCAATCAGGTCTTTGTGTAAATACGGCAATAACATGTTGCAAATGTACTCAGAATCGGGAACAACGCCTATCTTTGCAGCCAAAAAACAGACAGGAACATGTTTACGGTCATATTGTTGATGTTGTGCGGCGTCGCGGTGGGCTTTGTTTTCCGCAGGCGCAGACTTGGTGTCATCCGCCATCTGGTGACGCTGCTTATATGGTTGCTGCTCTTCATACTGGGTGTTGAGGTAGGCAGCGACGAGCGTATCATCAGAGGACTGCATACCCTCGGCCTTGAGGCTCTCGTCATAACCTTGGGCGGAACGTTGGGCAGTGTCGCCGGAGCCTGGATGCTGTGGAAATACGTGGTGCGGAAAGAAAGGAGGCAGACATGAAGGGAAGTCTCGTCATTGTGGGCTTTTTCGTGCTTGGCGTGGCGTGCGGGACAGGTGATGTCTTTCCTGCCGGTATCCGGCAGACAGACATCGGCTTCTATGCGCTCTGTGCCCTGATGTTCTGTGTCGGGGTGGGAGTGGGGAACGACCCGCAGATATTGCGCAACCTGCGTGCACTTAATCCACGCCTGGCATTGCTGCCCGTTATGACGATACTTGGCACGCTGGGCGGTGTGGCTGCGGTAAGCTTGCTGCCGCTACACCGTTCGGCCGGAGAGTGCCTGGCCGTGGGCAGCGGCTTTGCCTACTACTCGCTGTCATCTATCTTCATAACTGAGTACAAGGGTGCGGAGCTGGGGACGGTGGCACTGCTGGCAAACATTGCGCGTGAGATACTCACCTTGCTGCTTGCTCCGCTGTTGGCACGCCACTTCGGGCCGCTGGCTCCCATAGCTGCAGGCGGCGCCACTACAATGGATACTACGCTCCCCGTCATTGCATACGCCTCGGGGCGGCAGTTCGTTGTAGTGGCGGTCTACCACGGACTTCTGGTGGACTTCAGTGTGCCGTTTCTTGTGACGCTGTTCTGTTTGCTGTGAGCTGAATCAGAACAGGCTCCATGCCACGGTAAGTCCCGCCATCACGATAGCCACCATGCTCATCAGTTTCACCAATATATTGAGGCTGGGGCCGGATGTGTCTTTGAAGGGGTCTCCCACGGTGTCGCCCACCACGGTGGCATGATGCACTTCGCTGCCCTTCCCGCCGAAGTTGCCTTCTTCAACGTATTTCTTGGCATTGTCCCATGCACCGCCGGCATTGGCCATGAATATGGCGAGCACGAATCCGCTGCTCAATCCGCCGATAAGCAGTCCCAATACTCCCGGCACGCCGAATATCAGCCCCGTAAGTACCGGTGCGATGATGGCCAGTAGCGACGGGAGCACCATCTCGCGCTGTGCACCCTTGGTCGAGATTGCCACGCAACGCTCGTAGTCAGGTTCCGTCTCACCCGTCAGTATGCCCTTTATCTCGCGGAATTGGCGGCGTACCTCGGCTACCATACGCGAGGCTGCGCGTCCCACGGCATTCATCGTCAGTCCGCAGAACAGGAACGCCATCATCGACCCTATGAATATGCCGGCCAGTACGGTCGGGTTCATCAGCGTCACCTCGTAGTAGTGCATGAAGTCGAAGAATGTGGCATCCTGTATGGAGACTTGTGTCCCTTCCACATCGAGCATTGTCTGCCCTATGCGTGTCAGTCCTATGCGTATCTCTTCTATGTATGAAGCCAGAAGTGCCAATCCTGTGAGCGCTGCCGACCCGATGGCAAAGCCCTTGCCTGTGGCTGCCGTGGTATTGCCCAGCGAGTCGAGCGCGTCGGTGCGCTTGCGCACTTCAGCCCCCAGTCCGGACATTTCGGCATTGCCGCCGGCATTGTCGGCTATCGGCCCGTAGGCATCGGTTGCCAGGGTGATGCCCAGTGTGGACAGCATACCTACGGCTGCAATGCCTATGCCGTACAGTCCCATTGCCACGTTGCTGAAGTCGAACCCCGAAGCAAACATGTAAGAGGCTATGATGCCTATCACTACGGCGATGACCGGTATGGCTGTCGACAGCATGCCAAGCCCTATGCCTGATATGATGACCGTGGCCGGCCCGGTCTTGCCGCTTTCGCTGAGGCGGCGGGTGGGCTTATACGATTGCGAGGTGTAATACTCCGTCGAGCGTCCTATCACCACGCCTACCAGTAGCCCCACTACTACAGCGGCTCCTATGCCCTGCCAGTTGTTCAGTCCGAGCGTCCATAGTATGAGGAAGGTGCCCGCCACTATAAGTATGGAACTCAGATTGGTGCCGAGCGAAAGCGAGCCGAGCAGGTTCTTCATCGTGGCATTCTCGTTTGTGCGCACGGCGAATATGCCGACGATGGATAGCAGTATGCCTACCGCCGCTATGAGCATGGGTGCGATAACGGCCTTAAATTGCATCAGTGTGTCTCCCCCGTACATGAAAGCCGCAGCTCCCAGTGCCGCAGACGACAGTATTGAGCCACAATAGCTCTCGTACAGGTCGGCACCCATTCCGGCCACGTCACCCACGTTGTCGCCTACATTGTCGGCTATCGTGGCAGGATTGCGCGGGTCATCTTCCGGAATACCTGCTTCTACCTTTCCAACCAGGTCGGCACCCACGTCGGCAGCCTTGGTGTAGATACCGCCGCCCACACGTGCGAACAAAGCCTGGGTGCTGGCACCCATACCGAAGGTCAGCATGGTGGTGGTGATGAGACATAGCTTATGCGTGGGTGTCAGTGCATCTTCGGGAATCACTGCGTTGAGCAACAGGTACCAGAAGGATATGTCGAGCAGGCCCAGTCCCACGACCACCAGACCCATCACAGCACCGCTGCGGAATGCGATGCGCAAGCCTGAGTTGAGCGAACGGCGGGCAGCGTTGGCGGTGCGTGCCGAGGCGTAGGTGGCGGTCTTCATGCCGAGAAATCCCGACAAGCCGGAGAAGAAGCCTCCCGTAAGGAAAGCTACCGGCACCCACTCGTTCTGCACATGGAAGACGTATGCCATGATAGCAAAAAATATTACCAACGCCACGAAGACCATGCCTACGATTTTGTACTGTTGTTTCAGGTATGACATTGCCCCTTTGCGCACGGCTGAGGCAATCTTAACCATTTGAGGTGTACCCTCACTTTCTTTCATCATCTGCCGATGGAAGTACCAGGCAAAGCAAAGTGCCAGGACTGAAGAGACTGGAACCAGCCAGAATAGTATTTGCTCCATAAGTTCTTGAATAGTAAATAGGTTTTTTGATTTTAGGTTTGTGTTTTTATTTTTTGTGGGCTGAAAGTAGACATTTCATTCGGGAAAAACAAGTCATGGAAGCAATCTTTAATAGTTTATCACGTTTGATAAGGTTAGGACAGGAAACCGTCAGATGCGGTGCGGATGCGTACGAGCAGCAGGATTGATGGAATGTTGGAGGAGAATAATAACCGGCATGAAAAAACGCGAGGCCGGGCAAATGCCCGGTCCCGCGCTCCCTTTGTATGATATTTGTATCTTATTTTATACGCTTGTAGCCATATACTGCGAGGTCTCCCAGTTCTTCCTCGATGCGCAGTAATTGGTTGTATTTGGCCATGCGGTCCGAACGGCTTAACGAACCGGTCTTTATCTGCCCGCTGTTTGTAGCCACTGCTATGTCGGCAATGGTGGCATCTTCCGTTTCTCCGGAGCGGTGTGAAGTAACAGTTGTATAACCGTGCCTATGAGCCATCTCTATGGCATCAAGTGTCTCGCTGAGCGAACCAATCTGGTTTACTTTAATCAGTATGGAATTGGCGCAACCCAACTCGATGCCTTTGCGCAGGAATTCAACATTGGTTACAAAGAGGTCATCGCCTACCAGCTGGCAACGGCTGCCTATCCGGTCGGTCAGTTTCTTCCAGCCATCCCAGTCATTCTCGCTCATGCCATCTTCTATAGAGTCTATCGGGTACTTGGTTATCAACTCTTCCAGATAGTCTATCTGTTCTTCGGTCGTACGTTTCTTGCCTTTTTCGCCCTCGAAGATGGTATAGTCGTACACACCGTCCTTGTAGAATTCGCTTGAAGCGCAGTCCATGCCAATCATCACGTCCTTGCCCGGTTCGTATCCGGCAGCACGTATGGCAGCCATGATGCTGTCCAGTGCATCTTCTGTGCCGTCCAATGCAGGTGCGAATCCGCCTTCATCACCTACGGCTGTGCTCAGTCCGCGGTTATGCAGCACTTTCTTCAGTGCATGGAACACTTCCGCACCCATGCGAAGGCCTTCGCGGAAAGAAGGAGCTCCTACCGGCCTGATCATAAATTCCTGGAATGCGATAGGCGCATCGCTGTGCGAACCTCCGTTGATGATGTTCATCATCGGTACAGGCATCACATACGTGTTTACGCCTCCGATATAACGGTATAGTGGAATGTCAAGATAAGCGGCTGCGGCTTTGGCTACTGCCAGCGATACACCAAGTATGGCATTGGCACCCAGGTTGGACTTGGTAGCTGTGCCGTCCAGTTCCAGCATCTTGTGGTCTATGGCGCGTTGTTCCAGTGCGGACATGCCTATGAGTGCCGGAGCAATTTTAGTGTTTACATTTTCCACAGCTTTGAGCGTGCCTTTTCCGCCATAGCGTGCCTTGTCGCCGTCACGCAGTTCCAAAGCTTCGTGCTCGCCGGTTGAAGCACCGGAAGGTACGGCAGCACGGCCAATGACGCCTGATTCCAATACTACATCTACTTCTACTGTGGGATTGCCGCGTGAGTCGAGAATCTCGCGGGCGTTGATTTTTTCAATTTTCATACCTGTTTATTAATTAATAATAGTTTATAAACGATGTCGCAAAAGTAGTAAGATTTCGCGGAATAATCAATAGTTGGTTACGAAGAATTGTGTCGCAAATCACTGTCCTTGTGTGCTTATTATCTCATCCATGCGGATGTCGTGTTCCTCGGCAGGAATCTGCGATATTATCTGGTACGGGAAGCATACACCAATCATGTAAGCACGTTTCAGACACGGCAGCAGACGGTCGTAATAGCCTTTCCCGTGTCCCAACCTGTGCCCTTGCCGGTCAAAAACCACGCCAGGGACTACGGCCAGCTCTATGCTGTCATAATCCGTGAATGCCCTGCCTGTCGGTTCTCCGATGCCAAAAGGTCCTTTGGCCATGTTCTCCGGAGCGGTATAGCGTCGTATTTCCAGCTCATCCCCTTTGACTACAGGCAGCAGCATGATTTTCTCCCTGCTCCATTTGTCTATGAAATCATGTGTGTCCACTTCGTCTTTTAGCGAATGGTAAATAAGGACAACATGTGCCGCCTGGAACAGAGGGTGTGATTCGAGTGTGGCCAGTATCTCAGCCGATTGCGTAGAGCGGGCGTGGGCATGAACTTCGCAGGAATTCAGCTGTGCCACCAGCTTTCGCAACTCTCTTTTCGTCTTCATTGTCAGGTTCTGTCTCTTCAGGTGCTTTTGGGAACGCTTCCCCGTTCTCCAGTATCTCCAGAGCTGTCTGTACTGTCGGGTCACTCAGGTTGATGTAGCGCACATACTCCTCCCTTCCCAGCATGTTGTATATGATATTGCCGTAGAGATTCCGTTCCAGCAGCTCCTTGGACTTTTGTATCAGCAGGTTGCGGCGTTTGACGCCTTTCGTGTCGGCGAAGCGTACGAACTGGTTTAATATATCTTCTTTCTCAAGGAAGCCGAGGAGTTGCTCCTCATCGGTATATTGGCTCAGGACGGGGCGGTTGCGGTCGGTGTACTGGAAGCTGAACTGCAGAATCAGTCCCTTGTAAATCACTTCCCTGAGGTATGATGATACCCCTGTCGTGTCTTCTGGCACGAATACATCGGGCATTATGCCTCCTCCTCCGTATACGGCACGTCCCAAGGCAGTGGAGTAGCGTTGGCTTTCATCCAGTTTTATGCTGTCTTTCGAGAAGTACTCCCCATGCTCGTATCGGTCGAGCCAGTCCATTTCATATTTGTTGTTCTGTCCGCTTTCATAGTGGCGTTGTATGCATCGTCCCGACGGTGTATGGTAGCGTGCTATTGTCAGCCTCATTGCCGACCCGTCACTGAATTCGATGGGTTGCTGCACCAGTCCTTTGCCGAACGAGCGCCTTCCCACTATGGTCCCGCGGTCGTTGTCCTGAATGGCTCCGGCAAAGATTTCGCTTGCCGATGCCGAGCCCTCGTTGACCAGCACCACCAGGGGGATGTTCTGGCAGCTTCCCGTGCCGTCGGCATATTCTTCCCACCTCGGGTATTTGCGTCCTTCGGCATATACTATCAGTTTGCCTTCGGGCAGGAATTCGTTCACCATGCGCGTCGCCGCATCCATGTATCCGCCGGTATTGTCGCGCAGGTCGATGATTAGTCCCTTGCAGTTCTTGTGGTTCAGCTTGGCTATGGCATTGAGCAGTTCGACATGCGTTGTCCGTCCGAACTTGCTTATGAGGATATACCCGAAGTCATCGTTCAGCATGTACGTAGCGTCGATGCTGTTCTGCGGTATGTCTCCGCGTACGACAGTGAAGTAGAGCAGCTCTTTTTCCGTTGCACGTTTTATGCCGAGTCTCACTTCGCTGCCTTTTGGCCCTTTCAGCGTGCGCAGTGCTTTTTCGTTTGTCAGTCCTTTCCCTACGAACAGGCTGTCGTCCACCTCTACTATCCGGTCTCCCGCCATGATTCCTACCTTCTCGGCCGGTCCGCCCGGCACTATGCTGTTGACGTGTATGGTGTCTTCCTGTATTGTAAACTGTATGCCCACCCCGCTGAAGCTGCCTTCAAGTTCGGAGTTGACCTCGGCGACGTTTTGTGCAGGGATGTACGTGGAGTGCGGGTCCAGCCCTGCCAATATTTGCGGCATGGCTTTCTCCACCAGGTCGCTCATGTTGACAGTGTCCACATATTGTTCGCCTATGACGTGCAACAGGGCATTCAGTTTATTTGACGACCCGTTGATGATACCCAGTTTGTTGCCGACGTTGCGCCTGGCGTAGAATGTGCCCACGAGTATGCCCACCACGATGCTGGCGGCTATGATGAGCGGTGCAAAGCGTGAAGAATTCTTGTTACTCATAGTTGTGCTGTGTACTTTATATTGTTTCTTGGGTTCCTTTATTGTGTCATCTTAAGTTCCGTGTTGTCCTGCGGCAAATATACCACTTCTATGCCCGCGCGTTTCAGCAGTTCTATCCCGTCTTCCAGCCGGTATTTTTCGGAATAGACAACCCGCTTGATACCAGCCTGTATGATAAGTTTGGAGCATTCTATGCAGGGCGATGCCGTGACGTACATCGTAGCGCCGTCGCTGCTGTTGTTCGAGCGGGCTATCTTGGTTATGGCGTTGGCCTCGGCATGCAGCACGTAAGGCTTTGTCATGTTGTTGCTGTCCTCGCATACGTTTTCAAATCCGGCCGGTGTCCCGTTGTAGCCGTCGGATATTATCATTTTGTCTTTCACGATAAGTACTCCCACCTGCCTCCGTTTGCAGTAAGAGTTTTCGGCCCAGATATTTGCCATGCGCATGTATCGCATGTCCAATGCCGTTTGTTTGCTTGTTGCCGATTCGTTGTCCATATATATTCTTTGTCTATATCTTTCAGTCGTCTGCTACGTGGAAACCCATGTATCTGGTGGTCTGCCCTTGTTCGTAGTAGATGAATAGGTTCCGGCTGTCTCCCGTGTAGCTTTTGGCATTCTGCAGCCCGTTGAGAAACTCCTTGGCCAGCAAGTCTGTTTCGCTTCCGGAAATCCTGATGGTTATGTTCAGCTCGCGCGTCTCCCCGTCAGCGCTCCATGTGCCGGAGAAGGTGGATGATATGCCACGTCCCTGCATATCCCCCTCGGTTATGCCGTTTATCTCGTTTCCGTTGAATTCCAGCAGATATGTGTTCGACACGCCGAGTTGCGACAGGCTTTCTGCCCGTTGGGTTTCATTGCCACTCCATAAGTCTATCTGTTCGTAGCTGCCATTCACGGCTATGTAGGTCAGCTTCCATGTCTTGCCCGTGAATATTTCCACCACGTCGTCCGAGTTGTTGCAGCTGCCTAACACTGTTATTATTGCCAGTGCCGCCAGGCAGTGCATTGCGGTATGTATCAGTCTGCTTTTCATTTCTTTATACCATTTCTGATTAACAGTGCGTCGATAGTAGGCTCTTGTCCGCGGAAGCGTTTGTATAACGTCATTGGATGTTCCGTTCCGCCTTTTGACAGTATGTTTCTCCTGAAGGAAGAGGCTACATCACTGTTGAAGATACCCTTCTCCCTGAACAGCGAGAAAGCGTCGGCATCCAGCACTTCGGCCCACTTGTAGCTGTAATAGCCGGCCGGATATCCTCCGGCAAATATGTGTGAGAATTGCACGCTCATGCACGTTCCGTCTACCTGGGGCAGGACTTGCGCCCGTGCCTTCGCCTCTTTCTCGTAACTTTCCACATCGCCTTCGAACGGTTCGGTGCGGGTGTACCAGGCCATGTCGAGCAGGCAGAAAGACACCTGGCGCAGGCAAGCATAAGCCGCGTTGAAGTTGGCCGAAGCCCTGATGCGCCCTATCAGTTCGTCGGGTATCAGCTCACCCGTCAGATAATGTCTTGCGAAGGTGTGGAGAAATTCCTTTTCCACGGCAAAGTTCTCCATGAACTGCGAAGGCAGCTCCACGAAGTCCCAATATACGTTGGTGCCGCTCAGGCTCTCGTATGTGGTGTCGGCAAACATGCCGTGCAGGCTGTGCCCGAATTCATGCAGGAAAGTCTCCACCTCGCTGAAGGTCAGCAGGGCAGGGTGGTCTTGCGTGGGCTTGGTGAAGTTCATTACGATTGACACGTGCGGGCGGCTGTCTTCCCCTGTCGCCTCGTCTTTCCACTGCCCTTTGAATGAAGTCATCCATGCTCCTGCACGTTTGCCCTCACGCGGGTGGAAGTCCGTATATAGCACGGCCAGGAAGCTGCCGTCCTTGTCATACACCTCGTATGCCTCCACGTCCTTATGATAGACCGGTATGTCCGGATTCTTCTTGAATGTGATGCCGTACAGCCGTGTGGCGAGGCCGAATACTCCTTCCTTTACGCGCCCGAGTTCAAAGTAGGGGCGCAGCATTTCGTCGTCTATGCTGTACTTGCGGTCTTTCAGTTTTTGCGAGTAGTAACTCCAGTCCCACGGCATGAGGATGAAGTCCTCTCCCTGCTCCTCGCGTGCAAGAGCCTGCACCTCTTCCACTTCCTGCCTGGCAGCCGGTGTATAGGCTTCAAGCAGCCGGTCGAGCAGCCGGTAGACGTTGCCGCAGTTTTGCGCCATGCGGTGCTGCAGGTTATAATCGGCGAAGTTGCTGTATCCCATCAGCTGTGCCAGCCGCATGTGACAGGCGGCTATTTGCTTTACCACCTCCATGTTGTTGCAGCCGTTGTCGTGCGTGCACTTTGTGTTGTATGCCATGTAGAGCTGTTTGCGCAGTTCGCGGTTGTCGGCATACTGCATGAAGGGGACATAGCTTGCCGATTGCAGCGTGAATACCCATCCTTCCGTCAGGCCTTTTTCCCGTGCCGTTTCGGCGGCAGCCTCTATGGCCGTTGTCGGCAGTCCGGCCAGTTGGTTGCGGTCGGTCAGCAGCAGTCTGTAATCATTGGTCTCTTTCAGGTTGTTTCCGCTGAACTTCAGTGTCAGCAGGCTTAGCTCCCTGCATATTTCGCGGTATTGTTCACGGGCTTCGCCTGTCAGTCCGGCCCCGTGCCTTACGAAGCCCCGGTATGTCTCTTCCAGCAGCGTATCCTGTTCTGTTGTCAACTTTCCTCTTTCACAGTTGTCATATACATGCTTTATGCGGGCAAAGAGGCGGCTGTTCAGGGTGATGTTGTTGTCGTGTTCGCTCAGCAGAGGCATCAGCAGGCGTGCAAGCTCTTCTATCTCCTCGTTTGTCTCTGCACTGTGCAGGTTGCTGAAGACGTTGCTTACGCATGTTAGCAGCCGTCCCGATTTTTCGTATGCGAGTATGGTGTTTTCGAAGGTCGGTGCGTCCGTATTGTCCGTAATGGCATCAATTTCCTCCCGTTGTCGCCGTATGCCTTCGCGTATGGCCGGCTCGTAGTGTTCCGTGCGTATGCGGTCGAAAGGCACCGTGCCGTGCGGCGTGCCGAAAGGCTGCAGTAAAGGGTTGTCTGTCAATATGTCGTCTGTCATATACGGTTTTTTGTTCATGTTTCTCTATGACTCGCAAATATACGAAAAAGGACGGCCCGAAGTCGGGCCGCCTTTTCTTTATTAAGATTTTCTAACTGTGTACAATCAGTCGTTAACCGAAGCCATGTGGGCAATCAGGTCGAGAACCTTGTTGGAGTAGCCAATCTCGTTGTCGTACCAGGAAACTACCTTTACGAAAGTGTCGGTCAAGGCGA
>CAZYVE010000014.1:0-38492 GCA_964651035.1 uncultured Bacteroides sp.
CATGTTTTTCCATGCAAAAGTTTGCACAGTTTTAGGAATGTCTTATATTTGCACATTATTCACTATTATGCGCTAATATCATGAGTGGGCATTTCATAAACTACATAACGCAAAGTATACGGGACAATTGGGACCTGGACGCATTGACTGACTATCATGGAGCTACGTTGCAGTATAAGGATGTAGCGCGGAAAATAGAGAAACTCCATATAATCTTCGAAGCAAGCGGAATCAAGAAGGGCGATAAAATAGCTTTGTGCGGACGGAACAGTTCGCATTGGGGGGTTACCTTCCTCGCTACTCTGACATACGGCGCCGTAGCGGTACCTATACTGCACGAGTTCAAAGAAGACAATATACACGCCATAGTGAATCATTCGGAGGCAAGACTGCTTTTTGTGGGCGACATGGTATGGGAGAACCTGAATGAAACGGTGATGCCGCTGCTGGAAGGAATACTGCTGATGACAGATTTCTCTGTGCTGGTATCGCGCACAAAAGAACTGACGTATGCACGCGAGCATCTCAACGAAATGTTCGGCCAGAAATACCCGAAGAATTTCCGGAAGGAGCATATTGCCTACCATCAAGACCAGCCGGACGAGCTGGCAATCATAAATTACACCTCAGGCACCACAAGCTATTCGAAAGGTGTAATGTTGCCTTATCGCAGCCTGTGGTCAAACACCGCTTTTGCCTTTGAAGTCTTGCCCCTGAAACGGGGCGACAGGACAATATGCATGCTGCCCATGGCTCACATGTACGGACTTGCCTTTGAGTTTATCTATGAGTTTGCTGCCGGGTGCCACATATATTACCTGACCCGCATGCCAAGTCCTAAAATCATATTCCAAGCCTTTGCTGAAGTACGGCCGCACATCGTAATAGCCGTACCTCTGATAATAGAAAAAATCATAAAGAAGAACGTACTCCCAAAGCTGGAGACACCTACCATGAAACTGCTGCTCAGAGTGCCTCTGCTCAGCGACAAAATCAAGGCTACTGTCAAGGAAGAGTTGCTTAAAGCATTCGGCGGAGAGTTGCATGAACTGATAATAGGCGGTGCCGCCTTCAATCATGAGGTGGAACGTCTGCTGCGGCTGGTCAACTTCCCATATACGGTAGGCTACGGCATGACCGAGTGCGGGCCTATCATCTGCTATGAAGACTGGACACGATTTAAATTCGGTTCATGCGGGAAGGCTGCCCCCCGAATGGAGATACGTATAGCTTCACCTGACCCGGAAGTTATTCCCGGAGAGATTATTTGCCGTGGACCGAATCTCATGTTAGGTTATTATAAGAATGAAGAAGCTACCAGAGAGGCTATCGATGATGACGGCTGGCTCCATACAGGTGACCTTGCACTGATGGACAACAAAGGCAATGTCACAATAAAAGGAAGAAGCAAAAGCCTCATACTTGGTCCTAACGGACAGAATATATATCCCGAAGAAATAGAAGGGGACATCAATGCAATGCAATATGTGGCAGAAAGCCTTGTGGTAGAACAAAAAGGACGCCTTGTGGCATTGGTATATCCCGATTATGACGAAGCATTTGCCAACGGCCTGCAAACGGAAGATGTCTTGAAGAATGTAGAAGAGAACATCGGCGAGCTTAATATGCAGCTCCCGTCGTATAGCCAGATAGCCAAGGTAAAACTGTATCCCGAAGAATTTGAGAAAACCCCGAAGAAAAGCATCAAACGTTACTTATACATGGAGGTAAAGGGATGACATGTTATAATAATATCAGACGGACACTATGCAATATGATGTTCGCCTTATTATTATTGAGCGCAACGGCAGCAAATGGTTTTGCCCAATCAGCCAGGCAGACGTCTTTATTAAAAAACATCAATCTGTCATTATGGAATAATCTGTCTACTCAACATACAGATACAGTCGGTACGACGTGGCTTAATATCGGAGTATTTTCTTCACAGAACAGGCTGCATGGGCTTGGCGTAAACATATTGGCCTCTGTGGTGGGACGCGATATGCACGGTGTCCAGCTAAGCGGACTGGCAAATCTAACAGGCGAGCACGTGCATGGCATCCAGATATCTTCAATAACCAACGTCTGCGGTAGCGGGATATACGGATTGTCGGCCACCGGTCTCGTGGCTATAGCGGGAACAGATACCCGCGGGGCGGTATTTAGCGGCTTAGCCACAATAACAGGTGAAGATGCACGTGGAGTGGCAGCAAGCGGTATGTTGAACATTTGCGGCCAATCTTCGGTAGGATTCCGCCTGGCGGGAATGGCGGATATTGTCGCGGATGATTTCCACGGTGTGTCATTAGGGGGACTGCTGAACATAGTGGCGCAAGACATGACAGGTGTACAGATAGCCGGTATCGGCAATGTAACAGTCAGAAAAATGAGAGGCATGCAGCTTGCTGCCCTGGGTAATGTAACCGGCGGAGAGATGTGCGGTGTACAGATAGGCATGGCCAATATGGCAGGCAGCGGCAAAGGCATACAAATAGGGCTGTTCAATTATTACCATAAAAAACTGGACGGGATACAGCTCGGGCTGGTGAACATGAATCCACACACTCGTGTGCAAATGCTCATTTTCAGCGGGAACAAAAGCAAGCTGAATGTAGGAGCGCGCTTCAAGAACAATAGCCTTTACACCATTATAGGAGGAGGCACGCATTATTTGGAGGGCGGAAGCCGTTTTTCGATGGCCATGTTTTACCGTGCCGGGATGGAATTCCTCACCTGGAATAAGTTCGGACTGAGTGGAGACCTTGGCTTCCAGCATGTGGAAACTTTTAAGAACAGGCACAGAGAAGGGATACCTGCCCACTTATACGCATTGCAGGCACGTATCAACATAGAATACCGCATGAATGCCGCCTCCGGTTTATTCCTTACCGGCGGATACAATGCAGACAAGCAGTATGGACATTCCGGCTGTTATGACAAGGGGGCATTGATTGAAGGCGGCATAGTGCTTTTCAGGTATTAAACAAAATGATTATCCGCAACCTAATTTGTTCCAGTCTCCTTTTTTCGTAACTTTGCGGCTGAACAGTCGGCCGGTCTGTCGCATGTGCCAAGCACATGAGGAAAGTCCGGGCAACATAGAGCATCCCACTTCCTAACAGAAAGCTGTCCGCGAGGATGGAGTAACGCAGAAGAAAACAACCGCTGTCCCCGAATTCCAGCAATTATGGGAACAGCAAGGGTGAGAAGGCGGGGTAAGAGCCCACCAGCTTTGCGGCGACGCAAAGGCTGTGCGTCTTGGGAGTTGCAAGGTCATGTAAACCGGCGCCAACGAGAGTTGCTCGCTCCATGCCGGAGGGTAGACCGCTAAAGCTCGCATGGCAACATGCAGTTTAGATAAATGACAGGCATCCCGCACCGCAGGTGCAGGAAACAGAACCCGGCTTACAGGCCGGCTGTTCGTTTTTATTCATCAGGCTCTGATTGGGACATTGCAGGGCAAACCGCCAATTATCACTTATCCTTCTTTCATATTATAGATTTTTTGGCAGATTACTTGTTAGGTACTCTCATCAAAAAAGGCTATTTTTGTGCTCGTAAATAGAAGAAAGATGAAGAATCTGTTGGCTATTATATATATGTCTGTCTGCATATTTGCCCCGGCAGGTGCACAGGCGCGCTTCACTTCGAACACTGAGACACAGAATCTTGGTCAGATAAAATGGAAACACCCCATAACTGCGGAGTATGTCATAACCAATACCGGGAATGCTCCTCTTGTGCTGACTGACGTGGAAACTGATTGTGCCTGCTCTGTGGCACAATGGACACAGGAACCGATTGCTCCCGGAGAAAAGGGCACGGTAAGCGTTACATTTGACGCGGAAGCTTTGGGGCATTTCCAAAAATCGGTGGCTATCTATACTAATGCCGAACCCAATTTGGTATATTTATATCTAAGGGGAGAAGTTGTGCACGAAATAAAAGACTATTCACAAACCCATCCTTATCTGATAGGGCAGATACGCATTGACCATGACAGCCTTGACTTTTCTGACATACATTACGGGGAAAAGCGTGTGCTTAATATAGACGTGGTAAACCAATCAGGCGAGACATATCGTCCGGTAATCATGCACTTGCCACCTTATCTGCAGATGAAGACCGAGCCACAAGTACTGCAACCCGAAGAAAAAGGAATTATAAGCCTTACACTTGATTCTGAGAAACTGATGTACTTCGGGACTATGGAAACCTGTGTATATCTTTCACGCTTTTCGGGGGACAAGGTGGGACAAGAGAATAAGATACCCGTTTCCGTAACCCTGCTGCCGGATTTTTCCGGTATATCCGAGAACGGAATGCAAAACGTACCGGATATTTCCATCTCAAAACAGCAGGCCAAGGCAAACAAGAACAAAGTGCAGCAGGACATTACGTTGACCAATACCGGACATTCTCCTCTTACCATACATAGGTTGCAGGTATTCCATCCGGCCGTAGGAGCATTATTGAAAAAAAGTATCTTACAACCGGGTGAAAGCACCAACTTGCGTATCACTGTGGACAGACATCTTGTGGATGAAAATACAGACCGGTTGTACCTGCAAATGGTGACAGACGCGCCAGCACATCCAAAGATAAAAATAGATGCAGAATATTAACCATCCATCAACACAATAAAATCTATGGAGCATCCAGAGAATTCCGGAACCTATAAAGGATTGGTTGTCAATGCCGGTATTGAGCAGCCATCTTCTGTCAATCCTTACATGAGGAAGAAACCGAGAAAACGCATGTTGTCTGTGGCTGACTTTGTAGATGGCATTGTGAAAGGCGATATTACTGTACTCAGCCAGGCTGTTACATTGGTCGAGAGCATTAGGCCTGAGCACCAGTCTGTGGCACAAGAAGTAATAGAGAAATGTCTGCCGTATTCGGGAAACTCAATCAGAGTAGGTATCAGCGGAGTTCCTGGAGCCGGGAAAAGCACAAGCATAGATGCATTCGGGCTGCATGTGTTGGAAAAACATGGCGGAAAACTTGCTGTGCTTGCCATTGACCCAAGCAGCGGACGCAGTAAAGGCAGCATTCTGGGAGACAAGACACGTATGGAGAGGCTTGCTGTGCATCCGAAATCATTCATACGACCAAGTCCCGCAGCAGGTTCATTGGGTGGGGTGGCCCGAAAGACCCGTGAGACCATAGTGCTTTGCGAGGCTGCCGGTTTTGACAAAATATTTGTTGAAACGGTCGGTGTAGGACAAAGTGAGACGGCCGTACACAGCATGGTTGACTTCTTCCTTCTCATCCAACTGGCCGGTACCGGAGATGAATTGCAGGGTATCAAGCGGGGCATAATGGAAATGGCAGATGGTATAATAATCAATAAGGCTGACGGAGATAACCTGGAAGCGGCAAAGTTGGCTGCAAATCAATTCCGTAATGCTTTGCACCTGTTTCCCACTCCAGAAAGCGGCTGGACTCCACAAGTACTGACCTATTCCGGTTTCTACAACATTGGAGTGAAAGATGTATGGGACATGGTGTACAAGTACATTGGTTTTGTGAAGGCAAACGGTTATTTCGATTACAGGCGGAATGAACAAAACAAATATTGGATGTACGAAAGCATCAACGAAAATCTACGGGAGAGCTTCTATCACAATCATAAGATAGAAGCCATGCTCTCCATAAAGGAACAACAGGTATTGCAGGGCACTCTGACATCATTTGTGGCAGCAAAAGATCTGCTTGATGCCTATTTTCAAGAGCTGAAGAAATGAATATTATTTAATGCATCATGCATTAAAAGCTGAACAGATAAAGGCAATTAAAATTGCTGTGATTTGTATTACTGTGGCAGGAGCCTGTTGGAGAGAATGGAAGAAAATCTGTTATAGATAATTATGGAAATTCAAGCCAATTATATCAAGCGAATAGAGATTCATAACCTGTGGAATCGCTATGACATTGCTTGGAATCTACGTCCAGATATAAATATCCTTGCAGGTATAAATGGAGTAGGTAAAAGCACTATTCTAAACCGTTCTGTATTATACCTGGAACAGACTACAGGTGAAGTAAAAACAAAGATGAAAGATGGTGTGAGGGTGTTTTTTGATAATCCACAGGCAACTTTCATTCCATACGACATTATTCGCAGTTGTGACCGTCCGCTGTTGATGGGAGATTTTACAGCCCGTATGGCTGACCCGGAAGTGAAGTCCGAATTAGACTGGCAGATATATTTATTGCAGCGCCGTTACTTGGACTATCAGGTGAATATTGGCAATAAAATGATTGAACTTCTGAATGGCACGGATGAGCAACGTGCGACAGCTCCGGAACTGTTCAAGCCCAAGAGCAAGTTTCAGGATATGATGGATGACCTGTTCTCTTACACCGATAAAAAAATCGACAGGAAAAGTAATGATATAGCTTTCTACCAGGGTGACGAGCATCTTTCTCCTTATAAACTCTCGTCTGGGGAAAAGCAGATGCTTATTATATTGCTTACGGTATTGGTGCGTGACGGTATGCACAGCGTACTTTTCATGGACGAGCCGGAAGCCTCCCTGCACATAGACTGGCAGCAGAAGTTGCTATCAATGATTCGCAACCTTAATCCTAATGTGCAGCTTATTCTTACCACACATTCACCGGCTGTCATTATGGAAGGATGGCTGGATTTGGTGACAGAGGTGGACGATATATCACGACCGGTTGTAACAGATTCATGTCCGAACAATGAGCAGCAAGTTACAGCATAAACTTACATCTGCATATATCAATGCAGCAAACTACCTCTCTCCCCATAAGACAAGGCGGCGCATTGTTGCGTATGTTGAGAGTTATGATGATATAGCCTTTTGGCGTGCATTACTATCTGAATTTGAAGACGAGACACGATACTTTCAGGTAATGTTGCCATCAGCAACTTCTCTGGCCAAGGGTAAGAAAACGGTGTTGATGAATGCCCTGAACTTAGAGGCTCTGGGAGGCAGTCTCATTGCATGTGTTGACAGCGACTATGACTTTCTGATGCAAGGTGCCACAAAAGTATCTCGCAAGATAAACCGCAATCCATATATTTTCCAGACTTACGGATATGCAATAGAAAACTTTCAGTGCTATGCAGAAAGTCTGCATGAGGTATGTGTGCAAGCCACGTTGAACGACCACCTTGTTATAGACTTCCCAGATTTCATGCGCCGTTACTCACATATTGCTTATCCGTTGTTTTTATGGAATATCTGGTTCTATCGTTGCCACGATACTGAAACCTTTCCCATGCACGAGTTCAATGCCTGTATCCGTTTGCAGGATATAGACCTGAAGCAACCATACGTATGCCTTGATAATATGAAGTCTGTCGTGAAATCCAAATTATCAGAATTGCATGCGCATTTTCCACAGGAAGTGGAAAATGTGAATGTTTTGCGTGAGGAACTATCTGCACTTGGACTGACACCTGATACAGCTTACCTTTATATCCAAGGGCATCACATTATGGATAATGTCGTATTGAAGTTACTTGTCCCGGTATGCACATTACTGCGCCGTGAAAGAGAACAAGAGATAAAACGCCTGGCGGAGCATAACGAGCAGTTTCGTAACGAACTGACCAGCTATGAAAACAGCCAAGTAAGTGTCCGCGTGATGCTGAAGAAAAACTCCGCTTATAAGAGTCTCTACCTGTACAATTGGATGAAGGAAGATATACGCAGGTTTCTGGATGGCTGAATATTCAGGACTGAAAATACTATTTATCAGCGCATCATCAATATGCATAAATTGTAATCTATGAAAGTACTCGATACCATATCAAACTTGCTCATTTCATGGGGTGTACCGGCAGAGACAGCCGAATTTCTTGACCAGCTTATCGCTTTCGCTCTGCTGCTCATAATTGCCTTTACCGCCGACCAGATATGCAGGCGTGTAGTACTGCAGGCTGTAGCAAAACTTGTAAAGAAAACTAAAGCTACGTGGGACGATATTGTATTCGACCATAAAGTGATGATAAAGTTGGGCCATATAGTAGTGCCGCTTATCATTTACCTATTCATACCAGTTGCTTTTGCCGACACAGCCAAAGCGACGGTAATCGCTATACAACGCATCTGCCTGGTGTTTATCATCCTGTCACTGCTGTCATTTGCACATGCCCTGATGAATGCCGTATATACCGTGTACAGCGAGAAGGGCCGTTATCGCAACCGCCCGCTCAAAGGCATGGTGCAGACTGTGCAGGTGGTGCTGTGGTCAGTAGGCTGCATAGTGATAATATGTGTGCTGACTGGCAAAGAACCTTTTTCGCTGTTAGCCGGGCTAAGCGCCATGTCAGCAGTGCTGATGCTGATATTCAAAGACACCATAATGGGCTTTGTAAGCGGCATATTGCTTTCGGGCAACAACATGCTGAAAGTAGGCGACTGGATAAAGGTGCCAAAGTATGACGTTGACGGAACAGTGATAGAAGTGACACTAAATACCGTGAAAGTGCGCAACTGGGATAACTCGGTTGCCACATTGCCACCATACCTGCTGGTGAGCGACTCCTTCCAGAACTGGAATGCCATGAGAGAGAGCGGTGGAAGAAGAGTGAAACGCAGTATCAATATCGACATCAACAGTGTATGCTTCTGTACTGAGGAAATGTTGCAACGGTTTCGCAGCATTGAGTTGCTTAAAGATTTTTTCGGACACGAACATGATGAGCTGCTGACCAATATCACTGTGCTGCGCGCCTACCTCGTGGCCTACCTGCACAGCCAACCTGCAATCAACACCGACCTTCATTGCATGGTACGCCAGCTACAGCCTACTGAACACGGCATTCCGCTGGAACTGTACTTTTTCACACGCATCAAAGATTGGATTCCTTACGAAAACATACAGTCCGATGTGTTCGACCATGTTATGGCCATAGTACCACAATTCGGGCTGAGGATATTCCAGTCCCCGTCAGGCGAAGACATCAGGCACGCAAGTGAGATGCAATCTGCAACGTCTGCAAACCGCAACGGATTGCATCGGCTGAACTGACATATCAATCTGACTTAAATAACCCATATCTGTCCGACAAATACAAGCATATCAATTCGACTGATACGAATATCGTAAAGTAATAGCATGAAATAGTGATTTACACTCCCTAAAACCACTATAAATAGGTATTTCCGAACATTGCAAAATAGCTTTACTTTGCATTGAAGAAACAAATATAATGGTACATACAATGAAAAAGATTGGAATTTTTTATGGTTCCAGCACTGGAACCTGCGAAGACTTGGCACAGAGAATTGCTGAGAAAATGGGAGTGGACAAAACAGATGTGCATAGTGCCGCACAACTGACCCCCGAAATAGCATTGGAATATGACTTACTCATACTGGGCAGCTCCACATGGGGTGACGGAGACTTGCAAGATGACTGGTATGACGGCATTAAAGTGCTGAAATCTGCAGAACTGGCAGGCAAACTTGTAGCAATTTTCGGTTGTGGCGACTCGGCATCATATCCGGACACATACTGCGATGCTATGGGTACATTGTACAATGAACTGAAAGACAGCAACTGTACTTTTGTAGGTACAGGAGTTTCAACAGATGGGTATGACTTCAGTTCTTCTACAGCCGTAGCTGATGGTGCATTCGTAGGACTTGCAATTGATGAAATGAATCAGGCAGACTTGACTGATGCCAGGATTGATGCGTGGACAGACAGCCTGAAGGCCGCCATCTGACCAGCTTGTCATTCACTATTCGCAATACGCATAGAGAAACAGGCCATTGATAACTCTCATACAGTTAAGAATGGCCTGTTTTATTATACCGACGTCGGAAAATCATTTATACAAACCAACGTACGTAACAGAAGTCCTGCCGATGAGGCAAGTCGACATTCTTCGGGTACATGCGGTAAGCAACTTTGAAACTTCCGGCATTTTCCAGCTTATGCTTCGTCTGGAAAGTATACAAGTTGCCTTCACGCTTGATTACTTTCAACGGGTCTACTGAATATACATGCTGCTTACCGTCTTTGCCGATATAAGTGATAACCTGTTCAATGCCCACCGCATCGTCCAGTCCTTTTTCGTCAATAACGTAAGTAACCATATACTCTTTTCCGCTTTCTATCTGCGCATTCTGCAACTCTTCATCTTTCACGCAGGAGACGATCTCTATGCTGTCCCATTTTTCTGCCACGGTTTCTTTCCATGCCGCAATTTCTTTGGCTTTGGCATAATTGTTGGCCGCAAGCATATGGAAGCGTTTTGCCTCTTTGTTATAGAACTTATTGTAGTAGTCATCCAATTGCCGCTTCATGGTATAATGAGGAGCAATCTGGGCTATCGAGTTCTTTATAGTCTTCACCCATCCTTCTGAATATCCTTGTTGGTTACGTGCATAGAATAGAGGTAATATTTCCTGCTCCAGTATGCTGTATATGGTAGCCGCATCCAACTGGTCTTGATGCTCCTGATTCTCGTAAGTACGTTTTTCGGTCAATGCCCAGCCGGCTCCTTGCCGGTAACCTTCCAACCACCATCCGTCCAACACGGAGAAATTGAGTACACCATTCATCAACGCCTTCTCACCCGATGTACCAGATGCTTCCAGCGGACGTGTCGGCGTATTCAGCCAAATATCCACACCTGTCACCAGACGGCGTGCCAACTGCATGTCGTAATTCTCCAGAAAGATAATCTTGCCCAGGAATTCAGGACGGTTGGAGATTTCCACGATTTTCTTTATAAGCCCCTGGCCTGCGCCATCATGCGGATGTGCCTTGCCTGCAAACAGGAACTGAACCGGATAAGTCGGGTTGTTCACTATCTTGGAAAGGCGGTCCAAGTCAGTAAACAGCAGATGTGCACGCTTATAAGTGGCAAAACGACGGCCAAATCCTATCAGCAATGCATTAGGATTAATCTTCTCGAGCAAAGATACAATGCGTGAAGGATCTCTCTGGTTCTTCAGCCACGTCTCGCTGAACTGCTTGCGGATATAGTCCACAAGTTTTCTCTTCATAGCCATACGGGTATCCCATATCTCCTGGTCAGGCACATTGTAAATGGCCTCCCAGATTTTGGGATTGGATTGGTCATACCAGAAATTTTCGTCAAAATGAGCCGCATAAAGTTGCTTCCATTCTGTTGCGCTCCACGTAGGGAAGTGCACGCCATTGGTAACATACCCCACATGGTTTTCTTCAGGGAAATATCCTTTCCAAATGGAAGAGAACATCTCCTGCGAGACTTTACCATGCAACCAGCTTACCCCATTGACTTCTTGCGAAGTATTGCAGGCAAATACAGACATGCAGAAACGCTCGCCCTTATCACCGGGATTATTACGTCCCAAGTCCATCAAATCATCCCAACTGATACCCATTCTTGACGGATACCCTCCCATGTACTTACCGAACAATCCTTCGTCGAAGTAATCATGCCCTGCAGGCACTGGGGTATGAACCGTGTATAAAGAAGAGGCGCGAACCAGCTCGATGGCCTGGTCGTAATTCAAGCCCTCTTCGACATAATCGCATATACGCTGCACATTTATCAATGCAGCATGCCCTTCATTACAGTGGTATATGTCTTTCTTTATGCCGAGTTTCTTCAACATCAATATGCCTCCTATACCCAAGAGTATTTCCTGCTTCAGGCGGTTTTCCCAGTCTCCTCCATACAATTTGTGGGTAATGGGACGGTCGAACTCGCTATTCATTTCATTATCTGTATCAAGCAGATAAAGTGGCACACGACCGACATTGACCCTCCAGACATAGGCATGTACATAATAATTAAGATAGGGGACATCGACAATCAGCTGCTGGCCGTCCTTATCCAAAACCCTGTCTATAGGCAACTGGCCAAAATTCTGCGGTTCATAATTAGCAATCTGCTGGCCGTCCATTGACAAACTTTGGCTGAAATAGCCATAGCGGTACAGAAATCCCACCGCACACATATCCACATTGCTATCAGAAGCCTCTTTCAAATAATCGCCAGCAAGCACACCCAAACCTCCGGAATAAATCTTCAGGACATTATTCAATCCATATTCCATACTGAAATAGGCAACAGAAGGCCGTTTGGTATCGGGAGCAACGTCCATATACAAACGGAATTTGGAATAGATATCATCCATCCTGCGCAAAATAACTTTATCATTGGCAAGCGCTTCAAGCTTTGCGTAACTCATGCGCTCCAACAGAAGTACCGGATTCTGACCCACTTCTTTCCAAAGGGCAGGATCAAGGTCTCTGAACAATTCGGTAGCCTCGTAATTCCATGACCACCAGATATTATGCGCAAGTTCCGACAATTTCTCCAATGCGGCAGGAATGTGCGACTTCACATTCATATCTTTCCAGTTCGGAGTGTTTACATTACTAACTCTAATTTTCATTATATAGCTACTTTGGTTAATAAAAAATCATGTTTTACCCGCTTTCAGCACACAAGAATCATACCATTTTCTGGCGTTCACTTGCTTTTCTCAAAGCGACATCATAAGCCTTATAATAATATTGTATGAAATGTTTCCACAAGGCTTGTTCTGCGACTATTGCCGCGTGTTTGCGGATTGTACCGACTTCGGACTTTTCCTTTCCAGAAAATGCCACGACCGTATCTTTTATGCCGTCTGCCACTTCCGAATAGTTATAATCCGAACGATGCAATACTTCTACTCCGTCATCTATCCCCTTATGGTTTTTCAGAGTATTCACCCACCTGCCGAAACCTGCAAGGTCCGTGGTTATAGTCGGAACATGAAAAGCCACGCTCTCAAGCGGAGTATATCCCCATGGCTCGTAATAAGACGGATAAACGGTCAGATCTTCACCTACGATTATGTCATAATATTCCTTGTTGAACACCCCATCTTTTCCATCAAGGTAACACGGAACGAATATCACTTTCACTTTATCTTCCTGGCGGTTGCCCATCCCCAGATATTCCAACATGCCCAACACACGGTCATGTGCCATATCATGCAGCCCATGTGTGATAAAAGGGCATTCAAGTGAAGAGGTGAATTTATCACGGCTTTTCATGCGGTGCACCAAATCGGTACGAGGCTCAGATACCCAGCCGGGCACAAAGACAAAGGCCAACACTTTCTTATCCAGACTCTTGTCATTATTCAGACGGTTCATCGCCTCCAGAAAGACATCTATACCCTTGTTGCGGAATTCATAGCGCCCGCTCGTACCTACAATTATAGTATCA
Source organism: uncultured Bacteroides sp. (assembly GCA_964651035.1). GTDB lineage: Bacteria > Bacteroidota > Bacteroidia > Bacteroidales > Bacteroidaceae > Bacteroides. Next base: position 13,208 of record CAZYVE010000014.1, read on the forward strand.
TTGTCAAACACTTCCCCCAGCAGGCTGTTCGCCACATGCAACAATGCAGCACGTGCACGCTTGCGTTTGCCGGCAAACGTAGCTCCCAACGGAACGAAGTCGCCTTCAAATCCATTTAACAAGATAACATCAGCCTCTTTGTCCAGCAACTCCTTACATTCATTGTTAGTGATTTCGCTGACCGTCGTAAAACAATCCACATAATGAGCCGTTTGTTTCTCAATGGAATGTTTGGACTGCATGTTCAGTTCCTGTGCCATCTGGTCGCCGTTATATGCAAAAAGATAGTCATACAAAGGCTTGTCATTTCCGGCAATGGAGCGTCCTATCGATGTTGCGTGTGTGGTAAATATGGTGGCTATTTCAGGTACGGCAGACTGCAGATAAAGTGCCCCCATCCCTGTCATCCATTCATGGGCCTGGAAGATAACTTTATCCAGCTCGGTCAGATTATAACGGTAAAAGCTTTCCACCACTTTCCCTACTGCATAGGCAAACATGGACGACTCGTCATAATCACCATACGCGTGCAGTGAATCCACCTGGTAGCGGTTCCACATCTCCGTATAAATACTATTCTTGACAGCAAAGAAAGGACGGAAGTCAACCAGTATGACAATCGGGTTACCCGGAATGTTCCACCTTCCAATGCGCACATACAGTTGTTCATTTTCCCTGGCACGCTTCCTCCATTCTGCGCACAGATTATCTGATTCTATAAACAAAGGGTTGTCTTTGCCTTGCCACAAGTCCGGCCCTATGAAAATTATCCTGTCACGAAACCGGCTCTGTAAAGTATTTGCGCGTGTCGATAGAACCGTATAAATACCTCCTACTTTATTACACACTTCCCAACTTGCTTCGAAGATGTAATCCGGTGTAAGTAGTTCTTCTATCATATATCTGGTGTTGTCCTCTATTTAAATTCGGGTGCAAAAATACATATTATAATTTTGAAAACAGAATGTTAACCCTAAAACTTATATCTATACGGATATTTGAGACATAGCTGCAAAAACATTCTATACATGCAAATCAAAGCTTGCCTCTTACAATTATCGGTAAACATATTCCGCACACATGCAGTACATATAGCCCATGTGCACAATACATATAATGCGCGCACAGCATACATAATATAATTTACGGTAACGGATTTATACGTCAGACTCAGGAGTTTATGCGGTATATCCCTGTGTTGGCAACTTATGCTTCTAACGCCTGCCTGATGTCCTCTATGATATCTTCCACATTCTCCAGGCCAACCGAAAAGCGGATTAAATCCGGACGCACACCAGCTTCCAACAACTGCTCATCTGTCAGCTGGCGGTGTGTATGACTGGCGGGATGCAACACGCACGTGCGTGCATCGGCCACGTGGGTTACGATGGCTGCCAGTTTCAGGTGATCCATGAAGTTGATAGCCACGTCACGACCACCTTTAAGACCGAAAGAGACAACCCCACACGTTCCGCCCGGCATATACTTCCGTACAAGTTCATAGTATTTGCTACCGGGCAAACCGGCATATTCCACCCATGCCACACGGTCATTCCCGGACAGATATTCGGCTACAGCCAGTGCATTGCTGCAATGTCTTGGCACGCGCAAGTGCAGAGTCTCCAGACCAAGGTTCAACAGGAAAGCATTCATCGGGCTCTGTATGCTGCCCAAGTCTCTCATCAGCTGTGCCGTGGCCTTGGTTATGTAAGCCATTTTCCCGAAAGCTTTCGTGTAGGTCAATCCGTGATACGACTCATCAGGCATGCACAAGCCGGGATATTTGTCGGCATACGCTTCCCAATCAAAGTTGCCGCTGTCAACTATGCATCCGCCCACACTTGTGGCATGCCCGTCCATATACTTGGTTGTGGAGTGTACCACGATATCGGCGCCCCATTCGAATGGACGGCAGTTGATGGGTGTGGGGAACGTATTGTCTACAATCAGAGGCACACCGTGCGAGTGGGCTATACGCGCAAATTTTTCTATATCCAGCACTTCCAGTGACGGATTAGATATTGTTTCGCCAAATAAAGCCTTGGTATTTGGACGGAAAGCTTTGCTAATCTCTTCTTCCGTATCATCCTGGTTAATGAAAGTCACATCTATACCCATTTTCTTCATAGTCACGCCAAACAGGTTGAATGTTCCACCATAAATTGTCGACGAACATACAAAATGGTCACCCGCCTGACACAGATTGAAAATGGCATAGTAATTGGCAGCCTGTCCGCTCGATGTAAGCATTGCTGCCACACCGCCTTCGAGAGCCGCAATCTTGGCAGCCACGGCATCGTTGGTCGGATTTTGCAGGCGGCTGTAGAAATAGCCGCTGTCTTCCAAATCAAAAAGGCGAGCCATCTGCTCGCTCGTGTCGTATTTGAAAGTGGTACTCTGGTAAATCGGGAGTATGCGCGGTTCGCCTTTCTTCGGCATCCAACCGGCTTGTACGCAGACCGTTTCCGGACTGAATTGTTTTGCCATATCGTATATTTTTTAATGAGTTTCTTATGAATTAACACTATATTCGGTGCAAAAGTAGCCAAAATTAATGTATATTTGTCCACTTGATTTGTTTTTTTAGGAATATAATATGCTACGTATCATTGTATTCATCATACTGTGTGCCTCAACATTTCAGTTATTTGCGCAAGAAACTACCGACACTCCCAGACGTGGAGAAGGCATATCCACTTTCCTGAAACGTAACAATCGACCGGGGAGAACATATTACAAAGAATTCTTACGACTGAATAAAAATCGCCTGAAAGGCAAGGAAGAGTTGCTTTATGGCGTAAGATATGTATTGCCGCCACTACGGACAAGAAAGGATACGGAACATGCAAACCATCCGGCAAAAGAAACACGCATCATATATGAGCCTCTTTTCGGTGAGAAACTGAGCGAAGTAAAAGTGACAGGCAACCGGCTGGAAGGAGCGTGTTTCTATATATCCAGCGGACATGGAGGTCCGGATCCCGGAGCCATCGGCTATGTGGGGAAGCATGAACTGCATGAAGACGAATATGCCTACGACGTAGCATTGCGTCTGGCGCGCAACCTGATGAAAGAAGGTGCAAAAGTGTATATCATAATACAAGATGCAAAAGATGGCATCAGGGACAGCCGTTATCTAAACAACAGCAACCGCGAAACGTGCATGGGCGACCCTATCCCTTTGGGACAGGTGGCACGCCTCAAACAACGCTGCGATAAAATCAATGCGCTATATACCAACGATCGGAAGAAATACAAATATTGCCGCTCTGTCTTCCTACATGTCGACAGCCGGGGAAAACGTGCACAAGTAGATGTGTTTTTCTACCACGCAAAAGGAAGCCCTTATGGAGAACGGCTGGCCAAAAGGATGAAAAACACTTTTGAATCCAAATATAAAAAGCATCAACCCAACCGAGGCTTCGAAGGCACCGTAAGTACCCGTAACCTGTATGTGCTCAACAATTCTGCACCGGTGGGCGTATTCGTGGAACTCGGCAATATCCAGAACAGTTTTGACCAACGGCGCTTCGTGATAAGCGATAACCGACAAGCCTTAGCCAATTGGATGCTGGAAGGATTTATAGCTGATTATGACAAATCAAAATGAGTAATATTTACGAATCATTAAAACAAAAGGAAGTATGATTAGACTGAATGTATTTATCAAAGTTGAAGCGGACAAACGTGCCGCAGTGTTAGAAACAGCCACTAAGCTGGTAGCCTGCTCATTAAAGGACGAAGGTTGTATCGCTTATGATGTATTCGAAAGTTCCACAAGACCCGACGTGCTCATGATTTGCGAGACATGGAGCGATGACGATGCGCTCGCAGCCCACAACAAAGCCAAACACTTCGTGGAGCTTGTACCACAGATACAACAGCTATCAGAGATGAAGATAGAGAGATTTGACTTCTGATTGCAGTTCCAATGATGGTATCAACCTGTAGTCTCGTTTCGCATACCATTAATATTTTTGCCATACAGACTATTATATTCTCGTGATGACGGAAAATATTGTTTGCCAACTGAAAGAGTGGGCTGAAAAATACCATCGCACTGCCTTCATTGAATCAGACCCAATCCAGTTCCCACACCGATACAAACAGAAACAGGATATTGAAATAAGCGGGTTGCTGACCTCAATAATGAGTTTCGGCAACCGCATCCAAATCATAAGAAAAGCCAACGTACTACACGATACCATGGGAGATTCTCCACATGCATACGTGTTATCCGGACTATGGGATGAGGATTTTCCAAGTTTTTGTACCGACAGTTTTTACCGCATGCTCTCATTTGCCGATTTAAACAGACTGTTTGGTAAACTTTATGACGCATACACATCATTTGACAGCCTGGAAGATGCACTACTGGCACTGACAGGTACACCTATGGAACGAATTTGCACTTTCCTTGGCGTGTCTGCCAAAAGTCCGCAAAAGAAACTGAACATGTTCTTAAGATGGATGGTACGCCAAGATTCGGAAGTGGACTTCGGAATTTGGAAGCACTTCGACAGTCGCGATCTGCTCATTCCACTGGATACGCATGTATGCCATGTAGCGTTTCTTTTAGGACTTACCGACAGCGAAACATTCTCTCTGAAAAATGCACGACTCATAACGGAGGCCTTATCCGAAGTATTTCCCGGAGACCCGTGTTTAGGAGATTTTGCCCTATTCGGATATGGAGTTAACCACAAGCAAAGTGCAAAAATAATTAGTCCTAAATAACTATTGTTATTTAGGACTAATAAAAATACGAGGTACCTGGCGGATTCGAACCGCCGTACGCGGTTTTGCAGACCGCTGACTAAGCCACTCATCCAAGGTACCGATATATTATTACCGTACTTTCTGATTTTGCGATGGCAAAGGTAGTATATTTTTCGCTAATAGCAACTATCCGCAGCAACTTTTCTTCTTTTTTTTACCGGAACATCCGCATGCCTTGCCATGACTGTCTGTTCCATGCCCGTGACAACCACATTCCGGACAACCGTCACATGGATTCCACTTATTGTTCATCCGGTGCATGAAACGATATCCGCCTATTGCCATGCGTACCGTGCAGTACAGCAACAGCACAGCCACAGCCCAGTCCTGCCAGCCGCTCATAAAAACAGCCCTCCTATCTGATTTATGGCAAAGGCCATAAGCCAGGCCAGCGCTGTAGTATAGCCTGCGGTGAATAATGCCCATTTCCAGCTGCCCGTCTCACCTTTTATTGCGGCAAGAGTGGCTATGCAGGGAAAGTATATAAGCACAAACACCATATAGGCAAATGCCGTAAGCGGAGTTATGGGGATACGTTCACCAAGACTGGCCGTGTCGGTTTCGGCATCACCTGCATAAAGCACGCCGAGCGTGCTTACCACAAGCTCCTTGGCTCCCACACCCGACAAGATGCCCACTCCCAGCTTCCAGTCAAACCCGAGGGGTCCTATCACCGGCTCTATGGCTTTCCCTATGTAGCCTATGTACGAGTTTTCCTGTTGTTCCGCCATTGTTTCATAGTCCTCATTGTGCGGGTAGTAGCCAAGTGCCCATATCACTATCGAGGCTATCATTATGATACCTCCCATCTTGCGCAGATATTGTGCCCCTTTCTCCCATGTGTGGCGCAATATGGCTTTTGATGTCGGCATGCGGTATGGCGGCAGTTCCATTACGAATGGTGTGTCGTCCCCCTTCACTAAGAAACGACAGAAAAGGCGGGCCAAGACTATGGCAAGCAATATGCCTATGGCATAAATCGACAGCAGCACAAGGCTTGCGCAGTGTGGGAAGAAAGTGCCGGTGAGCAACAGATAGATGGGAAGGCGTGCACTGCACGACATCAGCGGATTTACCAGCATCGTCACCAAACGGCTTTTCCGGTTCTCTATGGTGCGCGAGGCCATGATGGCCGGCACGTTACACCCAAACCCCATGATGAGTGGTATGAAAGACTTGCCGTGCAAGCCCATCCTGTGCATTATCTTGTCCATTATGAAGGCCGCGCGCGCCATGTAGCCCGAGTCTTCCATCAGGGAGATAAAGAAATACAATATCAGTATGTTGGGCAGGAAGACTATCACTCCCCCTACTCCGCCTACGATGCCGTCGATAAGCATATCCTTGAAAGGCCCTTCGGACATGTTGGCGTTTATAAATTCTCCCAACCATGCCACACCGTTTTCAATCCAGTCCATCGGATATTGCCCTACCGAGAATGTAACCTCGAACATAAGGTACATGAACAAAAAGAATATGGGATACCCCCAAAGCCTGTGAGTCACCACGGCATCAATCACGTGTGTCAGGTGCGACTTTTCCTTATGATTGTCCACGAACGTTTCGCGCAATGCCCCTGCAATGAACCCGTATTTAGCCTCAGTCACTGCCTGTTCGCTGTCTTCGTTGAGAACTTCGTGCAGGCGTGCTTCCTCTCTGTCGCGCACAGCCAGTATATCCGCGCCGTTTGGCAGTGTGGAGACAAACTTCTCCAGCTCCTTGTCGTTTTCCAGCAGTTTGATGGCAAGAAAGCGGACGGAATACCTGTGGCGTATGCTCTCGTTCCGGCTTATGACCCGTTTCACTTCATCTATGCTGCGCTCCAGCTCCGGACCGTGATTTATATGTATATGGTGGAAGAAACGTTGCGGATGGTTGTCTTCCGCCTGCGAACCGAAGTCATGGTCAGGCACATAAGCCTTGTGCCAGTCGCGCAATCCCTCCAGTATGTCAGGACTTACGTTCCCGTCCTTGTCCAGAAAATCCCCACCTTCGTATATACTTATGATGACGTGGAACAGCTGTTCCACCCCCTTCCCGGTGCGGCACACCGTAGGTACCATGGGTACCCCAATCAGCTGGCTCAACGTCTGGTAGTCGAGCGTGTTGCCGCTCGCCTCCAGCTCATCATACATGTTGAGCGCTATGACCATACGCACGTTCATGTCTATCAGCTGTGTGGTAAGGTACAGGTTACGCTCCAGATTCGAGGCATCTACCACATTAATTATAATGTCCGGTGTATCATCTATGATATGGCGGCGTACATACAGTTCTTCCGGTGAATAAGCAGAGATGGAGTACGTACCGGGCAAGTCTGTCAGCCTGAAGTTGTACCCCTGAAATTCGAAGTGCCCCTCCCTGGCATCCACAGTTACCCCGCTGTAATTGCCCACACGCTCATGCGCCCCTGAAGCGATATTGAAGAGCGAAGTCTTGCCGCAGTTCGGATTTCCCACCAAAGCAACGTTTATCGTGCGGCGTTTCCCCAACGCAAGGCGTTTCATGCTCTCCTCGTCCTGTAGCACCGTCTCTTTCAAACCCTTAGGATAATCTGTATCCCCGCTTTCAGTCCGGACTTCCGCCTCGCCCACTATTTCTATCATCGAGGCCTCCTGCCTGCGCAGGGATATTTCATAGCCCATCACCTTGTATTTTATAGGGTCTTTCAACGGGGCGTTGAGCAATACCTCCACCGTTTTTCCCTTTATGAACCCCATCTCCACGATACGTTTGCGGAAACCGCCGTGCCCCAGAACTTTCACTATCACGCCTTTCTCGCCGGTATTCAAATCGGATAAACGCATAATTTCTTATTTATCTGTTACTTTTTGTCCGCAAATATAGGTGATATGAACAGATGTTACAAATAATTTAGATTGTTTTTAAATAAGAAGTTGCAACATGTACTGTATCTGTGGGAAACACGTTCCGCACGTGCACAATACACGTGCTACGCAAGCCTGCAACATGTAGTATGCAAGAGCTGTCGACACCGGTGAATTACCATCTTTTTATCTCAGTTATGGAAACAATAATTTACAGATGGCTGATTTATACTCAGATTACAAAAAATAATCTGAAAAAAATCAAAGCATAAGTGAACAACTTATCCAAAAAGTACATAACTTTGCAGCGTTATAACAAAGCAACTGATTGTATTAACTAAAAAAAGCAATGAAAATGAAGAAGTTAGTTTTGATGGCCGTAGCCGTCGCTGCCGTATCGTTTGCTTCCTGCGGTGGCAACAAATCAAGCAATGCCGAGCAAGCTGAAGAGCCACAGGTTGAAGCAACAGAAGTTCCCACTGAGAGCGTAGAGGCTGACAGTACAGCAATTGTCGCTGAAGAGGTTGTTGCAGAAGGCGAAGACGCTGCAGAGTAAGAAATGTCAGTGTACTGAACTAAAGAAATTAGAAGAGGCTGCCCCGTCATAATCAGGGCAGCCTTTTTCGTCATATTTTTTTGCTTGGATTTGAACTGAATCAACCTTTCTATTTCACTGTTATTCTTATTTTGATATAGCAACCATATAGCAACCATATATCATCCTACATAAGTCATATCAATTTATACTAAGATTGTATATAAGTACCATGGTTTAAATACCTGTCTGATTGACGATTGAAATTATCTCACACGGATTCCAGACTGGAGCATGCCCACCGGATGTACTTGCAGTCATGTAGTAGCTACTTCCAGTCAAGGAGTATTTATCTAATCTGTTGGGGTTTTCTTTTCTCATATTCTTGTTATTCTTAAGATAAGAAGCTATATTTGTATTCATATAATATATCAGAAAACAATATATGCTTTTTGATTTGCAGGCTCTTTTTACAAATTTATATTAACTCAAAAACAGAATTATTATGAGAAAAGGTTATCTAAAAATGAGCGCAATCATTATGTTTTGCGCAGTATTCTTCTGCAGTTCATGCGTCGGGTCTTTTGGGTTGCATGGCAAGCTTGCAAGCTGGAATAAAAGTATTGGCAACAAGTTTGTAAATGAACTTGTATTTCTGGCCTGCAACATTATTCCGGTATATGGCGTATGCTATTTGGCTGATGCGCTGGTGATCAATTCTATTGAGTTCTGGAGCGGAAGCAATCCGTTGGCAAGCATAGGCGATGTGAAGAAAGTACAGGGTGATAATGATGTTTACCTTGTGGAGACATTGGAAAATGGCTATTCCATAACCAGGGAAGGAGATTCTGCCACCATGCATCTGCTGTATGACCCTGAGACAAGCACATGGAGTGTATTGGCCGACGGTGTATCATCCGAACTATTGAAAATAAACAATGACGGTACAGCCCAAATGACTTTGCCCAATGGTGAGGACTTGCATATCACACTTGATGCCCAAGGCGTAGCAGCTGCGCGTCAAGCCACAATGATTGGCGGCACATACTATGCAGCCCGATAAGATATCTGAAGAAATCTGATAAATATGTAAGTGAAGAAGCATGGAGTAGAGGTCTCATGACGGACACGCCTCTATTTTCCATGCTTCTTTATTATTGTATTTTCGTATTATTTCAGTATTTCTGCTTTCAGTATTTCTCCTGCGTATGTGTGTGGCATACCTTCTGCCGCGGCAGGGGCAGCATGCTTCCTGCACGTAAGTATTACTGAAGGCTGGTTGCTACCATCAGGATAAAAACTTACTATATATTCTTCGGCACTATCAATCTGTCCGTATGGCTGGTCGGGCGACAACATTATGAATATTACCCTCTTGCCTTCTATCTCGCCCAAAGAACCGCCGGCATCTGCAGTCATCATAGTCATGTTAAACGGATCGTTGCCTATTGATATTACCAGCTTGCCTTTGTCTGCCTGAATCAGTCCGGCATCAAGTTCGTCTGCTTCCACCTCCATATATTGTTTTCCAGAATCGGAAGATGTATCCATAGAAGTTTGTTCGGCTTCTTGTACGTTTTGCATGTCAGACATGGGTACTATCACCATGGGACCGGAAAGCTGTCCTGTTTTCCGTACAATATTGCTTTCTTCATTATCTTCCGCATCCATAACCGTTTTTGCCGTGATTCCGTATCGCAGGACATCAGCCAGTCCCAAGTACAGTTCATCAACAAAATCGACTGTTTTTCTGCGCCATTTTGCAATGCCGCGCACCAGCTTGGTCTTGTCTTTGTTCAATGCATATTTGTCGGCAATCCATTCTTCGGCAATGTATTTTTCTTCTCCTCCCCTATATGTATAGCGTATTTTTTCAACCGAAAGCTCGCACTTCTCATCCTGACAGAGGGCAGTCAGCTGGTATGTTACCAGCGTGCGGTCTAATGAAAGAGCTTTCGAGGTGAACACGAGCCATTCTTCTCCAGTGCCAACCAGTTGCCCTTCTTCTTCATTGATGTACAGCACTCTGCTGTTGTTTGCATTCTTGGCCAGGCGACTTTCCATCCATTTCAGCGTGCGGCTGAATATATCCTGCTGTGTCATGCCTGGGATGCTGAATTCTTTGCTGAATACTACTTTCCCGTCTACTTCGGGGACTGCGCCAGCCAGGTACCTGCTGTCATCTTGTTTTTGTGAATGTGCGTCTATCGCCAGCGTTATGCAGAACAACAGCGCAAGGGGCTTAATAAGATTTCTCATAATGTTATTTGGTTTTTGTTAGGTAATATAGGACCGAATTTATTTACAAATCCGGATTATTTTGCAATAATACGAAAAACGCAACACAATCATTCTTTTCAGTTGTTATTTTTCCGTAAAAGGTTATACTATCCAAAGGGGCTTCGCCGATATGCGGATGTGTGCTGTTGTAATTGTAAGTCAAAGCGTGCGTATTTGTTTTGCATAAGTACAGAACATATTCTACGCCTCCCGCGGACGCATCTCCCGCCGCAGCAGTACATGTCGAAGAGATTTATGCAAACTGTGTATTGCACAATGAACACTGATTGTTTAAATATTTTATCTTGTCACATTAAAAGATGTTATCGAATGGACAATGCTCCTATATTATTATTATTTTTGTATCGATTTTTAATCTAATAATACACAGTTATGATTACAGAGAAATTGCAAAAAGCCATCAACGAGCAGATTGCGGCCGAGATGTGGTCTGCCAACCTGTATTTGTCCATGTCATTTTATATGGAAAAAGAAGGTTATAGCGGCATGGCAGCATGGCTGAAGAAACAGTCTGCGGAAGAACATGAGCATGCCTGCGAAATGGCTTCCTACGTAATCAAACGTGGGGGAACAGCCAAGTTAGACAAGGTGGATGTGGTTCCTACCGAATTTGGCACCCCGTTGGAGGTATTTCAGCAAGTGTACGAGCACGAATGCCGTGTGTCGAAGATGATTGACGAGCTGACAGATACCGCTTCTGCCGAAAGAGACAAGGCTACCCAAGACTTCCTGTGGGGCTTCGTGCGTGAGCAAGTGGAAGAAGAGGCCACAGCCTCCGGCATAGTAGAGATGCTGAAGAAGGCTGGTGATGCCGGCGTTTATTTTATTGACTCAAAGTTGGGCGAACGCGAATAATAAATTTGACTATCTCTGTTTTTTTTCATGGAAAGGGGCTGTGTCAGAACGTGAGTTTTGTGGCACAGCCCTTAAGGTATATAAGAATGCATGATATGCAGGATGCTTAAACATGCCACGCCCATCGGCTCCGGCTCATCTATCCTTGGCCAATGTGAACACAAATTCCAGGCCGCCTCCGGGGTTGTTTTTGGCAGATATGGTTCCCCCATGTATCAGTACTGCATTCTTGACAATGGCCAGTCCAAGTCCTGTGCCACCTAACTTGCGGGAGCGCCCCTTGTCCACCCGGTAGAAACGTTCGAACAATCTGTTCAGGTGCTCGGGTGGTACACCTGTCCCGGTGTCCGCAAAGCTGAAATAATAGAAACGCTCATCTTCCCTGAAACAGTTTATGCTGATACGTATGTCCGTACCGGCGTATGCTATGGCATTGTCCATCAGATTGCGGAAAATGGAGTACAGCAATGAATAGTTTCCGCGCAGCTGGATTTGCGGACGCAACGAGCTGATTGCCGTTATGTGTTTCTTTTCCAGTTCCAGAGCCACTTCGTTCACAATGTTTGCAACCAGCATGCTTATGTCAACTTTCTCCATTTCTATCATGTTTGCTGCCTCGTCCATGCGTGTCAGTACCGATATGTCACGCAGAAGTCTGGTAAGACGGGTGCTTTGTGCGTAACAACGTTCCAGGAATATCTGCATTTTATCACGGGGTATGTTCTCGTTGCTGACTATGGTTTCCAGATACCCCTGCATGCTGCTTACGGGTGTCTTCAGTTCGTGCGCTATATTTTGTGTCAGTTGCCGCTTCAGGCGAATCTGTTGCTCCTCCTGTGTAACATCGTTTATCGATATCTCGAAGCTGAAGTCCTGGAAGATAATGCATTCCACGACAAACATTCTTCCATTTTTGTTAATTCTGACCGACATCCGTTTTTCTCCGTTGTACGGCCGTCTGGTAGTCTTGTTTATGAAGTCAGTGATGTCCTTGAATTCTTCTATGGCGAAGATTTCTTCCGTAGCCTCAAGGTTTGAGTCCGATATGAGGTTGCCGTATTGTGTGAACAGGTCGTTTACCAGTATTTCTTTTTTATCCTTTGTGAATACCCCCAAGCCTTCCCTCGATGTCTGCAAATGCGTGATAAGTTTTTCCCGTTCGATGTAAAGCGCCTCCTTGGTTTCCCGCAACCTTTTGTATATCTGTATGATATGCTGTGAGATTTCTCCAAGCTCGTTGTGCGGGAAACTCCTGTCCATGCCAATCGGTTCGTTTTTGTCTGCCCGTTTGGCAAACTCCCTCAGTTGGTTGATGGCAGTACCGAGTCTGTCTGTCAGTTTATAGAATATGAACAGCAGCAGCACTGTGACGAGTATAGTGAACCATATATAATGCCGGTCTGCAGCAAGAAGATTGATGAGATCCACATCGTATGGCAATGCGGAACGTATTATGCTGTCTCCGCATAGTGTTGCCGAGTAGAAGTATGGTGTTCCGGTCGTTTCCGATGTACGCCTTACATCATGCCCCTTACCTTCGTGCAAAGCCTTGTTGATTTCTGTCCTGCCGAGATGATTAGCCATTTGCAGGCTGTCGCTGCGGCTGTTGTCAAACAGCACATTCCCCCGCAGGTCGGTGACCGTCACCCTAAGTCCGTGCCGCATGTTATTCACTATATACTGGCCTAAAGCCGGTATCCGTGCCGAGTCGGGCAGCGTGCTCAGCTCCATATACAGTCTTTCGTTGTAATCTTGCAGCTGTAGGTCAAGCAGCTCTACCTTATATTCTTTTTCGCGTTGGTATTGGTATGCAATGAAGCAGGCTGCAAAGACGATGAACAACGATACGACCGAAAGGAACAGCTTGCGGCTGAACGAAAGGAAATGTCTGTCCTTATTCGGTTTCAAAGCAATATCCATATCCCAGACGTGTTACTATACATTTACCGTAGTCTCCTATTTTCTTGCGCAGACGTGTTATGTTGACGTCTATTGTGCGGTCAAGCACATATACCTCGTCGCTCCAGATGCGCTGCAGTATGTCTTCGCGCGAGAAGACCCTTCCAATGTTCTGCAACAAGAGCGACAGTATTTCAAATTCCTTCTTGGTAAGCGGTGTTTCTTTGCCGTCTATCTTTACTTTCTTTTTCACCAGATCCAACACCAGTGTGCGATAGACTATCTGTTCGGGTACGTTCTTGTTGTTGTCCTGTTTGGTTCGTTTCAATACAGCCTTAACCCTTGCGCTCACCTCGCGTAGTGAGAAAGGCTTTGATATATAGTCGTCTGCACCAATGCTGAATCCTGTGAGTGTGTCGTTCTCCGTATCCTTTGCCGTTATGAATATGATGGGTACATGTGCCGTTTGGGGATTCTTTTTCAGCATACCCGCCATTCTGAACCCCGATATCTCCCCCATCATCACGTCCAGCAGCAACAAGTCATACTTGCCGATATCGGTCTTCAAAGCTTCTTCTGCCGAGTTGGCCGTGTCCACATAATACCCTTCATTCTCGAGATTGAATTTCAGGATCTCGCACAAATCTTCCTCGTCGTCCACTACTAAAATGCGGTAATCATTCATTGTCTTTATTGTTTTGTTCTGCAACTGTAGCAAGACTTCTCATGCTTTCCGTCACAAAGTTATGTTTATTTCCCGTTCTCCCTGCAAAGGTGTGTTGCTTTTGTTACGAGGAAATGAAATAGAGATTACATTGGTGTTACAAAGCTTCAGTAGAGAAGTCTATAGTGGATTGAAAGTTGCGTAGATAGCTTCCTGTGAAGTATTTAATGTGTGACGACACTATATTGGGAAATTTGATTATTTTTGCATCGGTATCACTAAGTGGCGTATATTGCCGTTAATGAGATTATTAACATTAATAGAAATATGAATTATATACAGACAGAAATTGACGGACTGTGGCTGATAGAACCAAAATTGTTTTCCGATGATAGGGGATATTTCATGGAGACATTCAAAGATGAGGAGTTCCGCAAGCATATCGGAGACGTACATTTCGTGCAGGATAATGAATCTAAATCTTCTTTCGGGGTATTGCGTGGCTTACATTACCAGAAAGGAGTGTACAGTCAGGCCAAGCTCGTGAGGGTACTGCAAGGAAAGGTATTAGATGTAGCGGTAGATTTGCGTCGTTCTTCACCCACTTTCGGAAGACATGTGAGCGTGGAACTGAGTTCCGCTAACAGACTGCAGTTCTTCATTCCGCGCGGCTTTGCCCACGGCTTTCTGGTGCTGAGTGATGAGGCAGTGTTCACTTATAAAGTGGATAATGCCTATGCTCCGCAATCCGAAGCATCCATACGTTACGATGACAGGACATTAGATATAGACTGGCCCATAGCCCCCTCACAGCTAATATTGTCGGAGAAAGACAGGAATGCACTTCCATTCGAAGAAGCAACGTATTTTGATTAGAATCTTTTCTGGCTGACCTATGAAAGTAGCAATAATCGGAACAGGATATGTAGGCTTGGTTACGGGCACGTGCTTTGCCGAAATAGGAGTACATGTGGTTTGTGTTGATACTGACCGTGAGAAAATAGGGGCATTGAAGCAAGGCGTTATACCCATATACGAGAATGGTCTGGAGGAAATGGTTGCAAGGAATCTTAAAGCTGGCCGCCTTCGCTTCACCACCTCCCTTGAGAGTTGCTTGAATGAGGTTGATGTAGTATTCAATGCAGTAGGCACCCCTCAGGATGTGGATGGAAGTGCAGACCTGCATTATGTGTTGGATGTAGCTCGTTCCATTGGGAAAAATCTCTGTAAATATGTTCTGGTAGTAACCAAGAGTACTGTTCCCGTGGGAACATCCCGCAAAGTACGTGCCGTCATTCAGGAAGAACTGGATAAGCGTGGTGTGGATATTGAGTTTGATGTGGCATCCAATCCGGAGTTTTTGAAAGAGGGCAATGCCATAAGCGATTTCATGAGTCCTGACAGGGTAGTTGTGGGAGTAGAATCAGACAGAGCAAAAGATTTAATGACCAAGCTATACAAACCATTCCTTTTGAATAATTTCCGTGTCATATTCATGGATATACCTTCGGCAGAGATGACTAAATATGCAGCAAATGCTATGCTTGCCACAAGAATAAGCTTCATGAATGAGATTGCCAACTTGTGCGAATCAGTAGGGGCCGATGTCAACATGGTACGTAATGGCATAGGCTCAGACACGCGTATCGGGCGTAAGTTCCTGTATCCCGGCATTGGCTATGGCGGTTCCTGTTTCCCTAAAGATATTAAAGCTCTGATAAAAACTGCCGAGCAAAACGGCTGTGATATGCATGTGTTGAGTGCTGTGGAGAAGGTTAATGAAAGACAGAAAGAAATCTTGTTCGACAAGTTGAAGTCTTTGCTTATGGACCTGGAAGGGAAAACCATTTCTTTATGGGGGCTTGCTTTCAAACCGAATACTGACGATATGCGTGATGCTCCAGCTTTGGTTATTATGAGCCGGCTGATTTCTTCGGGCTGCAATGTAAGGGTCTACGATCCTGTGGCAATGAATGAATGCAGACGGCGGATAGGTAGCAATATATACTATGCCGCAGATATGTATGATGCTGTGAAAGGGGCAGATGCCTTGTTGCTGGTAACAGAATGGAAAGAATTCCGGCTTCCGGTGTGGCGTATCATAAAAAAAACGATGAGGCGACCGATAATTCTGGACGGGCGGAATATATATGATAAAAAAGAATTGGAAGAACAAGGCTTTATCTACCATTGCATAGGCCGATAAATACGCCAAGGAAATTATCTACAAGAAAGGATTGGAAAGCTGAGACCTATTTATAGCCTCCAAATTATTGAGTAGTGGATACGAGAATCGAACTCGTATTTCATGCGTGAGAGGCATGTGTCCTGAACCGTTAGACGAATCCACCAATTAATTATGTACACCCTCAGGGATTCGAACCCTGGACCCACTGATTAAGAGTCAGTTGCTCTACCAACTGAGCTAAGGGTGCATCCCTTGCATTTCAAGCATCAGCCAGGTTCTCTTTCCCTGACTGACCTTTTTTGTGACCGCAAAGGTAAGATGTTTTTTTTGATTGGACAAACATCTTAATCTATTTTTTCAGATATTTCCTGAAGAAATATGTCAATTTTCCGTATCTGCAAATGTTGTGTACGTTACAGTCAGTGTAAGAGGATTTTCCAATTCTCCGTTGGCATTCGTATCCGGACCTCCTCTCAGTTTGGCGTATCCGGGCTGCAAGTCATGGGCTACCTCAATCATCTGTCCCGTACTGCTCTCGTCATATGTTACCACTACCGGTATCAGTACCACTTTATTCCAATCTGGGTTATCTTCCATCCACTGCTCTTCATCCCAAGCTGAGCCTGCCTCTTCTTTTGCCTGGTTCTTTTCGTTTATGCACGTGTTAATCAGGCGCGCAATGTTGTAGAAAGTGTACTCATTGGTGTCAGAATTGTTGTGGCTGACGGTGAATGATGTTATATCATCTGTCACTTCATTGTTCTCAAAGAAACTGTACATGTCTTGTTTCCGCAGCAGCAACACGTTTTCGGGCACATCCATGCTCATCTCATATACGCTCTCCTGGCGGTAATTCGTGAAAGTCAGTTGCACGGCATTCAGTGTATCGTTCGACAGTTGCTCGTATATCTCGTCGTATGGCAGCGTTGCTTGCGTGAATATGCCGGCCGGAGATTTGATGTAAGTCCAGTTTGTTTCGCTGGCTCTCTCTTTCACTTTCTGTGAGTTTTCAAACCTGTTGATCTGCATTATTTCCTTGGTTGAGGCAAATATTGTCTGCGTACTGTTATACAGCGAGTCCGTGCCATCTTCCTTAAGCAGCTTTACACCTGTATCATCATCGGTATAGTGGCAACAGAGCGTCATCTGTATGTCCACCCTTTCTATATATAATATTGTGCCGTCCCCATAGTCGCTTTCCACGTACACACCCCGGAAATCGTTGGTGAAAGCCTCCTTAAAGCCCGAAGGATCGTTGCGGTACACGTTCAATATCCTGTCTTCTCCGAATGTCACCGGATCCAGCGGGAAAGAAACGTATGGAGAGTATAGGGCATATCCGTATGAATCGGTACCATTGCGTATGGAGTCCGGTATACTGGTATCGTATGCCGAGTAGGCTTTACGTCCCAGCAGGGCATTTGCGTCGTTGGGATCGTAGTATTCTTCCGGGTTAATGTTGGTATAACGGTTATGTTCGAGTTCCTTGTTCAACTCATATACGCTCATGCGGCAGGCATTGAGCGAGTCTCCGAACCATTCCTCATAGAAAAGTACCAGGTTCACAGCCACTACGGAATCCTTGTACAGCAACCCTGTTGCCTCCGTAGCTGTGCCGTCTTCATCAAAAGCCGTTTCCTGATATACTTCCGGCAATGCAAAATCGTCAAGGCAATATAGTTCCGTCAGAAAACTTGCTTCGTAAGTGCCAAAGACAGGGTCTGTGAATTTGCCCACATAACCTATGCTGGATTTAGCGTATACGGAATCGACTGCGAGGGATTCTGTCATTACACTGAATGTTGCCGTATTCGCCCAGAATCCATCCGATTCGGGCAGTAGATCCAGTCCGAGCGTACCCGTGGTGTCATCGCATCCGGCAAATGCGGTAAGAGCCAGCAACAGACCTCCTATTTGTTTAGCTTTCATACTGCTTACAAATAATGTTGTGTACTATGATTTTTTTGTTTTTATTCTGTTTCTCCTACCTTCACATAGAATTCGTTGCAAGCGTCTGCAAAGTCTTCGGGAGCTTGCGGTCCCAGGAACGGTTTTCCGCTTTGGCGTGCGTATTCCACCAGTTCCATATTTGCGTTTTCACTTTGTTGTATTATGCCGTCAGAGTAGTCTATGGCCAGCTTTCCCAGTGCCACGTAGTCTGCTGCAGGCTGTAGCCCTGCCAGGTCTTTCTTCATTATGCCTTTCATCTGCAGTTTGCCGGCAAAGTCAGGGCGGAATGTTTCCTTGAAATCGTTTTCGTAAAGTGAGAATATTACCTTGCTGTCACGGTACGACGGTTCTTCCCTGTATGCCTTTTTGATGTAAATCGGAGCCAATGCCGTTATCCATCCATGACAGTGCACGATGTCAGGGCACCAGCGCAGTTTCTTTACTGTCTCCAGCACGCCTCGTGTATAAAATATTGTCCTGTCGTCATTGTCTTCATATTCTTTACCGTTTTCATCGGCGGCCTGCAGACGATTTTGGAAGAAGTCATCGTTGTCGATAAAATACACCTGCATGCGTGCCGATTGTATTGAGGCGACTTTTATGATAAGCGGATGGTCTGTGTCATCTATTATTATGTTCATGCCAGAAAGGCGTATTACCTCATGCAACTGGTTGCGGCGTTCGTTGATGTTTCCCCATTTCGGCATGAAAATTCTTATCTCATGGCCTTTCTCCTGTATGGCCTGCGGCAAATTTCTGCCGACAAGGGACATCTCTGATTCCTGAACATAAGGTGTAATTTCTTGTGTTATGAATAAGATCCGGTTAGCCTTTGTCATAATATAATAACAATCTTCTCAATTATGTGGCAAATATACGGAAAAACGCGCAATCTGGGCATATTTCCTCTGCTATAATTCCTTATAATTTCTTAACCGGTTGTCTATCTGTGTAAAACACAGTCGTGGCAGAGACTTTACTGCCTTTTCCCATTGCATAATTATTGCGAATATTTCTTCTTTATATGGCAAATATTGGTTTACTTTGCACCATGTTTCCGGACAACCCTGGCATATATGGCCGTGCCATTGTCCGCGACGTGTCGCAGCCGGGGCGATGACATGTTGCAGCCACGCCTACGGTGCGTTACAGAGAAGCTTACGGCATATAGTACACACCGGTGGGAGAAACGGGAACAATTTGTTAATATAAAAATGTTTCGTAGCTATGGAAGTGGTACATACAGTCAAGAGCCTGCAAGATGCACTTGCTCCATTCAGGACGGAAGGCAAAAGCATAGGACTGGTGCCGACAATGGGTGCCTTGCACGCGGGGCATGCATCTCTGGTGAACCGCAGCGTGAAAGAAAACGATGTGACTGTGGCAAGTATCTTCGTGAATCCCACACAGTTTAATGACAAGGATGACCTGCAAAAATATCCGCGTACACCGGAAGCCGATTACCGGCTGCTGGAAGCCTGCGGAGCGGACATAGCCTTTGCCCCCACTGTGGAGGAAATCTATCCGGAACCCGACACGCGGCTGTTCAGCTTTGCCCCACTGGATACGGTGATGGAAGGCAAGTTCCGTCCGGGACATTTCAACGGAGTGTGCCAGATAGTGAGCAAACTGTTTGACATGGTTAAGCCTGCCCGTGCCTATTTCGGAGAAAAAGATTTCCAGCAGCTGGCAATAGTACGTGAGATGGTACGCCGGATGCATTTCCCGCTGCAGGTGGTAGGATGTCCAATCGTACGCGAAGCAGACGGCATGGCACTCAGCAGCCGCAATGCCCGCCTCACGGCAAGTCAACGCTCCGAAGCTGTAAAGATTTCGGAAACGCTCTTCGCGAGTGTGGATTATGCAAGGACACATACAGTGGAAGAAACACAACGTTTTGTGGAAGAAAGCATATCTGCCGCCCCGGGACTGCGGATGGAATATTTTGAGGTGGTAGATGCCGAAACGTTGCAACCTGTCCGGCATTGGGGAGAGACAAGCTGCGCCGTGGGATGCATAACAGTGTTTTGCGGTGAAGTGCGTCTGATAGACAATATTAAATATAATAATAACGGACAAGAGTCATGATGATCGAAGTGTTGAAATCGAAAATACACTGTGCCCGTGTCACCGAAGCCAACCTTAATTATATGGGCAGTATAACCATCGACGAAGACCTGATGGATGCAGCCAATATGATAGCAGGGGAAAAGGTGACCGTGGTAGATAACAACAACGGTGAGCGTTTCGAAACGTACATCATCAAGGGCAAGCGCGGCTCGGGGTGCATTTGCCTGAACGGTGCCGCTGCGCGTAAGGTACAGCCGGACGACATAGTAATCATCATGTCATACGCACTGATGGACTTTGAAGAGGCCAAGACATTCAGACCTGTCGTGGTATTCCCCGACCCGACAACCAACAGGGTGCTGAAATAGAAATCCTATAAAAATATGGATAGTTCGAGAAAAGCTCCTGCGCCATACAAGTGCATTGCAGTGCTATTGCTAACGACTGTCCTTGCTTCAGTCTCACTGTGTGCACAAGAAGTGCAGGACTCGCTGCGCCGCGACTCCCTATCCTCCACCCCATTCCAGAGCATAATACCGGTTGACGGTGGCGTAGAATTGCAGAAAGCAGAAATAGGCATCGTATCCAGCCTCAGCACACCGTATGCGAACGATACTATCACCATGCCGATTCCTTCTGTGCCACCGGAGTATATTTCACCTTATTATATCAATCCATCACCCTTGTTCAGAGGCGATTACAGTACCGGAGGAGTCATTCTCTCAGGACGACACAATCTGTTATACGGTAGTGGCAACCGCTCCACACTACCCGGTCTTGGCGTGCAGACCGAAGCGGGATTGACCTACGTGCGTCAGTTGTCCGACCGCCTCTACCTGCAGGCAACAGTAAATGCAACAAAACTCAGTATGATGCACATGACGCGCATAGCTGCCATGGCTGGAGGTAGCCTTACATACCAAGCGCAAGACCACTTGTGGTTCAACGTTTTCGGTGGTAAAGGTGTAGGGTCTTTCCCGAATTGGGCGGACTGGCACTACAGCGGTACTGTCGGCTTCGACCTTGGAGAACGATTTAGCTTGGAGCTGGGAGTTCAGCGTTACTACGACCGCTCCACGGGGCGTTGGACCACCTTGCCGGTTGTCACTCCTACCATCAACTTCAAAGACAAACTACGTTTAGGACTCGATGTCGGCCCCATCATCTACGAAATCATACGCCGTGCTGTTAACAGAAAAGACAACTTCCGCGGCAGTCCTACTATCCGCCCTGACATACCGGGATATACCGGAGGGGCTTTGAACAAGTGACCTTCCATTGTTATTCAGGCAGGCAAATAAAACAACTCTGGCCTGTTAGCAACGGACAACAACAGTTGTTTTAGACATCCGCTGCTAACAGAGAATTAATTATCCACGCAGCTGCTTGTCCATGGCTGCTGCTGCTCGCCGTCCGTCCCCCATAGCCAGAATGACCGTGGCTCCGCCGCGCACAATGTCTCCTCCAGCATAGATGAATGGTATGGACGACTGCATGTCATCGTTCACTGCTATGGTGCCCTTTCTGCCCAGTTCCAGACCTGCAACAGAATGGGGTACGATGGGATTAGGACTGACACCAACACTTACAATAGCGAGGTCGATATCTATAGTTTCTGTGGCACCGGGTATCGGCACAGGGCTGCGGCGTCCGCTGGCATCAGGTTCACCCAACTCCATTTTTTGTAGGACGATCTGCTTCACTCTGCCTTGTTCGTCGGCAATGTATTCTATCGGATTGTGCAATGTCATGAACTCCACACCCTCTTCCTTGGCATGCTTCACTTCCTCTATGCGGGCCGGCATTTCAGCCTCAGAACGCCGGTAAACGATAATTGCCCGCTCCGCCCCGAGACGGCGAGCTGTACGCACAGAGTCCATAGCCGTGTTGCCTCCGCCGATTACGGCCACACGTTTGCCGAACGGCACCGGAGTGTCACTATCTTCACTGGCGGCATCCATCAAGTTTACACGTGTAAGGTATTCGTTGGACGAGAGAATGTTTATTGAATTCTCTCCCGGAATGTTCATAAAGTTGGGCGAACCGGCTCCACTGGCAACAAACACGCCCTGGAAACCGTCTTCTTTCAGTTGCTCCACACTTATGGTCTTGCCTATGATGCAGTCTTTCTCGAATTTCACGCCCATCTTCGCCAAGCTGTCAATCTCAACGTCTACAATCTTGTTAGGCAATCGGAATTCAGGGATGCCGTATTTCAGTACACCTCCTATCTCATGCAAGGCTTCAAACACGGTAACATCATATCCCATCTTGGCCATATCACCGGCAAACGAAAGCCCGGCCGGCCCGGAGCCCACCACAGCCACGCGTATGCCGTTTCTCTCTTTTATTTCAGGTACGGAGATTTCCCCACTGTCCCGTTCATAATCAGCAGCAAAACGTTCCAGGTAACCTATGGCTACGGCAGGCTCGTTCATCTTCAAGTGTATGCACTTGGATTCACATTGCTTCTCTTGCGGACATACACGACCGCAGACAGCAGGTAAGGCACTGGTCTCTTTCAGAGTTCTGGCTGCCTGCAGGAATTCTCCTTTTTCTATGTGTTTTATGAATCGTGGGATGTCTATGCCCACCGGGCATCCCTGCATGCAACCTGGATTAGCGCAGTCCAGGCAACGTTTGGCTTCTGTCAGAGCCTGTTCTTCGTTAAGGCCGAGGTTTACTTCCTCACGGCGACTGTGCGAACGGTATTCAGGGTCAAGTTCAGGCATCTTAACACGGTTGATGGCTGTGCGCTCCTTAGGCTTCATACTTTTCCGCAGCTCTACCCGCCAGGGTGCATTGCGTGTCTTATCCTCTTCCGTTGGCTTCAATGCTATACATGGGTCTGTGTGTTTCAGCTTGTGCATTTCATCCTGTTCGTAGGGCTTGAAGGTTTTCATGCGCTTCAGCATCTCGTCGAAGTCTACCTGATGGCCGTCAAATTCCGGCCCGTCAACACATACAAACTTAGTCTTCCCCCCCACAGTGATACGGCAGGCACCACACATGCCCGTCCCGTCCACCATTATGGTGTTGAGTGACACGTCGGTCGGAATGTCATATTTCTTGGTAAGGAGGCATACGAACTTCATCATCACAGCAGGGCCGATGGCAAAGCATTTGTCTACTTTCTCACGCCTGATTATCTGTTCCACACCTTCTGTCACCAGTCCCTTCTGCCCGTAGCTGCCATCGTCGGTCATGATGACGACCTCGTCGGACGAGGCGCGCATCTCTTCCTCCAATATGATAAGCTCTTTCGTACGTCCGGCCAGAACAGTGATTACCCGGTTGCCGGCAGCCTTGAGAGCCTGAACTATGGGGAGCATGGGAGCCACCCCCACTCCTCCGCCGGCGCATACCACGGTGCCGAAGTTCTCTATGTGCGTGGCCTGGCCGAGGGGACCCACCACATCGGTGATGCAGTCTCCCGGCTCCAGCTCGCACAAGCGGGTGGAAGACAGCCCCACCTCCTGCACAACCAGTGTAATGGTGCCCGCCGACGGATCGGCTCCGGTAATAGTGAGGGGGATGCGTTCACCCTTATCGCCTACACGAACTATAACGAAGTGCCCGGCCTTGCGAGACCGGGCGATGAGCGGGGCTTCAACAACGAGTCTGAATACCTTCTCGGAGAAATGTTCTTTGCTGATTATCTTGTTCATTTGTCTGATGTTATGTTAGTGCATGTTACGTTTTCCACTTGCCTTGCAAAAGTACTAAAAAAAGGCAATCCCGTCCATGCCTGGCTTCCTTTTCTTGTATTTTTTTAGCGTTACGTGCAATGGCCTGCGTATGGTCAACGGGGCATATCCGGAGGGATGGCACGTGAAAATAGAGTTAAAATGGCAGATTTTTATGTTTTACAACATGTTTATTGAGAATTATTCGTATCTTTGCAGCGTTGATAAGGTAACACAATAGAGAAAACAAGATGTTGAACCCGCCTTCCGAAACGCGGGAGGCATAAAAGGATGAATGTTATGAAAAAGATTTCTAATGAGATTCTGATGTTGCAGTACCGTATCCAACGCTATCAGGCCATGAGAAACGGTACGATGTGCCAAGCCTTGAATGGCAAACTGCAAAAACTGCTTGCCAAGCAAGCATGATACCGAACTTGATTTATTAACATTATAAAAACGTGAGGGGACGGCGCCGGTTTCGGTTGCCGTCCTTTTTCTTTTCTGATACGGGAGCGTCAGCACAGCAGGGACGTCAGCCCTACGGACAGCCGCTCCTTGACTTCGTGCATGGGTACGGTGCGCCCTAGCTCGTTCTCCATCGACGTTACCCCCTTGTCCACGAAGCCGCAGGGATTGATGCTGCCGAAGTACCTCAGGTCGGTGTTCACGTTAAGGGCCAGTCCGTGCATGGTGACGAAATGGCTGCTGCGCACTCCGATGGCGCATATCTTGCGCAGTGCACCGCCGTCCACCCACACCCCGGTGGCTTTCTCCATACGTCCGGCGGCTATCCCGTAGGCGGCACAGAGGCGTATCACCGCCTCCTCGAGCAGGTGTATGTAGTCGCGCAGCCCGAGCGAGAAGTCTTCGAGGTTGATTATCGGGTAGCACACCAGTTGCCCCGGGCCGTGGAAGGTGATGTCCCCCCCGCGGTCTATGTGGTAAAGTGCGGCTCCCGTCCTGCGCAGCTGCTCCTCCGTCAGCAGCATGTTCGACTGCTTGCCGCTGCGTCCCAGCGTATAGACGGGCGGATGCTCGCACAGCACTATGCGGTTGACGTAGGGCGCCCCGCTCTGTTTGGCGGCCACCAGCGTGTCGAAGGCCTCCGTCTGTCGCTCCCAGGCCTCCCTGTAGGGGACAAGTCCCCAGTCGGCTATCTCAATCTCCATAACCCATGTCTCCTTTAAAAAGAACCCCGCGGCGGGGCGTAACGTGTTTCTGTGGGGCAAATGTAGTACATGGCAGCCGCAGGACGAAGGATTTATGCTTTTTTATATGTATATACACACGTGCATCCACACATTTTACACACGACATGTATTGCCCGCGTTGTGTACATAATCCCCGTAAATGCCGGACATGTACTATGGAAAAGGGAGACATGTTTTATCCGAAGGAATTGATTCTATATGATTCATTTGTGGCATAAAATTAGTATAAACGTATTTTGTTGCATTAAATAATATTGTGCATTTATGGCCTGTATTTTTCAGACAAATGACACGCATAAGAAATCAACAAATACCG
>CAZYVE010000015.1:0-25736 GCA_964651035.1 uncultured Bacteroides sp.
TATCGCACCATTATTCTCGGATGATTTTTGGGGTACGCATTGACGAAGTCAGGAACAAATACCGTCCACAACTCCTTTCTTGCGAGTGATGATTGTGCTTAAAACAAAAACAGTCTGCAAAATGAGGGGATAGAACATTTCCGTGAACAGCCAAAATATCGAATTAATAGAACCTACCTTGATTGTATGTAATAAACAAAAGGATACAAGCATTTGGCATAAGTGATGATAATACAAAAAATATTGCTTATGACGGCAAAGCCTTCCTGTTGTTAAACTTGTAAAAATATAATGCATAGAATCTTTTGAATTTCATCCGTATTTGAACGAGTTTCCTTATTTTTGCACAGACATCATTGAATAATACGCATGAAATTCCCGCAAGTCGATTTACCTGTTGGTATGATTGCATGGACAGAAGTGACGGAAGACGTGCTGAACATTTACAAACAGTCTTGCCGCCTGAAAGCATGTATCTTCGCCCTCTGCCTCGAGGGATCAATTACGGTGTCAATAAACCTGATGAAAACGGAGATAAAGCAAGGCGACTTTATCACGTTGCTGCCCGGCAGCATCATCCAGTTCAATGAGCAGAAGGAAAAAGTATGCGTGGGCTTCATCGGGTTTTCATCGCACTGCCTGGCAGGAATCAACCTCTGGTCCACATTAGACTCTTATTCAAATATATGGGAATATCCTGTATTGCCGGCGCATCCTCTCATTGCATCTTATCTGAAGGACTTCTTCAGCTTGTTTGCACGACTCACAACAGGGCCGTTCAATCCTGACATACGCATGGCGCAGCAGACGTTGAACCTGATGCTGTGCTGGGTAGACAAGTTGTACAGCGGACGACCAAAACAACAGCTCTCACCGCAAACACGCAAGGAAGCAATATGCCGGGAGCTGGTGCAGCTCGTAATCGAGAACTATACAAAAGAGCGCCACGTACAGTTTTATGCCGGCAGGTTGGGCATATCGCAGCAACACCTCAGCACAACCGTAAAACAGGTTACAGGAAAGAATGTAATGGATATAATAGCACATGTGGTGCTGGTTGATGCTAAAGCAAAGCTGAAGTCTACCAGCATGACGGTACAGGAAATAGCCTATTCCCTCAACTTCCCCAGTGCATCATTTTTCGGAAAGTATTTTAAAAGATATATGGGAATGACCCCGCTGGAATTCAGGAATACTTGAAGTGTGTGATAACCCGACTGCCGATACTGCCCAGGCGGCAGGGATGGTATGGTTATTAACTTTTTTTCTATCCGCCTTGCACCGCCATTACGCAAGAAAGGCTATATTTGTAGGTGTAAATAAGGGGAGATTTATCTTTTTTTAATTAAAAATCAATATGAGAAAACAATTTATCAGCTTCATGCTCCTTTTTCTTGCGCTAAGTGCAATTTTAGGCTCATGTGTCAACAAAACAGGCAAAGCTGCCGGTGCTTTGGTGGTAGACAGCATACTGACCAATGAGACAGAGCACTTGTTTGGAGATACGGCCAAGCCGGCTTGTAATCTGGTAATAAATCTATCGTATATTGACAATGCGTCAGAAGGGAGAATGAAAGATTCTTTGAACAGTTATTTCCTTGCCGCATCCCTCGGGGATGAATACATAGGGATGACGCCGCAGGAAGCCGTGGGAAAGTACAAGGCTGAATATGTGAAGAGCTACAGGGAAGACTTGGAAGAGCTTTACACCCAGGAGGAGAAAGAATATGGTGATGAGGTAAAAGAAAGGAGATGGTATAACTATTACAAATACATAGACAGCCATGTGCAGCTTTACTGCAAGAACCTGTTGGTTTATCGTACGCGTTACGAGGAATATACCGGAGGGGCTCATGGTATATACATGACCTCGTTCTTGAATATAGACCTCAGAACTTTGTCTGCGATAACATTGGAAGACCTGTTTGCGGACGGCAGCGAGGAGGCTCTTACTGAGTTGCTGTGGCAACAGTTGATGAGAGACAACGGTGTGACCACACGCCAAGAGGCGGAAAGTCTGGGTTATGGCAGCACTGGCGAACTGGAACCTACGGAGAATTTTCATATAGGCAAGAGCGGAATCACCTTTTATTATAATGTGTATGAAGTAGCACCGTATGTAATGGGACCTGTGTCTGTCACATTGTCTTATAAGGTACTGGATTCTTTGCTGGACGACAGATTGGAAATTCTTGATTCCGTAAGGTAAGGACACACAAAAGAACAGGTATATATAAAGCATAGAAAAAGCATTGTGACAATAACATGTTATGGACGTTATCCTAAAATACTTTCCCGATCTGAACGAAGAACAAAAAAAGCAATTTGCTGCCCTTGACGGACTGTACAGGGACTGGAATGCCAAGATAAATGTCATTTCGCGCAAAGACATAGACAATTTGTATGAGCATCATGTATTGCATTCGCTCGGAATAGCAAAGGTCATAAATTTTCGCCCGGGCACGCGTGTGATGGATTTGGGTACTGGAGGCGGTTTCCCTGGTATTCCGCTGGCTATATTATTCCCGGAGGTACAGTTCCATTTGCTGGACAGCATAGGCAAGAAAGTACGGGTAGCATCGGAAGTGGCATCAGAAATAGGATTGAAAAATACCACATTCAGGCATGCGCGTGCGGAGGAAGAAAAGGAGACATTCGATTTTGTGGTGAGCAGAGCCGTAATGCAATTGCCTGAATTGGCAAAGATTGTACGGAAAAATATTTCAGCCAGACAACAGAATGCTTTGCCCAATGGCATAATCTGTCTAAAGGGCGGAGATATCACGCAGGAAGTTGCTGCATTCAGGCATCAGTCTCTGACATGGGATGTGGAAGATTTTTTCAAAGAAGAATATTTTAAGGGCAAAAGAATAATATTTGTGGCCATAAACAATAGTAAACAAAGAAGTTCGAAGCCATGAAGATAAAAAGATTCGAATTCAACATGTTCCCGGAGAATTGCTATGTCTTGTGGGACGAGACTGATGAGGCCGTTGTAATAGATCCGGGCTGTTATTATGAAGAAGAGAAGCTGGCATTGAAAGATTTTATCCGGAAGAATGGATTGAATGTCAAGCATCTGCTCAACACCCACTTGCATTTGGACCATATATTCGGTAATCCTTTCATGTTAAAGGAATTCGGCCTGCAGGCTGAAGCGAACCAAGCTGACGAATTTTGGATAGATGAAGCTCCCCAACAAAGCCGAATGTTCGGATTCAAATTGCAGGAACCTCCGGTTCCTTTGGGCAAATATTTGTACGACGGAGATATCGTCACTTTCGGAGATACTAAGCTGGAGGCTATACATGTACCGGGACATTCGCCCGGGAGTCTTGTATTTTATTGTGCAAAAGACAGTTGTATATTTTCAGGCGATGTATTGTTTCAGGGGAGTATTGGACGGGCAGACTTGGCCGGAGGAAATTTTGACCATTTGATTGAGAATATATGCAGCCGTCTGTTCGTCCTGCCAAATGAGACTGTTGTATATCCGGGGCATGGCGCACCGACCACTATAGGCTCGGAAAAGACAGAAAACCCGTTTTTCAGAATTTGATATTCAGACATAATTTATTTACAAAATCATATGGACACATCTTTATTGCCGAGCCGACACATCGGCATAAATCAAAAGGATGAAGCAGAAATGCTTCGTAAAATCGGAGTAACAAGCCTCGATGAACTGATAGACAGAACTATACCAGACAATATCCGCTTGAAGGCACCTCTAATACTGCCAGAAGCCATGAATGAGTGTCAATTCGGAAAACACATGGCAGAGCTGGCGGCCAAGAACAGGCTATATGCTACATATATTGGCATGGGATGGTATGGCACCATAACGCCGGCAGTGATACAACGTAACGTATTCGAAAATCCTGTATGGTACACCTCGTACACGCCTTATCAGTCGGAAGTCTCACAGGGACGTTTGGAAGCATTAATGAACTTCCAGACAGCAGTATGCGACTTAACAGGCATGCCGCTTGCCAACTGCTCCTTACTGGATGAAGCGACAGCCGCCGCTGAAGCTGTGACTATGATGTATGCCTTGCGTCTGCGTTCCCAGCAAAAAAACGGTGCAGCTACGGTTTTTGTGGATGAACGTATCTTCCCTCAGACACTGGCTGTGATGACCACACGCGCTGTTCCGCAGGGGATTTCCTTATGTGTGGGAAAATATGAGGATTTTGAATTCACACCGGACGTTTTTGCCTGCATACTGCAATATCCGGATACTAATGGAAGAGTGGCCGATTACAGCAAGTTTGTGGAAAAAGCCCATGCAGCCGATTGTAAAGTGGCTGTTGCAGCAGATTTGCTTAGTCTTGCCTTATTGACACCTCCAGGAGAATGGGGAGCAGATATAGTATTCGGTACTTCACAGCGACTGGGCACGCCTATGTTCTACGGAGGGCCATCGGCTGCTTACTTTGCCACGAGGGAAGAATACAAACGCAATATGCCGGGACGTATTATAGGATGGTCGAAAGATAAATATGGGAAGCTGTGTTTCCGTATGGCCTTGCAGACACGCGAACAACACATAAAACGTGAGAAGGCAACCTCGAATATCTGTACTGCACAGGCATTGTTGGCTATGATGGCAGGATTTTATGCAGTGTATCATGGTTATGAAGGCATACGTGAAATAGCCGGACGCATACATGGAATAACGGTATTTTTGGATAATGTCATCTCCGGCATGGGATACAGGCAACAGAATGAGTCGTATTTTGACACTCTGCGTTTCACATTGCCCAAAGACGTTGATGTAGAACATCTTCGTTCTGTCGCTTTAGAAAATAAGGTGAACCTGTATTATTCCCTGAACGGGGAAGTTGGGCTTAGTATTGACGAGACGACTGATGTAGATGCAGCAAATACATTGGCAAGCATATTTGCAACAGCAGCGGGTAAGGTTTATAGTCCGGTTGTTGATATTCCAGCCAATTATGTTATTGACAGCAGGATGGCTCGTACTACTCCTTATCTGACGCATGAGATATTCTGCAAGTACCATACCGAAACGGAGATGATGCGTTACATAAAACGTCTGGAAAGGAAAGATATTTCATTGGCACACTCTATGATACCACTCGGTTCGTGCACAATGAAGCTGAACGCTGCGGCCGAAATGCTTTCTCTCAGCCGGCCGGAATTCATGAATATGCATCCTCTGGTGCCAGATGACCAGGCAGAAGGTTACAAAGAGCTGATGAGCAACCTGGGTGAGTACTTAAAAGCTATAACTGGTTTTGCGGGAATAACCATGCAGCCAAACTCGGG
Organism: uncultured Bacteroides sp.; assembly: GCA_964651035.1. Lineage (GTDB taxonomy): Bacteria > Bacteroidota > Bacteroidia > Bacteroidales > Bacteroidaceae > Bacteroides. Next base: position 5,293 of record CAZYVE010000015.1, read on the forward strand.
AGCTGCCGGTGAATATACAGGCTTACGTGTAATACGAAGCTATCTGGAAAGCATTGGGCAAGGACATCGCAACAAAGTTCTGATACCGGCATCGGCGCATGGAACCAATCCGGCCAGTGCCGTACAGGCTGGTTTCACAACCGTAACTTGTGCCTGCGACACGCGTGGAAATGTTGACATTGATGACTTGCGCCGTAAAGCTTTCGAGTATAAAGATGAACTTGCAGCCTTGATGATAACCTATCCGTCGACACATGGTATATTTGAGACAGAGATAGCAGATATATGCAAAATAATACATGACTGCGGGGCACAAGTGTATATGGACGGTGCCAATATGAATGCACAAGTTGGACTAACCAATCCGGGAATCATAGGTGCCGATGTCTGTCACCTGAACTTGCACAAGACCTTTGCCTCTCCACATGGAGGGGGAGGCCCGGGTGCCGGCCCGGTCTGCGTGGCTGCCCATCTTGTTCCTTTTCTGCCTGGACATAGTTCGTCCGGTAATCCCCAAAATGAAGTTTCGTCTGCTCCATATGGAAGTGCTGGTATATTGCCTGTGACTTACGGCTACATACGCATGATGGGAAGTGAAGGCTTGACCCGTGCAACCAAAATAGCCATACTGAATGCAAACTATCTGGCTGCCAGTCTGAAAGATGCCTATGGGATAGTGTACTGCGGAGCAAATGGCTTTGTAGGGCATGAGATGATTCTGGAGTGTCGTAAGATATACGAGGAAATAGGAATAAGCGAGAATGACATAGCCAAACGGCTGATGGATTTTGGTTATCATGCTCCGACACTTTCGTTTCCTGTGCATGGTACATTGATGATAGAGCCGACGGAAAGCGAGAGCCTGGCCGAACTGAATAATTTTGTAGAGGTGATGCTTGCTATACGTGAGGAAATAAAGGAAGTGGAAGACGGACGAGCAGATAAAAATGACAATGTATTGGCTAATGCTCCACATCCGGAATATGAGGTGGCCGGGAATAACTGGACACATGCATATACACGGGAAAAGGCTGCATATCCTATACAAAATGTGAAAGACAATAAATTTTGGATTAACGTGGCTCGCATTGATAACACTTTGGGAGACCGTAAACTGGTAGCTACACGTTATGGTATGTTAGAATAGAAGTTTCTCATATACTGCAATATCGGTCTGGTTACCTCAGAACCGACGAAAATAGAACTCGGATGTGGATAAAAAGAATCCAGCAAGCGGCATAATTGTCCGCTTGCTGGATGATATGGAATCGGGCAGTGAGGTATGTGCCGACAATGGACGTATGTCGAAAAGTCTGCCTGATATTTCTGCATTACATCAGGTTGCTGGCCAACTCGCTCAACTGGCTACGCTCGCCTTTTATCAGATTGATATGCGCAAAGAGTTTCTGATCGCGCATGCGGTCTATCATGTACACAAGTCCGTTTGACTGACTGTCGAGATAAGGCTGATCTATCTGTTGTACATCACCGGTAAAAACCATCTTTGTACCTTCGCCGGCACGGGTGATAATGGTTTTTATTTCATGCGGGGTCAAATTTTGCGCCTCGTCTATGATGCAATAAGTTTCTCCCAGACTGCGCCCACGTATAAATGCCAGTGCTTCAATAACCAGTTGACCGTTTTTTTGCATCTCATCCAGCCGTTTGGCTTCCGAAGATGTGGCTGTGAACTGATGTTTTATCACATTCAGGTTATCAAACAATGGCTGCATGTAAGGAGCAACTTTCTCTTGGGCACCTCCGGGCAAGAACCCTATATCTTTATTTGAAAGTGCTACTATGGGACGTGCCAGAAGTATCTGTTTATACTCGTTCATTTGCCTCAATGCAGCAGCTAATGCAAGAAGAGTTTTACCGGTACCGGCCTTCCCGGTAAGTGCTATCAGCTTGACGTCAAGGTCATTCAACACTTCGAAGGCAAAGCTCTGTTCTGCATTGCGCGGTTCTATTCCGTAGTTCCGTCCTTTGTTGACCCGCTTGATTGTACGGGTAAAAGGATTGTAACGCGCCAGTACACTGTTACGGTCACTCTTCATCACAAAGCATTCGTTGGGATGTATAAAAGTCTTGAAGTCAAATTCCTCTATGTCTATACCATCTTTTGATGAATATATGCGGTCTATCAGTTCCGGTTCTATATTTTCAAATACTTCATTCGATTTTGCAAAAATATCGGTATCAACAACCTTGTCTGTAGTGTAATCTTCGCAAAGCAAGCCTATTGAACGGGCTTTCATGCGCAGGTTGACATCTTTGGTAACCAGGATGGACTTCATGTCAGGGTATTTGTTGGACAGCCAGTCTGCTACAGCTAAAATCTTATGGTCAGGTATTGCTTCCGGAAATGATTCATATACATGTGGGGAAGACACCTGCCCGGTTATCACAAACAGACGCCCCCTACTTTCACCAAGGCTGGCTCCTTTGGTAAATAGGTCATCATCGGTAATCATATCGAGTTGGCGTACAAACTCACGCGCATTGTAGTTTATCTGCTCGTTACCCTTTTTGAATTTGTCAAGTTCCTCGAGTACGATAATCGGTATATAAACATCATTCTCCTGAAAATTGCTAAGGCAATTGTAATCATGAAGGATAACGTTCGTGTCAATCACAAAATTTTTCTTGGTTCCCATAGCTCGATAGATTTAAATAGTTAATACCTTTGTTGATTTTAAAAATAGGCAAATTAGAGCAAAAACAATTTGTTCTATGGGTTAAATATTATAAAATATGAATTACCAAGACACTATACAGTATCTATATGACAGCGTGCCGATGTTCCAGCAGGTTGGAGGTTCTGCCTATAAGGCTGGATTGGAGAATACGTTGGCTTTGGACAGACATTTCGGACATCCGCACAGATACTTTCGCAGCATCCATGTGGCCGGTACCAATGGGAAAGGTTCATGTTCACATACTCTGGCTGCCATATTGCAAAAAGCTGGTTATAAAGTAGGGCTTTATACATCCCCACATCTTTTAGATTTCCGTGAGCGGATACGTGTAAACGGAATACCTATTTCAAAGGATTATGTTGTAAGTTTTGTGGAAAAGGAGAAGACTTTCTTCGAACCGCTGCATCCTTCCTTCTTTGAGCTGACAACAGCTATGGCCTTCAGATATTTTGCCTGGCAGGGAGTGGATGTGGCCGTCATAGAGACAGGACTCGGAGGGCGGCTTGACTGTACAAATATTATAAATCCAACACTGTGCATCATTACCAATATAAGCCTTGACCACACCCAGTTCTTGGGTAATACACTGGAACAGATAGCAGAAGAGAAGGCCGGTATCATAAAACCCGGAATTCCTGTAGTAATAGGAGAAGCAAATCCGACAACAAGAGCCATTTTCGAACAAAAGGCACTTCATGAAGGTGCACCGATATACTTTGCTGAAACGGACTCAGAAGATATGGCTGACCTTGAATATGAATTAAAAGGATTATATCAAACTAAAAATAAACGTACATTATTGGCATCTATTCCGTTGTTGAAGAAAGCCGGCTTTATGATTACGGAAAGAAGTGTACGAGAAGGATTCGCCCATGTGGTAGAGTTGACTGGACTTATGGGGAGATGGCAGAAACTACAGGATGTACCGCCGCTGGTATGCGACACCGGGCACAATGTAGGTGGCATGACATATATTGCAGAGCAGCTGAAACAACAAAAATACCGGAAGCTTCACATCGTAATCGGTATGGTAAGTGACAAGGATATACAAGGAGTACTGGCACTGCTACCTCAAGACGCTGAATATTACTTCACTAAGGCGAGGGTGAAACGCGCTTTGCCTGAGGAACAACTGGCAGCATTGGCAGCTGAGGCCGGTTTGCATGGAGACTGTTATCCGGATGTACCTTTGGCCGTGGCTGCAGCTCAAAGAAAAAGCCTCCCTGAAGATTTTATCTTCGTGGGAGGCAGCAACTTTATAGTGGCCGACTTATTGGCGAACCGCGATACACTCAATCTCCACTAAAGCATCTTTGGGCAAAGCCTTGACTGCCACAGCAGAACGTGCAGGATACGCACTTTCGAAGTAGGAAGAATAAACCTTGTTCATATCTGCAAAGTAAGACATGTCTGCCAAGAATACTGTGGTCTTTACGACATTACTCATCTCCAAGCCAGCCTCTTGTAATATGTGTTTTACATTTTCCAACGACTGACGAGTCTGGCTTTCTACACTTTCGGGCATGACGCCAGTGCTTGGATTTATGGGTAACTGTCCGGAAACAAACACGATACCACATGCTTCTATAGCCTGATTGTATGGGCCGATGGCTCCCGGAGCTTCAGTACTGCAAATTACTTTCTTCATATTGCCTTTATATGTTTAAGTGATAATAATTTATTCTGCGTCAGCCATAACTCTCTTTGTTACAGAGGGCTATTTGCAATGTTTCTCTATTAAACTATCCACATTGGGATCCCCAAGTTCTTTAGCTTTTGCAAAACTATCACATGCATCATCCTTATTTCCCATCTGTATTTGGGTAATCCCCCTGAGCCGGTACACCTCCGAGTATCCGGAGTCGATTTCCAAAGCTTTATCCAAGATTTCCAGAGCCTCCTCATTACGTCCTACACGTATATTCACTACAGCTTGCTCGGCATAATAAAGCAGCTCTTGTGGATTTAGCTCAATGGCTTTCGCTATATCATCAAGCGCCCGTTGATATTGGCGAGCTTTCATCGAAGCCTGTTCCCGGTAGTAATAAAACAGGTCGTTCACATTGCCGTTCACAGCTTTGAAATACTCATCGTAATCCAGCAAGGCATTACGTCCCTGTCCGGCATTCAGACGTGCCTGTGCCCGTTCCAGCAGATAAGGAGCATTCTCCAGAGAATAAGGCTGCGTACACCGTGCCACACAGCTGTCCATCAGCACCAGAATCTCTTCAGCGGGAGCCTGCATCATTTCTTTTGTTTTGGCTGCGCTAAAAAAAGTAGCGGGTGATGCTATATTAGATTTATTGACCTTGTCGTAGCATTCGAATGACGCCTCGTAATCTTGCATGGCAAACAATATCTCGGCTTCCAGCTGTACGTATACAGGCAGGTCTTGTATAGCAATGGCCTGGCGTACCTCTTGCAATGCTTTGCTGAAACTCCAGTCCTTATAAGGATTTTCCGGATTTTCCAGCACGTAATTATATATTATTTTGGAACGGCTGAAAAGCACGTCATCCTTCTTTTGTGTAACCCTTAAAGCCGCGTTCATGTCAGCCTCGACTTTGGCTATCGATTCCTCATCTTTAGCCATGAACAGTTGTTGGGACGCCCTTCGCAGATAGCCGTCGGCACTGTTTGGGAATTGGTTTATAAAGTCATCCAATATCTCCATATAACGTTCGCCGGATAATTGCGATGAAGCCATAAACAGGAATATCAGGGCTTCCTCTTCTGTTTCCGGCAATGCTTTCTTGATTCCGATATCTTTTAGAGCAAAGTCGTTATATGATAGTGCCGATATATCTTGTTTCATTACGAAATTCACATCTACTGCATAACAGATGGTGGCTGTGTCTTGCCCCGAAGACTTCTGTGCCAGTCCGAAGAGCAATCCTTCTTCTGTTACGATGGGGCAACTTACCATTTTGTCATCCAGTTTCATTTCCAGAGTATAGTAATAATATCCCCCTTCTATCTTGTCTGCAGATTTTACTATCCCTGCTAAACACGACTTATCTTCTCTTGTCGAGTAGGGCAACAGATACACCCTGCTTTCTGCAGACGCAGCTGTCGATGTTACAGATAAAGCGGCCACTTTTTTATCCGTTATCGCTACACGAAACTTTACAACATCGTACATGTCGTTGGCACCCATAATATTTTCCACATTCATCTGTTTGCCGGTATAGTCCATTACAACAGCCCGATATGCCCCTTTGAAAAGAGTATAATCAGATATTGCCACACCATCCTCAGTCACGAAGAATCCGTTTCCTGTATTCAGGATTTTGTCATTTTTGTCGTAAGTAACAATAGAGAATACAGCATGTTTGGCTTTTCCAACCCATTTGGGATTTTGCGCCATGCCCCACTGAGATATCAGGCAGACGGCTATTGATAACAGAATTTTCTTTTTCATATATGTTCAATCTTATTTTTTATTGCAACTCTTTGTTTCACGGCCTCATATACCAAGATACCTGCCGCGACAGAAACATTCAGGGATTCAATGGTACCATACATAGGAATTTTTACCCGCTCATCGCAAAGTGCCAGATTGTCGGATGACACACCTTTGTCTTCAGCCCCCATTATCATGCATAGCGGATTTGTATAATCAGCCTCAGTATAGTCATAATCACCTTTCTCGGTTGCAGCTATAATGTGAAAACCGCTGTCTTTTAAAAAACGGAGCGTCTTTTTCAGATTGTTTTCGCGGCATACAGGCAGTTTATACAGTGCACCTGCTGATGTTTTTATGGCATCGGCATTTGCAGAGGCACTGCCAACCGACGGAATGATTATGGCATCTACTGCCGCGCATTCGCAGGTACGGGATATTGCACCAAAATTACGTACATCGGTAATACCGTCCAGCATGACGAAAAACGGCAATTTACCCTGCTCGAAGAGGAAAGGTACCAAATCTTCCGTCTTCTGGTAAGTTATAGCCGAAGTGAACGCCACCACTCCCTGGTGATTCTTCCTTGTAATACGGTTTATACGCTCTATCGGGACACGTTGCACAGGAATGGTCTGCCCTTTTAGCGCAGCTAACAACTCTTTTGACAAATCACTCCGGATATCTTTCTTTATAAGAATCTTGTCCAATTCTTTACCCGCCAGGATGGCCTCTGTTACTGCACGTATTCCGAATATAATTTCGCATTTATCTGCCATAAGCTGTCATTTTTCGAAATATATCTATAAAACTCACATGCCAAGCAGTGATTTTGCATTATTCAATGCTGCATCTGTAAGAGCAGCCCCGCTTAACATATGGGCTATCTCTTCTATTCTTTCTTCCCGGCTCAAGCACCGTATATGGCTGTTTGTCTCATTTTCGTTATCTTGTTTATATACTTTATAATGAGCACATCCACGTGCAGCAATCTGTGGGAGATGGGTAATGCTGATGACTTGCCTGCCGTTATCACCCATTTCTTGCATGATGTCTGCCATACGGTTGGCTATCTCACCAGATACTCCGGTATCTATTTCATCGAAAATTATGGTAGGCAATTTTATCGCACCGGCAATCATGGCCTTTATTGAAAGCATGACCCGCGCTATCTCTCCCCCGGAAGCTACAGAAGATATGTTTTGCAAAGCCCCATTCTTATTGGCAGAAAACATGAATGATACGGCATCAAATCCATCCGGGCCGGCCTCTTTACGTTTCTTTATGTCTACAGAGAAACGTGCATTGGGCATGCCCAGCAATGTCAGTCTTGACACCATATGTGCCTCGACATCATGTGCCGCTTTTGTACGCACATCGGTGAGTGCATCCGCTTGCTTTTCCAATTCAGTCTGCAATGATTCGCAACGTTTCTTCAGGAGTTCTATATCCTCATCAAAAGAATTGATAGCCGCCAGTTTGGAAGCATATTCATGCTGTATGGCTAATAATGCCTCCACGGTGTCCACCCGATGTTTTTGTTCCAAGGAGTATATTACATTAAGACGCTCGTTTACCTCTTCCAACCGCCGGGGATTGAACTCTACCTGTTCTTCTCTGTCGGAAACTTCTTGCGAAATGTCTTTCATTTCTATATAAGTACTTTCCAAACGTTCAACCAGCTCATTAGCGGGATGATATACCTTACACAAAGCAGTCATGACATCCCTGCATTCTTTCAACACAGACAACAGGCTGTTGTCGTCTGAAGAAAGCATCCGGTTCACATGATACAATCCTGTTTTGATTTCTTCCGCGTGAGTCAGCATACCAGCTTCATGCTCCAGGCATTCCTCCTCGTCAGATGTCAGAGCGGCATTTTCCAGCTCTTCTAACTGAAAACGTATGTAGTCTTCATCTGCTTTGTCGTGTTCCGCACGTTCAGTCAGTCTTTCCAGTTCTTTTTGCGCCTGTTTCCATTCATTGTATATGTTATGGTATTTGTCCAGAATCTCACTGTCACGTGACAAGATATCCAATACATTCAGCTGAAAACTTTCTTTATTAAGTAGCTGGTTCTGGTTCTGAGAATGTACATCAATAAGCTGCTCTCCTAAATCTTTCATTTGGGATAAAGAAACCGGACTATCGTTTATAAAAGCCCGGCTCTTGCCGGAAGTATATAGTTCACGGCGCAGTATACATTCTTCTTCGTATTCCAAATCATTGTCTTTAAAAAACTTGCGCATGCCGTAGGGCGAAATGTCAAAGCGGGCTTCTATGATACACTTAGAAGTCCCTGTGCGTATGGATTTGACATCGGCACGTTGTCCAAGCAAAAGCCCTATAGCACCAAGAATAATAGATTTGCCGGCACCGGTTTCACCCGTTATGACAGAAAAACCTTGACCGAAATCTATTTCAAGTTTCTCGATAAGAGCATAATTCTGTATATATAACGCACGCAACATACTTATTTTTATTCTGTCGGACTTATCACGACTGCTTTTTCAGTAATTCAACCAAATGGTCAACAATATCCGATGCGACCTCAGCTTTAGGCTTCAACGGGTAATCGACTCTGTTCTCCGCTTCCAATATGCTTATTTTGTTTGTATCGACACGAAAACCTGCCCCCTTGTCTTTAAGAGAGTTCAAGACTATAAAATCCAAGTTCTTACGATTCAGCTTATCCTTTGCGTTTTGAATTTCATCATTGGTTTCAAGGGCAAATCCCCCTAATATTTTCTTTCCCGTAGCGTAATGGCTGTTCATTTCCCCCAATGCCGCTGCAATATCACGTGTAGGCTTAAGCTCAATAGAGAAACTACCTGTTTTTTCCCGTTTTATTTTCTCAGTCTCAGCTTGTACTGGTGTATAGTCAGCGACAGCTGCAGAAAGGATGGCTACATCTGCTGTCGGGAATACAGAAACTGTGGCTTCATACATCTGTTCTGCAGATTCCACATCATAACGTTTATACATGTTGAAGTGTGTATGTTCAGATACAGGACCAGTCACTAATATCACCTTCGCACCACGGGAGGCACATTCATCAGCCAAAGCGAATCCCATCTTGCCGGAAGAGTAATTGCTGATGAAACGTACCGGGTCCAGTTTCTCACACGTAGGTCCTGAAGTAATCAATACAGTCTTACCTGCGAGCTCTCCTTCTGATGCAAAATATTCCTCCAGGGAAAGTATGATGTTTTCCGGCTCTTCCATACGTCCTTTTCCTACTAAATGGCTGGCAAGTTCTCCCTCCACAGGCTCAATAATATGGTTGCCATAAGAACGCAATTTCTCCAGATTGGCTTGGGTCGAAGGGTGCATGTACATGTCCAAATCCATGGCCGGGGCTATAAATACAGGTGCTTTGGCCGACAGATAAGTTGTCAGTAGCATATTGTCTGCTATGCCGTTTGCCATCTTGCCAATGGTGGAAGCTGTAGCCGGAGCTATCAGCATGGCATCCGCCCATAATCCCAGGTCTACATGGCTATGCCATGAGCCATCCCGTCCGGAAAAGAATTCAGAAATTACAGGTTTCGATGTAAGGGCAGATAATGTGATCGGCGTTATGAATTCTTTTCCTGCAGGAGTTATCACGACTTGGACTTCTGCTCCTTTTTTTATCAGGCCACGGATAATATAACATGCTTTATAAGCTGCTATACTTCCTGTGATACCCAGTACTATTTTTTTATCTTTCAATACATTTGCCATGGCAGAACTATCTCTGAGTCATTTCACGTAAACGTATTTTTGTCAACATAGCCTTTGTATTCAGTGTAAAGTCACTGCTCTGTATCCAGCCATAATATCCCGGGTCTCGTTTAAGCACTTCGGCGACAGGCTCTCCCTTATATTTCCCGAAATTGAATACTTCTATCCCCTTTTCATTATAAACCATACGTCCTGCAAAATCCACATTCTTATTAAAACTGGAGTATTCCGACAAGAAACTTACGTCATTCTTCAAATCCGGGTAACGGTCCAGTTGCGCCATCAGTACTTCATAAGTGGCACGTGTGTCGGCTGCGGCAGTGTGGGCATCTTCCAAGTTCTTGTCGCAGTAAAATTTATAGGCTGCCGACAAGGTACGTTGTTCCCTTTTATGGAAAATGACCTGGACGTCGATAAACTTGCGACGGTTCAAGTCAATGTCTACTCCGGCGCGAAGAAGTTCCTCTGCCAATACCGGGATATCAAAACGGTTGGAGTTAAAACCGGCTAAGTCGCATCCCATAATACTGTTTGCTATATTGCGTGCAACCTCTTTGAAAGTAGGGCAGTCTTTTACATCATCATCATAAATGCCATGGACGGCAGAAGATTCTTCCGGTATGTGCATTTCCGGATTGATACGCATGGTTTTCGATTCTTCATTGCCGTTTGGATAGACCTTCAGATAACAGATTTCAACTATCCTGTCCGAGTTGATATTGGTTCCCGTAGTTTCCAAATCAAAGAAAACCAGAGGATTTTTTAAATTCAGTTTCATTCTGTATTATGTTATGGCTTATGTAAGTCGGGAGTTATAAATACTGATGTCCTGTATAAATTAGTCTGCAATATGAAAAACGAAATGTGCGTGACATGTTACGGGGATGCATGCTACGCATTCCCCGCGTGTGCAACACATATCGTAGAAAAACGGTTCTTATATGCAAAACAGATATCAATTATTCAGCATCATTGGCATGAGCAACATCAGCAGATTTTCATCTTCGTCCTGCTCTGCCGGTAAAATTACCCCTGCGCGTGAGGGATCTGCCAATTCTATAAGGACTTCATTTGCCGAAATATTGTTTAATATATCAATCAGGAATGTCGATTTGAAACCGATACTCATCATGCTGCCGTCATACTGGCAGGCCAGAGACTCTTCCGCTGAAGTAGAGAAATCTATATCCTGTGCGGAAATCACAATCAAGTTTTCTCCCATACTCAGTTTAATCAGGCTGCTTGCCTGCGAAGAGAATATTGAAACACGTTTCAATGCTCCCAATAACAATTGGCGGTCTACTGTAATTTTATAAGGGTTATTCTGCGGAATGACGGAGTTGTAATTTGGATAGCGTCCTTCTATAAGCCTGCATATCATGCGATAGTTTTCCAAGGTGAACATGGCATTCCGTTCGTCAAATTCTATCGTGACCTGTCCTGACTCCTTAGACAAAAGGTTTTTCAATAACATGGCAGGTTTTTTGGGAAGGATAAAGGCCGCACGTTCGTTGCCTTTTGCAGCCGTGGTCTTGCAACGTACCAGTTTATGGCCATCAGATGCGACCATAGTAATGTCTTCGGCTGTAATGTCCAAATATATACCATTCATAACCGGTCGCAGTTCGTCGTCGGCAGTTGCAAAGATTGTCCGGTTTATACCTTCGAGCAATATCTGTGCAGTCAAATTAATCCGAACGGCACCTTCTTCAAGGACAGCCTGTGACGGGAACTCATTTGCATTCTGTCCTACCAGGTTGTATTTCCCGTTCTGGTATTGAATAGTTATATCCAATGAATTAAGGTTGATCTCAAATGTCAACGGCTGTTCCGGAATCTCTTTTAAGGCATCCAGCAAAGTCCTGGCTGTTATAGCAAAGCGCCCGTCAGCATCACTTTCTATGACTTCGAGCGAGGTAGCCATGGTGGTTTCGCTGTCAGAGACTGTCACCTTCAATGTTCCATCCTGCAATTCGAAAAGGAAACAGTCCAATATTGGCAATGCATTTTTTGAATTTATCACACGGCTGACAGCCTGCAAATGCATGGAAAGCGTGCTGCTTGAAACAACAAATTTCATATTTCTCTTATGTTTGGGTTTATTTTTATTTGTATGTTCCTGATATGATGTACAAAGTTAGAAAAAGAATTGCCCACCGCAAAAAATACAATGAAAAAACTGCCGATTATTCGTTGCATCTATATAAAAAGTCGTAACTTCGCCGCAATAATAAAAAAGATAAAACATGGAATTTACAGGAAAAATCATCGCCATACTGCCTCCGAAGGGTGGTGTGTCTGCCAGAACGGGGAATGAATGGAAAGTACAAGAGTTTGTGATTGAAGACCATGGGCAGTATCCACGCAAAATGTGTTTTGAGGTATTTGGTGCAGACAAGATAGAACAATTCAATATCCAGATGGGAGAAGAGCTTACAGTATCATTCGACATAGACTCCAATCAATGGCAGGACCGCTGGTTTAACCGTATCCGTGCATGGAAAGTGGAACGTGTCGCTAACACGTCATCTGTGCCCCCGGAGCCACAGGCTCCGCCAGCTGTACCTCCTCCAACTCCTGATTTCGTTGTAGGAGACACACAAGACGACCTTCCATTCTGACGATACGAGAGGAAATACGAAGCATGTCATGGCACAAACGTGACATGCTTTCTTGTTTTTTATTGTAACGTCAGTCTTTGTAAAGTAAAACCAAGTTGAAAGATGCTGCTTCGTATTCCGATGCTACCTGCATAGCCAATATGAAATGTTTGAAGAATTCAGCATGTTGCCCGAAGAAATGCGTAGGGAGGAGATGAGATGCATAGCTTTCCTGACAAGACAAAACTCGCTCCATATCGGCAAACAGTATAAATGTATATTTAGCGGGCAGATATTCTTCAGCTTTCCTAAGGGGCATGCCATTGTTGTCGTCTTTTACGGCATCCGTATATGCATATATGCTGCGTTTATCGCGGGAAACCAACAGATTTCCTTCAAAAAAACATACGTATATTGAGTCAGCATCGGTAACGCCAGGAATTTGTGGAAACATGAGTTGCTTTGTCACAACATACTTTTCAGCGTTAATATCTTTATAATGATTTACAAAAACAGAACAGGTGCCATGTGGAATCTGCTTCCGTTTCCTCATGGATGCATTGCGCAGCCATGAACGAAGGTAGCGCGAAGCAGCACGTTCATCCGTCAAAGGTAGAACTGCCACAGCGTGGGGTATCTGTTCCTGAGCTTCTTCTTTTATTAACAGGCAGAACGACATATAGTCGCCGGCATAATCCTTTAAGAATTTCTGTAATTTTTCATCATGCTCTTCTATTATATTACAGACATAATCAACACTTTTGGGGTTATCTGCATCTGTCTGCAAACCTCTTTGGCCTGAAATACTCCACCGGCTGTAAAGCGCTGTTGATGCAGGAAGAATCTTGCCTTCTTCCATTTTTTTCATGTCAATCAGACTGTAGGATATAGAATCTACAGGATATGCTTTCCCGGAGCAAACTATTGCATCCTTCCGGAACTTAATGTCAAACTCTCCCCAACCTCCAAGACCGCTGATATAATCACTCCCCAGAGTTCCGATGCTAATGCTGTCCATATTGACATAAAGTATAGCTTCGGCACTGCGTTTTTCGTTTGTATATATCTTCATAAATTCAGGTGACTGCAGAAGCGATTTTTTATCATAATATGAATCTATAGCCTGTTCTACCAGTCTTTTCCGGAAGCTTGCCACAAGAAAGTCTTTGGTAAGGAAAACAGTAAGGAATCGTCCCGTATCAACAGGATAAACAATAATATCACAGCCGCGAAATTCTGAGTGTTTAGGCGTAAATGTTTGTGAGAAATGTCTACTAATGAACGATTTTGCAAATTTATAACCACCGAGGCTTAGATCACAATACAGTATCTGGTCCATATTGGCATCCGTCCCATGAATACTCAGCAGAACTTTGTCTATATACTTATTGCCGATTGTCATACAATCTTTCAATAATCCTAAAAGTCCATAAGCATGCAAGGTTATACCGTTTTTTCTGCTGTACATGCTGTCTATGTTGACTGTCAGTTCAGAAAGGAGATTTGTCTCAAATACAGCAGTTGCGCTTTGTGGCACCAGAGAATAAATGTCTAAGTTTTCTTTCTCTTCTGCAGTATTCAGCCGCATAAACGAATAAAAAACCGTAATGATACATATAAATGTGATGGCAACCACGAGTGCAACTTTTATAAAGACTTTAGATTTCATATGTTCATACGGTTTAATCATAGAACGGGTCCTTTATATGGAAGGAACATTAATATCCAGCCCGTCATAAGCCAAATGGACATGGGCAGGAAGAATACGTTCGATGTCTGCATGCAAACCAGCCCCGTGGCTCATGTGTACGAGGTAAATTTCTTTTGCACAAATGCGCGCTGCCGCTTCCAGAGCTTCTTTTATATTCTGGTGCGTTGGATGTGGCTTAACCCGCAATGCATTTATTACCAGTACATCGACACCTTCTAAATATTTGTAAGAAACCTCTGGCATTGTCAGCATGTCAGTCACATAACCTAATCTGTTTCCGATGCGATATCCCAGTATAGGCAACCTGCCATGCATTACCCTTACAGGCAATATCTCTATTCCTTTTATTTCGAAAAGTTTATTTACTTCCACTTCTTGCAGTCTGACGCTCGGAATTCCAGGGTAAGTCTTACTGACAAAGCAATATGGCATCCTTTTACGCAACTTATCCGCAGTATATGCTTCTGCATATATAGGTATCTCCCCAAAGCGGCAGAATGGTCTCAAATCGTCCAACCCTCCTACATGGTCATAGTGCTCATGCGTGATAAGAACCCCGTCTATTCTCCTGAAGTCAGCGGTATTAAGCATCTGCTGTCTGAAATCTGGCCCGCAGTCAATAAGTATCGTAGCATCACCGGCATACAATAAAGCCGACGTGCGTAATCTTTTGTCGCGCAAATCGTTGGAAATACAAACTGGGCATTTGCAACCTATTTCCGGTATTCCGGTGGAAGTACCGCTTCCTAAAATTCTTAGCTTCATATATTTTATCCTGAAATGCAAGAAACCGGCTATATGCTGGTGTCTTCAAACTTATACAACTCCCATGTGCCAAATCTTCTCCTGAAATAAAACACATTGGAGTAACCGTTACCTATACCATTAACTTTCAGTATCTTTATATTGGAACGGTCATCATAGCTCTGTCCATAACAAATATTAGACAACCATTCCGAAGGCATAGCCGGACGGAAAACATACCATTGGTCCAAATCAAGTGTAGTTTCCAGAATAGAAAATTCATCGTCAGGGTCTAAAGTGACAAAACGTAGAGGTAAATATATATGTGAACGTTGGAATATGCTGTCGTTGACAAAACGAGAATAAAAAGAGATGAAGCCTTTATCGTATTCATTTCCAAAATCCTGCAGTTCCATTGACTTCAGCATCCATATACCTTTCATGCGTTCGAAAAAATAGTTTTTCAGCTTGCGTTCTTTTAAGAAAAACCACTGTAACCGTACAGATGTCAATGCCGTATCACCGGCTATATCCATATCTTTCTCATTGTCAAAAAGCAGTGTATAATAATTTTGTCCGGGAAACAGCTCGTTGTATTCCCATATTTCCTTTTTGATGCTTGTCTGTACCCCATTCTTGATATAAGGTAAAGGAAATTTTGTACGTACCAACTGCAGTGTGTTGTCTGCAGCATAATTGAAGATGAAGTCGTCAAACAATTCATCTCCCTCCAGAGTACTGGAGTATTCTTTATCTTTCATGCAGGAGGCATTAATGCTGTTTATGTCAGGGAGTGCACTTCCTGCTATTTGTGTGACAGCATCGCGTAACTCAATCTTTGCCTTGTTATTTCCGCATGAAAGCAAGAAAACGGGCAGAAGTAATATGACGGGTAATATTTTCATCTTTTGCCCATTGCAGTTATTAGCCGAATTTCAATCTTAACTTTTCAAGCATATCTATTGTCATGGATTCCAGGTCGAAGTGCGGCTTCCATCCCCATTCTTCCCTTGCACATGTGTCATCAAGGCAGTCTGGCCAGCTATCTGCTATTGCCTGTTTCAGCGGGTCTATTTCATAAACCATCTTGAAATCCGGTACATATTTTTTTATCATATTGTAAATGTCTTCCGGGTCAAAACTCATCGCTGTTACGTTGAAGGCATTGCGGTGTACCAGACGTGCAGGAGCAGCTTCCATGAGCATAATAGCAGCATTAAGTGCATCCGGCATGTACATCATGTCCATATAAGTACCGGGTTTCAGAGGGCATACGAACTCTTCTCCTTTTACTGCTGCATAATAAATCTCAACCGCATAGTCAGTGGTACCTCCACCCGGTAGTGTGACATTGGATATGATTCCCGGAAAGCGTACCGCACGCGTGTCCACTCCATATTTAGTATGATAATAATCGCTCAGCAATTCTGTGGTAACCTTCGTTATGCCATACATGGTACGCGGCCTCTGTATAGTGTCTTGTGGTGTCTTGACGTGAGGCGTCAGTTCTCCGAAAGAACCGATGGAACTTGGCGTGAAAACAGAACAGTTATGCTCACGGGCCACCTCAAGCACGTTCCACAGACCATCTATGCCAATCTTCCATGCCATGGCTGGGCGTTTCTCTGCCACGACAGACAGCAGGGCTGCCAGATTATATATGGTATCTATCTTATACTTGCGTATAACGAGTTCCATTGACTGGCGGTCTGTCACGTCTGCAATGGCCGATGGACCAGATTCTTTCAGTTTACCTTGTGGCTCTGCACCTGGAATATATCCGGCAATCACATGTACATCTCCATAGCGTTTACGCAATTCCATGGTAAGTTCCGAACCTATTTGTCCGGTAGAACCGATTACTAAAATATTTTTCATATCAAGACGTTAAATAAAATAATTTACAATGCGAAGGTACATATTTTTTTTGTTCTTCCATCTCTTTATTCTTGCTTATTCCGATAAAAAGGTTTTTCTTTGTGTATAGCAAGTAATACAACTTTAAAAATAGTGAGTATGTACGACAAAATGAAAGAACATCTCGACAAAACTCTTGCCGAGATAAAGGAAGCCGGTCTGTATAAGGAAGAACGGCTGATAGAAAGTCCGCAACAGGCATCTATCATGGTAAAAGGAGAAGAAGTGCTCAACTTCTGTGCCAATAACTATCTGGGATTGTCAAATCATCCACGCCTCATTGCTGCAGCCCGCAGCATGATGGAGAAACGCGGATATGGCATGTCGTCAGTACGCTTCATTTGCGGCACGCAGGATGTACACAAAGAGCTGGAAGCTGCCATATCCGATTATTTCCACACCGAAGATACAATCTTGTATGCGGCATGCTTCGATGCCAACGGCGGTGTGTTCGAGCCATTGTTCACCGAAGAAGATGCCATAATATCGGACGCCCTGAACCATGCTTCCATCATAGACGGTGTACGCCTATGCAAGGCAAAACGTTACAGGTATGCAAATGCTGACATGGCAGACCTGGAGAGATGCCTGAAGGAGGCTCAAGAGCAACGCTTCCGTATAATAGTGACTGACGGAGTATTCTCGATGGACGGCAACGTTGCCCCGATGGATCGTATTTGCGACCTTGCCGAGAAGTACGATGCAATGGTGATGGTAGACGAATCGCATTCAGCAGGAGTGGTTGGAGCTACGGGGCACGGCGTAAGCGAACTGTTCGACACGTATGGCCGGGTAGATATCTATACTGGCACGCTGGGCAAAGCATTCGGCGGAGCCATGGGAGGTTTTACCACAGGACATAAGGAAATCATCGACCTGCTGAGGCAACGCAGCCGTCCATACCTCTTCTCCAACTCTGTGGCACCGGCCGTGGTAGGAGCTGGTATAGAAGTATTCAAGATGCTAAAAGAAAGCAATGCATTGCATGACAAGCTGGTAGAAAACGTGGAGTATTTCCGCGACAGGATGACTCAGGCCGGCTTTGACATCAAGCCGACACAGAGCGCCATCTGCGCCGTGATGCTTTATGATGCCAGGCTGTCACAAGACTATGCCGCCCGCCTGCAAAAGGAAGGTATTTATGTCACAGGCTTCTATTATCCGGTAGTACCCAAGGGGCAGGCACGTATTCGTGTCCAGATATCGGCAGGACATGAGAAGGAGCATCTAGACAAGTGCATTGCCGCATTCATAAAAGTAGGAAAGGAACTGGGAGTATTGAAATAAAACCTCTCCTGTCACAATCAGGCAGCCCCGCCGTTGCTTACAAGGTAAACGGCGGGGCTGTATCGTTATAAGTGGGCTTATAGAACACACATTATTCATATATATACAGTCGCGGATTACTTTTTTCCGTAATTTTGCGACTGTATTTCCCAATAATAAAGCAGGTGCAACGTTATTTCATATATCTGTCATACGACGGTAGTGCCTATCACGGCTGGCAGGTTCAGCCCAACGGCAATAGCATACAGGCATGTATGAGCAGTGCTTTGTCCATATTGATGCGCCGCGATGTCGATGTGACGGGGGCGGGACGGACAGATGCCGGGGTACATGCTTCGATGATGGTAGCACATTTTGACAGCGAGGAACCACTCGACACTATCCAAATAGCAGACAAGCTGAACCGTCTGTTGCCGCCCGACATCGCTGTGCACCGGCTACGTGCCGTAAAGCCGGGGGCACATGCCCGCTTTGATGCCACCTCGCGCATGTATAGATACTATGTCACTACAGCCAAACAGCCTTTCTGTAGGCAATACCGCTGCCGCCTGTTTCGTGAACCGGACTTCGGCAGGATGAATGAGGCTGCTTCCGTACTGTATGATTATACTGACTTCACCAGCTTCAGCAAACTGCATACTGATGTTAAGACCAACAACTGCCGCATCATGCATGCCGCCTGGACACATGAGGATGAGGATACGTGGGTGTTTACCATACGGGCCGACCGTTTCCTGCGCAACATGGTACGCGCCATAGTGGGCACGTTGCTCGAGGTAGGGCGCGGCAGGCTGACCATAGAGGGATTCCGCCACGTGATAGAGCAGAAAGACCGCTGTCGTGCCGGTACTTCCATGCCTGGCAATGCCCTATTCCTGGCAGATGTGGCTTATCCCGAAGACATCTTTCTGTAACTATTCTACATTGACGATAAAATTTCTCATCAATGTAAGCGGCTGTTGCAACATAGGATACCTTTAAAATAAAGGTTCTAAATTTGGTGGTTAGTTGCAGCAAGCTTCTTGCCTTCATTTTAAACATTTACATTCTTCCCGGAGTTTTTGTCTCTGAATATCATCTTGCTGACATGATGGAAACATGAAGAAACAGATATTAGAAGTTGTGTTCACACGGCAAATAACTGTTTTTTTGCAACCTGTACCTGAAAGCAAGTATTTGATATAAAATGACAGCTCTGTGCAGACAAGAGGTATATCTATCTACCAAACACAGTCCAAAAATATTTTCCTTAGCGGTATACAGTTGATAACCAAAATGAAAGACGGCATGAAGAATCCCTGAGGAAATCTTCAGACATATCAAATACCTGCTTGGGCTATACCGGGACTCCCGGAAACATGTGCCGGAGACTTTATTTCTTATTCTTTGATGAGCCGAACGAAAAGAGTGCCTTTTTTTGTTCTCTGCTACCGGTGCTACTTCCGGTGCTGTCCGGTTCCCGGACAGCAGCATCCTGTTCTATATTCATCTCCTTGCTTATGGCAGAGGCTTTCTTGTCAAATTCCTCGGTGGTAATCATCCTGCAAGTGCCGTTGATGCCGGCACCGGGTTCGACAAGAATCCTGCCGGCATTCAAATTTGCGTCAATCTTTGCACCATCTTTTATCTCAAGAGCATCCCTCACGTAGATATTCCCCTTGAAGTGGCCCCAGATTGCAGCATTGGAACATACTATCTCATCCGATACCTCGGCAGTCACCCCGATAACTATCCTTCCTTTGGAGAAGATCTTTCCACTGAAGCAGCCGTCTATTCTCAAATCATTGACAGAGAACAGTTCACCGCTAATCCTTGTCTTGTTTGATATCTGGCTCACGGAATTGAGTGTTTCTGTAGTCTTGGCCATAACTTTTCGTTGTTGGTAATAAAATAAGGCAATTATACTATGATTGACAGGGTGAATATATCAAAATACAATAAATACGATATAATATTGTGGCAATTATTACATGTTTTTAACATTAGAAAATCGTGTTCATACAGCAAATAACAGACTGTATGTCAACCTTTTTCCTGAAAGCATGTGTCCGATATAACGTACAATGCTGCTATTTGAGGCCTGTAAGCGCAAGAACAGCCGGGCTTCCTGAATTTGGACTGTACAAAACCAGGATGGATAAATCTGCAGTCTTTGCAACATGTCGTATCCTTTCTTGTGACATGTTGTGCCAGCGCTTACGATTTGTCGTACTGCGGGACATCGTATGTTGTGCATTGCATTGTAAAAAATCCTTTTCGTGACGTATTAATTCAGAATGTTATCATTATCTTTGAAGCCGTATAAACAGAATAATGCAGCCATGCCGGAAGATTTGCGTGTGCCCGAAGGTACCAAA
>CAZYVE010000015.1:25836-34320 GCA_964651035.1 uncultured Bacteroides sp.
TAAACAGAATAATGCAGCCATGCCGGAAGATTTGCGTGTGCCCGAAGGTACCAAAGAAGAAAAATACCGCGGACTGTTGCCGCAGGTGGCAGCCCTGCTCGATGACAGCAATCCGCCGATATCCAATATGGCCAATCTTGCTGCCGCACTGATGGAAACATTCCACTTTCTATGGGTGGGGTTCTACCGCGCGCAGGACGGGGAACTGGTTCTTTACCCTTTTCAAGGACCGGTGGCATGCACGCGTATAGCCTACGGCAGGGGAGTATGCGGGACGGCGTATGCCGAGCGAAGGAGTATCATAGTGCCCGACGTAGAGGCTTTTCCCGGACATATATCGTGCAACTCGCGTTCCCGTTCCGAAATAGTCATCCCACTCTTTCTCCGCAGTGCCGGACGTGATGGGGAAGGAATATCTGAACCATGGGGAGTGCTCGATGTGGACAGCGAAGAACTCGGAGCCTTCGACGAGACGGACGCGCACTACCTCCAGCTCATGGCGGAATATCTTAATCTTCCCGGTGGCTGACCTTTAAATTGTTTGAATGGCTGGTTTTAACCACATAAACTGTAATCTTTGAAAATGAATAGAATATCCGTTTTGCTATGTATGGCCGTGTTGGCTTGTGCCGGCGTGAAAGCGCAAGAGGCAAGAGACTGCTTCGTAGAGATGCCCGATTCGTTGTGCACGCTGCTCACTGCCGTGAACCGCGCAGACTTTATAGACTTTCTGGACAGCAATATGAAAGCAAGGGTTGAGAATACATTTAGGGGAAGGTCGGAAATGACCGAACTGTCGCCGGACTATATACATGTGCAGCTGACATCGCAAAGCACATGGCAGATGAAACTACTTCCAGTGAATGACAGTACAAAGGTGATTTGCGTGGTGAATACCGTGTGTGCCCCGGCATGTGACAGCCGCATTGATTTTTATACGACAGACTGGCACAAATTGCCTTCCGACGATTATCTGCCCGAGTTGCCGGCTGTCGACGATTTTATCCTCCCCTACCCCGATACGGCAGATATATATGTCTACCAGGAAGCAGTCCGTCAGGCCGACCTGCCGCTTTTCAAGGCCGGATTCTCCAAAGAAGGCACAGAGCTGACTTTCGTGTTCTCGGCTGCCGACTATGTGGAGCCCGACATTGTGGAAAAGTTGGAGTCTTATCTCCGGCCGGCTGTAATATATGCGTGGGAGGATGGCAGGTTCTGCAAACAATGACGCATGAGCGGACGGGTATCAGGTTATTTCACTTTTATCTTGTC
Source organism: uncultured Bacteroides sp. (assembly GCA_964651035.1). Taxonomy (GTDB): domain Bacteria; phylum Bacteroidota; class Bacteroidia; order Bacteroidales; family Bacteroidaceae; genus Bacteroides. Next base: position 27,109 of record CAZYVE010000015.1, read on the forward strand.
AAATCCTTCGCCATACACACCGATTACGGCGCTCTGCGATACGAATGCATGCGGGTCAATTTCCTTTATCAGGCGGAATATGATGGAAGATTCCCGCCTTTTGGCCAGCACGAACAACATTTTCTGTTCCTTGCCTGAATAAAATCCGGATGCGTTTATTACCGTGACGCCCCTGTGAGGATATTCGTTGATGTGTTGTCCTATCTCCATGTATTTGTCGCTGATGATAAAAAACTGCACAGATTGCCGTGCGCTGTTTACCACCTGGTCCAGCACGAAACTGCATACATACAGCGTGACGTAGCCATATACCACCTTTTCCCAGTCACGCAACGCGAAGTAGCTTGACGATATGATGATGAGGTCGCATATCAGCATCACCCTTCCAAGACTGATGTCACGGTATTTGTTTATAATGGCAGCGATGATGTCGGTACCGCCTGTGCTGCCATTGGACGAGAAAGCTATGCCGATGCCGCTTCCGCAGAACGAGGCACCCAGCACACATGCCATGAAAGGCTGGTCGTGCAGCAATGTGATACCTTCGGTGACACGTTGCATGAACGACAGGAATGTGGTCAGCGTGAATACGGCGAATACGGTCTTGATACTGAACTTCCACCCCAATATGCGTATGGCAAGCAACAGCAAGAGAAAATTTACGCTAAAGTAAATGTACTGTACAGGCAGCCCGATAGCAAAGTATATTATGGAGGCAATGCCGGGCACGCCGCCGGTGGTAATATTGTTTGGCAGGAGGAATACTGTCCACCCGATGCCATACAGTATCATTCCCAATGCAATCATCATGTAATCTTTCAGTTCGTGCATCAGTAGCTTGCTGCGGAGATTGTTTTGTATCATATTAATGGTAATGTCAGTTGTATCTTTGCACCTTGTATAATGGACATGAAATGTCATACCGTTTGCGGCGTGCAAAGGTAAACATTTCCTTTTTTCGTTATATTGCGTAGAGCAAAAATAAATCGTGCCGCGGCTTATTATCCTTGTTATCCTTCCCGCGGCAATAAACTAATAGTCAGTTTAAAGGCACATTATTCTTTCTTCAGAGCGAAGCCCATCATCATGCCGTCGTAATTGTCCGCCAGAGAACTAATCGTCTGAAGGGAGCTGCTGCCGCTGTTCTCACCAAGAAGTGTCAGCAAGTTGAGCAGTATGTCAGACTTGAACAGCATGTCCATACTGCTGGAAGTGCAATTTATCGTGGTATTGATGCCTATCAGTTTCGCAAACTTCAGCTTGGTTTTTTCTGTAGATGCGTTGTACGAATAAGTCCCGCTCAGTTTTTTCGTACCCAATGTAGCAGTAAAGGTGCTGTCTTCACTGAAGGTGAAAGACAGAGTTTCGGAAGTGATGCCTATCTTTGACAACTGTTCGTCCAGTTTCTTTTCGGCAGCGGTGGCAGCAACAGCTCCTCCGGCCTTTTCCAACAGGTTGTCCGATTCAAATTCGATGGCCGACCCGTTGTAAACCCATGTCCCTACCATGCTTGAGGTGCTTTTGCCGGTAATGGTGCTTACTACGTTTTCTATATTGTCTTTGCTCAGTAAGTCTTTCAGGCTTTGGGCATTTGCTGTGGTAAATGATGCTGCGACGAGCAGTTGCAAGAAGATTAGTTTTTTCATTGAGATTGTATTAAATTAGTTGATACTGTTGTTGATGCTCTCTATGTAGTCCAGAAGTTCATTCCGTCCGCGCCTTGTTTCGGCAGATGTGGCAAAATACGGCGGCAGTTCTTCCCATTGCTCCTTTAATTTTTCCATATACCGGGCGATGTTACTGGCCATCTGGCTGTTTGACAGCTTGTCCGTTTTGGTGAAGACAATGGCAAACGGTACCCCGTTTTCACCAAGCCATTCCATGAAGGCAAGGTCTATGGCTTGCGGCTTCAGACGGCTGTCTATCAGCATAAACAGGCAGGTCATTTGCTTGCGATGCAATATGTAGTTTTCGATTATACTTTTGATTTGCATTGTCGTTTTCCCGTTCCTTTTGGCATACCCATATCCGGGCAGGTCGACAATGTACCATTCGTTGTTTATAAGGAAGTGGTTGATGAGCAACGTCTTGCCCGGAGTCGCCGAAGTCTTGGCCAGTTTCCTGCGCTCGGTCAGCATGTTTATCAGGCTCGACTTCCCCACGTTTGAGCGGCCTATGAAGGCATATTCCGGCATCGACCCACCGGGACAATTTGCCACATCGGTATTACTGATGATAAAGTCTGCGCTCTTGATATTCATCTCTTCTGGCGGTTGTCTTTTTATGCTGCAAAGGTAGTATTTATTTCCGATAAAAGGTATAAAAATGCCTTTCATCGAAGTTTATACAGCCACTACTTGCCTCATCATTATTCCTACCGGCATAACAAAAGTAGGGAAAGGAACTGTAAAGTTAGGCAAAACTTTTAATGAATGCGGGCAATGCCATTCGTATTATTTTATACTTTTGCGAAGAGAAACAATGTCTCCGTATGGCTGTCATATGCAGGTTACGGGCGTGTGCCGGTTTTTGATTAAAAAGATATGTCATGTTGGTATTTAATACGACTTACCATGTAGATGAGGGGCAGGAGAAGTATTTCCTCATATGGATGCACGAATACTACCTGCCCGAAGTGGCTGCACACGGTGTGCTGCATTCACCGCGGTTGGCACGCGTGCTGAGCCATCGCGAAGAGCCGGGAACGTGCTTTTCCGTACAGTTTGAGGTGGAAGATTCTGCCTTGCTGCACCGTTGGTACAATGAGCTGGGCATGAAGCTGGCCGATGAGATGGCTGCCATGTTCGGCGACAAGGTAGCAGGTTTTCCTACACTGATGGAGGTATTGCCGTGATACGTCCCGTCACCGAAAAAATCATCATGGGCATTGACCCCGGCACATCCATCATGGGTTATGGCGTGCTGCGTGTGGTAGGAGTAAAACCCGAACTGGTAGCAATGGGCATAATAGACTTGCGCAAGTTTGACGACCATTATCTCAAGCTGAAGCATATACACGGGCGTGTGCTGGGCATCATAGAAAGTTACCTGCCCGACGAGATTGCCATAGAAGCCCCCTTTTTCGGCAAGAACGTGCAGTCCATGCTGAAGCTGGGGCGCGCACAGGGCGTCGCCATAGCCGTAGCCCTGAGCAGGGACATACCTATAACAGAATACGCCCCGCTTAAGATAAAGATGGCCATCACTGGCAACGGACAGGCATCGAAAGAGCAGGTGGCAGGCATGCTGCAACGCATGCTGCATATTCCTGCACGCGACATGCCCGCCTTCATGGATGCCACCGACGGGCTTGCCGCAGCCTACTGCCACTTCCTTCAGATGGGTCGCCCGACTGTGGAGAAAGGTTATCACGACTGGAAGGACTACATCACCAGGCATCCCGACAAGGTGAAGAAAATGTGAGTACCGCAGACACAACAGCGGGGAGCAAGGAACTTTTGAGAGTCAGAGCTATGCATCTTAGAAGAAAGATTGTATACACCCTTCTACAAACAGCCCGCATACATAGAGGTACACTTCCCTGGTGCAGGCTTTCCGATGCCCGGCGGCTGACAATTTCAGTTCTTTTATATCCACACAGCCCCGGATTTTTGTACCTTTGCACCGCGAATATTACATGAACAGTCTTTAACAACAAACATCTATCATAATTATGGCAAAGAAAGCTCTTTTAATGATTCTGGACGGTTGGGGCATAGGCGACCGCCAGAAAGACGACGTGATTTTCATAACTCCCACCCCCTACTGGGACAGCCTGCTGGCACAGTACCCCAACTCACAGCTGCTGGCCTGCGGAGAAAACGTGGGACTGCCCGACGGGCAGATGGGTAACTCGGAGGTGGGACACCTCAACATTGGCGCAGGGCGCATAGTCTACCAGGACTTGGTGAAAATCAACCGCGCCTGTGCCGACGGCAGCATACTCCGTAACAAGGAAATCGTCTCAGCATTCACCTACGCCAAGGAGCATGACAAAGGCATCCACTTCATGGGACTGACCTCCGACGGGGGCGTTCATTCGTCGCTCGACCACCTCTTCAAGCTGTGCGACATCGCCGGGGAGTACGGCATAGGCGACCGCACCTACATACACTGCTTCATGGACGGTCGCGACACCGACCCCAAGAGCGGCAAGGGATTCATCGAACAGCTGACGGAACACTGCGCACAGTCGGCCGGACGCATAGCCAGCATCGTGGGACGCTTCTATGCCATGGACCGCGACAAACGCTGGGAACGCATCAAGGAGGCTTACGAACTGCTTGTGAACGGACAGGGCAAGCAGGCCACCGACATGGTACGTGCCATGCAGGAATCGTATGACGAGGGCGTGACGGACGAGTTCATCAAACCTATCAACAACAGCGCTTTCGACGGCACCATCAAGGAGGGCGACGTGGTCATCTTCTTCAATTACCGCAACGACCGCGCCAAGGAACTGACCATCGTACTCACCCAGCAGGACATGCCCGAGCAGGGAATGCATACCATACCCGGACTGCAATACTACTGCATGACGCCATACGACGCTTCGTTCAAGGGCGTGCACATACTCTTCGACAAGGAGAACGTGGCCGACACGCTGGGAGAATACCTTTCCCGCCAGGGCAAGAAGCAGCTGCACATAGCCGAGACGGAGAAGTATGCACACGTCACCTTCTTCTTCAACGGCGGGCGCGAAGCTCCGTTTGAAGGCGAAGACCGCATACTCGTCCCCTCGCCCAAGGTTGCCACTTACGACCTGAAGCCGGAGATGAGCGCCTACGAGGTGAAGGACAAGCTGGTGGAGGCTATCCGTACACAGCAGTATGACTTCATCGTGGTGAACTATGCCAACGGCGACATGGTGGGACACACCGGGGTGTACGAAGCCATAGAGAAGGCTGTCGTAGCCATTGACAACTGCGTGCGCGACACCGTGGAGGCAGCCAAGGCCAACGACTACGAAGTCATCATCATCGCCGACCACGGCAATGCCGACCATGCCATCAATGCCGACGGCACGCCCAATACGGCACATTCGCTCAACCCCGTGCCCTTTGTCTACGTCACCACAAACAAGGATGCCAAGGTAGAAAATGGTGTGCTGGCCGACGTGGCTCCGTCCATCCTGCACATCATGGGGCTGCCCCAGCCGGCCGACATGACGGGACACGACCTGATCAAATGAACTGCCCCGTTGCGGGAGGATAAATAAAAGCAAAGCACAGACCAGCCGGAAAGGGAAGGCATCCCGTTCCGGAGGTTTGCGCTTTTTCGTAACTGCACTTATGCTATGGATTAAAAAGAAGGTGGAAACATGAGCATGATTCAGATACAGGATGTGGTGGTCAGTTTCGACCTGCTGAGAGAAAAGTTCCTTTGCGACCTATCCGCCTGCCGTGGCGCGTGCTGCATCGAGGGCGATGCCGGCGCACCGCTGGAGTTGGACGAGGTGGCGCAGATAGAAGAAATATTGCCACTTATCCGGAAGGAGCTGTCTCCCGAAGCACGGGCCGTCATCGACAAGCAGGGCGTAGCTTACGTGGACGAGGAGGGAGACCTGGTGACGTCCATCGTCAACGGCAAGGACTGCGTGTTTACCTGCCGCGGTGCGGACGACAACTGCTATTGCGCCATCGAGAAGGCCTGCCGTGAAGGGAAGACCGGCTTCCTCAAACCCGTGTCGTGCCACCTTTACCCGGCACGAGTGAAAGACTTCGGCATGTGCAAGGGCGTGAACTACCACCACTGGAATATCTGCAAGGCTGCCATATTGCGTGGAGAGAAAGAGGGCATGCCTTTGTACAAGTTCCTGAAGGAGCCGCTCATCCGTAAGTTCGGCACGGAATGGTATGCAGAGCTGGAAACTGTGGCGGAGGAAATGAAGAAACAGGGAATGCTGTAATAAGCATCCCTACCACACTACTTAAACATCCGGCTGACACGTTCTATCCCATCCGCCAACGCGTCGACCTCTTCCATGGTGTTGTACAGGCCGAACGAAGCCCGTACCGTCCCCTCTATGCCGAGGCGTGTCATAAGCGGCTGGGCACAGTGGTGGCCGGTACGCACGGCTATGCCAAGCCGGTCGAGCAGCGTACCCATGTCAAAGTGGTGGATATTCCCCACGAGGAAAGATATTACACTGCCCCTCTCCTCCTTTTCTGTCCCGCCGAAAATGTGCATGCCAGGAACATCGCCCAGCCGCTGCAAGGCATACCGTGTAAGCATGCGTTCGTGTTCAGCAATGTTTCCCATGCCGATGGCCGACACATAGTCAAGGGCACGTGCCATGCCGGTAGTGCCGATATAGTCAGGCGTGCCCGCCTCGAACTTGAAGGGCAGTCCGTTGAAAGTAGTTTTCTCAAAAGATACGTGCTGAATCATCTCTCCCCCACCCTGGTATGGAGGCAGACGGTCCAGCCAGTCTTCCTTACCGTAGAGCACGCCCACTCCCGTCGGCCCGTAAACCTTATGTGCGGAGAATACGTAGAAGTCGGCATCCAGCTCCTGTACGTCGACCGGCATGTGGGGAATGCTCTGGGCACCGTCCACCAACACAGGCACGCCGTGGGCATGTGCCGTCTGTATCATCTGCCTGACAGGATTGACCGTGCCCAAGACATTGCTTACATGGGCTATGCTGACTATCCTTGTCCGCGGAGAGAACAGCTTCTCGTACTCATCCGGGAGCAACCTGCCACAGTCGTCCATGGGAATTACCTTGAGCACGATACCCTTACGCGAAGCCAGCAACTGCCAGGGTACAATATTGCTGTGGTGCTCCATGACCGATACAATCACTTCGTCACCCTCCCGCATGAAAGCCTCGCCGAAGCTGCATGCCAGCAGGTTAATGCTCTCTGTGGTACCGCGCGTGAAGACTATCTCTGCCGTGCTGCGGGCGTTGATGAAGCGGCGAACAGTCTCGCGGCTTGCCTCGTGCAGCTCAGTGGCCTGCTGCGACAGGAAGTGCACGCCACGGTGGACGTTGGCATTGGTGTTGTAATATTCGTCCGTAATGGCCTCCACCACTGTGCGCGGCTTCTGTGTCGTCGCTGCGTTGTCCAAATAGACCAGCGGTTTGCCATAGACTGTGCGGGCAAGTATGGGGAAGTCTGCCCGTATCTTGTCGATGTCGTACATGGTTCTCTCCTTTATCTTTAAAACAATACGTTCGCAAAGATACGCGCTTTCCGCCAATATGTG
>CAZYVE010000016.1:0-34293 GCA_964651035.1 uncultured Bacteroides sp.
CAGACAATATCCGCATCCTCTTCTTTTGCCTTATTGTACAACTTTTCAAGCATGTTCGGCTCCACGAAATCGTCACTGTCACAATGAAAGATATATTCTCCTTTGGCAAGAGCCAATCCCGTGTTACGTGCTGCCGGCAATCCGAGATTGCGTTCGTGTTCAATTATCTGTACAAACGGCTTGCGCTGCGGGTATTTCTCCAATTCGCCTCGCAGAACTTCAATGCTCCTATCGGGAGTGGCATCATTTACGAAGATGTACTCCACATCCTGCATCGTCTGTTCCATCAGCGTGCGGGCGCATTGGGCAATAAACTGTTCTACTTTGTATATCGGAATAACAACAGATACTTTATATAACTCTCTTTCCATATACAAAATAGCGGACCAGAATCTTTATGCGTTTCCACAAGGACAGCTGATCAAATATATTCAAACGATGATAAAAGAAATCGAAATAGAATTTCTCGTCAAAATATGGAGATTTGCGGTAATATTCCCACCAGATGTCAAAATTGATACTGTATTTTTTCCACGGTTTATGCCCGTTGAAATGAATGTTTCCGGTAGATATAGCCTCATTGATGTCGCTATCGGCATATTTTGACGAAAACAGCTCCCGTTCATTTATAAAAAAGAAAAATGACCAATCAGTCATATTATATTTACACGGTATAATCAACTTTCGTCCGCGACACACAATATTCAGAATATCCTGATCCTGGTACTTATATTTCTTTTTCGCCTCCTGCTTGAACTGTTCAACCAGACCGTTTTCCTTTATTGCCTTGGAGTTTAAAATTATAAAACCGGCCTGGAGATAATCCGTTTGACTTAAGCCGGGTGTCGAACTGATATGCTTCCGTCCATCGTCACCATGAGTCATACCCAAATCATAAGTTCCCGCTAAATAATTATCGCCCAAATCAGTATTATACACATCGGCCAAATCAAGCCTGAATATGATATCCACATCGGCATACAATATCTTGTCATATTCGGGTATCAACTCGGGAATCAGCAATCGGTAATACGTCGAGACGGTTACGCCACGAATTTCAAAAGCACCGGAGAAAGCCGCACCAACTTCACGGTACGTAATTCTGCAATTCCCATACAGCTTTGGCAGACGGTCAAGCATCTCGCAATCCTGCTCTATGAGTGCTGAATGTAAAATAAAGATGTCATAAAACGTATCTTCATGCGCATTCGTCAACAATGACGATAATGCCACACAGGCCTGCAGGGCCAAATTCCTGTCAAAAGCAAAAGCTATGGGTACTGTATTCATAATCAAAATGTATTTTGCTAGCTGCGATTATTTCTTAAAAAGCGATGTTTTATCGAAGACAGCAATAAATTCAATCGAACGGACTTTTTTAGCTTTACGCCCAATATTTTGTGGTGAGGTTTTATTGATGCCACAAGTATGTTCGTGTACGCTTTTTTGTTCTTGATCAGCATTTGCGAAGCTTCCCGCCCGTTGTATGTTTGACCATATACAATGAATATGAACGCTCTGTATATTCTTCTGGCAGCGGCTTCTATCATGATTTGCTTTCTGTCAGATAAAGTACGCTCCAATTCTGAAATGTATCTGTCAGCCGTATTTAAGAACGAAACAGCATCTTTCTTGCTCTGCAATAAAGAGCCTTTCCTGAAATACCGGTAGAAATAACAACAATGGTAGTCATTCTTTATTCGTGCATATCCAACGTCAATCATATTAACATAGAAGTCCCAATCATTAGCAACTTGAACTCCCTCCGTCGACCTGATTCCATTCTCAATCAAAAAGCCTCTACGGAACAATTTCCTCCACAAGGTTCCACCTTCGGTACCCTCAACGATGATACAATTCAACATAGCTTGTATCGTTGTATAGCCCATATTAGGAACATACTCGTATCCTTTCTCCGGATGATTATCTACATATCCCGAATTGCCGAAAGCAATTATGTCTGGTCTCTCATCTCCCAAGCTATGCAGTAGGTCAAACACCGCATCCTCAGCTATATGGTCGTCCGGATCCACCCACCAGAGGTAGTCTCCGCTTGCTGCATCCATACCCGTGTTTCTCGCCGCTGCCGCACCTCTGTTCTTCTCATGTCGGACTATCTTGAAATCTATATGACCGCCGCCGTCCTTGTAAGACCTGATTTTTCCCTCCGCGACCCCTATGCTCCTGTCCGTACAGTAGTCATCCACGATGATGCACTCTATGTTCGGCCAAGTCTGAGTGAATATCGTATCTAAGCACTGACCGATGTATTTTTCTACATTGTAGGTGGGCAGGATGATTGATATCGAGGGCAACCCCTTTGTGTTGCTCGTAGTTCCCATAACAGTTACTGTTGAATTTCAAAACTTTTTATTAAACTGATCTTTTTACTGTTTTTAATTAACGCGTACTTCTCCATTTCGTAATTTTTCGAACTAGCCCGTAAGCATATGGAGACAGTATCAAAGTCAATCGAACAGACTTGTTTAGCAGTACACCCAATCTTTTATGCTTAGGTTTTATTGATGCCTTAAGTATATCTGTATACTTTTTTTTATTCTTGATCAGCATTTGCAAAGCATCCTGCGTGTTGTATACTTCACCATATGCAATTTTCCCGCAAGTGCTGCGTATTCTTTCGGCAGCGGCTTCTATCATGAATTGTTTTCTGTCAGGTGAAGTATGCTCCAATTCTGAAATGTATCTGTCAGCCGTATTTAAGAACGAAACAGCATCTTTCTTGCTCTGCAATAAAGAGCCTTTCCTGAAATACCGGTAGAAATAACAACAATGGTAGTCATTCTTTATTCGTGCATATCCAACGTCAATCATATTAACATAGAAGTCCCAATCATTAGCAACTTGAACTCCCTCCGTCGACCTGATTCCATTCTCAATCAAAAAGCCTCTACGGAACAATTTCCTCCACAAGGTTCCACCTTCGGTACCCTCAACGATGATACAATTCAACATAGCTTGTATCGTTGTATAGCCCATATTAGGAACATACTCGTATCCTTTCTCCGGATGATTATCTACATATCCCGAATTGCCGAAAGCAATTATGTCTGGTCTCTCATCTCCCAAGCTATGCAGTAGGTCAAACACCGCATCCTCAGCTATATGGTCGTCCGGATCCACCCACCAGAGGTAGTCTCCGCTTGCTGCATCCATACCCGTGTTCCTCGCCGCTGCCGCACCTCTGTTCTTCTCATGCCGGACTATCTTGAAATCTATATGACCGCCGTCAGCCTTGTACGACTTGATTTTTTCCTCCGCGATGCCGATGCTCCTGTCCGTGCAACAGTCGTCCACGATGATGCACTCTATATTCGGCCAGGTCTGCGTGAATATCGTGTCTAAGCACTGACCGATATATTTCTCCACATTGTAGGTGGGTAGGATGATTGATATCGAGGCCTTTTTTGAGGTTCGATTAAACGATGCTTTTTCCATTACCTATTTCTTTGAATCATTACCTTGACTTTCCCTATCGATGCACTCGCTCAGATATTTTTCTACGTTATATCACTAGAACTATTACAGAAATCTTAGCCATTAGCTTTAGCTCAAAATGTTGTACAATCGAAACATCCCTCTGTCGATGTTTTCTACAACAGTGAAAGGCTTTTTGAAAAGTATGGAGAACACACAGGCATGGAAAGAATCAGTAACAACATACCCTGCGCTGTAAACCACTCCGCCATTTTCTAATATGTAATCGGAAATGGCTATGAACGCAGCCTCGCTCCTGCTGGTCTGCATTTCCTTCATATTCTTGTGCCGGGTAGCGTAGGCATCGGGTTGGGGCTGGTTAAGGCTGGTATCATAACGATCGTTGAAGGCGCAAACCTTGTCACACATACCGCAGTCAATGCACTTATCTTTGTCTACCACCGTCTACCACCGGGTAGAGGAAGCCCATCACGTCGGGCTGCATCGTTATGGCATTGTGCGAACAGACGCTGGCACAAGCCGTGCAGCCGCAATAGTCGGCTTTGTCCGTTATCTGAATCATCTTTTATTCAGTCTGTTTTTGATTGAATATAGTTTGTTCAATATGAATTTTCGTTCAGAAGCAGTGCAGCCAAAAGTGTAAATCACAACAGAGACGCAAAGAACACAAACGATGCAGACGGTAAAGAACTGCATCCAACCATTAGACAAATTGACATACACAATATAAGGAATGCCCGGAGTCAACACGGCAACCGTTACTATCGGAATGATGACTTGTCGGAAATACGAACTTAACCTCATGCCTATCATTGGTAATACAATCTGAAGACGCGCGTATTGGGTCATAAGTTCCACCACAATGTGAACTATAAACACATACTCGGGCTGAACACTGAAGAACTTCAGTAGAACGTAAGCTATCGGCACAATCATCAGTAGCATTGTCCCCTCTATCATCTGAAACTTCTTCAGCCGTCCCGTGGCATGAACAGACACAATGATAGGATTGGAAAGTGTGTACAGTAAACTGACAATCAGTATCAAACGAAGAAAATTCACCGTATGATCCGGCACAATCCCAAGCCATAGCTTTAGGACGAGTTCCGCCTCGAAAATTAACGGTAGCACGATGAAAAACAGGATGTAGAATGAGAATTTGGAGCTTTTCACCAATAGGTGGTGCATATTTCCCAAGTCACCCTGCGCATAGCTTTTGGTAAGCTGTGGATTAAGTGCCATTTGGAAGTTTGAGCAGAACTGTTGACACACACTCTGCACCTGCACGGCTATGCCGCGTGCAGCATTCGCAGCCGGACCGAAAAACATATTGAGTAGTATGTTCAACCCCTGCGTATAGCCCATGACCGCAAGATTTCCGTTCATCGTCCAGCCAGCAAAAGCAAAAATTTCCTTAAACAGCTTGCCGTCATACTTTGGTTTTGTCCGTGTTTCATCAAAATGGTGAGAACAATAAATGCCATACACCACGCGGTCGAAAGCCTGAATACAGAAGAAAAGAAAGGCACAAACAATCAGCTTGTCGTAAGGAAAGATCACAAGAAGATAGACAATCAGCAGCTTAAGCACTGCGTCTGCTATTGAGATGTAGGCAAACGCCGACATTTTCTCATGGGCTATGATCGTGGCGTTGTAAGGCACACTGATGACAGCCAATACTGAGGAAAATATTGAGAACTGATAAACCCACATGGCAGCAGTCTCACGCTCAGGAGGAATCTGCAACTGTGTGGACATGAACCACAGGCCTAATGTTTCACCGAAAATAAAAACAATACCGGCTAGTATGATGTGGATGCTCAGTATGTTGCCGAATGTTTTCCTCATCACTGCCATGTCACCTTTGCCCAAATCGTAGGTAATGTAGCGTGAAGAGGCCGCTCCTAAAGAGCCTGTAAGAAAACCAAGCATCGCTATCACTCCCCCCACAACGTTGTAGATGCCATAGTCGGTAACACCCAACGTGTTCAGCACTACACGCGAGGTGTAGAGGCTTACCAACATCATGAACAGCATCCGTGCATAAAGCACCAGCGTGTTCTTAGCAATACGCTTCGTGTTCTCCGAATGACTGTCCATTGCCTATCTGCAAAACAACCGCTGCCAGAAGCCGGTCTTTTCCGGCTCGTCATAGCATTGCACCTCCTGCAAATACCGCTCATAGCTCCACCGGTTGTGCACCATCTCATAAATTGCACCCCAGTCGGGGAGCTTGCCTATATTGCGGTCGTCTATGTACATATCTGCCACCACCTTCCTGCATGAGGTGGACATATCGGGCTTCAGCTGCTCGTCCGGATGGTTGGCGTTGACGGCATAAAACTCCAATCCGCGTTTCCGGCAGAACTCAACAGCCTCTTCCAGGAGTTCACCCTCGCGAACCGTCCACAAAATCAGAAGATTCCCTTCCGTCTGCAACTTCTTCAACGTGGCGATGGCAAAGGGTATCTCTTTCCCGATGGCCGGATAACGATGTTCCACGATTGTCCCGTCAAAATCCACAGCGATGACCATAATTCTTTTTAATTGAGTGTCCGCTTTTTGCCAATACATTATTCACACAATGCAGATATGCTTTAAAATGTGGTTTTATATATACTACAACTGCCAGTGAATATTGCTTCAACGGCAAAGTAAGCATATATTCATTGGCAGCCACAAATGTACCGGCATATTGTGGATTCATTTTTATTGAAACTATCTTTTCAAGACCTGGATAAATTCTGGTTGCACCTCTACCGCCGCTGTCAGCATGTTGGGCAATTCCACGAACAGGCGTTTCACGCGTGAGCCCTGCAGCTTCTGTAAGTGGCCTTCGTAACCATCCATCAAGCCACCTATGATGCGTACATATTTGCCGAGCATACTTGGTTTTATGTCTTTGGGTGCATAAAAACAGGGATTGTCGGTTGCTTCCACGGCGGTGATGAAACGTTCCATCTCTGAATCCCTCACGGTCATGGGCGTCCGCTTCCCGTCTCTTAAAAAACGGTATTGCAGCGTGTCTATTCTTTCTACAATGGGTGTCAGAATTTCGTATGATTCATGCACGAACAGTAAATCTTGCATGAAAGGTATCCTTTGCGGAATGCGTTTGCCATGTCGCACAACCAACTTCCAGACCATTGGGGTAAAAACCTTTATTCCCATGTCTCCAAGCATTCGGTAAGCGGGTAATTTGGTATTGGCTCTTTTGAGGTCACGCATGACGAACCAATGCAAATCCTTCTCCTGATAACTGACGGATGGCACATTACCGGTATGGGCACGAGCGTGTATGTGTCCCTGTAAATCACCCATATTTAAAAAAGTATAGTCCTTCTAATCCTGCAAGTGGTGTTAAACACCAGTAGAACAAGCAGTTACAGACTATGGATTTCAAAGTTATCACATTCGTCACTCACCCGACTATGAATACCATCTCCAGGAAGGAGATAATTTTGCCGCAAAATTATAATATATTTCATTACCCAATTATTTTAACGACTTTATTTATGCTTTTATTTGCTTTTGTTGCTACTTTTTCAGGAACTACAGTAAGAACTTTATATCTTCTAGTTAGCCTTGTCCACTTCCCACGATCTGATGAAATCCAGATAAATCTGGGTGGTTTTATCAATACTTACAGTACCAACTCTCTATTAAGCTGCTAAGTGCTTTATTGGGGTTTATTTGTGGGGGGCAGTGGATCGCATTTGGCAAAGTGTTTCTTGTCTTTGAAAAATTGGCTGATGTAGATGCCAAACAGCACCACCACTATGGCGATACCTGCTATATCGAATATGCCGAAGGCTTCTCCATGTAGATAAAATAGTTTGTCTGCCCCAGGTACATACATGTACAATATGTTCATCGCAATAAGCAGTAGCCGGAATTCTGTAGGACCGAATTTGCCATAAGTCAGACGGAACTCTCCTTTGATGATTACACAGATGTACGTATAGACCGAAAGACACAGATATCCTGCCAGTACAAACATTGCTACATCCATGCGGAACATAGGCGATAGTCCAGCACCAATGCATATCAGACTGGTGGTTACCGCATCAAGTGTATGGTCAATGAAGAAACCATACACCGGGCGTTGTGTATCGCGCACTCTGGCCAGCGTACCATCCAGACTGTCGCCATACCAGTGCAGAACGAGTCCGAATGAAGCCAGCCACAAAAACATTACGTTTGAGTTGGAAAGCCATCCGCCTACAGCGAATACTAGTGAACCGAATACGCCCAGATATGTCAGGAAGTCGGATGTTACCCATTGCGGTTGTCTTTTGGCGAGCCATATCAGAACTTTCTTTTCTGCTCTGTTCAGGAAAGAGGTCTGGATTCTTTCGGATGTTTCTTTCCCCATATTATCTGCTATTTTTAGAGTTTATGGTTGGTTTGAATATTCTCACAAAGATACGCATTGTACATCTTGTGAGAGTGTTCTTATGTTCATAGCAAATGGTCCATAAATCTCTCTTTAGAAAAAAAGTTTTTCACAGAAGAATTTACTGCGTCGCGTGAGACGTTTGTAGGGAGTCTTTTTCTTGTACTATTCCTTTTTTTCTCAGTCTTTTAAGTCTCCATTTGTTCCAGAAGAACAGTTCGTTCCACTTATTGAAGTCTCTCTTAAATATAATGCCTATACCTTGTGTCGTTAAGTTGCTTCTGGTGTAATACCGGTCGTTTGTTTCGTTGAAAGCCTTTAGCCTGATATCACCCTCTTTGGTTATCAGCCATTCTGCCTTGAAGTCCCCAACGAAGTTTGTATTGGCGGCAGGATTATCCCTATAACCAAAGTTCCCGTCTATTATAAGTCTGTTGTTCAGCAGCTGTCCGTATAGCATTCCCTCAATCTCCATGTCTGTCCAACCGTTCTCCCCGGTACTGAGATTAGTCCCGAAGTTCCATGATTTGTTGTCTATCACGTTTGACAGTGCATTATTCAACTGTCCTGAAAGTGTTGATGAGAGCATACTCGACATCATGTCCGAACTTTGTGAGTTACCCGTATTTTCCTGTGCATAAAACTTTCCTATACCAAGTAGATACAGTATCTGCATGTTCATCTGTTCGTCCGTTGCGACGTAGTTACGTACCAGAGCCTGCACCTCGTCCCGCTCGTTTGGCAGTTCCAGGTTAAGTTTTATATCGGGAGAAGTCAGTTGTCCGCTTAGTTCCATTATACAGTTCACCTTTACGTTGGTCTGTTCTACGTAAGTGCTTGCATCTGGTATAAGGTCATTCAATGAAGCCGATGGTACCGTATATATTGCTCTTATATCCAGTATGGCATCATATGGGGAACCATTGAAAGCAATTGTACTGCCTTCTTCTATAAGAAAGTCTTTGCGGAACACTTCCTGTAGGCTGAATTTATATATGCCTTGCTCTATTGTATAGTTCCCAAACATTCTCATATCACCTTTGTTGAAGTATTCCGCCCGTATGTTCCCTGTTCCCTTTCCACTTATGTAATCCCCTGCCATTGGATCCATTATGATACGCATTGTCGCTTCCGGTGTTGCATCTATCAGCAGGTTCATATGTATATCGGCCGTTATTTCTTCTTCCTCTTTCTCAACCTCTTGCCATGCTATCTCGAAATCCGATAGGAATATGGAGTCGTGCACCGTCCTGCGTGGTGTCTTGTCCACGAACTTTATAAACTGGTTGCTTACAGCCGATGATACATTATCTTTTATGTAGGTGAAATCTGTGTTGCGGTTGGTTGTCATGGCCACATCGATATTCACTCCGGTCTGTGCACTCCCGGCTATGGTAGCGTTCCCCGTACCATACACTACTCCGTAGAACGGAAAGTCCGGCGACTCACGTGTATTCATCACCAACATATTGTTTACATTGAAATCGAAGCGATATTGCAGATTTCTGAAGTGCTGGTAATGCAGAAATCCGCTCAACACTCCGCTGTTGCCTTGCGTGTCGTATATACGATTATTCTTGAAAGTCAGACCTTCCGGATGTATCAATATACTATCTTTTATCAGATAAGTAGTGTTAAGTATATCCATTTTCATAGAAGCCTCCCCCGCCACACGCCCTTCGAGTGTCAAAGCTTTGAACCGTCCGTAAAAATGAATATCTCCAGATACTCTTCCGTCAAACTGTGATGTGATTCCACGCATGTAGTGGTGTATAAACTTCAGGTTTGTACTCTCTGCTTCTATTTGCAAGTCGAGTGAACTGGTAGGCTTTATAGGATAAATATACCCATACACACGGGTTCGTGCTATGTCTTTTTCATGTATGTCAGCATCAAGGTATATCCCCTTTACTTCATTGTGCCATTCACCGTGTATATCTGCATTGCCCAGAATACCTTCATTCAATCCAAAATCACTAATGTACAGGTCTGTGCTCATTACAGGTTTATCCATAACCCCGCTGGCAAATGCTGGCCCTGTGGCCTCTCCGGTAAAGTTTACTCCCAGATTTGCTATATCAAATATGTATCCTATGTTGATTCTTTTCAAGTCAATACGTACTGTATCTTGTGAGGAACTGGATAGAATGCCGTTTATGTGCAGATGACGTTCGTTGTGGCTGAAGTTGAAATTATCTATGCATACCCTGCCGTCGGTATACTCTATGTACGACGGATGTATTTTCCACACCGTATCATTTAAAATAACATCTGTGGGATAGATGTTTATACCAATGTTCAGATTTCCCTTGCGTAACGTGGCAGGTTGTGGTAGCGAGTCGCTTTTTTCGTCAACCATCTGTTCATGCAAGATGGTGGCCATAGCCTCTATTTTCCCGCTGTAAGTGGTTTCTGCGCTGTTACCCCAGCTTAAAGAAGTTTGAACGCTATCATTGCGGGCTTGTGCATCAAGAGACAGATTTATGGCGTTGTTGTTGGATTTCCTGTTAGTGAAGCGTATCCGCGCATGTAGCCTATCTTCTGGATTCTCACAAAGCAGCATTCCCGATTCTATGAATTTATTTTTGTATCGTACACGTGGAAAGTAGCTTTCAATCCTTATTTTCCCAGCCTTATCATCGATATATCCTTTCAGAAGCATTCTGGTATAAAGTTTCAGGGGAATATCGAATACTGTAGACAATATTTCTGCATCATATATTGTGAAATCAAATCCGAAGTTATTCCGTGTCTCAACTTCCTTACTGTCTAATCCATTATTTTTCAGTGCAGGAATGTATCTGTTTACTATGTTAAGCATACTTGCAGGAAGAGTGGGGTAAGAGTAATCCCCCTCTATTTCCCCGGTCATGAAGTCAGATGTTATAGACAATTTTTTACGTGTTTCCCCTGTAGGGATGGCTGCCATCTTGAGGTTTTGCATAAAAAACTGTTTCTCCCCGTCAATAAACAGCAGGCTGTCGATGTTTATCTCACCCTTCATTTCATCTATTGAGTTACCGGTGAAGTCAGCCTTCACTTTTACATTGAATTCAGCCCCTTCGTAGCTTTTGGTAAGATGGAGTTCATGCGGGCGTACGTGTGCCACATCCATTTGAAAGTTGAAAACAGGCACAGGAGAGGCTGTATTGATACTGCCGTTTATAGCTACCGTGCCATTTTTGTCATCCAACAAGACTTTACCAACAAATCCTCCATCTACATATTCCCCATCCATTATCATGTTACTGTAAGTGTAGTTATTATAGTGAAATGAGGATACCAGTCCTTTAAGGCTTATAGCCGGATATTTCCCAGAGTCGTTTTTCCCGTCAATATCAAGATTGAATGACACCATACCCATGTTTTCCTTACCCAACATCATTCCCAATTCGAAATCTTCAGTACGAACGTTTCCTATGTATGACAGTACCTTCTCCTGATTATCTGCTTTTATTTTCAGATCAGTGTAAATAGAGCCTAGTTCAGTCTCAAGTTTTCCGTGGGTAGCCAAGTTATTGAAATTTCCGGAAATTTCACCCTGAAAGAAAGTCTTTCCCAAGTTAAGCAAGACTTGCGGAATTTTTTTATCCGTCCCGTTCATATTGCGGAAGATGAATGAAGTACCCTCCCGATTAGTATATAATTTGGATAATCTGCCGAGTATATGCATGTTATTGGTGTCTGGCAGAGTACTAATCGAGGCTTTGCCCTCCAATACAAAATTGTTTCCGGACGAGAGTGACAGTTTCGTACATTCCAAATTATCCATGCTTCCACCTGCATTTATTTCGCATAATATCGGTTCGTTGAAATGCTTGAAGGCCGGGAGAAAAGCCGAAAAATCTTTCATTGTAATTCTGGATGGCTGTAGGTGAAAGACAAATTGTACATCGTGCATAATGTTCCTGAAAGCATCCAAACCATTGTAATGTACGAGTATTGTATCTGTTTTTATCGACGTTCCGGGCAAGTCTATCTCGAAATCTGTTATCTTCATATCTTTTTCATTGCCTACCAGATGAAGTCCCAGTTTATTAAGTTCAAACCCTGATATCTCATCCAACATGCTCATACGTTTTACTGAAGCGTTAACGGAATCAGTCTGCAATGCTTTTATTGATAAGGAAGCAATGATATTGTTCAGTTGTACGTGGTTAGGGTTGAACTTGCCCGGAGTTTCTGGCTCGGAATGCACATGGTAGGATAAACGTCCACGACGTATTAACAGGGAATTTATTCGCAGACTGGGTGCAGTTTTATTAGGTGAACTCTTCTTGGGAACGAATGTATCAATTATAAACTGAAAATTTGGTTGACTGTCCGGCGTATCTTTTTCCATATTTATATTGAATCCGAACAATTGTATATTGCTGATAGATACATCTCCGGACAATAGCGGGAATATGTCAAACTTTGCCGAAAGGCGTGCAGCCTGAAGTAGTTCCTTGCCTGAACGGTCGTTCAACTCCAGCTCTTCTATTATGACATGATTCAGCATACCTATATCTATCTTTCCTATTGAAACCCTGCTTCCAAGAAGTTGACTCAGTTGGTTTGAAACGAACACGGAAAGATTTTGCTGTATATATGGATGGTTCAGCAACAAGATGGCTCCGATATACATCCCCAGAATGATACCGATGCCCCAGCGTATAATTCTCTTTAAATTTCTGATAAGCGAGTGATTTTAGAACAACAAAAGTACGAAAAACTCGCCAAAATATGGATAGAATTCGAAGAAATAATGCAAGCTGTCTGACTCTACCAATTTTCTCTTGAGCCTAAATAAGTCAGATTATAGAGAAAGTTTTTGTTTTTTCGGCTCAAATGACATAACTTTGCACCGTAATAAAAAGGTTCCGTAGCTCAGCTGGATAGAGCAACGCCCTTCTAAGGCGTGGGTCGAGCGTTCGAATCGCTCCGGAATCACACTAACCGGAAGTACTTAAAGTTCTGATAAACAGTAATCATTTAAAAACTTTCTTCCAAGGATTCCCTCGATTTATAGATTAAAAAGAGAAGAGTGTCTACTGGTGGACACAAAAACTTGTCTTTAAAATTTAATCTACACGGCCACACTAAAACTTACCATCATAAAAACAAACCGCTCAAAGACGGAAGGTACAAAATCTGAATTGCAATATCATAAAAGCGGACAGGTTGTAAAACGACTCGATGCCAACCTTATAAACATGAAGCCGCACGAGTTCCTGAATAAATATCAGGAAGAAATCGACAAGGTGCGTAATAGATATGTATAACAGCAGGCAGATACGCGATATTATCTTTAAGGGACGGCCGAGACGGACAACCCGACATTCCAATCGGTTTCAGCAACATATCATGATTTAGGAGAATTATAATACCAAGGTGTATGGAACATGTCGTAGGGTTCTGCGTAATATGTTGCATGTTTGCAGGAAACACATTGTATGCAAAGGCGATTCTGTAATGACAGTATCACTCTCAAATCATTCGTTCATCGCTCCACAGCGTGGGCAGTGCCCTTTGTCTGACAGTATCTGCCCGCACTGTCCGCATCTGTACCGCTTAGTCCGGACTGAAGCCAATGCTTCCCGTATGAATACTATGACAAATGCCGCGAGAAGCACTAAACCTATATATACGCGTGTGGTCAGCATAAAGAATAAATAGCAGAAAACACAACAAGATGCCAATCCAAGCAGGTAAGACAGTGCCGAGAAGAATGGCAGACGGCGGAATACAACATCTGTCACAGCCAGCGTCACGACCAACATACACCACAGTCCTGCTATGAATATGCCGAGCACGAAGGGAACACGCATCGGAGAGAGTGTCGGATTATAATAGAAATACTCCCACAAGCCGGGTGTATAAACCTGAATACATTCGTATAGTGTGGCGCAGATGGCTGTCAGCAGACATAATAACAAGGGGTAGAGACTGTCTATACCGTTAAAACTGCCAAGCCGGAGGCGTTTTTTTCGTATCGCAGACATTAACCATACCAGACCGCATAGGGCGATGCCTGTCAGGAAATACCTCACATGCTGCTGACTGAACCAATGTATGATCATTGAGATGCTGTCGGCCGGGACGAAAGATTCTTTCATATCACACTCTCTCACCCACCCCTGTATATCTTGTGTATGAGCCAATTTTACCCAAAGCGTATCGATAGAATCCTGCGGATGTACATCCAGCTCGGCCACCACAACACGATCTCCACGGTACAGGCGGCAATAGCTGTCCTTCACAGGCAGCAGAGCCAATTCTATTGAGTCTGCTTGCAGCACAAGGTTAGTCCCCCAAGTATAGTGGTGCTCATACAGACAATGCAAGCTGTCGGTCAGGTAAACTTCGTCTTCTTCAAGCGAACTGACGGTGTGAGGTGTATACTGGCAGGCTGTTATCACAAGTATTGTCAGCAAGAAAATGGCCGCAAGCCGATTATGGTTCTCCGGCACGGAAAACTTACTACGGTGACGGAAAGTGGAGAATGTAGCTTTAGGACGTATTGTTTTCATGGAAATATCAGTATACTTAAGGTATTGTTTTTATTCGTTTATGTATCGAGCTATTCACAATGTATTGTCATCAGACATTTCCTGCAGTCGAACTCTAACCGGAAACGTTTGCCATTTCCGGTTTCAAGGGAAAATGGTTCCCGATAAGGTGAATGTGAATGTTGTCCGCCAGAACACCATCCGAGGCTGTAGCGCAGGCAATATTTGCATTCCATAATCACTGCATTTGGGACAGGACGCAATTCATAGGCAGGCTGTACATCGTTGACAAGGTGTGATTTATAGAACATACGTGCCAAGCTGTTTGCCACGTTGGCGCGATAGTCATGAGGTGCATCCGGAAATATGTGTGTAGTATGTTGCCAGGAAGCAGTCTCACGATTATAGTGCATTCGTCGTGCAGACAGCAAATCTTCCATAACCTTACGCCGCCATCCGGCCAGTATGGATGATGGGATAAAATAATCTTCACTTTCTTCGAGTTTTACCGCTTCCCTGCCATCAAAGGATGTGGCTTCGAAATGCGTTCCTCCCAGTTTCGATAATTGTATCCGTTGGTTGTCTGTCTGAGAGGAACGGGCTCTTATATGGGCATGGATGAAACATTGACTGATACTTATGCCGTCTTCATCTTCGGCTTCCAAGGAGAATCCTTCATGTGTAGGTTTCAAGCGTAGGGAAACTCTTATTCGTCGTTCAGAGGAAGGATGAGCAAGCGTTTGTTCGAATTCCTGGTCGTAATTGCGGAAAAGCCGTGAACGTGGAGCAATATGCGGTATATCGCTTGCAGGAAACAGCCTATTCCCTTCAACGCGATTTATCCGGAAACCATGCAAACATCCATGCGCATCAACGTAACATACTCCGTCCCCATTGTGGAATGGCTTAGAACTGTCTACAATAAGATACTTCCCGTGCTGTTCTTTGACTGTACCCATTTCTTCACCTAACGACTTTGGGGTGTCGAAGCAAGCCATATTTTTGTCGCGTCCCATCAGGCAATAATGTGTGAATCCGCGGCTAAAACTTTTGTCGGGTTGCGGAATGAAAGCGAAGCTGCATTTTCCCGATGATGCCTGTGAGAACTCCTTACGTCTGGCAAAGATGGCATCAAGGCATTGGCGATAGTAGGCTGTTATATTCTTTACGTAACTTATTTCCTTCAGCCGGCCTTCGATTTTTAGTGAAGTGACTCCGGCATCGAGCAAGTCTTCCAGCATATCCGACAGGTTGAGATCTTTCAGCGAGAGCAGATGCTTATTATGCAGTATTGCTTTGCCGTCGGCATCGCGCAGGGTTAAAGGCAAGCGGCAGAATTGCGCACATTCGCCGCGGTTTGCGCTTCGGCCATAGCAAAACTGACTGGCATAGCACTTCCCACTGTAGCTGACGCATAAGGCACCATGTACAAATACCTCTAATGCAACCTCCGGGCATGTCTCGTGAATATCGCGTATCTCCTGCAAGGACAACTCTCGGGCAAGCACCACCTGTTTGAAACCGGCTTTGTGCAGGAAAGAAACTTTCTCGCATGTGCGGTTGTCCATCTGCGTGCTTGCATGCAGTGGTATGGGAGGCAGCTTCAGTTCCGTGATACCGAAGTCTTGTATGATGAGAGCATCCGCCCCAGCACGATATAATTCCCATACCAAATGTTCAACTTCTTCCAGTTCTGTATCTTTTATGATAGTGTTTAGTGTGACATAAACCCGTGCATTATATATGTGGGCGTATGCGGCAAGTGTGGCTATGTCTTCTACAGAGTTGCCAGCTGATGCTCTTGCTCCGAATTTCGGGGCTCCTATGTACACGGCGTCAGCACCATGTTTCACCGCTTCTATGCCGCATTCCAGATTTCTGGCGGGTGAAAGAAGTTCAATCCTGCGTGGAGCTGTCATAGCTTTTAACTGTGTGAAGTCCTATGGCCGACATTATCATATGTCGAAGCCATTATTTTATCTCGTCTATGTTGTATGGCGTTTCCTGGTAAACAAAATAGTTCAACCAATTAGAGAACAGTAGATTAGCGTGTGCACGCCATGTAACCAGAACACCTTTCTCCGGGTTATTGTCCACATAGTAGTTATGCGGCACGTCGATAGGCAACCCTTTGGCTATATCGCGACGATATTCGGAATCAAGTGTCAGCGGTGAATATTCAGAATGACCTGTCACGAAGAATTCACGCCCCCCCCGTGCCATCACCATGTAAACGCCCGCTTCGTCCGATTCCGACAATAGGGTTAGGGATGGGATTTTTTGTATATCTTCTTTGCGTACCTCAGTATGTCGGCTATGGGGAACACGGAACACATCGTCGAATCCACGGAATATCGGATGCAGTGGTGTAAGCATCTTATGGCTGAATACACCGAACATTTTCTTGTCGAGTGCATACTTCGGTACACCATAAAAGTGGTATAGTCCGGCCTGGGCTGCCCAGCAGATATACAATGTGGAAGTAACGTGCGTACGTGCCCACTCGAATATTTCCGTTATCTCGTCCCAATAATTTACTTTCTCGAATTCTATCTGCTCCACTGGCGCACCGGTTATTATCATCCCGTCATATTTTTCGTTACGCATGTCTTCAAAGTCTGTGTAAAAGGCTTTCATGTGTTCTATCGGGGTATTTTTAGGCGTGTGGCTTTTTATCTTCATGAAGCAGATCTCCATCTGCAACGGAGTATTTGAGAGCAGTCGCACAAGATCTGTCTCTGTGGTGATTTTCAGTGGCATTAAGTTCAGAATCACTATCCGCAGCGGGCGTATATCCTGTCCCTCGGCACGGGTAGTATCCATTACGAATATATTCTCTTGCTTCAGCAGTTCTATGGCAGGCAGTTTGTCCGGTAACTTTAAAGGCATTGTCTTACTTAAATATGTATGTTTTAATTAATGTCTATTGGCTGATAAACAGTGAGAGTCATGTAAAGACTGTAAAATCCCACTGTTTTTACTGCAAAAATAAACTTTTCCGTCGAACGGTACAAGTAAATCTTTATGAATACCCACGCATTGGTCACGCATTGGTCCTAAGCATATCCGTTGCAGAGTGTTGATGTTCGGACATATTTCCCACATTTTTCGAACATGTACTGCACATGCTGGAATTGTGTACGCGGCAAGAACAGTACATGTACCGTAGGCTGATGCTATTTTATTTGCCTGCAGTCGGAACAATATTGGGATTTTTTCATATCTTTGTCAAACTTATGTCTTATTGCCGCCAAGGCAAGCATATTAATCAGAAAATGAGAGTAATAGACTTGATAAACAGTACGGACAGCACGGCATTTTCGTTTGAAATACTGCCTCCGCTGAAAGGTACGGGCATTGATAAAGTATATCAGGATATTGACACTTTGCGCGAGTTCAACCCGAAATATATAAATATCACCACTCACCGCAGTGAGTATGTTTATAAAGAATTGGGTAATGGCCTGTTCCAGCGTAGCCGCTTGCACCGGCGTCCCGGTACGGTGGCCGTAGCTGCAGCCATACAGAACAGATACGACATCACGGTAGTGCCACATATACTTTGCAGCGGATTCACGCGTGAAGATATTGAATATGTGTTGCTGGATTTGCAGTTTTTGGGCATTACCGATTTACTTGTGCTGCGCGGTGACAAAGGCAGGCATGAATCTGTATTTGTGTCTGAACCGGGAGGTTATAGCCATGCCATAGAGCTGCAGGGGCAGATAAACAACTTCAACAAGGGTATCTTTGTTGACGGTTCGGAGATGAAAGTCACCAAGACACCGTTTTCTTACGGTGTGGCCTGTTATCCGGAGAAGCATGAAGAGGCGCCTAATATGGAGAGCGACATCCAATGGCTGAAGGCAAAAATGCAGGCTGGCGCACAGTATGCAGTCACACAGCTCTTCTACGACAATCGTAAATATTTCAGTTTTGTCGAGCGTGCGCGGCATTCTGGCATCACTATCCCCATCATCCCGGGAATAAAGCCTTTCAAGCGCATGTCACAACTCAGCATGATACCCAAAACATTCAAGGTGGATATTCCGGAGGAGTTGGTTAAAGAAGTGCAGAAGTGCAAGAATGATGCTGGGGTGCAGCAGGTAGGTATAGAGTGGTGCGTGCAGCAATGCCGCGAATTGATGGCTCATGGTGTACCCAGCATTCATTTCTACACCATTTCGGCGGTAGACAGCATAAGGGAGGTAGCGCGTCAGATATATTAGTATGTGCTGCAGTCGGTCACAAATTATTTAACTTATTGCGTGTGTTCTACTTTAAAGATGTAGTCGGTCAGGCGGAAACCAAAGTAAAGTTGGTGGAGGAGATACGCGAGGGACGCATTCCCCACGCACAAATGTTTTGTGGCCCAGCCGGAAGCGGCAAATTGCCGTTGGCGCTGGCATACGCCCGTTATATATGTTGCACAGGCGAAAAAAATGATGATGCCTGCGGGATGTGTCCATCATGCGTGAAGTGGAACAAGCTGGTGCATCCGGATGTGCATTTCATGTTTCCCATTATCAAGAGCGCTAAAAATAAAAAGGAGGTTTGTGACGATTATATTGCAGCTTGGAGGCAGCTGCTCATCAACAATACCTACTTTGGTCTGAATCATTGGATGGATGAAATGGGAGCCGTAAACGGCCAACCTATAATATATGCCAAGGAAAGTGATGAAATCACTCGCAAACTAAGTTTGAAGTCGAACGAGGGTGGCTTCAAGATAACCATTATTTGGTTACCGGAGAAATTACATGAAGTTTGTGCCAACAAGCTGCTCAAACTTCTGGAAGAGCCTCCGAAGATGACCGTGTTCCTGCTTGTATCCGAAGCCCCGGAAATGGTATTATCAACCATAAGAAGCCGTACACAACGCTTTGAAGTGCCTCGTATAGATGAAGATGACATGGCCATTGCTTTGCGAGAAAAGTTCGGTATAGCGGAGCAGGACAGCACAACCATAGCCCACATGGCAAACGGGAACTTTGTCAAGGCTTTGGAAGCTATACATTTGAATGAAGATAACCGTCTCTTTTTCGACCTGTTTGTTGACCTCATGCGCCTTTCCTACCAGCGGAAGATACGCGAACTGAAACAGTGGAGCGAACAGCTGGCCGGCATGGGACGTGAACGGCAGAAGGATTTTCTGGAATATTGCCAGCGCATGATACGGGAGAACTTCATTTTCAACCTGCACTGCAGGGAAATGAATTATATGACAGCACAGGAGCAGAATTTCGCCACACGCTTCGCCCCTTTTATCAATGAACGCAACATAATGGGAATAATGCACGAGTTGAGCGAGGCTCAGTTACACATAGAGCATAATGTTAACCCGCGCATGGTATTTTTCGATTTCTTTCTGAAGATGATAGTTCTATTGAAGCCTTATTAGCTCAGAAACACTTTAAGTTGAGAAACAGAATGACAATCAAATCATAAAATGAATTGTATATAGAATAAACTCATGGAAAAGATAAAAACAGAAAATATAGGACAGACAGTACAACAGCCTGCATCCACAGCAGAAAGCGGGCATGACCTGTTCTCCTTTAAACTGCACAATGGCAGCGGTTGCCTCTGCTGCAAGAGTTGCGGCAGACAGGACAAACAGTTGAATACTTACGACTGGTTGGCTGACATACCAGGCAACAAGGAAGAATGTGACCTCGTTGAGGTACAGTTTAAGAATACCCGCAAAGGCTACTATCGTAACAGTAACAAAATTCCTTTGGAGAAAGGAGACATAGTGGCTGTGGAAGCTACGCCAGGACATGATATCGGCGTAGTGACACTCACTGGCAGGCTGGTACGCCTGCAGCTGCGCAAATCCAATATAAAGTCGGAGACTGATATCAAACGGATATACCGCAAAGCAAAGCCTGTGGACATGGAAAAGTATCACGAGGCCAAGGCACGCGAACACTCTACAATGATACGCTCGCGCCAGATAGCCAAAAATCTGGAACTTAATATGAAGATAGGTGATGTGGAGTACCAGGGTGATGGCAACAAAGCCATATTCTATTATATTGCCGATGAACGTGTGGACTTCCGTCAGCTCATCAAGGTGCTGGCAGAAACATTTCATGTACGTATCGAGATGAAGCAAATCGGTGCAAGGCAAGAAGCGGGGCGTATAGGCGGGATAGGACCGTGCGGTCGTGAGTTGTGTTGTGCCACATGGATGACTTCGTTCGTCTCCGTTGCCACCAGTGCGGCAAGATACCAGGATATATCACTGAATCCTCAGAAATTGGCCGGTCAGTGTGCTAAGCTAAAGTGCTGTCTTAACTATGAAGTGGACTGCTACGTAGAGGCTCAGAAACGTCTTCCTTCCAAAGAGGTGGCGTTAGAGACAAAAGATGCTACGTTTTATTTCTTCAAAGCGGACATATTAGGGAATCAGATTTTTTACTCCACGGACAAGTCCGTAGCGGCAAATCTTGTAGCTATCAGTGGACGCCGTGCTTTCGAGGTTATCGGCATGAACAGACGGGGATTGAAACCAGACAGTCTGTTGTCTGAGGGAGATGCCGCAGAGAATCATAAAACAGTAGATTTGCTTGAGCAAGAAAGTGTGACACGTTTTGACCGTGCACGTAAGAACAAAGGCAATGGCGGAAAGAAAAAGAAGAAACAGGCGAATGGAAACCGCAAGCAGGGTGACGAACAACAGATAGTACAACAGGTTACCAAACATCCCAACTCCGGGAAACCGCAACCTGATACAGCCAAGGAAGTAGCCAGGCCAAAAACACAAGCCAATGTTAACTCCGGCGAACAGGCACGTTCAGTACAGGAGAATAACAAGGGACAGCAATCTAAGACCGCAGGTGAACGCACCCAGCGCTTTGTGGGAAAATCAGGAAAGAAGCAAAGCAATAAAACTGTTGCAAATGCCAATCCTTTACAAAAGAGTTAGCCGGACTTTCTTACCCGTGATCTGCACGTTCTTTGCCGTACTGCTATTGTCGGCTTGTGACAGGGGAACTGTGTACCATTCTTTTCACCCCCTATCTGAAGATGGATGGAATAAGAAAGACACACTATGTTTCGATATGCAGGTAGCCGACTCGCAGACTTCCTACAGATTGTATGTAGAGTTGCGTTATCGTGACACATACCCTTATCGTAACCTTTCCCTGCTTGTTGATTATCTGACTCCTGATTCTGTTTATCTACAGACCGGCACATTGCAGATGATGCTTGCGGACGATGCCGGTGTCTGGCTTGGTGAAGGTTTGAATGGACTTTATCAGTGTTCCTTTTCTGCGGGAATCATTCCGGTAAATAAGCCCGGGCAGTATCGCATACTGTTGACCTATGCTTTCCCAGACTCTGTATTGCCCGGCATAAGCGATGTTGGTATACGTGTGAACAAAAGCCGTTGATATACCTCTGTTGTGCAAGGTATACCGTGTCTCCGTGAACACAACAGTTTTGTCCGTTGGTTCAAGACTGTTGTTTGGGGGAGTTCAAATTTCCATTTTTGACATCCATGATATACAATCTTATCCAAAAATAGCCGTATATTTGTCCACCATGAACGAAGACGTATACAAGACTATCGCTTACCGGTCAGAGGGCACGTACACAGAGAAACGAAGCAGATTCATATCTGTAGCCCTACCCGTGCATACTGTAGCAGAAGTCAAGGAATATCTGGACATGTATCAGAAACAATATTACGATGCACGCCACGTATGCTACGCATACATGTTGGGACCGGAGGGGAAGGATTTCAGGGCAAATGATAATGGTGAACCAAGCGGTACAGCCGGTAAGCCGATATTGGGACAGATTATTTCTTACGGGCTTACAGATGTGCTTGTGCTCGTGGTGCGTTACTTCGGCGGTATCAAGCTGGGAACCGGTGGACTGGTAGTAGCCTACCGTACGGCTGCAGCTGCCGCATTATCTGCAGCCGTGACAATAGAAAAAACAGTGGATGAAGAAGTGACCTTTCTATTTGAATATCCTTTTATGAATGACGTTATGCGCATAGTAAAAGACGAAGGCCCTGAAATTGTGAAGCAGAGTTACGACACAGACTGCCTTATGACATTGCGCATACGACGCTCACGTATGCCGTTGCTCCGTGCCAGACTGGAAAAAGTAAAGAGTTTAAGGTGCGAAAATATTCTGAGAAACGGTTTTGATTTAACATAAATGTTTATCTCCAAACTCAAGTCATATTAATGATTATTTCGGACGGCTTTAAGTCCGGTGGTACATGGTGCGGACAATGGCTGCGACGATATTTATAATGTATGTTTTTATTCTGGAACAAATTATTTGCATTGCGCGCA
The DNA here is from genome assembly GCA_964651035.1 of uncultured Bacteroides sp. Lineage (GTDB taxonomy): Bacteria > Bacteroidota > Bacteroidia > Bacteroidales > Bacteroidaceae > Bacteroides. The sequence continues at coordinate 22,662 of CAZYVE010000016.1, forward strand.
GGACATACAGAAAAATTCTATTAAATTTGTGCTTGCCATGGATGTGGATATTTTGATTCAGCTTATTGGTTATCATGTATAAAAGCAGTAAAATATCCTCACTCCTACATTTTTATAAATGTTTTCTTATACAGAATTCACGTTAAATATATGACTGAAACCAATACACTGCTCGAGAAACTTGACGATCTGGTAGCACGTTTCGAGGAAACATCTACCCTGATAACCGACCCGGCCGTCATTGCCGACCAAAAACGCTACGTCAAGCTGACTAAAGAATACAAGGAGTTGGGCAACTTAATGAAAGCGCGCAACGAATACATACATGTGCTCGCAGGCATCGAAGAAGCCAAGGATATCATTGCGAACGAGACTGACATAGAAATGAGGGACATGGCCCGTGAGGAACTTGACAATTATGAAACCAGAAGCCTGCAATTAGAGGAAGAAATCAAACTTATGCTCATTCCTGCCGATCCGCAGGACAGCCGTAACGCTATCTTGGAGATTCGAGGTGGAACTGGTGGAGACGAGGCAGCCCTGTTTGCCGGTGACCTATTCCGCATGTATGCCAAATATTGCGAACATAAAGGATGGAGGATAGAAGTATCCAGCGCCAACGAAGGCACAGTAGGCGGATTCAAGGAAATTATCTGCTATGTATCGGGTGAAAATGTCTATGGCACATTGAAATACGAATCGGGCGTACACCGCGTACAACGTATCCCTGCTACGGAAACGCAAGGGCGAGTACATACATCGGCCGCTTCAGTAGCTGTATTGCCAGAGGCCGAAGAGTTTGATGTGATAATCAACGAGGGGGAAATCAAGTGGGACACCTTCCGCAGCGGTGGAGCTGGCGGACAGAATGTCAATAAGGTAGAGAGTGGCGTGCGGCTACGTTACCACTGGAAGAATCCTAATACGGGCACGGTGGAAGAAATTCTTATAGAATGTACCGAAACACGAGATCAACCCAAAAACAAAGAACGTGCCCTCAGCCGCCTCCGTACCTTTATCTACGACAAGGAGCATCAGAAGTATATAGATGACATAGCCTCCAAACGCAAAACAATGGTCAGCACCGGCGACCGATCGGCCAAAATACGTACCTATAACTATCCGCAGGGACGTGTCACCGACCACCGCATCAACTACACCATCTATAACCTGGCAGCCTTTATGGATGGTGATATACAGGACTGCATCGACCACCTTATCGTGGCAGAGAATGCAGAAAGACTGAAAGAAAATGAATTATAATGTTTTGTTTCTATAATCACTATGCTCTTATACAATATTCTATATATTAAACAATGTTTCCAGTAACTGTGTAAGTAGTATGTGGACATTACCATAAATGATTATATCTTTTTTACAATGGTCAAAACGGACTGAAAAATATAATATATATGAACAAGCAAGAACTCATCGAGAATATTAAGCGTAAACAGTCGTTCCTCTGTGTCGGCCTGGATACTGACATAAAGAAAATTCCCAGCCATCTACGGGAAGAAGATGAACCTATCTTCACCTTCAACAAAGCTATAATAGATGCCACGGCCGACCTATGTATAGCCTACAAGCCTAACCTTGCTTTCTACGAAAGCTTAGGCACCAAAGGATGGAAGGCTTTTGAAAAAACAGTGAAATACATACGGGAATATTATCCTGACCAATTCATAATAGCCGATGCTAAACGTGGAGATATTGGTAATACATCTGCATTATACGCCCGTTCATTCTTCGAGGAGATGGAGATAGACGCAGTAACCGTCACTCCATATATGGGGGAGGACAGCGTAACACCTTTCCTTAGCTACGAAAACCGTTGGGTCATATTATTGGCACTGACAAGCAACAAGGGCTCGCATGACTTCCAGCTTACCGAAGACAAAGCAGGCGAAAGGCTTTTTGAAAAAGTGCTACGCAAGAGTCAGGAATGGGGTAATGACAAACAGATGATGTATGTAGTGGGTGCTACTCAGGGAAGAAGTTTCATGGATGTCCGCAAAATTGTACCGACCCACTTTCTGCTCGTTCCGGGTATAGGTGCGCAGGGTGGTTCCTTGGAAGAAGTTTGCCGGTATGGCATGACAAAAGACTGTGGCCTGATTGTAAATTCCAGCCGAGGAATCATTTATGCAAGCAATGGCTCTGACTTTGCTGAAGCCGCACACCGCGCCGCACACGAAGTGCAACAGCAGATGGCGATACAGCTGCGTATGCAATGTGGGGTAACCGCATAAAAAGGTTTAGAGTATGTTATGTATCATAGTCTATCGACAAAACTTTTGAAGCGCTTCAACCCTTCCATCAGTTGTGAACGCGGGCAGGCTATATTCCACCTCATAAAGCCATCACCTTCCACGCCATACATAGAGCCGGCATTGAGCCATAACTCGACCTTGTTCAGCAGACTGCTTTCTATATTCTCAGAAGACTCGTGTATGGCACGGCAGTCCATCCACACCAGATATGTACCCTCGAGAGAGGCTAATGGGAAGTTTGGTAAATAGGTTTTGCAAAAATCACACATAGCATGGTAGTTGCCCAACAGATAATCCAACAACTGTTCGAGCCACTCTTCACCTTCATTGTAAGCGGCAATGGTAGCAACAACACCAAACGGATTGACATCACATACTTCATTAATATTGATAGCCTTATCTATCTTGCGTCGCGTCGCCTCATCGGCACATACTATATTCGCAATCTGCAGACCCGCCATGTTGAAAGACTTACTTGGCGAGATGCAAGTGACCGAATATGCCTGGAAATCGGGAGATACGGATACAAACGGTGTATATACGTGTCCAGGATAGACCAATTCGCAATGTATCTCATCCGATACGACCATGACATTGTGCCTCAAACAGATTTCACCTATCCGCTTCAGTTCTTCACTACGCCAAACTCTTCCCGCCGGATTGTGTGGATTACAAAGAAGCATCAACTTAACAGCCGGATCGGCGGCCTTTGCCTCCAGGTCTTCATAATCGATGGTGAAAGTAACGCCATCATACAATAACGGACTGGCAACCACCTGGCAGTCATTGTTGCGGATAGACGAGAAGAAACAGTTATAAACCGGAGTCTGCACCAACACCTTATCACCGGGGCCAGTAAGAGCCTTTATGACAGCTGATATGGCAGGTACCACACCCGAAGTGTATATCATCCACTCTCTGCTGATACGCCAACCATGCCTGCGGGCAAACCACGATATTACAGCTTCATAGTAGGCTTCCGGCACGCGAGTATAACCAAATATACCATGCAATACACGCTCCTGCAAGGCTTTGATTATGCAAGGAGCCGTGCGAAAGTCCATGTCTGCCACCCACATGGGAAGTACATTGGCATCGGCCGCACTATCCCATTTGTATGAATTGGTTCCCCGACGGGATATTATCTCATCAAAGTTGTACCGCATAGCCGTAACTTCATAATGTGGATTCTGTATCATTCCACAACCTCAATTCGCAATCGGCAGGTTCTTTGATGTTATCGTCCAGAATGATTTGCCCGTAGGAGGAGGCGATAATACAGCCTGTACGCGGATTCTTAACACTATGTACAGAACCGTTAATTGTAGCCTGTACGCTGCTGTATTCGAAAGCCAAATCGCAATCGTCCGCCAAGGTACAGTTTTCCAGCACCAAACCTCGGGCATAGCACAAGGGTTGCGTACCGGAAATCTTACAGTTCACAAGTCGCAGGTTTCTTGAATGCCACCCCAAGTACTCACCGTTCAGTTCAGAATCATATACCGTTACATTCTCTGTGTTCCAAAAAGCGTCTTTAGAGTTGATAAGGGCATCGTGTATCTCCACATCTCTGCAATATTGAAATGAGTAGTTGCCATTTTGCACGTATCGACCCATTATCTTGATATTGTGGCTATGCATGAATAGATAGTCGGCATTATCCAGCTTCACATTATGCAGTTCCACGTTGCTGCAATGCCACAGAGTCTCTTGCGCATCTGGTATCTGTACGTTCTCAAGTCTGATACCATCCATCTCGCGGAACATCTTTGGAGCCTCTACCATTGTGTCGGTCATTACCAAGTTATTCGAATACCATAAAGCTGCACGTGCGCCAGGAGTAAAAAGGCAGTTATTGATTTTGAACCTGTCCACATGCCAGAATGGGTATTTACCCTCAAAACGGCAGTCTGTCGCCACTATATCACTACATTCTTTCAATGCCGATTCACCGACGTGTATAGTCACATGTACAAGTTCCAAGCCATGAGAGGCAAATAGAGGACGTTCACCACCAAACTCTGCATTCTGTATTTGTTTCATCATAATATTGTTTATAATAATCTACATTTTTATAAATGGCTGATAGTTCAGTCTGCATAGGTTCTGCCTATAGATTCGAATACCTCGAATGCAACTGTCGTAGCAGACATAGTATTTCTTTGCAAAATTACACTAAGTACATGTATTCACAAGTAAATGGATTACGGGAGTTATTACCCCAATTACGGATTCAGCAAAGATTAATCACCACCACATTAAATAAGGAATGTGTTCTTGGATTATTCAGACAGAATTAAGACCTTTGCAGCGAATTTTAACCAACATACGTGTATGGATACGATAAGATGCACTGCTGCACTCTTTGACTTTGATGGCGTGATAATGGATACAGAAGGCCAATACACTGCTTTTTGGCATGAGATAGGCAAAGAATATCTTGGCAAGCCTGATATAGGGATAGAGCTCAAGGGACAAACACTTGCTTACATATTTGAGACTTACTTTAAGGATGAACAGAAAGCACAGCATGATATCACTGCTGCCCTCTACCGTTTCGAACAGGAAATGAGCTACGACTATGTACCCGGCGTACTCGACTTCGTAGAAGACCTGCGCCGCAACGGGGTGAAAACGGCAGTGGTAACCAGTTCAAACAGGCAGAAAATGGCCGTCGTATACCGTAAACGCCAAGAGGTGAAGGCTCTATTCGATAGCATCATTACGGCAGAACAGACGGCCCGCTCCAAACCCGCTCCTGACTGCTATATAACAGCCATGCATCAGCTCTCCTCCACTCCACAGACATCATGTGTATTCGAGGACTCATTCAATGGTCTCAAAGCCGGTATGGCATCGGGAGCAATGGTATTCGGGCTTGCCACTACCAATCCGCGTGAAGCCATAACCGGACTATGCCACCATGTACTGGATGACTTCAAAGGCTTCACTTTCGCACACATGCAGAAACTGTTCAGCAAAACGATTGTTACATGTCACTAACAGACGTGCAACGATATATCAGAAAACATTAATGACTAAACAAATATATAACAATGGCAGGATATATTTCTGAAAATACCCGCAAGATTACCACCCATACCCTGTGGGATATGAAACGACAGGGTGAGAAAATAGCTATGCTGACAGCGTACGACTACACCATGGCACATATAGTAGACAGTGCCGGTATGGACGTCATATTAGTAGGTGACTCGGCATCCAATGTCATGGCAGGAAATGCCACTACCTTACCTATCACGCTGGAGCAAATGATTTATCATGCCCAAAGTGTAGTGCGCGGAGTGAAGCACGCCATGGTAGTAGTGGATATGCCTTTCGGTTCTTATCAGGGTAATGAACAAGAGGGAGTGGCATCAGCCATACGCATAATGAAAGAGAGTAATGCTGATGCTTTGAAACTGGAAGGCGGAGAAGAAATAATAAATACGGTGAAACGTATCACAAATGCGGGTATACCCGTCATGGGGCATTTGGGACTGATGCCACAAAGTATAAACAAATATGGCACATACGCCGTACGCGCCAAAGACGAAACAGAGGCTACGAAACTGATGCGTGACGCCAGACTTCTGGAAGAAGCCGGCTGCTTTGCTATTGTGTTAGAAAAAATACCGGAAGAACTGGCAGGAAAGGTTTCACACGAGCTATCCATCCCCATCATAGGAATAGGAGCCGGTAGCGACGTCGACGGGCAGGTATTGGTGATACAGGATATGTTGGGAATGAACAAAGGTTTTAAACCGCGCTTCTTACGGCACTATGCCGATTTACACACCATCATGACTGACGCCATAATGCATTACATATCCGATGTAAAAACTTCCGCTTATCCTGACGAAAAGGAGCATTACTGAACAGTACATGCCACTCGCCAATTAAGGCGGGCAGCATGTTACCGGCCACGGCTTGAATACAAAATATAAGGCCACTACTTTGCATTAGTAGCAACCTAATATTACAATGGTGCAGCCTTAGTAGCCAATGCCTAAATAATTTCTTTTATTGGTATATCGTTTAAGCTCAATCATCTGCCAATGGGAAGGAAAAAGAAACTGTTAACTATCTGCATAACCTTGCTACTCGCTCTGACTGTATCAGTCGGGACAATAGCATGGTGGTGGATATTTGCCCCGCAATTCTACCCGCACCGGACACATTATATTTATATAGATAAAGATGATACCATAGACTCAGTGTACAATAAAGTGCAGGAAGCAGGATGTCTGCACACCATCATGGGGCTAAGATGCCTGGCACTGTATAGTGGGTATGCAGATGTCATACATACGGGAAGGTATGCCGTCAATCCGGGTGACAACGTCTACGATGTATTTAACAGACTGTACCGTGGACAACAGACACCGACACATCTCGTCATTGGGAGTGTACGCACCATGGACAGACTGGCGAGGGATGTGGGAAGACAACTTATGATAGATTCGGCAGAAGTAGTCCTGGCTATGGCAGACAGCAGCTTCGTACATGGCGAGTTGGGGTATGATTTCACATCTCTTCCTTGTCTCTTCATGGCAGATACATACGAAGTATATTGGAACATAAGTGTAAAAGGATTCTTCAGACGCATGCTTAAGGAACACCGCATATTCTGGAACAATACACGTTTGGCCCAAGCACAAGATATTGGCATGACCCCCGAAGAGGTATGCATCCTGGCTTCTATCGTAGAAGAAGAAACTAACAATGCTGCAGAAAAGCCGGTCGTTGCCGGTCTATATATCAACCGCCTGCGTAAGGGAATGCCACTACAAGCCGACCCGACCATAAGATTCGCTTTGGGCAACTTCGAGATGCGGCGCATAACCTATGCCGACCTGCATGTTGACTCTCCATACAACACGTACGTCAACACCGGACTACCACCAGGCCCGATACGCATACCTACACCGGCCGGAATTGATGCTGTGCTCGGGTACGTACGCCACAATTATCTTTACATGTGTGCCAAAGAGGACTTTTCCGGTACTCATAATTTTGCCTCCAATTATTCCGACCACTTAAAAAATGCAAGAGAATACCGGAAAGCATTGGACGAAAGAAAGATTTTCAGATAGTATTTCAACAAAAATAAAAGCTTTTCCATATATTTGCGAACTCATAACATACTGAAGGATATAAAACCAGATATGAAACAACTCTTACTTGGCGATGAAGCCATAGCCCAAGCGGCAATAGATGCCGGGATGTCGGGAGTTTATGCTTACCCGGGCACACCATCTACCGAAATAACCGAATACATACAGGCATATTGCCAATCTACAGGTGAAGCCATACATAACCGTTGGTGTTCAAACGAGAAAACCGCAATGGAAGCAGCATTGGGTATGTCTTTTGCAGGGAAACGTTCTCTGGTGTGCATGAAGCATGTAGGCATGAACGTGGCAGCCGATTGCTTCATCAATGCAGCAATAACCGGCATTCATGGCGGCATGATAGTAGTGGCAGCCGATGACCCCGGCATGCACTCATCGCAGAATGAGCAGGACAGCCGTTTCTATGGCGACTTTGCACTGATTCCAATGTTCGAGCCGAGCAACCAGCAAGAAGCATATGACATGACTTATGCCGGATTTGATTTTTCCGAACGTACAGGAAGACCGCTACTGATACGTATCGTCACTCGCTTGGCGCACTCACGTTCAGGAGTGGAAAACCATCAACGTCATGCACAGAATATGATTTCTTTCAGCAAAGACCCGCGCCAATTCATCCTGCTGCCTGGTATAGCCCGCAAAAGATACAAAATACTGTTGGAATCACAAGAAGAGTTTATCAGACTATCTGAAGAATCTCCATATAACCAATATAAGGAAGGGACGGATAAAAGGCTGGGAATCGTAGCATGTGGTATAGCTTACAATTATCTAATGGAGAACTATCCGGAAGGATGTCCACATCCGGTACTGAAGGTATGCCAATATCCACTGCCGAGAAAACAGCTGCTGATGCTGGCCGGTACATGCGATGAAATCCTGGTGCTCGAAGATGGCCAGCCTTTTGTAGAAAGGCAACTAAAGTGCATCCTTGCCGCCGACAACAAAGTAAAAGGACGGCTGGACGGAACGCTGCCCGTTGACGGAGAACTTACACCGGACAGTGTGGCACTTGCCATAGGCAAAAGCAACAAGCCGCATTTCAGTATCCCTGCCATAGTGCAGATGCGTCCGCCAGCATTATGTGACGGATGCGGACACCGCGACATGTACACGGTACTGACACAGCTCTTAAGGGAAGAATATCCTGCACACAAAGTATTCAGCGACATCGGATGTTACACATTAGGAGCCAATGCACCGTTCAATGCCATCAATTCGTGTGTTGACATGGGTGCTTCGATAACAATGGCCAAAGGAGCTGCAGATGCGGGAGTATATCCTTCGGTCGCTGTAATCGGTGACTCGACATTCACACACTCAGGCATGACCGGGCTGTTGGATTGTGTCAACGGAAACGCCAATGTTACCATCATCATCTCTGACAACGAAACAACCGCCATGACTGGAGGACAAGACTCTGCAGGGACGGGAAGACTGGAATCTATCTGTGCCGGCATCGGAGTACCGACAGATCACATACGTGTGGTAGTGCCTTTGAAGAAGAACTATGAAGAAATGAAACAAGTCATTCGCCAGGAAATAGAATACTGCGGCGTATCGGTCATAATACCCCGCAGGGAATGCATACAAACCTTGGCACGTAAGAAAAGAAACAAATAAGTACAATCTCAATGAAGAAAGACATAATACTTTGCGGCGTGGGAGGTCAAGGCATTCTCTCCATCGCCACCATAATAGGCAGAGCCGCCCTCAAAAGCGGATTGTACATGAAGCAGGCCGAAGTACACGGAATGAGCCAACGTGGAGGAGACGTGCAGTCAAACCTGCGCATAAGCGATACCTGCATAGCTTCCGACATCATACCGACGGGGAAATGTGACCTCATAATTTCGCTGGAACCGATGGAAGCATTGCGTTACCTGCCTTACCTGAATGAGAAAGGGTGGATTGTTACCAATGAAGTACCATTTGTCAATATATCCGATTATCCGGCAGAGTCGGACATCAAAGCTGAAATAAACAGACTGCCACACAAAATCATGCTGGATGCCAACCGTACAGCCAAAGATGCCGGTTCGCCACGTGCAGCCAATATCGTATTACTTGGTGCCGCAATTCCTTTCCTCGGAATAAACTATATGCTGATACAGGACAGCGTGCGGGAGATATTCAAACGTAAAGGGGACAGCATAGTAGAAATGAACCTGAAAGCATTGGCCGCAGGCAAAACCATAACGGAAGAACTGATACAGCCACAGATTTAACCGGACGTATAACAAACATGTGATGCGCATACAGGAAACTCGTAGTAGGCATGCTCAGGACATGTGTTGTGCAAACGCAGCTTATGTTTTACAAATGTAACTATCCATGAGTATCTTCTGATAACGCATGTACGCCAGAATCATATCAAAACAAAACAATTTTAATGAAAATTTACAAATATGCCTGATCATAAATACTGGGAAAAAGAAATCGAAACCATGCCCCGCAAAAAGCTGAAAGAGCTTCAGGTACAACGTCTGAGAAAGACTATAAGCATTGCAGCAAACTCTCCTTATTATCGTAAGGCATTTCAGGAACACGGCATAACAGAAAACAGCATACACCACGTAGAGGATATACGCAAACTGCCGTTTACTACAAAAGCAGATATGAGAGCCAACTACCCATTCGGACTTGTGGCTGGAAATATGGGCGAATATGGCGTCCGCATACACTCATCAAGTGGCACGACAGGCACTCCAACCGTAATCGTACACTCGCAGCATGATCTTGATTCATGGACCAACCTGGTAGCACGATGCATGTACATGGTTGGTATCAGGAAAAATGATGTGTTTCAAAATAGTTCGGGTTATGGTATGTTCACCGGTGGATTGGGCTTTCAATATGGTGCCGAACGCCTGGGAACAATGACTATACCTGCGGCGGCGGGTAATAGCAAAAGACAAATCAAGTTTATCATGGATTTCAAGACTACGGCTCTGCATGCAATACCGAGCTATGCAATCCGATTGGCCGAAATGCTTGAAAAAGAAGGGATAAATCCCACAGATACAACTCTGAAAACTTTATTGATTGGAGCCGAACCTCATACCGACGGACAACGAAGAAGAATAGAACAGCTGCTGGGAGTAAAAGCATACAACAGCTTCGGCATGACCGAAATGAATGGTCCCGGAGTGGCATTCGAATGCACGGAACAGAAAGGCATGCATCTGTGGGAGGATTGCTATCTTGCAGAAATCATTGACCCCGAAACAGGAGAGCTTGTACCAGAAGGAGAAATAGGCGAACTGGTACTGACAACCCTCGACCGTGAAATGATGCCACTAATACGATACCGTACAAGAGATCTTACGCGCTTTATAACAGAAGAATGTCCATGCGGGCGCACCCACATACGCATAGACCGCATAAAAGGAAGAAGTGACGACATGTTCATCATAAAAGGCGTAAATATATTCCCGTTGCAAGTAGAAAGCATACTGACCAACTTCCAAGAATTGAGTAGCAACTACCTCATAAAGCTCGAAAACAACAATAGCCAAGATGAGATGATAGTGGAGACAGAATTAAACGGAATATGCTCCGACAATCAGGCTGAACTGGAAAACCTCAGAAAAGAAATAACACGCCGGCTCAAAGATGAAATATTGCTCACACCTAAAGTCCGATTGCTCAAGAAGGATACACTACCCCATACTGAAGGCAAAGCCATAAGGGTACAAGACCTTCGAAAAAAAGAAGAAATATAATCCATATCTGCCATCCATATCTGCCAAAAACAGATTATAAATAACTCCGGACATATTTTGGATATATCGAAGCTTTTTCATACCTTTGCCGCATCAAAAATAGAGTGGTAATGAATGGTATCGGAATGTAGCGCAGTTGGTAGCGCACTACGTTCGGGACGTAGGGGTCGGGCGTTCGAGTCGCCTCATTCCGACACAAGGCGAAGATTGGAGCAATTCGGTCTTCGCTTTTGTTTTGTCGTATTTATAGATCTCTGAAAGTATACTTGCGATATATATTTCGAGCCCAAAGGGGGTCATCAGTGGCTTTGCCTTGGCCCAGGAATTAGCACAAGATGGCTTTATAGAATTAAATCCCGACCTTTGTTATGATTTTAATAAAGGAATACGCTATTTGCGTATTAGTGCCGAAATGAGGATTTTAAGAAATACGAACATGAATAATCCAATTAATTATTACAAAAGAAAAATATATGAATGTGAGGTAAAATTAGAACGAATA
>CAZYVE010000017.1:0-31858 GCA_964651035.1 uncultured Bacteroides sp.
TACATTGTAGCAGTAGTCCGTTTATATATGGATTCGAAGTCATTCCTACCGTATCGGGTGTCCTGCACAGAAGGAAAGTCCTTGTATGGCTTACCATACAAAGACTTTCCGAAGAGAACAATATAATTACGCGTTTATTGTGCTTGCTTTATGCAACGGATACAAATCCCTTTATAATGTTCTTTGTTGGATGTGCGTCTTGTTGCGGATAAGACTCTTTCGTTATCTTCTCCTTTGAAAAATACCGTCTCTTCGGGTATTTCATTGTTCTCCTTATCCCAGCTCCAGAATCCAACAGCCTTGCCTGCATTAATATGATTATTGTTCTCATCATCATTGGCCCATTGTCCTAATGGATATAAATAGAACATTGTACGGTTATTCACTTCGGTCACTGTCAGGTCGGAGTTGCTGCTCAGAGCCTCCCATTCTCCAGCTTTCAGTAAAGACACGTCTCCATCTATATATTTGTCCAATACATCCCAGTCATCCATTGAAGGAATCTCCCAGTCGTCCGGAGCAACCGTTTTGTATTCTAACAATACTTCACCGCTGTAAAAGTAAGAGTCGTTGACACTTGCGTAAAAATAGCCCGGTGTACCGTCCAGAACATCCTGTTTATCAATATCCGAACCATCCCTGTACTTGGTGGCCCGCAAGTTTTCGCGCATCCAGTATTGTGTACCGATTTTCACAATGGCATATTCCTGTATGGTGCTGCCACCTCTGAAGTCCCTTATAGTAGAAGCTATTATATTCACTTTAGCCGGGTCATCCGGCTTTTCCGTGTACATCTTACCGCTTGTGTCAAAATATATCTCAGTAACCGGTGACAGGCTGCCTTCGGTGTATGTAAAGGTATTCTTCTCCGTATTCCAAGATATTGTCCCGCCATTTATCGTCTCGTCCACATCGTAGAGTTGCAATATTGTCCCGTTGGTCAGATCGGCATTGCCGTTTTTGTCCAGCGGATAAGCAGTAATGGCGGTCGAAGTCAGTTTGTTTGATATCAGGTATTCCTTGCAGATGTCCATTATAGGAATTCCTCCCAAATGTACCTGGTATATATTCGATTTCTCGAAGCTGAGCACAGATAAATGCAGTCCCATACTTCCTTCCTCACCCTCTACATTATCCAATACAACCTCATCCGGCCAGTCTATGATATTAGCCACCACACCGTTCAGGATATTGTTGTTTGCTGAACTTACATTTATGACCAACTCGTACTGGGTATTCGGTTTCAGGTCATCCAGTCCCTCCATGTCGGGCATCGGGCAGTCGTAAATGCGACCGTTCCATTCCATCTGGAATTTCTGTCCGCTGTCTATATCCTGCGGTATTATAATAAACTCTTTGCCGGACAATCTGTCATCGTCTTTTGTCCATGTTCCGGCTGCAGCTATATCGGCTTTATTTTTCAGGTTGCTGATGCTGTTGTCCTGCAAGTCGAAGTCGGCCTGAGTATAGAAACCGATGGCAATGATTTTTGGCTCAGACTCCATCATTTCTTTCAGATCCTCATCGCTTTCCGGAGATAGCGATATTTTCAGTTTTGTCAATTGGTGTCTGTATCCAAGTTCCACGGCATCCGGGCTGCTTGCCACGTTATCGCATGAGGCAGTCATAAAATCACTTTGTGAATAGGCTGCCTGGTCACTCTGGTCCGTTTGTACCTCGATGCTGATGGTAGAATTTCCTTCAGCCACAGCCTCTTGCCGATAAGGGTAGTAGCTGATGAAATCGAGCGTCATGTCCCCTTCGGGATAAAATACGTTTTTCTCCGGAACCAGTTTGTTGCCTTCCGCACAGACAAGGGCAAGATTGTCTATGTAGCGTTGTCCGTCGATTTTTTCCCCGGAAATCATAGCATATAATCCGACTTTGTCTCCTGTCTCGAATTCATTGTCACTGACTTTTGTCGTTAGTTCCGCAACCTTGACAGAAAACGTTATCGGAACACTACCAGCCTGGATATCAGGCTTGATTTCATTGACACAAGCTGTGTTCAAAAGAAAACAGCAGGAGAGTGACGTGAACAGCGCATGAACTTTTAGCTGTTTGGGTGTCTTGTTTCCCATAGCATTAAAATTTTAAAAAATTAGACTTGAATTTCAAGAGGATTATTGAATTGCACACAGAGCTACCGTCCAGGTTCACGACGGCAACAAACGTATCCAAATCATGGAACGTATATGTAGCGGTAACCTGGCTTTTACAGTGTTACTGTGATTAAATCCAAGACTTCTCCTGATTGTTTATAGACTTAAGAGCGTTTGAAAAGATATGGGAGTAAATGTGAATTTATCGCTTTCTCTCTTCCTGAGCCGCTAACCAGACTTGAACTGGTGACCTACGCGTTACGAATGCGTTGCTCTACCAACTGAGCTATAGCGGCAAGCGTTTTTTGTTTTTGCGCTTGCAAAGGTACGTCTTTATTTGAATGTTCAAAAGAAAATCTGTTTTTTTTAGAATATTTTTTCAACGAACTCCTCAAGACAGTAACTTGGATGATGCTATATATAATATGGTGTAAATGCAGTGCTCAGAGTGTTAGCCGGATAAAGTGTGTTCCCCTCTGTTGTATGATATGTTCTGTACATGTGGGGTATGCGTACGCGGCAGGCGTATTATATATACTATGCAGACTGCTTATGCGGTTTATTAAAACGGAACGGCCCTTTTTGTTTTCAGTGATTGTATATGCCTGATAGACTGAATATTGTTTTGTCGGGTATAAAAAATCTTTAGTTTATTGAAATGATGTAACCTTTTTGTAATATTAATATTGATTTTATTAATTATATTTGCAGAACAGAATTTTGATACATTTATTATTAAAAACAGATTTATGAGAAAAAAGCTATTTCATTTCCTGTTTATTGCGATTCTGTCTGTATGCAGCACGTCTGCGTATGCACAGACTGTTTCTGTACGAGGCCAACTTATTGATGCAGAGACAGGCGAACCTCTGATTGGTGCCAGTGTCTTGGTTGAAGGTACGGAGCAAGGTTCAATAACTGATATTGACGGACGTTTTGAACAGAAGGTCTCGCCTAATGCCGTGTTGCTTTTCAGGTATGTAGGCTACAAAGACCGGAGAGTTGAAGTCGGCCAAAGCAGCAATGCCGATTTAGGAACTATAGAGATGCAGCCGGATGCCGTATTGTTGTCCGATGTCACTATCACTTCGTCTATAGCTGTGGCGCGCAAGACGCCTGTGGCTGTATCTTCCGTAGGTCCGGTTTTTATTGAGGAGAAGTTGGGTACACAAGAGTTCCCTGAAGTGCTGAAATCCACCCCCGGTGTGTACGTTACGAAGGAGGGTGGCGGCTACGGCGATGCCCGAACACGCATCCGTGGTTTTGACAGCGAGAATGTGGCCATGATGATTAACGGCGTACCTATGAACGGCATGGAAAACCAGAAAGTATATTGGTCCAATTGGGCAGGCCTTTCAGATGTGACGAGCACCATGCAGGTGCAGCGCGGACTGGGTGCATCTAAGGTTTCTTCCCCGGCCGTTGGGGGTTCTATCAATATTATTACCAAGAGTACGGATGCAAACAAAGGTGGATTCATATCTTACGCCATGGGTAACGACGGTTTCAATAAGTTGTTGTTCAGCGTATCTTCCGGCCTGATGAAAAACGGTTGGGCCTTCACTTTGCTCGGCGGGAAAGACTGGCGCGACGGCTATGTGCAGGGTACGGAGTCTGAAGGTTACAACTGGTTTGTCAACATTGCCAAGCGTTTCAACGACAACCACCAGCTGAGCCTGACAGCCTTTGGCGCACCGCAGTGGCACTATCAGCGCAACTATAACAATGCGCTCAGCATCAAGGAATGGCAGCGCGTACGCCAATATATGGGAGAAGACAGCCCATATAAGTATAACCCGACTTTCGGTTATCGTAAAGGGCAGGTATATAACTCAAGCCGCAATGCTTACCACAAACCGCAGATATCATTGAACCACTTGTGGCAGATAGACCATAAGTCAAGCCTGAGCACGGCATTCTATGTATCGATAGGCCGTGGCAACGGCTATAGCGGAACGGGAGACAGCGAAAACCGCAGTAAATGGTATGGGGCGTCTTACGGTGAGGTAAACGATTACTTCCGCAATCCGGACGGTACGTTCGATTACGATGCTATCGACGAGATGAACGCAGCCAGTACCACGGGGTCAAAAATGGTTATGGCAAAGTCGATGAACAATCATGAATGGTATGGCCTGCTTTCCACTTATACCACAAAATTCGGCGATTATTTCGATTTCTACGGCGGCATAGATTTCCGTTATTATAAAGGATTGCACCAGAATATCATAACCGACCTGTTCAGCGGAGCTTATTTCGTGGATTATAACCGCGCTTATGTCAGTGCCGAGAACAATGCCGCGGCCAACGATCCCACTTTCGTCAATCAGAAGCTGAATGTTGGTGATGTCATTTACCGTGACTATGACGGCTTCGTGATGTCTGAGGGCGTGTTTGCTCAGTTGGAGTACAATCGCGATAAGTTAAGCGCATTCGTGTCCGGCGGATTGTCCAATACCGGTTATTGGCGTTACGACCGTTTTTATTATGATGAAGCCCACGCCAAGAGCGGAAAGAAGAATTATCTGGGCGGAAACATAAAGGGCGGTGTCAACTATAACCTGACCGAGAATCACAATGTGTTTTTCAACGCCGGCTTTATAACACGCGCCCCGATGTTTGACACCTCGTTCATCAACTCACAAAACTCGCATGAACGCAATCCCGATGCCGTGAACGAGAAAGTCATGTCATTCGAGATCGGTTATGGCTACCGCAGCCGTTTTCTGGCGGCCAATGTCAATGCCTACTATACCAGATGGATGGACAAGAGCTTGTACGACAGCAGTACGTCTACCGTTACCAACGACAACGGAGTGTCTTACGTCGAACGGTATACCATGAACATGACGGGCGCGAATGCCAAACACATGGGTATCGAATTTGACTTCGAGGCCCATCCCTTAAAATGGCTTGAAGTGAACGGCATGTTCTCATGGGGCGACTGGCGTTGGGATGGTCTGGCCACCGGATTCTATTATAACTCAAACGGACAGTTGGTTGATGGGGCCGGCGGAAATGTCATTACTGACATGAGCAATGTGGAAAACTACCGCTATAAAATACGTATGGACAACGTGCATGTAGGCGGCTCGGCACAGACAACCGCAGCCTTGGGCGTTAAAGTCCGTCCGATGAGCGGTGCCTATGTAGCCCTCGACTGGAACTTTGCTGCCCGCAACTATGCCGACTATGATATTGACGCGGATAACGCCCGTTCCGGTGAAGAGTATCAGGTGGAAGCTCCCTGGCAGGTACCTTCTTATTTTACTTTCGATCTTGGTGCTGGATATTCGTTCGATTTCGGCAATGTCCGTGCCACTATCAGTGGAAACATCAATAACCTTTTTGACCAGGAGTATATAGCCGATGCTTACGATGGCAGTACGTGGGAGGATGTTGAAAGCGTATTCTACGGCTTTGGACGTACATATTCCATCAGGCTGAAGTTCAATTTCTAAACACTTAATTGCAACTAATATGAATAAAAAACTAACATACAGTTTGTTTGCGGCAACTTTACTGCTTGCCGGATGCGAATACAATGAGAAGCATTTCCCCGGTTATGACGAACTGGCATATCCGACGGATGTGCGTACGGATACCATAACGTTGTCAGATGCAGACTATTCTACCATTGCCGGGTTGTCAGCAAACCAGTCCCTCGCTTTGTCCAAAGACCCGGAAGGGCAGACTTATCTCAGCGCACTGGAGGCTGTGGGGACAAACAATTTCTTTACTGACGATGCTCCTGCCGTATGGTATCTGCCGGCTTTCATCGACAACCAGTATCCTTATTTGGATGATGGTTCAAAGGTTACGGTAAACTACAAGGCTTATGACGATTTGCCCGACTACCTCAGCGACTTCAACGGAATCACCGATTACGAATTTACGGCTTCCGACTACCAGACCGTGTGGGGTGAAGGCTCATCAGTCACATACCTTACACCTTCGACTGTGAGGCAGATTCCCAGCGTCCTGAAAGAGAGTGTCAGCAATCCCGTGGATGGGGCTATGCGTCTGGTGAACTATGCTTATTCGGACGTAGAACCGGGTGAAGGTGGCGGCGATGTGTCGGAAACATATACCGATATCTCTGTTATCCTGGCGTCGGGAACGGGAGAATATGTGGCAAGGGGTGAAGTCGTTGCCACGTACAGCAGAGGCTTCCTGCTGAATGACGGTACCGGTTCCATACTGGTCTATCTGAATGCGCCTGCCAATTATTCCGTGGGTGACGTTGTGACGGTATCCGGTGAGACAAGTACCTATTCGGGTATGTATCAGTTTACTGCAAGCTCGGAAATCGCATTGGCTGAGCGCAGCGAAACCTTCTTTTATCCCGAAGCCACGGCTATGAGCGGCGTAGAGATGGATGCCTGGACGGAAAATGCCGTTGTCAGCTATGTGAGTATCACCGGTACGTTATCCATCTCAGGCAATTATTACAATATCGTAGTAGATGGTGCCAGTCATCAGGGTAGCGTATCGTACCCGGCAGCCGGTTTGGTAGATACTGCATTGAACGGCCAGGAGGTGACTGTCACGGGTTACCTGATAGGGTATAGTAGTTCTTACGTCAACATCATGGCCACCTCTGTGGTGGCTGCAGGCACAGACCCGCAATATACTCCGGTGGGAGTAATAGCCTTGTCTGGAGCTGGAGACTACCAGGCTAAGGGTACTGTGGCCGCCCTGTATAACCGTGGTTTCCTGCTGAATGACGGTACTGGCTCCATATTGGTTTATATGGGTTCGGAGTCTGCTAACCAGGTGGGGGATATTGTTACTGTTGCCGGAACAACATCGTCATATGCAGGGCTGATGCAGTTCTCAGGCAATATCTCGGTGGAAACTGTCAGCTCAACATCTTTCACTTATCCGGCTGTGCGTACACTCACTGGCAGCGACATGGATGCTTATCTCGATATGCCTTACGTGGCATACGTTACTTACGAGGGAACTTTGTCCATCAGCGGTTATTATTATAATGTGACTGTAGATGGTGCCGGAACAGCTGTGGGCAGCATATCGTACCCGCTGGATGGCCTTGTTCCTGAGTCGTTGGACGGACAGAGAGTTATCGTTACCGGATATGCCATAGGTACCAGCAGCAGCCGTTATGTCAATACTATGGCTATATCAGTAGAAGCTGCAACAGCTGTCTCCAGCATGCGCCTGGCTACTACCCGTGCCGTATCAGAGCCAAATGCCTCGGCTGTATACCGCTATAATGCTTCTTCCGACTTATGGCTGGCATATTCTGCCGATGAGGCCGATATTGCCGTTGTGCAGCCGTCGGATTATAGTCAGATGGGGTATTCGTATATAAGTAGTCCGGAAACTACATTACCCATTTATCTGAGCCATACTTACCCATATGCACAGACCGGTGATGTTGTGGCTGTGGTATATTATGCCGACAGCGACGGGGCTATTGCCGTGACAGAGTTTGCCTATGACGGCATTTCGTGGGAGGAAACGACCGTAGCGCAGGATGCCATGACCACATTCCAGAGGACGGATGGCGAATGGATAGAAGCATTGGTTTATTATGAGTCGACTTTACTGGGCGATGAAACCGGAGGATTCACGATACAGGACATCGAACTCTCCACACTGACTTACGTATGGCAACACCGCTCAAGCTATGGATGGACAGCATCGGCATACAGTGGGGGGAACATTGCTGCCGAAAGCTGGCTGATATCGCCGGAGATTGACCTTACTGAGGGCGTGGCTCCTGTAATGACGTTTGATGCAGCCATCAATTACCTGAACGGGAAGAACTTGTCCGACTATTTCGACGTTAACATATCGACCGACTACAATGGCGATGTTACCGAGGCTACCTGGGAGACCCTTACCATAACAGGCTGGCCGGCCGGAAACAACTGGACGTTCGTGAGCATAGATCCCGTAGACCTTACGCAATATGCCGGCAGTGTGATACGTCTCGGCTTCCACTACCATAGCACAACGGAAGCCGCACCGACTATTGAAATCCAGAATTTGTCCGTGCAGGAATGACGGACGGACATTGACTCTGAAGCCGGACTCCTTGCACGAAGTCATGTGAGGGCTCCGGCTTTAATTATCTGCCATATTCTGAATAAAAACAAGAACTGATGAAAAAAATATATTTATTGCTGCTTACCTGCCTGACTGCTTGCTGTCTTGCCAGTTGTGGTGATGATGCAGATGCCTTGCCGAACGGTTATATCGAGACAACAGAAGAAGGCTCTGTCACATTCATATTCCAGGGGTATACCAATGCCTCGCAAGGTTTCAATATGTTGGAACCGGAAGGATTGGGTGATTCTTTCTACATACTGTCATGCCGTTTTACTGGCAATGCATATAGCTTTGCCAAGGGAGCTGTCGGCCGCCTGTCTGAGATGGGTGATATCCCTTCCGGCATCGAATGGCAGGAAAGTATCGCCGTTGAAGACGGTGCCAATTACTGGGTGCGTCATAAAGGACTTAAAGCATATACCCTGCTGAAAATGCGTGTTGCATATATACAAGGTAATAACGTTGCAGTGGAATACATTACTGCAGGTACACAGGAACGTGACATCAGCGAGAATAGCAATGCCAACGAAGTGACGGGAAACGATGCTTCACCGGGATATTATGAGATGCCGCGTATGAATGCGGAAAATATCTATGTGGCTCATTATGTGGAGACAGACGGCGTGAGCAGGTTAAACTATGCCATAGAGTGGAACAATAGTATGCGGCATTCGGCATGGGTGGCATTCTCTTTTGATGCCGTGACTTGTCAGGACAACGTTTCGCGGACTGATGAATGGGGGATAGATCCATTGTTGCCTGAGGGTATGTGTCCTGACGAAGACGACCATCGGGGAGACGGATTCGACAAGGGGCACTTGGTGGCATCGGAAGACAGGGTGTACAGCCGCGAAGCCAATGTTCAGACCTTTTATTACAGTAATCTTTCGCCGCAGCTCAATGGCTTCAACTCCGGCTTCTGGTTGGGACTTGAGGAAAGGGTGAGGAACTGGGGACGCTCGTGTGCCGATGGTACTTACGATAAAGTGTACGTGGCCAAGGGCGGTACTCTGAATAGTCTTCTTACCGGATTTACCGGCACTCCTGTATCGGGAGGCACTCCAACTACCGATGAGGCTGGTTTTACTATACATGGATTAGCATGCCCCAAGTATTACTTCATGGCTGTGCTGGCTGAGAAGGGAGACGTCTTACGTGCCATAGGATTCATAGCTGAGCATGATGGTGACTTGCCGTCGGAGCCGTCGGCAGCTGACCTTAAGTCATGTGCCGTCAGCATAGACCGCCTGGAAGAGATTACTGGACTGGATTTCTTCTGCAATCTCCCCGATGTGATTGAGGACGAGGTGGAAAGCGCATGTCTGGAGGCCGATTGGATATGGTGATGTTCCACAGACATGGGGAAAGTAAACAAAATGTGCTATTCCGGCTAAGTTTTCTTATAAAATGATGTATTTGCATGGAAAAAACTTAAGGCTTTGTTTGGTAACTTCGGAATAATGTATACCTTTGCAGCCGTTAAGAATGTAAGACAGATGATAAGTAATCATACATATATTATATTGTGCATTACTGCTATTATCCTACTATTGCTGGGGCAGGTGGAAGTGAGTGGCATGCATAAGTATGTGTAATGAACAGTAGCGGATGACATATCTATATGATAGCCTTTCTCACTTCGGAGTGCGGAAGGCTTTTTTCTTGTATGACACATAATTTTTTTATATAAATGACAGGATTACATGAGTGACAGATTGTTTATTTTTGACACTACGCTGCGTGACGGCGAACAGGTACCCGGCTGCCAGCTCAATACTGTGGAGAAAATCCAGGTGGCAAAACAGTTGGAACTGTTAGGGGTGGATGTGATTGAGGCAGGATTCCCAGTATCCAGTCCGGGTGACTTCAATTCAGTGATTGAAATATCGAAGGCAGTGACGTGGCCGGTAATCTGCGCACTGACACGTGCAGTGCAGAAGGACATAGACGTGGCAGCAGAGGCCCTGAAATATGCCAGACACAAGCGAATACATACAGGCATCGGTACCTCGGATGAGCATATCAGGTATAAGTTCAATTCTACACGCGAGGAAATACTGGAGCGTGCTGTGGAGGCGGTGAAATATGCACGGAAATATGTGGAAGATGTGGAGTTTTATGCCGAAGATGCCGGGCGGACGGATAACGAGTATCTGGCTCGTGTGGTTGAGGCCGTCATTAAGGCTGGTGCCACGGTGGTGAATATACCCGATACCACAGGATACTGCTTGCCGCAGGAATACGGTGAAAAGATAAAGTATTTGATGGAGCACGTGGACGGCATCCACAAGGCTGTTATTTCTACCCATTGCCATAATGACTTGGGAATGGCTACAGCCAATACCATGGCGGGAGTGCTCAACGGAGCACGCCAAGTGGAGGTCACGGTCAATGGCATAGGAGAGAGAGCCGGAAACACCTCACTGGAGGAAGTGACCATGATACTGAAATGCCACAGGCACCTGGACATAGAGACTAATATCAATACCCAGAAGATATACCCAACCAGCCGCATGGTGTCAAGCCTTATGAACATGCCCGTGCAGCCGAACAAAGCAGTGGTAGGACGCAATGCTTTTGCACACTCCAGCGGTATACATCAGGACGGCGTTCTGAAAAACGTGCAGACATACGAGATAATGGATCCGCGTGACGTGGGGATTGATGATAACAGTATAGTATTGACCGCACGCTCGGGACGTGCCGCACTCAAGAACCGTTTGCATGTGCTGGGTATTGATCTGCCGCAGGAAAAGCTGGATAAGGTTTATGAGGACTTCCTCAGGCTGGCTGACAAGAAGAAAGACATAAACGATGACGACGTATTGGTGCTGGCTGGGGCAGATCGCAGTCGCAATCACCGAATTAAACTGGACTACCTGCAGGTGACCAGTGGAGTAGGGGTACATCCGGTGGCAAGCATCGGTCTGAGCATCAGTGGGGAGAAGTTCGAAGACTGTGCAAGCGGCAACGGACCGGTTGATGCTGCCATCAAGGCTCTAAAGAAGATTATAAACAGGCAGATGACCCTTAGGGAGTTTACTATACAGGCTATCAGTAAAGGCAGCGACGATATGGGAAAGGTGCACATGCAGGTAGAGTACGATAACTGCGTGTATTACGGTTTCGGAGCCAATACCGATATCATTGCTGCTTCGGTAGAGGCATATATAGACTGCATCAACAAGTTCAAGCTGGACTGACAAAATATAAAGACTGTTTACTGGCAAAGGGAAATATCCCCTGCCCTCCGGCATGGCTCCGAAACTCTTCCGTATCTCTTGTGGATGTTTTTGACACTTGTAAATGAAATGTCTGCATCGTAAAAATAAAACGGAGTAGCGGGTGGGAGGTACATATTGTTGAACCATATAATTCAAAAGACAAAGAAGAAAGATGAATACTTTATTCGACAAAATCTGGGACTCACACATAGTGCAGCAATTGCCCGACGGTCCCACACAACTTTATATCGACCGCTTGTACTGCCATGAGGTTACCAGTCCCCAGGCTTTCGAAGGCCTGCGTAAGCGTGGAATCAAATGCCTCAGACCGGGAAAGATTTTCTGCATGCCTGACCATAATACGCCTACACATGACCAGGACAAGCCGATAGCCGACCCCGTGTCGCGCAATCAGGTTGATACGCTGGCAAGGAATGCTGCCGATTTTGGCCTGACACATTTCGGCATGATGGATCATCGCAACGGCATCATACATGTGGTGGGACCGGAGCGGGGACTGACGTTGCCGGGTATGACCGTGGTCTGCGGTGATTCGCACACTTCCACACACGGTGCACTTGGATCCGTGGCATTCGGGATAGGCACCAGTGAGGTGGAGATGGTGTTGGCGTCGCAGTGCATCTTGCAGTCACGTCCCAAGACAATGCGTATTACCGTTGACGGGCATCTGGGCCGTGGTGTCACAGCCAAGGATCTTGCTCTCTATATGATGATGAAGATGACTACCGGAGGTGCCACTGGGTATTTTGTAGAGTATGCCGGCGAGGCTGTGCGCTCGCTCAGTATGGAGGGACGGCTCACTTTGTGCAACCTCTCCATAGAGATGGGGGCGAGGGGAGGTATGGTGGCTCCTGACGATATCACTTTCAGCTACATCAAAGGCCGCGAGTATGCCCCGCAAGGCAAAGAATGGGACAAGGCTGTGGAATATTGGCGTACACTACACAGCGGTCCCGATGCCGTATTTGACAAGGAAGTGTACTTTGATGCGGCGGATATAGAACCGATGATTACCTACGGCACCAATCCCGGTATGGGTACTGGTATTACACACCCTATACCCGGTCTGGAGGGTATGAGTGAGGCGGCGCAGGCTTCGTATCGGAAATCGCTCGACTACATGGGTTTCACTCCGGGGACATCACTGTTGGGCCGGAAGATAGATTACGTTTTCCTTGGTGCGTGCACCAATGGACGGATAGAAGACTTTCGTGCCTTTGCATCTATAGTACGCGGTCGCAGGAAGGCCGATGGTGTAGTGGCATGGCTCGTTCCCGGTTCATGGATGGTGCTCGATCAGATACGCCGTGAGGGGCTTGACGAAGTGTTGCGGCAGGCAGGTTTCGAGATACGGCAACCCGGATGTTCAGCCTGCCTTGCGATGAATGATGATAAAGTCCCCGCAGGCAAGTATGCAGTATCTACGAGTAACCGAAACTTCGAGGGCAGGCAGGGACCCGGCTCACGCACATTGTTGGCAAGTCCGCTCACAGCCGCGGCAGCCGCCGTTACAGGTTGTATTACCGACCCGCGAACACTGCTCTGATTTCGTCTGAACAAAACAATATACATAGCTATATGAAACAGAAATTCGACATCATAACATCTACTTGCGTCCCACTTCCGCTGGAGAATGTGGATACCGACCAAATAATACCTGCACGTTTCCTCAAGGCTACCACCCGTGAGGAGAAATTCTTTGGTGACAATCTTTTTCGTGATTGGCGTTATCGTGCTGATGGTTCTCCCGACCCGGACTTTGTGCTGAATAATCCTCTGTACGGTGGTTGCATACTTGTGGCGGGCAAGAATTTCGGCTCGGGTAGCAGTCGCGAACATGCCGCATGGGCTTTGGCCGGCTACGGCTTCCGCGTGGTAGTTAGCAGCTTTTTTGCCGATATCCACAAAAATAACGAATTGAATAACTTTGTTCTTCCCGTGGTGGTTACAGAAGATTTCCTACAAGAGCTTTTCGGTTCAATACAAGCCGACCCAAAAACTGAGGTGGAAGTCAATCTGCCAGCACAAACCATCACAAACAAAGCCACCGGAAGGTGCGAGCACTTTGAGATAAATGCTTATAAGAAACATTGCCTTATGAACGGGCTGGACGACATAGATTTCCTGCTCGAAAATAAGGACAAGATAGAAGCTTATGAAAGTAAACGCCATGAGGCATCCTAAGATTGAGATAATGGACACTACCCTGCGTGACGGTGAACAGACGGCAGGGGTGTCATTTGTGCCACATGAGAAACTGATGATTACACGCCTCCTGTTGGAAGACCTGAAGGTGGATCGTGTGGAAGTGGCATCAGCAAGGGTATCTGAAGGCGAATTGGCTGCCGTGAAGATTATATGCGACTGGGCCGCGCGGCGTGAGCTGCTGTCCCGTGTTGAGGTGTTGGGCTTCGTTGACGGGCACCATTCTGTTGACTGGATCAGTTCAGCGGGATGCCGTGTCATTAACCTGTTGTGCAAAGGTTCTCTGAAACATTGCACATATCAACTAAGGAAGTCGCCGGAACAACATATCGCAGAAATACTTTCAGTAGTAGATTACGCTGTCGGGAAAGGCTTGGAGGTAAACGTATATCTGGAAGACTGGAGCAACGGCATGAAAGATTCGCCAGACTATGTCTATTCACTTGTCGATGCTTTGTCGGATAGCCCGATAAGGCGTTATATGCTTCCTGATACGCTGGGCCTGCTTAATCCGTTGCAGGTCATAGAGTTCATGCGCAAGATGATAAAGCGTTATCCCGATAAGCATTTCGATTTCCATGCACACAACGACTATGATTTGGCTGTCAGCAATGTGCTGGCTGCTGTGCTGAGTGGTTGCAAAGGTTTGCATACTACCATCAATGGCTTGGGAGAGCGTGCGGGAAATGCACCTTTGGCCAGTGTGCAAGCCATTCTTAAAGACCATTTCCAGGCCATTACCGGTATCGACGAGAGCCGTTTGAACGACGTCAGCCGCGTGGTAGAGTCATACAGCGGTGTTGTCATTCCGCCAAACAAACCGATAGTCGGTGAGAATGTTTTTACCCAAGTGGCCGGAGTACACGCCGATGGAGACAATAAGAAGCATCTTTACTGTAACGATCTTCTGCCCGAGCGCTTCGGCCGTAAGCGCGAGTATGCTTTGGGCAAGAACTCAGGCAAGGCCAATATCCGCAAGAATCTGGAAGACCTGGGACTGGAACTTGACGAAGAGTCCATGCGTAAGGTTACGGAACGTATTATAGAATTGGGCGATAAGAAAGAACTGGTAACACAGGAAGACTTGCCGTATATAGTAAGCGATGTGCTGAAACATGATGTACAGGATGAACGTGTTAGGCTGAAAAGTTATATTGTCAATCTGGCTTACGGGCTTCATCCCATGGCCACCCTCAAGGTGGAAATTAACGGCAAGGAGTATGAAGAAAGCTCGAGCGGTGATGGCCAATATGACGCTTTTGTTCGCGCCCTGCGCAAAATCTACAAAGGAACGCTGGGACGCCGTTTCCCCATGCTGACCAATTATGCAGTCAGTATCCCGCCGGGCGGACGTACAGATGCTTTTGTGCAGACTGTCATTACGTGGAGCTTTGATAACCGTGTGTTTCGTACCCGGGGTCTTGATGCCGACCAGACAGAAGCTGCTATCAAGGCAACTATGAAGATGCTTAACCTGATCGAAGGGGATTTTGATAAGGTCAGTGAAAGAATAATATCGGACATGTGATTGATTCTAAAGATTCCTGCAGCCTTTTTAAAAAAACAGAATGGTATGGATAATTAAGCATCAAAGTTTTGCTTACATTATTCAATCGTGTTTATTTTGCTGTTTGACTAAGAAATGCAGGTATAAGAAATAAAGTGGAACAAAGAAAAGATTAAAACGGATATAAGAAAACAATGAAACTGAAAATTGCAGTATTGGCCGGTGATGGAATCGGTCCCGAGATATCAGCCGTAGGAGTGGATGTGATGAATGCCGTGTGTGCAAAGTTTGGACATGAGGTACATTATGATTACGCCATTTGCGGTGCGGATGCCATAGACAAGGTAGGCGACCCTTTTCCTGAAGATACTTTTCGGATATGTAAGGAGAGTGATGCAGTGCTTTTCTCTGCCGTGGGCGATCCAAAGTATGACAACGATCCTACAGCCAAGGTTCGTCCGGAACAGGGACTGTTGGCCATGCGTAAGAAATTGGGACTTTATGCCAACATCCGCCCTGTGCAGACTTTCAAATGCTTGCTCCACAAATCCCCTTTGCGTACCGAGCTTGTGGATGGGGCAGACTTTCTTTGCAT
The DNA here is from genome assembly GCA_964651035.1 of uncultured Bacteroides sp. Classification (GTDB taxonomy): domain Bacteria; phylum Bacteroidota; class Bacteroidia; order Bacteroidales; family Bacteroidaceae; genus Bacteroides. Next base: position 15,733 of record CAZYVE010000017.1, read on the forward strand.
TCGCGAGCTGACGGGGGGGATGTACTTTGGAGAAAAATATCAGGACAATGATAAGGCTTGGGATACAAATTATTATACCCGTCCTGAAATCGAACGTATACTTCGTGTAGCTTTCGGGTATGCCAGGCGCCGCCGCCGGCATCTTACTGTGGTTGATAAGGCTAACGTACTTGCATCTTCCCGTCTTTGGAGGCAGATAGCCCAGGAGATGGCTCCACAGTATCCCGATGTGCTTACAGACTATATGTTTGTGGACAACGTTGCCATGAAGATGATTCAGGAACCTAAGTTTTTTGATGTCATGGTCACTGAAAATACTTTTGGTGATATACTTACAGATGAAGGGTCTGTTATCAGCGGTTCGATGGGGTTATTGCCTTCTGCTTCTACGGGTGACAGTACTCCTGTATTTGAGCCTGTGCATGGCTCCTGGCCACAGGCCAAAGGGCTGAATATAGCCAATCCGTTGGCACAGGTGTTGTCTGTGGCAATGTTATTTGAGTATTTCGACTTGAATGAGGAAGGCATTATGGTGCGTAATGCTGTAGATGCTTCGTTGGATGCTTGTGTCCGTACACCTGAGATTCAGGTTGAAGGAGGTGCCAGGTACGGTACAAAAGAGGTTGGCGCTTGGCTGGTAGATTATATTGGCAGGCAATAATTGCTGTGCCTGTTATTCTCAGTGTGTTATGAAGATAGCTAAGAACCTTACCGAGCTTATAGGCCATACACCATTGATGGAGTTGGCGGGCTATAGCCGTAAATATAATCTTGCACGCCCTTTATTGGCTAAGTTGGAATCTTTCAATCCGGGGGGCAGTGTAAAAGCCCGCACGGCTCTCGCCCTTATAGAAGATGCTGAACAGCGTGGCTTGATTCATGCCGGTTCAACCCTGATAGAACCTACCAGCGGCAATACAGGTATCGGATTGGCTATGGTTGCCGCCATACGTGGTTACCGTCTGATATTGACCATGCCCGAGACAATGAGTGTGGAACGGCGGAATTTGCTGAAAGCTCTTGGAGCGGAAATAGTGCTGACACCGGGCGCAGATGGCATGGCCGGTTCCGTGGGCAAGGCGGAAGAGTTGTGCAAAGCCATTCCGGGGGCTTATATCCCGCAGCAGTTTGAGAATCCTGCCAATACCCGGGTACACCGTTGTACTACAGGTGAAGAAATATGGCAGGACACCTGCGGGCATGTTGATGTTTTTGTGGCTGGAGTAGGAACCGGAGGCACAGTGTCGGGTGTAGGGCGGGCATTGAAGTCGCATAACCCTTCTGTCTACGTCGTAGCTGTTGAACCGGCCTATTCGCCTGTGCTTGAAGGCGGGAAAGCCGGGAAGCATCGCATACAGGGTATCGGAGCCAATTTTGTCCCTGCCAATTACGATGCTTCGGTAGTTGATGAAGTAATGCCCGTCACCGATGAAGATGCAATCCGCACCGGGCGCGATTTGGCAATGACCGAAGGCCTGCTGACCGGAATCTCTTCCGGAGCTGCTGTCTATGCGGCACGTCTGTTGGCCTCTCGCCCGGAGTTTGCCGGCGGGCAAATTGTGGCATTACTGCCGGATACCGGTGAACGCTATTTGTCTACCGACTTGTTTGCTTTTGATACATATCCTTTGGATTAGTTATGAGAATACTGTTTTCTGCCATAGCGGTTTCTTTGCTGATGTCGTTCCCTGCCGGTGCGCAGACTTACGATGAACTTTGCAAACGGGCTTACAGCGCAATAGACAATGATAGCCTTAAGAAAGCGGAAGAGTATATCCGTGAGGCGTTGAGGCTGGATCCTGCCAATATCCGTAATGCCTTGCTATTTACCAATCTGGGTACGGTGCAGTATCGTCGGGGGCACTACCGTGAGGCACTCGAATCATATACTTACGCCCTTAATATGGCTCCCCGCACGTCGCTTGCCCTCATAAACCGCGGTGCTCTTTACCTTGAACTGGGGGAAATGGGGAAAGCCCGTGCTGATTATTCATTGGCGTTGGATGTGGATGCCGACAATGAAGAAGCCCTTAATATGCGTGCATACATTTATACGGAGGAAGGGGAATATAAATCGGCAAGAGCGGATTATGAGCGCTTGCTGAAGCTGAGCCCCGAAAGCTTCAGCGGACGCATAGGGTTGGCCATACTGAATCAGAAGGAGAAAAAATATGAGGAGGCCATACTGATACTGAATGGCATGATTAACGAGAAAGCCGAAGGCACTTCATCTCTGGTGGCACCGCAGCATGCTGTAGTCTACACGGCTCGTGCCGGTGTGGAGAAAGATATGGGCAATGAGGCTATGGCGCTGATGGACCTGAATGAAGCTATCCGGTTGGATAAATCGCGTCCGGAGGCTTATCTGATGCGTGGGCAGATATACTTGTCGCAGCAGCAGAAGCAGTTGGCTAAAGCGGATTTTGAGAAGGCCGTTCTGTTGGGTATCCCGGAAGAGGAGCTTGAGGACCTGTTGCAACAGTGCAAATAACCGCATGTTTCTGCCGTCCGGTTCATAGGGATGTGCACAACATACTTTGTGCGTGCCGCGTACGAAATTTCCGCATGCGCAGTACATGTACTGAGAAAAGGGGAATTGCATTATTGCGTGTGCCGGATTGCATCTCTCCACCTGCAGAGTAATCCATAAATCCGTTTCCATTAAAAGTCTTTATTTTATTTTTAATTTTAACTCCAATTTTTCAAACTGATATATTGTCAAAGAATCTTATTATATTAACATATTTATATATACATACTTTTTTTATTAAAAAAAGTACTGGGAAGGTTGCAGAAAAGGAAAAAATATCAGATTTTTGTAAAATCTAAATCTTGAAATGATAGATTATCTTTTTTAAACAACCCTAACCAGTAATTTTGATGAGTGAATTAGAAAACAAGGCGCAAGAATTGGTGTCGAAGAAACGCCCTTATAATCTGCGCGAGAAGAAGAAAAAGGACGCTGCCTACCGTTCTTTGATACGTCCGGAACTGGCAGATGAGTTGTATGACAAGATTTTGCATATTATTGTTGTGCAAAAAAAGTACAGAGATCCCGAATATTCGGCCAAGGATTTGGCCAGGGATTTGCAGACAAACACCCGTTATCTGTCTGCGGTTGTCAATTCACGTTTTGGCATGAATTATTCATGTCTGCTTAATGAATATCGCATAAAGGAGGCCATGCATTTGCTGGTTGACAAGCGGTATGCCGCTAGAAATGTGGAGGAGATAAGTTCCATGGTGGGTTTTGCAAACCGTCAGTCTTTTTACGCTGCTTTTTACAAGAATGTAGGAGATACCCCGAACGGGTATCGTAAGAAACATCTGGAACGGAAAAAATGATTATTGTCAGCCCGAAACAAAAAGGAAATATTTCGGAATGCTTGTGCCGGAATACTTCCTTTTCGTTTTTAAGACATTTATCCGTTATTTACCCATATCATCCGGACAGTTATGAATAAACTATTGATACCGACAGTGTTTGCTGCGTTTTTTTCAGGCGCGTGCAGTAATGTTCCTGGCACACCGGCCGGGACGGAAAAATTCGATTATACAGTGGAACAGTTTGCAGATTTACAGATTTTACGCTACCGCGTACCGGGATTCGAGGATTTGTCGCTCGACCAGAAGAAGTTGATATACTACCTTACGGAAGCCGCATTGCAGGGCAGGGATATACTTTTTGACCAGAATGGCAGATATAACCTTGTCATACGCAAGATGCTTGAAGCCGTTTATACAAATTATGACGGAGACAAGGACTCGGCCGAATTTAAGGCAATGGAACTTTATCTGAAACGGGTGTGGTTTTCCAACGGCATCCATCATCATTATGGAAGTGAAAAGTTCGTGCCGGGGTTCAGTCCAGAGTTTTTCAGGAGGGCTTTGCACAGTATAGAGCCCTCGGCATTGCCTTTGGCAGAAGGCCAGTCGGTAGAACAGTTGTGTGACGAGGTGTTCCCGGTTATATTCGACCCGTCTGTAATGCCTAAACGGGTGAACCAGGCTGACGGGGAAGACCTGATACAGACTTCGGCATGTAATTATTACGACGGGGTGACGCAGCAGGAGGCGGAAGACTTCTATGCTGCAATGAAGAACCCCAAAGACGATTCTCCGCTGTCGTATGGCCTCAACAGCAGGCTTGTCAAGAAGAACGGCAGACTGGAAGAGAAGGTATGGAAGGTTGGCGGACTGTATGGGCAGGCCATTGAGAAGATAGTGTACTGGCTGAAGAAAGCAGAGTCTGTGGCCGAAACTCCGGAGCAGAAGGCTGTTATCGGCAAGCTTGTGGAATTTTATGAGACGGGCGACCTTAAGGCTTATGATGATTATTCCATATTGTGGGTTAAGGATTTGGATTCGCGTGTGGATTTCGTGAACGGGTTTACGGAGACGTACGGCGACCCATTGGGACTGAAAGCAAGTTGGGAAGCGTTGGTAAACTTCAAGGACCTGGAAGCCACGCACCGCACAGAGGTAATCAGCTCCAACGCCCAGTGGTTTGAAGACAATTCGCCCGTAGATTCCCGTTTCAAAAAAGAGACGGTAAAAGGCGTGTCGGCCAAAGTCATCACTGCGGCCATCCTGGCGGGAGACTTGTACCCGTCCACGGCCATCGGCATAAATCTGCCAAATGCCAACTGGATACGTAGCAGGTACGGCTCGAAGTCTGTGACCATAGGCAATATTACCGATGCTTACAACAAGGCTGCCCACGGTAACGGCTTCAATGAGGAGTTTGTGTATGGCAGCGAGGAACTGCAGCTTATCGACAAATACAGCGACCTGACAGATGAGTTGCATACAGACCTGCATGAATGCCTGGGGCACGGCTCCGGTAAAATACTGCCCGGCGTGGACCCGGATGGCCTGAAAGCTTACGGCTCAACCATAGAGGAGGCTCGTGCCGACCTGTTCGGCCTCTATTATGTAGCTGACCCTAAGTTGGTGGAACTGGGACTGTTGCCCGATGCTACGGCGTATCATGCGCAATATTATACCTATATGATGAATGGCCTGATGACACAACTGGTACGTATAGAGCCGGGCAACCAGATAGAGGAAGCCCACATGCGCAACCGCCAGCTTATTGCCCGGTGGGTGTACGAGAATGGTCGTCCGGACAATGTGGTGGAAATGGTCAGACGCGACGGCAAAACCTACGTCAAGATAAACGATTACGGCAAGTTGCGTGAGCTGTTCGGACTGTTGCTGGCCGAGGTGCAGCGTGTGAAGTCTACCGGCGACTTTGCTGCAGCGCGCAGACTGGTGGAAGATTACGGCGTCAAGGTAGACCCGGACCTGCATACAGAAGTGCTTGAGCGATATAAGAAGCTCAACCTGGCTCCTTACAAGGGTTTTGTAAACCCCATATACGAGCCTGTGACCGATGACGGCGGCAACATCATCGACGTGACCGTAAGTTATGATGAAGATTATGTGGAGCAGATGTTGCGCTACGGCAGAGATTACTCCACATTGCCTGCCCGCAACGATTAGCCTGCACGGAAACTGGATTTATGATGATGTATATGACACAGCAGATGGATTTGCACGGGCAGTTGAAAGATATCAAAACGCAGTTCCGCCTCGCGATGAACGGGGTGGCAGCGCGAAGCATGCGCGATAAGGGGCTGTTCTATAATCTGAACTTCGGGGTCGAGCTGCCGCGCATCAGGCAGATAGCAACCCGCTACCCCAAGAATCATGAACTGGCGCAGGCCCTTTGGAAAGAAGACATACGCGAATGTAAAATCATGGCCGGATTGTTGCAGCCGATCGACAGCTTCTATCCCGAAATAGCCGACATCTGGGTAGATGATATACGCAATATCGAAATAGCCGGGCTGACAAGCATGAATCTCTTTCAATACCTGCCGTATGCTCCGGCAAAGTCGTTTCAGTGGATTGCCTGCGAAAGCGAGTACGCCCAGGTGTGCGGCTTCTTAACTATAGCCCGGTTGCTGATGAAAAAGGGTGACATGCTTCCCCGCATCCGTAACGAGTTTCTCGACCAGTCTGTGGCTGCCTTCCTGGGAGGGGCATACCATGTGCGCAACGCTGCCATGTCTGCCATGCGTAGCTTCATGCACCACAATGCAGAGCATGCATCCGCCATCCGCCGATATGTGGAGGCAATGGAAACCTCTCCGTCTGCCGATGAACGCCTGCTCTATAATTGGGTGCAGGAGGAGTTGGCCGTATTGCCGGAGGACAACCAGACGCCTTGACAGGTCGACGTACTATAAACACGTATTATTATCATATTTATAAATAAAATTGTAGGGGCTGTGCCAAAACGCAAGTTTTGCAGCATAGCCCCTAATGTGTTATGCCACATCGCCTTTCTTCATGCCCGGTATTATGTGAGGCAACTTGTCCGATGTAACCCGGTAAGTCCGCCGGCAGTGGATAATTTCTGCGGAATTTGCAATTATAGTATGCTCCGTTTCATCATTTAATTCTATATTTTAGTTAATGTATATATTTACATTGTTAATGTTTGTAAAAAAGAGGATAAGTAATGTTCTCTATTAAAAATATTATATAAGTTTGCGATAAGAAAATATATTTTATACCAAAATAAGCATAGCGTTTAAGTATATAATAATATGTCTAACCTAGATCTATTTATTTTAACCGTATTTGTAAATTAAAAACTGTTGAATTATGGCGAAACCTCGTTATTTTATGAGGACTGCGTTTGCAGCCAGTCTTATCTTTACAAGCTTATGGAGTTATGCATACACTCCTACGCTTATGGAATCGGACTTCCCTGCTACAGAAGGTGTACAGCAGGAAATAAACCGTCAGGCAGTAAAAGGTGTAGTTGTCGATTCCCAGACGGGAGAACCTATTCCTGGTTGTGCCGTAAGAATTAAGGGAATCTCGCAAGGGGTTGTGACCGATATTAATGGAGAATTTCAGATAACGGCTCAAAAAGGCGATGTGCTGGAGGTAAGTTTCATTGGTTATGTATCCAAGGAAATAACAGTTACTGATGTAAGGATACTTTCCATTACTTTGGTGGAAGACGCCCAGCAGTTGGAAGAGGTCGTTGTCACTGCTTTTGGTACGGGGCAGAAGAAGGAGAGTGTTACGGGTGCTATCCAGACTGTCAGACCAAGTGACCTGAAAGTACCAAGCGCCAACCTGTCCAATTCGTTTGCCGGTCGCTTGTCGGGTGTGATCGCCTACCAGCGTAGTGGTGAGCCGGGCAGCAATGGTTCCAACTTTTACATCCGAGGTATCTCAACCCTGAGCGGTGTAACAACCCCCTTGCTGATTATGGATGGTGTGGAAATCAGCACGGCCGACCTGAACTCGCTCGATCCCGACGTCATCGAGAGTTTTTCTATCTTGAAAGATGCCACGGCTACTGCCATGTACGGTACCCGCGGTGCCAACGGTGTTATGATAATCAAGACCAAATCGGGTGCCGACCTGGAAAAACCCGTTATCAGTGCACGTGTCGAGCTGTACGTTAACCAGCCTACCAAGATTCCCGATTTCGTTGACGGAGTCACTTACATGCAGATGTATAACGAGGCGGTTACCAATCAGGGGACAGGTTCTGTGCTGTTCAGTGAATCGCAGATGAATGCCACCCGTCTTGGTCTCGACCCTTATATTTATCCCAATGTGAACTGGTATAACGAAATCTTCAAAAATGCCACGTTCAATCAGAAGGCCAATATGAACATACGCGGAGGTACGCAGAAAATCACTTATTTCATGAACCTCAATGTCAACCATGAAACAGGTATGTTGCAAGACAACTCCAGCAAATACTTCTCGTATAGCAATAATATTGACCTGAAGAAATACTCTTTCCAGAACAATATTGACTTCAACATGAGCAAGTCCTCCAAAATAGCCTTGCACCTGAATGTGCAGTTGAATGATTACCGGGGACCTTACAACAGTGTGGACAACATCTTCAGCACCATTATGAACAACAGTCCGGTGGATTATCCTATCAGTTTCCCGTCCGAATTGTTTGACGATGGTGACTGGGTACATTGGGGTACCTATTCAGGTGGAAACGAGCAAGGAGCTGCCAACCCGATGGCATACGCCACACAGGGATACAAAGACTATACGGAAAGCACGGTGATCGCCAATATCGACTTCGACCAGAAGCTGGATTTCATTACACCGGGATTGTCTTTCAAGGCTCTGTTCTCGTTCAAAAACTGGAGTTATACACAGACAAGCCGTTATGCGGATTATAACCAATATTATATGTCGGGTTACAGCCAGAATGCTGACGGCACATATAATTATACAATCTCTGCCATGGGAGACCCGGAACGTCACAGTATGACTACTTCCAACTCTACCGATGGCGACCGCAAAATTTATTTCCAGAGTTACTTTAACTACGACCGCACCTTTGCCAGCGACCATAACGTGAGCGGCCTGTTGTTGTGGAACCTCGAGCAGTTCAACACAAACGTGCCGTCGTCACTAATAGAATCGCTGCCCGAGCGTAAGATGGGTTTTGCCGCCCGTCTGGCATACGATTACAAGCATAGGTATATGCTGGAACTCAATGCCGGTTACAATGGTTCCGAAAACTTTGCTGCTGGACACCGCTGGGGCTTCTTCCCCTCCATCTCAGCAGGATGGAACATTTCCGAAGAGCCTTTCTGGGAATCACTTAGAGATGTCGTTTCCAACTTAAAAATAAGGGCTTCTTATGGTCTGGTAGGTAACGACCAGCTGAACAGTGACCGTTTCCTGTATCTGGCCCAGGTAACGCTGCAGAGTGTAGGTTATACAACGGGGTATGGCAATAATACTTCCACATACTATGGCCCTACCTACGACCGTTATGAAAATGATGACATAACTTGGGAAGTTGGCCACAAACTCAATGTGGGCCTCGACCTGCAACTGTTCAATTCGCTGAATATCACTTTTGAAGGATTCCAGGAAATACGTGACAATATCTTCCAGGCACGTCAGTCCATACCTCTTTATTTCGGTACAAGCAACACTACCGTTTACGGAAACTTTGCCAAGGTGAAAAACTGGGGCTTCGATCTTTCTGTGGACTACGGCAAGCAGTTTAACAGAGATTTCTCCATGCAGTTCAAGGGTACGTTTACTTTTGCCCGCAACCGGGTGCTGGAATATGACGAACCGGCAGGCACACGTACTGCCATGAGCTATGTGGGTAAAAGTATCTATGCCATTTGGGGATATGTGGCAGACGGACTTTACATCGACCAGGCTGACATAGACAACAGTGCCACCTCTACGCTTGGCAACATTGCCATTGCACCGGGCGATATCAAGTATCTGGACCAGCCGGATAATGACGGCAATTATGACGGTTTAATTACCTCGGACGACCAGGTGGTGATTGGTAATCCTACTGTTCCCGAAATAGTGTACGGATTCGGTCCGAGCTTCCAGTACAAGAACTGGGACTTTTCGTTCTTCTTCCAAGGCCAGGCAAAGGTGTCGTTGATGATGAGCGGTTTCCATCCGTTCGGTGCCTCATATAACCGTAACGTACTGCAATGGATTGCCGATGATTACTGGAGTGCCGACAATCAGAACCCCAATGCCGCCTATCCGCGCCTGACACAATATGTGAACGACCATAATAGCGTCAGCAGCACGTACTGGTTGCGTAACGCCGCTTTCCTGAAGCTGAAAAATATCGAGATAGGTTATAATTTTAAAAAGTTGCGCGTTTATGTCAGCGGTGCCAACCTGCTTACTTTCTCACCCTTCAAACTGTGGGATCCTGAGATGGGAGGCGGTGCCGGTCTGAGTTATCCTACACAACGTACTTACAACGTAGGTGTGCAAGTTAGTTTTTAATATCAATAGAAATACATAAAAAAACGAATCATGAAAAAAAGACTATATCCTGTTTGTCTGCTGCTTTCCATGTTGCTGGGCTTTTCGTCCTGCAATTTCCTGGATGTGGTGCCTGATGAAATAGACACAGAAGCTGATGCTTTTTCCGATTTTGCTGCAGTGCGTCGTTATCTTTATTCATGCTATTCCTACATACCGGAATCGAGAAGCGGTACAAGTTCGCTGGATCTGATGACCGGTGACGAGGTGGTGACGGCATTCGAGCACGAAACGTTTGCTTCGTTTCCCAAGGGGAATTATTCGGCTTCAGACCCTGTGATTTCCTACTGGAGCACTTTCTTCGACGGGTTGCGCCAATGTTATCTGATGCTGGAAAACATGGACAGTGTGAATGATGCCGAGTTTACGGAATCTTTGCGTACAGACTATCGTGCACAGGTTTACTTCCTTATAGGATACTACCACTATATGCTGATACGATGCTACGGCCCTGTAATCATCATCGATGGAGTGGAAGACCTCGGCCAGTCCGCGGAAGACTACAAATCGCGTACACCGCTTGATGAATGCGTTGACTTTGTGTGCGAAATGTTTGACCGCGCGGCAGCCGACCTGCCTACAACGCGCGAGGCTGCCGAGTTCGGACTGGCAACTCGCATGGCTGCCAAGGCGTTCAAGGCCAAGATGCTGCTTTATGCGGCTTCGCCCCTGCTGAATTATGGAGGAGGAAGCCCCAGTTCTGAACTTGTCAGCTATTACAACGCTTTGCAGAATAACGACGGTACGGCTCTCATGCCTTCGTCCTATGATGCCAACAAGTGGGTGGAATGCCGCGACGCCATGCTCGATGCAATACAGGAGGCTGAATCGGGCGGTTATTACCTGTATGAGGTGGATAACTATACGGTAGACAGCAATACAACTCCTGAAGACCCGTACCAGCATCGCCTGCGCTGGAACATCATGGACTACAGCAGTGGCGGCGGCGGTGGCGGAAACAGTGAGGTAATCTTCCCCGACTCACGTACTGAAGGATATTATGGCATTCAGAATAAGAGTTATCCGTATTGTAGCAGTTCTGCATGGAACGGTATTGCCCCGACTTGGGCCATGTTGAACCGTTTCTATACCAAAAACGGACTGCCTTGGGACGAAGACCCCGAAACCAAGAACCTGGATCAGCTTGAAATTGTCACAGTGGATAGCGACCATGCCGACGAAGCTGCCGTAGGTTATGAGACCATTCGCTTCAACCTGAACCGTGAACCCCGTTTCTATGCCTGGGTGGCATTCCAGGGTGGTTATTACGAGGTAACCAGCGCGTCCACTTCCGGAGCTTATAACAGTGATGCAACCTACGACTCTGATACGCGCCGTCTGGTGTGTGACTTTGTGTTGGGTGGTAACTGCTCCCGTGGAACCACATCCAGCATGCGCACCAACAATTATTCTCCCACAGGTTACCTCAACAAAAAAGGTTGCAGCCCGGATATAAGTCTTACACAGTCGTTGCAAAGCCCATATTATTACCCGTGGCCGGTGATGCGTCTGGCCGAACTGTACCTGGGATATGCTGAAGCGTGTGTAGAGACTGGCGATTTGGAGACGGCTATGACCTACCTGAACCGTGTGCGTACAAGGGCCGGTATCCCTACCGTGCAGGAGTCATGGAACGACATTGCAGACTTGACACAAGACAAGCTGCGTGAAATCGTACGACAGGAACGTATGGTCGAGTTCTATCTTGAAAATGAGAATTTCTGGGACATGCGTCGTTGGCTGTTGGCTGAAGACTATTTCGGTGTCAAGGCACAAGGAATGAATATCAACGCCTCTACCCTTGTTCAGTTTGCACAACTGACGGAAGTGGAATTCGAGCGTGCATTTACCAGTCCTACGAATTATCTGCTCCCAATACCTATCGATGATGTTAATACTAATGACAACCTGGTGCAGAACCCGGGCTATTAAAGACAACGTTTGGTATCATGAATTTTAATTCTAACGTAATGCAACAGAATATTATGAAACGGACAATTAGATATATCGGCAGCACTCTGGCGGCAGTGATACTGATGTTTTGCGGAACATCGTGTTCAGAGGACGAAGACGGTTACCCTATCGGTATAGACTATACTACTATTACCACCATTCCCGGTCCGGGACAGGTTACCATCAAATGGACTATTCCCGATGAGGTTGATTATTATTATGTGGAGGTAGACTATGATACTCCCGAAGGGCATTACATGAAGACTGCCAGCGTGTACAGCGATTCGCTGGTGGCTGACAACCTGTTGGCGCGCTACGGCGAGATAGTATTCACCGTGTGCACCGTGAAGCGGGATGGTTCGAAAAGCGCATCTTATACGGTGTCGGCTACAGCAGAAGCAGCTGAGGCCACCATTGAGGTGACTGGTTATACGCAACTGTCGATAGCCGCAGCATACACGGATGCCCAGGAATCAACCGAAGGTCCGATTGAGAACCTGATAGACGGTGATACCTCGAACTTTTTCCACATGAGTTGGAGTTCTCCTACGCCTTTCCCCCACTATATAGTATTGGATTTGGGCAAGGAAGTTTCGAACTTCAGGTTCAACTATGTCACGCGTAATAACACCAACAATGACAACCCGGCCACTATGAATGTGTACGGTAGCAACACCTTCGATGAAGTGTACGACCCCACCGGTGAGGGTGCCACGCTGATTGATGAGCTGGATGACTCGGTGCTGCCCAGCGGTGCGGCAGTTTCCTATACTTCGGGCAACTATATACTGGATGAGAGTTACCGCTATCTCTGGTTCGAAGTCTTGTCCAGCTGGAGTGGAGACAATTGGATAGCTTTGGCCGAAATGACCATTTATGAACTTACTGTAGAAATAGACGACCCCGAAGCTGAATAATAGCCCGAAAGAAGATTTGAGGGCGTGCCCGCAGACTGTTGATGCGCCGGCACGCCCTCTTTTTTGCGAACCAATATTGTTAAAAGTAAGCATTTGTGGATAAACCGTTTAAAAAAATAGTAAATTTGCTGGTCTTTTGACTATAAGATTTAGTTTGTGCAAATCGCAAACTATTTTTGACTATAAAATCATAATCTTGAAATATGAAATTCTATCCTATTTTCTATTCTGCCTTGTGCGGCGTTTTCCTGTTGTTTACGGCTACAATATGCTCGTGCAGTGATAAGGAAGAGATTGTAACCGTTTCTCCCTACCTGAGCGTGGGGACAACCACACTGAATTTTGAAGAAGAAGCATCGGAACAGACTGTAACGGTGCGGTGTAACACAACCTGGACATATCATGTGGTGGATGCCGATGCAACGTGGCTGTATGTTGAGGCCGGTGACGGCACCCTGCTGGTGTCTGTCGACGACAACGATGAAAAGAACGTACGCCGTGCTTCCATAGCAGTGGTGACAGCTTCGTTGTCCGACACCATTTCCGTGGCTCAGCTTGGATGGGGTAAGGCTATCCTGATTTCTCCCGAATCGGTTACTGTCGGTGCGGCAGGCGATGTGTTCGATATCGAGGTAACGGCTAACGTAGAGTATGAGGCGGTAATAGCAGACAGCTGTTCGTGGATAACCGAAGTACCGGCTACCAGGAGTGCCTCCGACCATCCTCTTGTTACTTCATCTCTCAGTTTCAATGCCGCAGCCAACAATGAAGATGCTGACAGGAAGGGAAACATCGTATTCCGCGACAGTGATGCAGACTCGGAAGTAGAGGAGGTCGTATTTAATGTCACACAAAGCGGTTTGGGCAATTACGAGCCGCTGGATACAGACGAAATCAAGGACGACATTCAGGTTGAGGTCATAGGAGGGGAAGCCTCATCATGGCAGCCCGGGGAAAACATAGAGAACTCCTTTGACGGCGACCGGAGCACCATCTACCACTCAAACTGGACAAATACGGGTGACGATTATTTCCCCATTACCCTTACTTATTATTTTGCCGAGGGCAGTGATATGGATTACTTCATATACTATCCGCGCGAATCGGGTTCAAACGGACTTTTCAAAGAAGTGAACATTTACGTTAAAAGTAACGCCAACCAGAAAAGCACCGATGAATGGACATTGGTGATGGAACACGACTTCAAGGGCAGCTCATCGGCGGCGAGAGTAGAATTCCCTGAATCGCAGATAGGTGTTTCGGCTGTAAAATTCGAAGTACTGTCGGGGGCAGGAGACGGACAGGGCTTCGTTTCGTGCGCCGAGATGGAGTTCTATAAGAAAAACCCGGAAAACTTCGATTACTCGACCCTCTTCACAGACCCCTCGTGCTCGGAACTGAAGCCGGGCATAACGGAGGCTGATATCGAGGCATGCACTTATTCTTTCTTCAAGAACATAGCATGGTACATGTATAACGGCAAGTACGAAAGCGAGTTCCGTATAGCCTCCTATAAACCTTATCCGGATCCCGACGTGCAGGCAGATGAAAACAAGACCTCAACCTACAGCCTGCTGGACAACCCAACGGGCATGAGCGTGACAACCGGTGAAGAACTGATTGTGATGGCCGACCTGCAGGGACAGACCGTTTCGCTGCGTGTGCAGAATCTGTACGAGCCGGACGGAGACGGTTATGGCGGTACCGATTACCCGTTGGCCGACGGGGTTAACAAGCTGACAATAGAGGAAGGCGGCTTAATTTACCTTATCTACAATACGGACAGATATGAGACATCCCCGAATGTGAAGGTGCACTTCGCTACCGGCACCGTGAACGGCTATTATGACAGCCAGAATCCCGACCACCAGGGGCGGTGGAAAGAGTTGCTTGCTAATGCTTCCAATCTATATTTTGATGTGCTGGGAGCTTACGCACACCTTACTTTCCCCACCTCACGCTTCAGGAACCATACTTCGGATTTGGATGCCCTTATCGACGCATACGACCAGATTGTTTACAACGAGCAGCTTCTAATGGGCTTGAAGAAGTACGATAAGATGTTCGGTAACCGCATGTACCTGCATGTCATCTATACTTCGTATATGTATGCCACAAGCTACCGCACGGCTTATAATGACGATACCTTGTCCGAACTGTGCGACGTAAGCCTGCTGACTACCTCGTCTATCTGGGGACCTGCGCATGAGATTGGACATTGCAACCAGACACGTCCCGGGCTGAGATGGCTTGGTATGACGGAGGTGACGAACAACATCATGGCGGAATATATACAAACTACTATATTTGGGCAGGATTCGCGTCTGCAGATCGAAGACATGGGCAGCACAGTGTCTCCCAACCGCTATTCGAAGGCGTGGAATGAGATTGTGGTGCCCGGGCTGGCACATAATGCACACGACGATGTGTTCTGCAAGCTGGTGCCTTTCTGGCAGTTGGAACTGTATTTCGGTAAAGTGCTGGGACGTACCCCGTTGGAACAAAGTGACTATGGAGGTTTCTATCCGGATGTGTACGAATACGTGCGTGCCAACGATGACCTGGATACAGCGGGCGAGCAGCAGTTGGAATTCGTGTACAACGCTTCGTTGGCGGCAGGCATGAATCTGCTGGACTTCTTTGGTAAGTGGGGATTCCTGACCCCTGTTGACCTTACAATAGACGACTACGGTACTGGAACAGTTTCCATAACCGAAGCCCAGATAGAAGCTCTCAGGGCACGGGTAGAAGCGTTGGGATACACGACCCCTGACGTCCCCTTGGAGTATATCACGGATAACAACTACGAGACTTTTAAGAACAGGCAAAGCGTAGTACGTGGTACGGCCACACGCAGCGGTGCGCAACTGACAATGCGCAACTGGCAGAACGTCATTGTGTACGAGGTACGCGACGGGGATACCGACGGCGATTTGATTTGTGTATCAGATGGCATGCTCACGCCTTCATCCACAGCATCGTTCAGTGTATCCGGTGGGTGGCAGGATAGCTACAAGGTATATGCGGTATCGTATGACAACCAGCGTGTGGAGGTTACATTCGAGTAAGGTTGTCCACATCGTTCATTGACAGGCGTTGCTTGCAGGATTCGGATTCGGTCGTTTCCCTTTAATATCTTGCATCTCACGCATTCTTATACACTTCAGGGGCTGTGCCAAAACGCAGGTTTTGCAGCACAGCCCCTGATTTTTCAGCCTGAAATCACGGCACATTATCCCCAGTTTCATGGAACATTATTCCGGGAATCGCAGAATATGATTTACGGGACCTTAATACATGTCCTTTAGGACAATAGTACAGGTCGCAGCTGCCTGTTGCACATGCCCGGAATCTGCTGTTGTTAATCAGACAAA